>CAVKYI010000003.1:0-176101 GCA_963660435.1 Sodaliphilus sp.
CATTACTGGAACATGAAAACGACGAGCGCCGTGACGCCGCAATCGGGAGAATACGGTCTTTTACCTACAGCCTATAAAGAAACTTATGCGCGGGGAATCGAAAACCTTTTTGTTGAAAAAAGGTATGGGGGAAAATACAAGCGAATATATACTTCTCAATATACAGGCCTTATAGAAGATTTACAAGACGATGATAATTCGTCGCAATGTAAAAACATAACGGATCTAGATAAAAAAGACAATGTGTCCGGCTTTTCGATAGGGAACATCGAAACGGCGTTTTTCCAGAACAAGAAATTCTCGTCGATGAAAAATTATCTGAAGACTAAAAACCCGTCGGGGAAGAACGGAGTAAAATACACTCCAACAGCCATGGACGATCTTTTCAAATGTTGGGGGTTGTAGAATGAACAAATGTTATGCACTCCTTTGTTTCTTGCTCTTGTCTGGATGTTTTCATACAGAGGTTTATCAAAAGTTTTATGAACCTTTATATTTAAATGAAACAGGTATCGAAGTGTCTTTATTTTATGGAGCGATTGAAAGTGATTCTGAAAATCTTGCCTCCATAATTATCAAACCAGGAGATACTCTTTATTATGATGATTCTATTTATTATAGTAATCCAGACATGGTTCCTTTGTTGCAGAAAGAGGGCTTGTTATATGATGTTCGTCTAGAATTTCACACAACTCCAAGAAAATGCCTGACTTATACCGGAGATGATTATCGACAACATGATATCAGGGATTTTTCTTCTTACGAAAATATCGGATTATGTGATGTTTGCGTTATACGTACTATGTTTGTTCCCGACGGCATGCTTTACCGCATCACGGACGATTTGCTCGAACAGGCAGAACCTTGCGAATAGACGCGGAAAAGAAAGGAATAATACCTTTTGACGGCCTTGCCAGTGAGCCGAACCATCAATCAATATTCTTTGCGAAAACGATGATGGCCGCAAATGTTGTGGGTGGCGTAATCGCGATAGGGAACATCGAAACGGCGTTTTTCCAGCGCGAATTCTCATCGTCAAGTAAATCGAATCTAGTCGGAAAAGCGAAAAAATCCCCGGAAGATGAATTCCAGGGACGGTCAGGTTTCTAGCTTGTCGCTTTTCCACCACGAAAAGGACAGGCTATGAGACTCAACCGTGAACTAAGATACCAAATCAAGGCTCTCCTGGATGCCCGGCTCTTCCAGAAGGATGTCGCGAGACAGCTCGGGATCACTCCCGGCGCCCTGTCGAAGGAGCTGAAGAACAACGGAGGCAGGGACGACTACGATCCGGAAAGGGCGGACAGAAGGGCCGCGACTCTCCGGCGAGAGGCGCACGTCCACTACAGGTATGGAGAGGACGTCTGGGAAGAGGTCGATGCCGCCATCAGGGAGGACCTGTCTCCGGAACAGGCCGTCGGGCGCCGGAGGCTGGAGGGGAAAGGAAATGCCGAAAGAATCGGCTTGCCAGCATTTGCTCTATTTCTGTGTTCTTGAAAGTGTCGAAGTTTCAGGTAGAGAATAAGAGAAAACTCTTGATTTGCGATATAATAGAGTTTTTTCCTTGGGGCGAGGTGGAGAAATCTTGAACGTCCCTTTAAAATTTTGTCGTTTTTTTTTGAGAACGTTGCTTTCGTTTCGTCTTTTTTGCTATATTGGTGTTATGCGTTCGGCGAACGCCGTTCGGCAAAAGGGGTTTTGTATATGCTTGAAGACAGTCTTGGCTTGTTTATTACCCGGAAAAGACAAGAGCGAGGGATTTCCTTACGCAAGTTCGCCGGGGATTTGGGTAAAGCACCCTCCTATATCTGTGATATTGAAAAGGGCAAGAAATGTCCTGTCGATAAAGGATTCCTTGATTCTGTCGCGAAGATTTTGGAATTGAATATCCAGGAAAAAAACGCTCTCTTCGATTTGTCTTCAAAAGGTCGAAAAGATATTGCTCCTACAGATTTGACCGAATATCTCAAGAAAACTCCGTTGGCAAGCGTTGCCTTGCGTTCTGCGAGAGAATCTAAAATTTCTAGCGAAAAGTGGAAAGAAATTATAAGCCTTATCAAAAACGGTAGCAAATGAGACGCTGTATCGATTATTCAAAATGCTGGAAGGATGCCCGCGGGGTATATGTTTTAGGTTATAGTCAAATAGAAAATTCTATTGAAAGCTTTTTAAAAAAAGCGCATCCAGAAGTCCTTGCATACCCACAAGAAGTTCCTGTCGAAAACTGGATTGATTCCGGTGAATTTGGCTTTTCTTTAGATTTCCGAAATCTTGTTTTTCCTCAGGCAAAAGGCTTTACCGCTTTTTCAAGGATGGTTGCCGGTGTAAAGAATTCTGAAACGGGTGACATTGATTTGGTACCGATCGAGGAAAATACCGTAGTTCTGGACGAAACGGAAGAAATTTCGCAAAGCCATTTTACCGCGGGGCATGAACTCGCTCACATACTTCTTCATTCTTACTATTTTCGAAATCATGCCGATGCGTTGGCTGCCCATGCGGATGTCGTTCCTTTTCGATTGTCTCCTAGGCATCCTTGCTTTTGGCTGGAACGGCAAGCGGATTACGCTGCGAGTGCTTTGATAATGCCTCGATGTACTTTTTTAAAACTCTATCAAAATTTTTGTAGGGCAAATTTTTTAACTAGACTAGATGGAAATTCCGGTGCATTGTCTGAATTTGTAACCGAATCAAAAAAGGTCTATAATGTGTCTAGAAAGGCCGCAGAAATCCGTTTGGAACAGTTGATTCTGTCGGGGGAGTGAAAATGGGGTCGTTAAAATGCGTTTGTGGTTATGGAATGAGAAATTCCGATAGTCTAAATCAGGTGGAGCTTTCGCTTTTTACCTTGGAAGATATCGATGATGCGGTTAGAAAGCAAGTATTGTTGAAAGAACTTCCGTTTCTATACAAGGAAACGGAAGTTTGGCGCTGTCCCATTTGTGGGCGTTGGAATTTTCTTTCTCGAAAATATGATTTTAGGATGCTTCCGCAGAAAGAAATTTTGGCTGATTTCTCGGAATTTCAACCTGATGATTCCCTGTTCCTTGAATATGACTTGCGTTCGGCGGATAAGGCTTATCAGGTTTCCGAAAATATCAGCGTCAAAGATTTTTTAAATCTCTCGGATGAAATCGTTCGGCTAAGATTTATTCGGGCAAATAGAAAACGGATGCTGCTATTTAAAACGAGGGAAATGCGGCCGCCGATAAAACTTTATTTACAGGAAAAGGAGTAGTTCTTTTTTTTAGCCAAGGAGTGCTTTATATGGGTGGATATGGTGGAAAGTCCGGTCGGCAAAAGGATAAATGCTACTTAAACACTGCAGGAATGCCCGTCAAGGACGCGAATGCTATCTTTGTAGCGGAACATTATTTACGCCAAGGGAAGTATGTCGCGTTTTTAGCGGAAAAGCCAAATGATCATCGGCGTGTCGATTTAATGGTTGAAGGGGCGCCTGTAGAAGTTAAAGGTGTCGAAACGTTTAAATCAAATACGATTTGCAATAGCAGTCTTTTTAAGGCTCGAGAACAAATGCGACAAACAATTGCGGAATCAAGGTTTTACGAACATAAAGAGGCGAGCAGGATTGTTTTATTGTCTCGCCATAAAAGAGCTGTTGATGGGGAGAACGCTATTCCTGCAATAATTGCGGGTTATCAAGAGGCTTTGAGAAAAGGGATCGTTTCAAAAACCGATAAGATTGAGTATTGGTATAAAAGGGGAACGAAATTACGAATACTAGAATTGCGCATTTATGGTTCTAATTTGTGATAGGAGAGAAATATATGGTTGGAAATCAGATGTCTTTGGAACATTTATTGATCCTTGACAAAGCGATCAAGATAGGAAAATTGGGAGTTCCTCGACTAAAACCGATTAGAGAAATTCCAAAGATTCAAAAATGTCTGCCTATCAATGTAGTCTTGTCTGAAAAAATTCAAGGCGTATGGGGACATTGCTTTATTGGTGACACGCGTCAGAATTGTTTCTGGAACAATCCTTTTGCAAACATAGATCGTTTGAAAAAATTAAAGGGAATTATCTCTACTGATTATAGCTTATTTCGAGATTATTCAATTGCCGAACAAAAATGGAATTGCTTTAAAAACCGGGTAATGGCATACCATTGGCAACAACAAGGATTGAATGTTGTTCCTACTGCAAGTTGGAGTGTGCCGAGTAGTTTTGAATGGTGCTGGGATGGATTGCCTAAAAATTCTGTTTTGGGGATTACTACCAATGGAATTGCAACGGCGAAAGAAGGTTATCGATTGTTTGTTCTAGGTCTTGATGAATTGATTAAAAGACTTGAACCGATCGCTCTTATTGTATGTGGCTCTTTTTTTGCATGGATGTCTGCAAAATATCCGAATACAAAAATGATCAGGATCAAGAGTTTCGGGCAATTATGGAATGAACGGAATAACCGGATTGATTTGTGTGCTAAATGAGGACTATGTGAATGTTCGTTTTCCTAAAATATCTCGTTGCCTTGACGGAAAATCGCTGTCGCTTCTCTTGTGGCTCATTTTCTGGAATACCTTTTCCCGGCACTCTTCTTGCCGTTTTTCCGAATCAGGTCTTTGGGTAAAAGCTTGTCTCCGATGTTGTTTGCCACCTTGACGGTCTTATCCATCATAAATTCAATAAGGCGTATTTTGGTACAAGTATGCTTTCATTTGTACACTTGTCGTTATATTCATTTTCTTGCTTCCGTCGCGGCAGGTTTGCGGATTGTGGGTGTGGCCATACTGCCGCCCAGGCTGAACGGAATTTTTTGCCTCGCCGAATTTCGCGGCGGCGCCTTTTCGGCAAAAATTATACCGCGATGGCCCGACCCGCAAAAAAGCGGGGAACGCCCCGATTCTTCTTGATGCAGAGAACGGATTTTTCTACATTCCTATGCGAAAAAAATCAACTCGGCGGAATTGCCCGTCGCCCTGGGAAAATTGCTTCGGACGCTTCCCGAAACAGCAAACGGAGCGGTCCCTACGGTAAGCGTCATTCCCGCCGTCAAGAGGATTCTCATGTTCCGTGAAGTAAAGAAAGAAGAATCGTTTCCGCAGATTGAAGAGCGCGTGCTCTCGCTGTGGGACAAGGATGAAAGTTTCAAGAAGTCCCTGCACGAGGGCGAGGACCGTCCCGTGTTCAACTTTTTCGACGGGCCGCCGTTCGCGACGGGGCTTCCGCACTACGGGCACCTGCTCGCCGGGACCATCAAGGACATTGTTCCGCGATACTGGACGATGAAGGGCTACAGCGTTCCGCGCGGGTTCGGCTGGGACTGCCACGGTCTCCCGATCGAAAGCCTTATCCAGAACAGGCTCGGGCTTGCGGGCGTTGCCGAAATCCGCAAGTTCGGCGAGGACCGCTTCAACGAGGAATGCCGAGGCGCGGTGCTCAAATATACCGACGAGTGGAAGAAAACCGTACGCCGCATGGGCCGCTGGGTAGACTTCGACAAGGGCTACAAGACGATGCTTCCCTGGTATATGGAGTCCGTATGGTGGGTCTTCAAGCAGTGCTTCGACAAGGGACTTATCTACCAGGGCTACCGCATCCAGCCGTATAGCCCGGCGCTAGCCACTCCGCTTTCGAACTTCGAGACGAACCAGGGCTACAAGGACCGCCAGGACCCGTCGCTCACCGTCACCTTCCCGCTCTTGTCCGACGAGGCGAAGTTCAAGGATACGATCCTTCTCGTGTGGACGACGACACCGTGGACGCTCTATTCGAACTTCTGCATCGTGGTCGGTGCGGACATCCGGTATAACCTGGTGGAATTCGAAGGCAAGCGCTACTGGATTGCGGAGAGCCGCACCGCGGCCTATTTCAAGGATGCGAAGATTGTCGATTCCTGCATGGGCTCGGAACTTGTCGGCAAGAGCTACGAGGCGCTTTCGCACATCTCGGACGCCTACGTGACGCCGGAACAGCTTTCGCGTCATTACAGGATTTACGCGGCGGACTACGTGAGTACCGAGGACGGTACGGGGGCGGTGCATACGGCTCCGAGCTTTGGCGAGGAGGACTTCCAGACCGGTGCGCGGCTCGATCTCGGGCTTTTCGATCCGCTTGATACCGAGGGAAAGTTCACGGACAAGGTGCCGATGTGGAAGGGGCTCGGTGCGAAGGAGGCGGACAAGGGAATCATCCGCTACTTCAAGGAACAAGGCCGCGTCTTCAAGCAAGACGTGATTGTGCACAGCTATCCGCATTGCTGGCGTACCGGCGTGCCTCTCATCTATCGTGCGCTCAAGACATGGTTCCTCAAGGTGGATGCTCCGGTCACGAACGCCGAAGGCGTGACGAAGACGCTCAAGGAATGGATGGTCGAGAACAACCAGAAGGTGAACTGGGTCCCGGAACACATCAAGAATGGACGCTTTGGCAAGTGGCTCGAAGGGGCGCGCGACTGGAATCTCGCCCGCAACCGCTTCTGGGGAACTCCTATCCCGGTATGGCTCTCCGATGACGGCGACATGCTTGCCGTAGGCTCCATCGCGGAACTCGAAAGTCTTTCCGGGAAAAAGCTTGACGACTTGCACAAGCACTTTGTCGATAAGATCGAAATCGTGAAGGACGGAAAGATCTACCGTCGCACGCCGGAGGTTTTTGACTGCTGGTTCGAATCCGGTTCCATGCCGTATGCGAGCCACCACTACCCGTTCGAGAACAGGGACTTTGTCGAAAATACCCTGCCCGCGGATTTCATCGCCGAGGGACTCGACCAGACGCGCGGCTGGTTCTACACGCTCACGGTGCTTTCGAACGCGCTGTTCCAGAAGCCCACGTTCAAGAATGTCATCGTGAACGGGATCATTCTTGCCGAGGACGGAAGCAAGATGAGCAAGAGCAAGAAGAACTATCCGGATCCGAACGATCTGATCGATCGCGTGGGTGCGGATGCGATTCGTCTTTTCCTCATCAACTCGGCGGCCCTCAAGGCCGAGGACTTGCGCTTCTCGGAAGAGGGCGTGAAGGGAATCGTGAAACAGGTGATGCTTCCGCTGTGGAACGCCGTGAGCTTCTTCGTTTCCAACCACAATGCGGATGCGGCCAAGGGGCAGCTCTCGTGGAAGCCTGGCGATGTCGTGAAGAGCGATAACGAGCTGGACCGCTGGATGCTTGCGACCCTGCAGGCGCTTGCCGCGAAGGTGGAAGTCGAGATGAAGGCTTACCGGCTTTACAACGTGGTGCCCGCGATTGTGTCCGCGGTAGATGATCTGACGAACTGGTATGTGCGTCGCAGCCGTCGCCGTTTCTGGAAATCGGAAAACGATGGCGACAAGAATGCCGCATATGCTACCATGTACAAGGTCCTTGTCGATTTCAGCAAGATTCTCGCTCCGTTCCTTCCGATGCTCGCCGAGGAAATCTACCAGATACTCGTACGCGAAGTCGATGAAAAGGCTCCGGTGAGCGTGCATCTCTGCGAATTCCCCAGCGCGGACAAATCCTTGGTGGACGAAAACCTCGTGCAGCGCATCGCCATGGTTCGCGGACTGGTGGAAATGGGCCGTACGATTCGCGCGACAAACAATGTCAAGAACCGGATGCCGATCGCGAGTATGACCGTCGTTCCTCACGGTGACGCGGAAAAGTCCGTAGTCGAAGCGATGAAGGACTTGATTCTCGAAGAGCTGAACGTTCGCGAGATGAAGTTCCTCGATGACGAAACGGCTCTTGTCAAGCTATCGGCGAAACCCAACTTTTTGGGAATCAAGGCGAAAGGTCCGGAATACGCGAAGAACATGAAGGCGATTTCGGCGAAACTCAACGGCTTGACGATCGACGAGATCAAGGCCTTGCAGAATGGCGAAACCATTTCGTTCGATTTTGGAGAAGTCGGGGCGGATTGCCTGATGATCCAGCGCATTGTGCCGGAAGGGCTTGCCGTAAGCGCGGACAGCCACTTTACCATTGCGCTCGACTTGAAGATTACCGATGACCTGCGCCGTGCGTGCGTCGCCCGCGAACTCGTGAACCGCATCCAGAATCGCCGCAAGGACCAGGGCTTTGCCATTACGGATCGGATCGACATTGAACTTTATTCCGAAAGCGAAATGCTGAAACAGGCCGTGAAGGAAAACGAAGCGTACGTCATGGGCGAAACGCAGGCGAATGCCATCGAGTGGAAAAGTTCCGCCGAGGGCTTGCAGGAATCCGACGCCGACGGCGAAAAGGTTTTTGTCGAAGCGGTGAAAGTCTAGAGGTACAGTTTTTCGTTCTTCGCTCGCGGTTAGGTCTTTCCGTGGCGGAGAACCTTGTTTTCCTGTGTAAACGGATTTTGGCGACGGGCGCCTGTATTTTGGGTGCTTTGGGGATATTTTTAATTCGTCAAGCCAAACCGGAGAACTCGCCATGAAAACAAAATTCTTCACTCTAGCCATTTCCGCTATCGCTCTCTGTGCGACAACGTCTCTAGCTCAATCGATTTCGCCGACCCGGGTAGGTCCTGTGAGCGAGTATGGAGAATTGCTGGCGGGGAAAAACTCTTCGAACGAAGGTCGCATCTACGGTTCGTGCAAAGGAATCGTGGATGGTTCCGAAGTACAGGTTCGCGGCATGAGCCTTTACTGGAGCCTTCTTGCCGACGCGACCGATTTCTGGACGGAAACGGCAGTCACTTCGATGCTGAACGATATGAATATCCAGTTGATCCGGGCTTCCATGGCAACGGGAACGGAAGAGTGGGGTGGCCCCTATAAAGGTTACCAGCTAGACGCCGAAAATCAGAAGAAGCTGGTCAGCACCATTGTCGAAACGGCCATCAAGCTCGACATCTACGTCATCATCGACTGGCATTCGCACGATGCGACAAACCAGGTAGAAAGCGCCAAAGGATTCTTCTCGGAAATGGCGAAGAAATACGGCGGTTACGACAATGTCATTTTCGAACTTTTCAACGAACCGCTAGACATCTCCTGGGATGAAATCAAGAATTACGCGAACCAGGTAATTCCGGCCATTCGGGAATATTCGGACAACTTGATTCTCGTAGGGAATCGAGCCTGGGATCAGCATCCGGAAGAAGTCATCGGAAACGAAGTGACCGACAGCAAGAACAATACCGCCTATACGCTTCACTACTACGCGATGAGTCATTGCGCAAGCGGCACAAATGAATATGGAGGGCCATGCGAAGGCGCAAACGGCGAAAAGGCTATCAAGGCGGGGCTTCCCATTTTCCTCAGCGAGTGGGGCGTTGGAACGGCGGACGGAAACGGGACCACCATCGGTCGGGAAGAAAACGACGAATGGCAGGCCTTCGCGGACAAGTACAAGATTTCGTGGGCGAACTGGAGCGCTTCGCGAATTGACGAATTGGCTTCGGCTTTCTCGAAAGAGGCGACGGCAAGCAATCTGCAATACTCCGCTTCGGGAAAACTGATCAAGGAGTATCTTTCCACGAATCCCACAACCTATACCGCTTGCCAGACCGAAGCGGACACGAGCAAAACGGGCTTTGCAAAGCCTTTTCAGGCTTCCCGTTTCGAATTGAACGTGTCGGAAAATTCCGTTCTGCTGCTAAACGCCAAGAAGCCGTCCATTCAGCTTTACGATGCCCAGGGACATTCCTTGCGGAGCACAAGGACAGGTTTCCTTTCGCTAGAAAATCTTCCCAACGGAATGTATGTCGTCAAGGCGAACGATGGCGGTCAAAGCCAGATGCATTCCATCCGAATCGCCCGCTAGAAACAAGGAAGCTCCGCCGCGATGGCGGAGCTTCTCGATTTTTCCGCACCGATTAGAAGGTCTTTGTCATATTGCAGAAGAAGCGCGTACGGTCATCGCCCCCATTGGGAACCTGGACCAGTTCCTTTCCGATTGCGTGCAAAATCGTCGCGGAAAGCGAAAGTCCGACATGGGGAAATCTTTGTACAAACGAAGCGTTCCAATACCACGAACCTTTGACGACAAGAGGGTCCTCGGTTCTCAGGTTCCAGCGCGCATCCGAACGATATGTCCATGCATGCTGGATTTCAAAGCGTTCCCACAAGTTCCAGGACGCGGAAATCGAAAGCCAGTTCTCGACAGGATTGACTTCGAAGCGCTCCTCTTCTCCGTCGATGCGTTCGAATCCTGCCCGAGCAAGAAGCGAGAACATTTCTTCGTAGTAGAATGCAGCATGGGCTTCTCCTGCAAGCCCTCTGATCCAAGAATCGATACGTTCGACATTTCCCGTGCGATAGGATACTTCCCGTTTTCCGACCTTTTGAACGATATGTTCCTTTACTTCAAAGGTCTCGGCACCTTTTTCGAACCATCCGGCAAAATTCATTCCCAATCCGAAAAAACGGGAGCGGTTCTGGACATCCAGGAAAATACGGTGCAGTTGCATCCAACCGTCCGCTTTCAGGGAAATCGTGTCCGAGCCAAAATATTCAAAGTCGTCTCCTAGTGGATTCAAGGCCGAAGCGAAGTGATTCTTGAATCCGATTCGGGTCATGATGCCTGTAACTTTCGGAAGCGTCAGTTCGACACTGTCCTTGCTTGCGAAATCCCGTCCGCTCGTTCCGATAAATCCTGCAAGCTGCAAGCGTTCTGTCGGTCGTATGGCATATTCCAGAAAAGGAAAGACGACATAGTCATCCTTGACCCCGAACGGGACGAACGCACTGTCATCGACAACCCGGAACGCGACTCCGAGCGAAATGTCCCATAGGTTTCTGTGCAAGGAAAGCGAGTCACCGCCAAGCCTCGCCGAACCGTTCCATTCTTTTCGATTTCCGACGGCTTCTTTTGCGGAAAGCGTGTATTCCGCATTTTCGTAGGCAATCGAAGCGTGAAAGTATCTTGAATCAAGGCGTGATTCGACGCGAGGCTTGTATTCGATGGGAATCCAGCGGTTGCTTTCTCCGTAAACCCAGACATATTCGTGTCCGGCGAGAAGGGAAACGTCAAAAGCGCTTGCTTCGAACCCTAGTCCCGCGTAAGCCGTACTGGTAAACGGAAGATTCTCTCCGAAAATGGAAAATTCGTCCGTCTTCACCATGTCCCGTCGGATTTTTCGAAGATTGTTCGAATAATGGTCGATTTGAAAATAACGCGCGGTCGCCCAGATTCCGCTGTAGGATTTGGAACGGAAACCGCCTTCGAGCATCGGCGTGCGATTTTCCGAATGGGAAAGAACGCCACCGCGCAACGGATCCTGGTACATCAGGTCGCCGATTTCGTTCCCGACCGAAAGCCATACGGAGGGAGAAAAAGGCGTCCACGAAGGCGTTCCGGAAAGCCGGTTTACGAAAATCCGGTTTCGAAGCTTTAGAGGCGTCCACTCCTCGCTTTCGGAATGGATGCCGCCCATTTGGGAATTACGGTCGAAGACATACGTCGGGGATGCCGTCAAGAATGTCCCGTCGTTTCGGGTGTCTTGCATGCCTTCCGTTTCCGGAGCGATTTCCGCGAAAGTTCCTTGGCCAAGGAAGAAAAAGACCGCGATTAAGGATTTCGTTCGCATTTTCAGTTCCTCCACCTACCAGAGTTTTCGTTGCAGATAAAATCCAAACCATGCCGTCTGCGATTTTTCCGGTTCTGTCCACAGGGCTTCGTAGTAAAATCTTGCCCCCATGCGCCAGTTTTCAAGAATCAGAATCGGAAGAACGATCCGCCCGTAAAATCCAAATTCCGTTTCGTTGTCGGCAAGCGTAGAACGCGAAACGTCGCCATCGTCATCCGCCCGCATCCAGATGCAGCTGAATCCAGCTCCGAGAGCGATGGGCTTTGCAATCGGCAAGGGATAGTCTAGTCCGATTCTTCCGTTCGCCTGGTGGATTCCCGGATACGCGATGTCGCCTTTTGTCGGCAGATAGGAATATCCAAACTGGACAACGCCTAGAAACTTTTCGAAATAGCGGTAGTTAAATTCCAGTAGTCCATAATATGTGTTGTCTAGTGCGTCCTGTACATCATCGAGAAAGTAGAGCGCGCCGCCTTCGATTCCTATCGATGCGTGGGAAAACTCCGTTTCCGACAGGTCCGGTCTTGCAAACAGGAATGTTGCGCACAAGCTAATTAAACAGAGTGCTTTCTTCATTTTACTCTCCGAAGAGCGATCGCAAAGAAACGATCCATTCCGAGCGGATTTTTCCCGATTCGCATCGGATCGCCGGCTTTTTCGTAATCCGCGTGCGCAGTAAGGAATTTTTCGATGACATGATCCGTTTCGTCCCGATCCGGGCTACAAGTCGCATACACGAGAATTCCTCCAGCCTTCAAGGCGCGGGCTGCCTGTTCGAGAATCCGAAGCTGGAGACAAGGCAAAGTCTTGAAGTCTTCTGGAGAAAGGCGATATTTCGCTTCGGGACGGCGCGAAAAGACTCCCAGGTTCGAGCAGGGAACATCCAGGAGAATGCGGTCAAACTTTTTGTCGAAATTCGAAGCGAGGATGTCCAAGGCTTGCGACTGGACATTCTGCAATTCCAGGCGATCGCGCAAATCGTTCATTGCGCGCAAGCGTTCCTCCGATACGTCCGAGGCGAGGATTTTTGCCGAAGGGAACATCTCCGCGACAAGAGCCGTCTTTCCGCCGGGAGCCGCACAGGCATCCCACACAAATGAATCTTTCTGCACGTCGAGCAACTTGACGACTTCGTATGCTGCCGGATTTTGAACCGAGAAAAATCCCTTGGCGAAAAGTTCGCTCTTTAAAAGTTCGCCTAGATGAACTTCGCCTGGGCGATCGAGAACTTCCAGGTAGCGGTTTTCGAAAATTCGTCCCGAAAGATTCAATTTCGCCTTCAGATTTTCCGCGGAAATCTTGCCCGTGTTTACGCGAATCCACTGGCTCGGCCTTTGGACGCTTTCTTTGGCGATTTCCGCCGTGACATCCTTTCCGTAAAAGTCCAGAAGACGTCGCGCGAGCCATTCCGGAATGGAATATTCTAGGCTGATTCTCCGTACATTCTGGGCGGGAAGTTCGGGCAAGCCTTCGCGTTCGAGCCTTCGCAAGATGCCGTTTACAAACTTGACCGCTCCTTCTCCCAGTCCTGTTCGGCGAACGAGTTCCGCGCTGGTATTGACCGCGGCGCTTTGCGGGACTCTTTCCAAAAAGAACAGCTGGTAGATTCCTAGTTCCAGGGCGCATTGCGCTTCGATCCTTGGCATCCGCTGCGCGCATTTCTTGATTGCGTACAAAAGAAGCAAATGCCTGCGGCATACGCCGAGTGCAAGTTCCTTCGCAAATGGCGACAGCGAATGGTCGCGAATAAGCGTTCCCTTTTTCTGCCAATCGAGAACGGCTTGGTAAGCGGAAAGGCGTTCCTTTAGGCAATCGTCTTGAAGCACAGCGCATCCTTTTTCTGAATTCCGCGCAGAAAGTCCGCTACGGACATGGCACGTTTTCCTTCCAGCTGGATTTCAAGGATTTCCAGTTCGCCTTTTCCTGTCCCGACAAAAAGCTTTTCGCCGAGGACTTTTCCTTCTCCCGGAGAAATTCTCAGCTTGCGCTCGACAGGATTTGTTTTCCGAAAATAGGCGACCTTGCCGTTGAACGAGCAAAAGCCTCCGGGCCACGGACAAAAGGCTCGTATTCGGTTGTGAATTTCCAGCGCGGACTTTGAAAAATCGATTTTTCCGTCTTCTTTCCGGAGCTTCGGAGCGGGAGACGCCTTTTCGTGTTCCTGTGCCGCCAGTTCCTGCAATTCGCCGCTTTCGATTCGGTCAAGTGCCGAGTCAAGCGCTTCGCATCCCGGCCCGATCATCTTTTCGAGAACGGAACTTGCCGTATCCTGCAAATCGATAGGAATGGTTCGCTGTTCGAGAAGCGGACCATGGTCCATTTTTTCGTCCAGGAGAAAGACGCTCACTCCTGTCGAAGTCTCTCCATTTGCGATTGCCCACTGAACGGGAGCCGCACCGCGATATCTGGGAAGTAGGCTGCCGTGAACGTTTACCGCGCCAAGCCGAGAAGCGGCGAGAACGGCTTTGGGCAAGATGGAAAACGCGACAATGACAAACAGGTCCGCATTCCACTTTTTCAGTTCTTCGGCAAAGGACACGTCCTTGACCGAAGCGGGCTGGAGAACGGGAAGTCCAAATTCAAGAGCCTTTGACTTGACCGGGGGAGGCGTCAAAATGCGCCCGCGTCCTACCGGGCGATCGGGCTGCGTGACAACGGCAAGAACCTGGTGCTTTCCAGAATGGAGATGTTCCAAAAAATGTGCCGCAAATTCCGGCGTTCCCATAAAGATGATTTTCATGAAAGGAAAAATAAAAAAAGACCGCCTTGCCTATTTGGCAAGACGGTCTTTGACGGGAAGCATTCTAGAACGTGAAACCTGCGTAGGCTCCGGCTCCGAAATAGACATCGTCCGAATCGCCGTAGTCATCCCCGAGCGGGATACATGCGCGGACATAGCCTTCTAGCGAAAGATTTCCTGTCGGAGAGAAATACGCTTTGGGACCGACAAACACCTGTGCCAAGTCGGCATCGTCGTCAAGCGTCATCGTGTGGTATTCGCCCTGGATGCCGAGCGAAAGATTTTCCGCCAAGCCAAACATCGGTTCGACATAGGCGAACATGTATTCCGGGGCATCGACGCTTGTCGGGTTCTCGTCGTCAAGAATGGCGTAGTAAGCCGTTCCCTTCACCGTTAATTTTCCGATGCTTATTTCCGGTTCCACGGCAAAGGCGTGGCTTGTCTTGGGAGAATCTTCCGAAAGCGCGTCGGAATACAGCCCATAGACGACCTGGACGTTTGCCAACTTGCCAAACACTAGATTCGCCGTGATGCCGGCTCGCAGGCTATTGCCGTTTTCTACCTGATAGCTTTTGTAGTTCACGTAGGGGCGAATGAGGTTTTCGCCGAGCGAAATGTCATAGGCTGCATGGACCGCGTAAGTTGTACATCCTGCATCGGAAGCCTCGCAATCGTCATCGTCCGTGCCGAATCCAAGTCCAAGGGTGAGACCGTAAGCGTCCAGTTCGAATCCGCGGATGTTCCTTTCCATCATGCCTGCCGCGGCGTCGCCAGGGTCGTCATAGTCGTAATAGCGGAAAGCGCCTTCCGAGTAGGTGAAGTCTCCCGCCTTGATGGCGATGTTGTCGTTCAGCTGGTATTGGATAAAGGCTCCATCGTAGGCGAATCCCGGCGCGGTCTCGTCTCCGTCTGCCGAAATCGCGGCTTCCGCCGACCACTTATCGTTGAACTTTACCTGGAAAAGCAGATCGAATGTCGAAGAATAGTCGTGGAACCACTTGTTGTCCTGGGCGTTGTTATCGGTTTCGCTTCGCGGATCGACCTGCTTGTAATGCGTATTCGCTTCGAACTCGACGGAACCCGAAACGTTAAAAGTCGGTCCTTCGCTCTTTGCTTCCGAGCTCTGCGCAAACAGGAAGGAAGAAACGACCAGCGGTGTGGAAAGTAGAAGGATTTTGTTCGTCATGGTGTATCCTTGGTTGAGGTTTCCTTCGCCTCATGCCTCGCAAAAGCCGTGCCATTTTTGATTTTTCCCCTAAAAACCGTTTTTTCGAGAAGTCGAAGCGTTTACTCCATCGATTCAAGACAAAAAAGTTTCCTGAAAATACAAAAAAGTCTCGATTCGTTTACCCAAGGAATGTCCGCATGGCGCCTCGCATCCATTCGTGGTCCTTTACCGAAGCCATTTCGCGGATGCTGTGCATCGAAAGAATCGCTTCTCCCAAATCGACTGTCGGAATGCCGAGAGAGGCTGAAAGTCTGGGACCGACGGTGCTTCCGCACGGCATGTCGTTTCGACTGGCAAAAACTTGAAGCGGAATTTTCTGCGATTCGCACAGATTTTTCAAATACGCGTTCGAAACTGCTTCGCTCGCATAGCGTTTTTTCGCATTGGTCTTCAAGACGATTCCGCGACCGAGAAGTGGCGAATGGTTCGGTTCCATTTTTTCCGTATTGGACGGGTGAGTCGCATGGGCGACATCGAGCGAGAACAGAATGGAATCGGAAAGACGTCCGAACATTTCTCCTCGATTCATTTGTACGGATTCCGCAATTCGGGAAAGCATTGCCTCGGAAAAATTTCCCGCGGCACCGTCACGCGTTTCCGAACCGATTTCCTCGCTGTTGAAGAAGAATGCTCCACGGAGATCTTCCGCGTCTGACGAAGATTCCGTGATCCCGCAAAGAATCGCTTCGCAAGAGAGCAGGTTGTCCAAGCGTCCTGAATAGATCCATTCGCGAGAAAATCCGCCGAGCGAAGCCTTTTGCGCATCGAAGAACTGCATTTCGAAATCGACAACCTTCGCCCCGACTTCTTCTTCTAGACAGGAAATGAATGTTCGCGATTCGTCCGAAGAAAAACAGGCGTCGAGCTGGGTCTGGGGATTCACTCGGAATCCTTCCTCGTTTACGTTTCGGTTCAAGTGTATCGCAAGCTCCGGAATGTGGCACAGTGCCTTCATCCGGACAGGCTTCTCCTCTAGGCGATTTCCGTTCTGCGTTACCGCGATTCCCGCGATTCCCAAGTCCCGATCAAACCAGGTATTGAGCAAGGCGCCTCCATAGACTTCCGGATGAAGCAAGTGAATGCCTGCGATTTGCCTATCCGGGTTAGGAGTGATTTTCAGCGCGGGAAAATCCGTGTGGGCGGAAACGAGCCGAAATCGCGTTTTTTCTGTCCATCGGGTGGGCATCCGAAAAGCAAAGAGTGCCGCACCGCGTTTTGCAAAGTACGACTTCCCATTTTGCAGGTCCCAGGACTCCGTTTCTTTCAATTCGACGAATTTCGCCTCCAACAGCCTTTGCGAAATGCTTGCCGCTGCATGCCATGGCGTCACGGCGTCATCCAAAAATTGCAACAGTTCCATGTCGATTCCTTTTCAAGCGTGAAATTCCTGAATCCTTGACCTTTGTGACGGGAAAAATCCTATCCGTTCCGGCCTCTCCCTGAAATTAAAATTATTATTGTCGCATGGATGAGTTTTTTTCTGCGGAACGCCCCTTCGAATCCTGGAAAATCTACGGATTTAACGGAAAGGAGGCGAGGCTTTTTCCCCAGCTGGAAAGCACGCACCGCTATAGCAAGGAAAATCTGCAAGATCTGGAAGCGGGCGATGTCGTTGTCTCAGACTCGCAGTCGAGCGGCCGCGGCAGGCATAACCGGACATGGCTTTCTCCCAAGGGGAAAAATCTCTACTTCAACATTCTCTATCCGCTCAAAGGATTTGCGCCCAGGGAATATCCCCAGCTGATGCAAATCAGCGCCATCGCCATTGCGCAGGTCCTTCGAACAATCGGTGTCGATGCGAGCGTCAAGTGGCCAAATGACATCCTTTGCGAAAAGAAAAAGCTCTGCGGAATGATTTCGGAAATTCTGGATAGAAGCGGAGAAAAACTGCTCACGTTGGGCGTTGGAATCGATGTCAATGCCGACGTGGAAGACTTGAAAGAGATAGACCGTCCCGTCACCAGCCTAAAGATTCTTCTATCGCGCTCCGTCAATCGCGAAATTCTCTTGCAGACGATTATCGACAAGCTTCGGCAGTCTGTAGAACTCGCCCAGGCAAAAGGCGTTTTGCCCTGGATCGACGAGTGGCGAAAAATGGATCGGTTCATTGGAAACCCGGGAAGAATCGTCGAAGGATCCGAGACAATCGAAGGGACAATCCTTGACATCAACGATGACGGCAGCCTGTTATTTTGTACAATATCCGGACAGATTGTCACGCGGCACACGGGCGATCTGGAAATTTGAAAAGCTCATCTTGCTAAAATTGTGTGACAGATTTTGTCAATAAATTTTTCGTAGTCGTTAAAGATAATCGTTGATTCTTGGAGGCTTCTAAGTGTTTGATACGGTGTTGAAGTTTCCTTTACATTTAACGATTCTAGCGTAGAATAAACGCGAATGTAATCCTTTTTCGAAGATATGCACTGATCCGTATCGGGAATATGTACTACATATAAAAGAGTCTTGTTCGGTGTATGGAAATAATTATCGGGATTGTCGCGGGCAAGAATCTCGTATTTGTGCGTGTTGGTGCTTGAAAAGTTCTCCCATTTTTTTATGCAACCTTTTTCATCATAGTGAGGTATTTTATCCGGGATGATAAATATCTGAAAATAGGGAATCCCTTGACAGCGTATATTCGCTGTTTCTCCTAGCATGTTTTCAAAATAGTTGTTTGAATTTTGTAAATAATTTTGCATCACGAATTTAACGGCAATTCCCGCAACGGTGACGTTTCTAGATTTATCAATGATTGTGATGTCAACGTTCTTGTTAATATAACGACCTAATATATCTATTTCTTTTCCTTCACGAAATCCTAAGGATGCTACATCAAAACGACTAGAGATTTTCGAAAAACCTGATAGGCGTTTGAGTTTCTCAAAAATATCCGAGGCGATTGCTCCATGCAAAACTTTTAGTTTCTCATTGCTGCGAGAACCGGTTTCAAGAAACTTCTTGAAAGAACTCGAAATTGCGTCTAGAAATTTATCATTATTCATTTCGCGAATTCTCCTAGTTTAAACGTCAAGTATCTTTTCAAGTCTTTTGACGAAAACGTATAATAGCCTCCACTCTTGTATTTCTTCAGCGTTTTTACATATCGGATAAAGTCATCGCAACAAATAACTTCCGGGATTTTTGTAAAAGAGTGACTGCATAGAATGTATAACCCACTATATACACCTTTCCCGGCAGGCACCATATTTAGTTTTATAGAATTAACATCCTTTACCAGAGAATTGACTGCTATCTTGTTTTGGAAAACGTCATTTACGCCTTGAGATCTGCCAAACAAATACCAATCCGCATCCCCATGCTTTGAAAACCTTTCTTTGTTGTCCAACAAATATTTTTTTGTTTTCGTTCCTAAATTTTCGAAAGGAATCGGCGTTCCATTTCGATCATATGGAAAAACACATCGACTCCATTTTCCCGTAGAAGCCTTTATCACGTCAATGCTATTTTCGCAATCGACGGAAGCGATAAATAATTTATCAGCCAAGGTCGCGAAGCCGTTTTTTACTTGAATGTCCGTTTTTTTCTGTGTTTCCAAAATAGCCCTGAGCTTTTGTAAATCAGCTCGCTTGGATAAATAAAAACATCCATCTATATCAATATCTTTTAGGAAAAGATTCTCTTTGAAGATCGGAACTTCAGATGGTTCTGTCAAAATGGAGTAGGATATTTTTCGAGAAAGTTCCGTTTTTCTAAATCGTGACACAATTGTGTATGTCGTCGCGTCAAAAGCCTGGAAATGCTCCAGGTCAATAAATCCCGTCAAATTGTTTTGCTGTCGAATGTATTCTCGCAAGGCTTGTCCACTGATGCTGTTTAGCCAGGAACTAGGTGTAATCATCGCCATTATCCCATGTTTGGAAAGCATTTCGAATCCGATTTCAAAAAATACGATATACAAATCGGTCATTCCATTTTGGGAAAACGAGAATTTCTTTACTGCATCGTATTTATCCGCTAGATTGTGTACTCGTACATAAGGCGGATTTCCAAACACGAAATCCATTTTTGACTGGTAATCTTTAAAACAGGAAAGGGTGTCTGCGCATTGTACGTCCCATTTGACATTGATAATTCCAAGCTCCTTTGCTGTTATGTCTAAATTATGCTTTGCTCTTTCGCATTCATTGGGATCTATTTCGATTCCGTGTATATAGGTTTCAAGATGTCTTTTAATTTTCTCTGGATGTTGCTTGCCCAAAGCCACGCAATATCTTCGCACAATCTCTGTCAGAAACGCCCCGTCTCCGCAACTGTTGTCCATTACATGTTTATGCAGAATTTTCTTTCCGTTGTATTTTCCAAAATCCAGGATGACTTTCACCAAAAAGGCCGGGGTATAGATTGCGCCTCGTTGTTTCTTCATGGAACTGTCTGCCATAAATCCTCACGGTCTGTGAGAATTTACCCCTGTGACACTATCGACAAAAAGGGCGTAAGCCGATGTGTCTGTCTAGTTCGAGGCTCTCGACAGCCTACCAAGAAACAAACACAAACGACTCACGCCCCAAAGGCAGTTTTCCTACATATTGCGCATACATAGGTAAAACCGTTGCCGTGTGATTGGTCATGGCAAACGTGAGCGTTCGCCTTATTCTCTCTTGGGTTTGAAACTGTCGAGATTTCGAACTAGAGAACAAGAGCAAATACTCTTCAAAATTTTATATGTCCATCCATTTACATAGATAGACAATGTCTAGAAAAATATAGCTCTATTTGAGAACTAAAGTTCACAACAACAAAAATTATTTCACCTTTCGCGATTCTTGAAATAAAATCCGGCGGCGATCGAAACGGCGAGCAGGACAATCAAGATGTTCAAGGCGGATTCCGCTTCGGCTTTCGGCAAGAATCCGAATTCGATACCCAAAACATCGATTAGGGAGAGCGCGGCAAAGAAGACGCCCGCCCGATGACAGAACTTTCGCTTACCCGAGCGCATCGATATGGCCTCCCAGAAGAATCCAGACGACAAGCCCTGTCATCACCAGGACGCTCACGCCGACATTTGCAAGAAAAAAGTCGCGGTTCATCGCATCGAGAGAATCCGACTTTCGGAACAGATGGATGTAGAGAATGGCGATGGTCATCAGGGAAAAGACGCTCCACCAGGCAATGCCCATTTTCCAATACACGCCAAAAACGACGCAGAGCGCAAGCATCGCGACATGGCTTGCGAGCGCAATCTTCAAGGCGCGTTTTCTTCCGAAGCGCGCGGGAACCGAATGAAGTCCGCACTTTCGATCGACTTCTTCGTCCTGTGTCGCATAGATAATGTCGAAACCGCCCATCCAGAGCATCAGAATGAACATCAGAAAAATCGGAAACGCGGCGAACTCCCCGCGCACGGCAATCCATGCGCCGAGGGGACTCATCCCGATGGCAAATCCCAGATACCAGTGGCAAAGCCACGAAAAGCGCTTCCAGTAAGAATAGAAAAGGAGGGCAAGCCAGACAGGCGCGGAGCATATGCCGGCGAGCGGGTTCAGCATCCAGGCGAAGGCGCAAAACAGGATTCCGTTGGCGACGATAAATCCGACGACGGAACTCTTCCGCATCTTTCCTGCGGGCAGGTGCCTTTTCGCCGTTCTCGGATTTTCCGCGTCATACTTGGCATCGACCAGACGGTTAAAGGACATCGACGAGTTTCTTGCCGTCACCATGCAGCCGACAATCAGGAAGACAAGCTTGAGGATGGCGACACCTCCCATTCCGCGAAATCCGTTTGCCGCGACCCACATCGAAGCGAGCGCAAAAGGCATCGCAAACAGCGAATGGCTAAATCGGACAAGATGTCCTAGCTCCGTAATGTTCGAGAAGACTTTCATCGATGGGAACCCCATTTCGGAACGATTTCGTTTGGAACGCCCAGATGGGTCAAGATTTTGGCGGCAACCGTATCGACCAGGTTTTCGATCGTCTGTGGATTCGTGTAAAAGTGTGGGCTTGCCGAAACGATAGTCGCTCCGGCCCGAAGCAGTCGTGTCATGTTTTCCAGATGAATCAGGTTGTAAGGCATTTCCCGCGGGACGACGACCAATGGACGGTGTTCCTTTAGGCAGACATCGGCAGCGCGCGAAAGCAGGTTGTCCGCAATTCCGCCGGCGATTTTTCCTAGCGTTCCCATCGAACAGGGGACAATCGCCATTCCCGAAAAATCCGAGTTTCCGCTTGCCGCCTCCGCGAAAAAATCATTGCAGTCCAGAATGAAATCCGCCTTCGAAAGCGCATCGGAAAACCCTTCAAACGCCGCGACGGACTTCCCGGCAGAAGTTTCGACAAGCGAAACCTTGTGGCCCAGACGCTTTAAATGAAAAAGAGTCCGCACGGCATAGATCGATCCCGAAGCTCCGGTGACGCCTAGGAGAAAACGGCTCATGCGGAATCTCTTTTCCGGAGCAGGACCCGGTAGGCAATGCCGAAATCGCAGGGCTTCACATGGACGACGTCAAATCCCGTCTTTTTCGCAAGCTTCGCGAATTCTTCCACAGGCAAGAAACGGATGACCGACTCGACCAGGTATTCGTATGCGGAACGCTTGCCGCTAAAAAATGCGCCGACAACGGGGATGAAAAGCGGGGCGAGTTTCCTGTAGAAGAAAGTATTGAAGGAATTCTTCGGGGAAAAGAATTCAAGGATCATCAGGTAGCCGCCCGGGACGAGGACTCGAAACGATTCCTTGAGCCCGTTTTCCGCATCCGGCAAGTTCCGCATTCCAAATCCGTTCAATATGACGTCGAACGTCTCGTCGCGAAACGGCATCCGCATCGCGTCGAGCTGCACGGGGTGCGCCGATGTCTTCTTGTTCCTGGAACGGGAAAGCATCCCGAACGAAAAGTCGCCGAGAATCGCCATTTGCGGTTTCCCGACAATATTTTCGAATGTCGCCGCAAAGTCGCCTGTCCCTCCGCACAGATCGAGAATCTTCTTTCCCGGAGACAATCTCCTTAATTCTCGGCAGCAGGCTTTGCGCCAGCAGATATCCCGAAAACAGCTGAGCGTATGATTGAGCAAATCATAGCTTTTCGAAATATCGTCAAACATCTTGCGGATAGGGGAGAGCATGGCGCAAATCTAAAAATTAAATCCCCGTAAGGCTCCAGTCGAAAACCAGTCCGCTTGCGCTTTTGGAACGCCCGCGCCAAAAGAAGATTTCTCCGCCGAGCATGATCTTTGCCGCTTTCTTCGCGAACCAGCCGTCAAAATTCTCGAGCATGGAAAATTTCTGCCGGGGCTTTGACATATCGAGAGAAAGCGTGTCCGGGGAATTTTCCCAGACGATTTGAAATTCCGACTTGGGAAATTCCTTGCCGCTATAGGGCTTTCCGCTTTCGAGGATCGTTTTGGGGAAAAGGACCTTTGTCTCTTCGGGCGTTCGATGGATCAGGTAGCCGAATGGCTCGCCGTCGGGAGAAATTCCAAGACGTCCGGCATAGGCTCCACGGGTCGCTTCGCTGACATTGAACGCTCTCCTCGCGATGTCCGTTGCGTTGCCCGTTTGCCATGTATGTTCCAGATAGCCATAGCCTTTCACTTCTACCGTGTCGCTATCGTATGCGATTTTTCCCGATACCCTGCCGTAGGGGATCAGTACGACCTCGCCGTGGTCCTTTCCGGAAATTTTCCATTTGCCGTCTCCGGGAATCCTTGTCGCGGCCGCGCTCGTAAATGTCATGTCGAGCAAGAACTTTCCGTTCTTGTTGGCGGTAAAAAGTACGCGATGCCCTTTGCCGGGCATTCCTTCCATCAGGTACTCCTCCTTGATGGATATGCGGGTTCTAGCCTTGTCTTCCGTGTAGCGTTCTGGCGGATATTGCCGACCGACGCTGTAGTTTTTCCCCTTGAAATTCTGGAAAGCTATGTCGCAGCTGAGCTTTTTCCCGGATGTCGGAATGTCGAGAAAGGCGTAATTGACATAGGCTCTCGTTCCGTTGTCGAAAACGAACGAGTATGTCCACGTTTCGGTCGATTTTTCGGACTTTGCCGTCTTGGAAAGAAAATCGGATTCCTTCGCGCTTCGAACGGGGCCTTGCGGAGCCTTGACGCTTTTCGATTCGGCAAGCGCCATGCCGGCAAGAACGAGAACGGAAAAGATGAGCTTGAAACTTCGCATAGGGCCTAAAATAGAAATTTGAAAAGGTGAACCGCTAAAAAAAGCCAATTTTCAAAATTTAGGCATTGTTGTTTGCAGACTCTTTGAATTTTGCTTATTATATTTACACAAGGCAAGTTCAATTTAACAGACTGGAGGTTCCATGAACTTGAAATTATGGGCTAGCGCAAGCGCTGTTGCCGCCGCGACCATCTTTGCGCAGGATTACTATGACGAAACGCCGCTTGCGGAACCCGCTCCCGCTCCTGTCGAACAGGTGGCGGCACCGGTCGTTTCGAACACGCCTTCGACAAGCGCTCCGGCGGCTCCTGCCGCCGAGACTGCCTCCGAAACGGCAGCCCCGCGTGCTTCGGGCGACTTGATGTCCAAACTGGACGTACTCCGCGGAAATTCCTACAACTTCGTCGGGAACGAACTTGCCGCGACAACCGTTGGCGATCAGCTCGGCTATCCCTACATGATGGCGATCGGGCAGTTCCTGTATGTGGAACCGACAAACAGCCTCGGATATGTCGCTTTCAACAAGGGTCTTACGTTCTATGGCGGACTTGACAATTCCGCGGGAACGGTCGGACTTTTGACGGTCGGTATCGCGACGCCTTCGTTCGGTATCGGCGTAGATCTCGGACTATCCAAGACTTTCCTGACGGAAAAGCCGAAGAATGGGGATGAAGAGAAAACGACCATTGTCAATCTCGGTGACGATGTCGGCGTGACGTTCGCCATGCCTGTTGGTGCGTATGCGTTCTCCGTCAAGGCGAACTGGCTCACGACAGCAGACGAAACGACGACCGACGATGTGGAAAACGACCTGTGGCAGCTTTCTCTTTCCGGAGCGTTCACCAACTCGCCGAGCGCGAGTACCTTCGGGTGGACATTCGGTGCGCAGTTCCTCCGCAACGAAGAGACCATGGAAGTGACCACGGGTGGCAAATCGACTAAGGTGACTTCTCCGAACAGCCGTATCGAAATCGACCCGTATTTCAACTTTGCCACGCAGGTCCTCGCAAACGACATGGCTCGCGTCATGATCGGTTCGAACAACATGCTTGCCGTGCAGCTGTTTGACAAGGGCGATGCCGCAAGCGGCGAAACGTTCAAGGAACACATGGAATTCGGTCTCCAGGTGACGCCGAACATCTGGGCAGATGTCGCCATCACGGAGAATTGGCTCGCCTTCGGCGGTCTTTCCCACAACATTCTGCTTTTCGGTTACGAGAACGTGAAATACAACGACGATTCCGAAAGCACCCTGATGCAGCTCCACTCGTCCCAGACGAAAGCCCAGCTGGGTTTGCGCTTCCAGTGGAAGATGCTCGCGATGGAAGCGAGCCTCGAAGACGTCATCTACGAGAAGACATTCGCTGCCGCGTTCAACGGAGAAAATCTGCTCGCCAACCTGGGATTTTTCCTCAACTTCTAAGGAGATTTCAACATGAAGAAGACAACGATTGCGATTTTGGGCCTGCTTTTCGTCTCCTTGCTTGTCGCTTGCAGCGCCGACACGGTAAGCGGTCAATACAACGGTTCGGGAATCGTGGACAACAGCGGCTACGTCAGCAGCAGCTCGTCGGACGATTCCGAAGAGTAGCCTTGGGCGTTTTTTCGAAAACGGAAGTCCCCGGATTTTGCGTCCGGGGATTTTTTGTAAATTAGAGGCGTTTCAAAAAAAGGATATCTATGATTAGAATCGGAATTCTGGGCTATGGAAATCTCGGACGTGGCGTGGAATGCGCAGTCAGAAATTCGGAGGACATGGAACTTGCCGCCGTGTTCACGCGGAGAAATCCCTCTTCGGTAACTCTTTTGACGGAAGGCGTTCCTGTCGTCGAAATCGAAAAGGTCCTGGAGTGGAAAGATAGAATCGACGTGATGATTCTTTGTGGCGGAAGCGCGACAGACCTGCCGAAGCAGACTCCGGAATTCGCGAAGCATTTCAACGTCATCGACAGCTTCGATACGCACGCGAACATTCCGGAACATTTTGCCGCGGTCGATCTTTCCGCAAAGTCCGCGCAAAAGGTCGCCATGATTTCCGTAGGCTGGGATCCGGGTCTCTTTTCGCTTAACCGTGTCTATGCCGATGCGATTCTTCCGAAAGGCGAAACCTATACGTTCTGGGGAAAGGGCGTTTCGCAGGGACACTCGGATGCGGTCCGCAGAATTCGCGGCGTGAAAAATGCCAAGCAATACACGATTCCCGTCGAAAGCGCTCTTGAAGCGGTTCGCAGCGGAAAGGCGCCGAAACTTTCGACACGCGAGAAGCATCTCCGCGAAGTCTTTGTCGTTCTCGAAGCGGGTGCCGACGCAAGCCTCGTCGAAAGGGAAATCAAGACGATGCCGAACTACTTTGCGGATTATGACACGACGGTTCACTTTATCGGCGAAGAGGAATTTCGGAAAGACCATTCCGGCATGGCGCACGGAGGATTCGTCATCCGCTCGGGAAAGACGGGCCTTTCCGACGAATTCACGAATGTCATCGAATACAGCCTCAAGCTGGATTCGAACCCTGCGTTTACGGCGAGCGTTCTCGTGGCGTATGCCCGCGCCCTCATGCGCTTTTTCCGTGACGGCGCGTTTGGCTGCAAGACGGTTCTCGATGTTCCCCCTTCCTATCTTTCCCCGAAAAGCGCCGATGCGTTGCGCAAGGAACTTCTCTGATGGCCGAAAAGACTATTCAAATCCAATACCTGGACGAAACGATCCCGCGTCTTGAATATATCGGCGGAAAATCCGACTGGATCGATTTACGCGCCGCGGAAACGGTCCGCCTCAGGAAAGGAGAGTTCCGATTGATCCATCTGGGCGTCGCCATGAAGCTTCCCGAAGGATTCGAAGCCCATATCGCTCCGCGCAGTTCCACGTTCAAGAACTGGAAAATTCTGCAGACGAATTCAGTCGGGATCGTCGATTCGAGCTACTGTGGCAAGGACGACTGGTGGAAATATCCCGTCTATGCGACGGAGGACGTGGTAATCGAGAAGGGAAGCCGCATCGCGCAATTCCGCATCGTGGAAAACCAGCCGAAGATCCATTTTGTCGAAGCGTCTCTCGAAGGTGAAAATCGCGGAGGCTTTGGAAGTACGGGAACGAAATAAGGGCTATTCGTCCAGGAACTTCAAGAATCTGTCGTAAGGTCCCGGTAGCTTCGCTTCGGGACTTTTCTCGTCTTCATCGCTGTCGCTTAATTTGTCTGCAATGAACTTGCAAAGACGCGTGTAGCGGTGTTGCATCCTGTTGTTTCGAATCGCTTCGTCCAAGGCTCCGTTTCCCGACAGCACCCAGACATGTCCCTTGGCCCGCGTAATTCCCGTGTAGATCAGGTTTCTCTGCAACATGCGATGGTGCGAAGAGTCCAGGACGATGACAACCGCAGGATATTCGCTGCCTTGGCTTTTGTGAATGGTGCAGGCATAGGCTAGGGCGAGTTCTTCGAGTTCGTCGCCTTCGTAGCCGACCAGATGTCCTTCGAAATCCACGGTAATCTTTTGCGCAACCTTTTCGAGCGCGACGATCTTTCCGACGTCCCCGTTGAAGACGTTCTTTTCGTAATTGTTTCGGATCTGCATTACGCGGTCTCCCCGTTTCCAGGAGATTCCTCGCGAATCGAAACCTTTTGGCGCGTCGTTCAGGAGCTTTTGCAAAAAGCTGTTCAGTTCGATGGTTCCGAGCGGTCCTCTGTGCATTGGGACAAGAACCTGCAAGTCTCCGGATCGCGTCTTGAAGAGCGAAGGAATTTTTTCCGTGACGATTTCCGAGAGCAAGCTCAACGCGTCTTCCGGATTGTCGAAAGGAACGTAGTGAAAATTGTTTCCTTCCAGGGGAACGGGCTTTATCCCCTGGTTGATGAGTGTCGCTTTTTCGGCGATATCGTTTCCGCCCGTCTGCCGGAAGATTTTCTCCAGGCGAATGCCCGGAATTTGCGGAACGGAAAGCAGGTCGCAAAGCACGTTTCCCGGTCCGATGCTCGGCAGCTGGTCCTTGTCTCCGACGAGAATCAGGCGCGTGCGTTTCGGGATGGCCTTCATCAGGCCCGCGCAAAGCCAGGAATCGACCATGCTGAATTCATCGACGACGAGAATTCCCGTTTCGATTGGAAAATTTTCGTTGCGCATGAACCGCCGCGACGTCGGGTCGATTTCCAGCAAGCGGTGCAAGGTCTTTGCCGGATGCCCGGTGACATCCTGCATTCTCTTTGCGGCGCGACCCGTAGGAGCCGCAAGCGTCACGTCGATTTCCTTTCTTTCCGCAAGCGCGAGAATTCCCTTGAGGAGCGTCGTCTTTCCCGTGCCGGGTCCTCCCGTAACGATGAAAATTTTGCTCTGGAACGCTCGGACGATACCCGCCTTCTGGATTGGGTCGTAAGAAAATCCCTGCGCCTTTTCGAAATCCGACAGAAAGTTTTCAAGTTCCCGGGAGTCTTCGGCGTTCAAGTCTTCCGAAGAGGAAATCCTTTCGGCGACAAAGCTTGCGATGAAATTTTCCGCATGGACGAGACTCGGGATGGCGATGCAGCTTTCGTCGCGGTCTAGACGGTTCTGTTTCAGAAGACGTTCGAGCGCAAAGAGGATGTTTCCCGCTTCGTCATCGGTTTCGATCGGAAGACGAAGCTCCTTGACGGTGTTCTGCAACAGGACGTCTTGCGGCAGAAAAGTGTGTCCTTCTCCGGAAGAAGCCTTGAATATCGCGTAGCAGAGGCCCGCTTCGATTCGCGCTTCGTTCCACTCGGAAATCCCGACCTTGCGCGCGATTTCGTCTGCCTTGACAAATCCGATTCCCCAGATTTCTTCGCAGAGAATATAGGGGTTTTCGGAAAGGATTCGAACCGTGTTTGTCGAATACTGCTTCCACAGGCGCAAGGCGACGCTTCCGGTAATTCCATGTCCATAGAGAAAAAGCATCGTTTCGCGGCTTTCGCGCATCTGCTTCCAATCGTGCAGGAACTGCGTCACTTTCTTTCCCGAAAAGCCCTTTATCTTTTTCTTGGCGAGCCTGTCTCCGTCGCCATCGAGAATGGAAACGAGGTCTGCGCCAAAGGTTTCGACAAGTCTCTTGGCGGTTGCCGGCCCTATCCCCTTGAAAAGTCCTCCGGAAAGATAGGCGACAAGGCCCTCTCCGCTTGTCGGGAAAACGGTCTCGCTCTGGACGCAGACGAACTGCCTTCCATACTTCGGATGCGTTTTCCATTCCCCTTCCATTCGCATCGTTTCGCCGGCGGAAAGTTCGGGAAACGTTCCAGTAACGGTGACCGGACGATCTTCGCCGGGGACGACAAACCTTAATACCGAAAACCCGTTTGCGTCGTTTCGGAAGGTGATGTTCTTTAGAGTTCCTTCGATTTGCATGTGCTTTTAAAATTCAAAAGGAATGCTTGTGCGGCATTCCTTTTCCGTTGTCTTAAAAAGAACCCGGCTGGTTAGCGGAGTTTCTTTTTCTGGCGATCACGACGACGACGTTTTTTCCGCTTGTGAGTCGCAATCTTCTTACGCTTTCTTTTCTTTCCGCAAGGCATGAGATTATCTCCAAAAAAGGTTAAACTTCTGTTTGTATGGACTAAAAAGAGAAAATTTTGGGCGTTTTGTCAAGGGTGAAGTTCGCAAGCGGAGGCGTTTGACGATTTTTGCAAAAAAACGAAGGAAAAACGTACCGTTCTTCGTTTCGATGTCGGGAATGGGATGTCGCAAGGAAAGGAACCTGGAAAATTCTAGATTGTTCCCGTGATGAAGGCTTACATTCTCCGCAGGCTTCTGTTGATGATTCCCACGCTGCTCGGGATCTCGATTGTCTGCTTTGCCCTGGTTCAGCTGATTCCGGGTGGACCTGTCGAGGAGATGGTCGCAAAAGTCCAGGCTGCGTCCGCACATGGAGGCGCATCTGCTTCCCGATCGATTTCTCCGGAACAGATCGCGCAGATCCAAAGCTATTTCGGTTTCGACAAGCCGGCGTGGAAACGCTATCTCGTTTGGCTGTGGAACATCTTCCATCTGGATTTGGGAACATCCTACACTTATGGGCTTCCGGTGTGGAACGTGATTTCTTCGAGATTTCCCGTGTCACTGGCCTTTGGTCTGACTTCGTTTTTCCTTAGTTACCTGGTTTGCGTTCCTCTCGGGCTCGCGAAAGCGGTAAGGAACAATTCCCTGTTCGACAAGATTTCGTCGGGGGCGATTTTTTCCGGCTACGTGATGCCCGGCTATGCGCTCGGAATCTTGCTTATCATTTTTCTTGCGGGAGGTTCGTTCCTCGACATCTTTCCGCTCGGTGGCATCGTCTCCGAAAATTTCGAGGAGCTTTCCCTAGGCGGAAAGATCGGGGACATCCTTTCGCATTGGACGCTTCCCATGCTCTGCTACATGATAGGCGAATTTGCGTTCTTGACATTCTTGATGAAAAACAGCGTTCTCGAGGAACTGGGCAGGGAATACATGCGGACGGCTCTCGCCAAGGGACTTTCCTTTCGGGAAGCCCTAGTGCGCCATGCGCTCCGAAACGCCCTGATTCCAATCGTCACTCGGCTTTCCGAAGTCTTTTCGCTTCTCTTCGCCGGAGCGCTTCTCATCGAGAAGGTTTTCGACATCGACGGCATGGGGCTTCTCTACTACAATTCGATGGTGAATCGCGATTACAACGTGGTGATGGGAATCATCTTGCTTTCCAGCGTTCTCGCGATGTTCGGGCGGCTTTTCAGCGACATTCTCTATACGTGGGTGGATCCCCGGATCCGGTTTGAATAGAATGATTTCACTGTCCCCCGAAATGAAAAAGAAATGGAACCGCTTCCGGAAGAACAGGCTGGCGTTCCGCTCGTTTTGCGTCTTGGCGATTGCCTATGCGCTTTCCCTTCTTTCGCCTTGGCTTGTAAACGACGAGCCTCTTCTCTTGCGCTTTGAAGGGAAAACCTATTTCCCGGCTTTTGTCACTTATTCGGAAAGGGATTTCGGGGGCGCCTACCAAACGGAACCGGACTATCCGACGCTTCTCCGCGAAGCGAAAGAGGATGGAAAAAAAGTCTGGGCGCTGATGCCGCCAATAGCCAGGGATCCTCTCAAGGCGGATCTTTCCCTGGACGGAACGCCGCCTTTTGCGCCCAGCCGATTGCACGTACTCGGAACCGACGCGAACGGGCGCGACGTATTGGCTAGGCTTATCCACGGATTTCGGATCTGCATGAGTTTCAGCCTGCTTCTGACTTTTCTCGGAACGTTCCTCGGCATTGTCGTCGGAGGCGTCCAGGGATATCTAGGCGGCAAGTGGGATATCCTTATGCAGCGAGGCATCGAAATCTGGTCGTCCCTCCCGTTTCTCTATGTGGTCATTCTCGTCGGTTCGATTTACGGGCGGAGCTTTTTCATGTTGATCGTCATCATGGCGATTTTTAACTGGGTGTCTCTCAGCTACTATATGCGCGCGGAATATTTAAAACTGCGATCTCTGCAATATGTTCGGGCGGCGAAAGCTCTCGGCTTTGGACATTTGCACATTTTCTTTCGGGAAATTCTCCCCAATGCGCTTACACCGGTGATATCCCTTTTCCCGTTCACGCTTATCGGCGGAATCGGCAGCTTGACATCGCTGGATTTTCTGGGATTTGGCCTGGAGCCTCCTACGCCATCCTGGGGCGAGCTGATGAGCCAGGGGCTCAACAATCTGTATGCGCCCTGGATTTCCGTGAGCACGGTATGCGCCCTTTTCGTTACGCTCCTGCTCACGACATTTGTCGGCGAGGGCGTTCGCGACGCGATGGATCCGAAATCGGGAGACCGCTATGAATGATATAATCCTTTCGGTCAGGGATCTTTCCGTCGCGTTCGGGAAAGATCCCAGTGTCCAGGTGACAGACAATGTCTCGTTCGACATTTGCGAAGGCGAGTTCTTTGCGCTTGTCGGGGAATCGGGTTGCGGAAAGAGCGTCACGGCGATGAGCCTTGTCGGACTTTTGCCAAGACCATCCGCCAAAGTCGTTTCGGGAAGCGCATTCTTTGATGGCAAGGACCTGCTGAAGCTTTCCACGCCCGAACTGCAGAAGGTGCGCGGGCATCGGATTTCCGTGATTTTCCAGGAGCCGATGCAGGCGCTAGATCCGGTTCGTACCATTCGAAGCCAGCTGCGGGAAGCCTTGCCGGAATGCAGCGAAAAGGAATCTCTGCAAAGGATTCGCGAAGGGCTCGCGTCAGCGGGATTTTCCGACATCGGACGCGTTCTTTCCGCGTATCCTTGCGAAATGAGCGGTGGAATGCTCCAGCGCATTTGCATTGTCATGGCGCTTCTTCCCGAACCGAGGCTGATTATCGCCGACGAACCGACGACCGCCTTGGACGTGACCGTGCAGGCGATGGTTCTCCAGGTTCTAAAAGACATGGCGCAAAAAGCCGGAACGGCGGTTCTCCTGATTACGCACAATATGGGAATCGTCGCCCAATACGCGAAGAGGGTCGCCGTGATGTATGCGGGAAGAATGATGGAATGCGGAACGAGCCGCGAAGTCATCTTGTCTCCGATGCACCCTTATACGCAGGGACTGATTGCCGCAATTCCCAAGGGCTTTTCCGATGTTTCCAGGATGGAACCCATTCCCGGAAACGTTCCCGCCCCGTCGGAATTTGTCGATGGGTGCCGGTTTGCCGCCAGATGTCGATTTGCCGAAGAACGGTGCGCGGAAAATCCGCCGCGAATCGGAGATGAACGGCATTTTGCGTATTGCTTTAAAAATGAAACCCGATAGAAAGGTCGAAAGCGAAGCCCGTTCTGAAAATCGAGGCGCTTTTGCCTTTCGATGAATTTCCCAGGCCGATATCTTTGCTCTGGCCGTTATCCGTGGTCTTTTCGAAATCCTTGATGACGAGGAACGGAATGAGCTGGTAGCAATCCGCGGCAAGAAAAAATTTTTGACTTGGGGTTTTCGATACAAGGGACAGGTTCGCAATGACGCCTGCCGCTTTAAGGCTTCCCGTATAATCCGTAGCTCGTGTCTTTCGCACAAAAATAGAAGTCGTCACCGATTCCAGGGACATGTCTAGATTCCCTTGCGCATAGACGAAGTTCGTGGAAATACCCGGCTGCACGAGAAAATGTCCCGGATAAAACGAAAAATCCTTTTCCGCCTTGAAGTACGACAGGAATCCGTTCGCTTCGCCGAAAAGTCGATAATCGCGCTTGAAATAAGCGAAGGAAAATGCCTGCAACAGGGAATAGTTCAGCATTCGGTTGGGGGCGAGCGTTTCGTAGAATCGCGTCTTGTCGTGCGGAAAGGAAACTTGCAGCAAGATTCCGCCCGCCTGGAGTTCGAGGAAAGAGCTTCTCCAGGAAACGTCAAGTCCTTCCACGTTCGCCTTGATGGGCAAAAAGGCAAATCGCTTGGATCTGTCATCTTCGGTTCGAATCCCGAAAAGCCGGGAATCCAGATTTGTCCAAAAAATGTCGGCGGAAAAAGTTCCCCGGTCGAAGCGATACGCATACTCGGAGCGTAACCGAAAAAGGCGCGAAGAATCCCTTACTGCGTAGGTGTCGTCTTTGGGGGATTCTCTGCGGGATTCCCAAAGATTTCCGCTGACCTGGATGGAATGTTTTCGTAGCCGGCTTCCCAAGAATACGCCGCGGCCTAGAAAATTTCCGCGATAGACCAGGTTCACCGTGTCGAGAACCGAGTTCTCGCTTTCGCTGGTCCACGTCGCCCAAAATTCTCCGACAGAGAATCTGCCCAGTTTCACGCCAAGAAAGAGCAGGGAATCCGCAGCGTGTATTTCCGAAACGACATCGAAATGTCGAAAATCACCGCTTCCCGAAAAGTTTGCACCGAGAAGGATGTTCCGAAAGTTGCCCCGCAAGCCAAGGTGCGCATTTTGGAGCAGAGCGTCCGATTCGAGTTTCCAGGAATTTTCAAGAGAGGCGTTCGCCCGGTATCTTTGAAGACCGACATCGACGAGAAGAACGCCCGTTTGGAGGGAATCATCGACTTGGCAGCCGGAAACATCGGCTCCTGCGTTTCCGTTCCATAAAAAAAGTCCGCGACAGCGGACTCTTCCCGCTTCGCTCCAGCTGGCGTAAATGGATATCGCCAAGGCCAGAACGCAGACGAGAAAAATTTTCATTTGCGTCTTATCGCACTAGCGAAAATTCGCAAGCAACACGGAAATCTTGTGCTGGTCCATATCCGGGAAGACGCCGCTGAATGTGGGATCCGGGAAGATCATCGTACGTTCAATCAGAGAAACGAATTCATCCTTTTCCGCCTCGTTTTCCGAGAGAGTCAAGACTTCCATGCTGAAATCGGAGAAAGAAAGAGTCACCTTGCCGTCCTTATCCGTGAAGTTGAGCGGATTCGGCAGTATGTCCGCCCGTGTCGCCTTGAATTTGGTCGTGCCGCTTTCCGTCTTGCAAACGGAGGAATCCAGGGAGAACCAGGAAAGCTTCTCGTTGATGTCGTATCCTTCTTGAATGGCATATTTGCATCCATCCCAGTGAATGGAAGCATACCAATAGTTGTCTTCATCAACAGAGAAGTACATTTCGCTCAGGTCGTTGCCGAATTCTCCCTCGACGATGGACGTGTCCAGGGTTTCCTTCGCCTTTTCGAAAAGCACGTTCTCCGCATAGAGCGTGTAGGTGTCCGAATCGTATTTGTCGGCGGAAATCCAGGAAACGTATTTGGAATCCGTCTGCGCGTCTTTCCAGGTATCGACCGGATTCATCGTGTGATAGGGAAGATACTGCTGGAATCCGTCCGTGAGGTCAAAGAACTTCCGAACATTGACCTGGACATCTTCGCCGGCGATGGAAATCGTCGCTGTCCCATGAAGCGCCGTCTGGACAGAATCCAGGATATCCAGAGTCTTTTCGATTTCGTCGGCATAGAGGTCGGATTCTTCGCCTTCTCCGACAAAGGGCGAAAGGCTGGAAGCCTTTCCCGATTTCGCCTGTTCGAGCAGATAGGTGTAACTGTCCTTCAGGTTTTCAATCGCGCTGTCGAGAACATCCGGAATCGCCTTGTAGGAGGATTTCCAGGAATCCTTGACGGAAAGGAACGTGGAATTCTTTTCGAGAAGGGAAACGGCGTGTTCCAGCTCAGCCTTGTCTTCGTCGGTCAAGTCGGAGTTTCCATAGAAAAAGGATTCCCAGTTGAGACTCGAAGTCAGCCAGTCATAGGACTTGTCGAGAGACGCGTCGAGATCGTAGGAAGCGATAACGGTGAGGAAAGCCTTGAGCGCGTTCAGCGTGCCGACGGAAAGGGCGAGTTCTCCCTGCCCGAGGTAGATTTCCAGACTCTCCGTTTCGTAGGAGAACGCGTAATCCTTGGTCTGGCGGATATTGTTCAAGAGATAGATGGCGGAGTCTATCGAGGGGAGTGCCGCGTTCGCGATGATTTCCTGGACGCGATCGTTGATGAGCTTGTCGTCGATGTCCTGTGTCTGCACCGCCGCCGAGACCGCCTTTCCCGCGAAATTGTTCCGGATGTTGAAAAGGGAGAATATTTGCTCATCGTCGTCATTTGCGAACGCCTTGTAGATGGCGCTGACATCCTTGTTGCCTATCACGTTCGCCATCTGCGCGGCGGCAAGTCCCAGTTGGGCGTCGCAGCTGTTCGGGTAGCTTTCCAGTGCCGTCTTGAAAATGCCTTTTGCCTTTTCGGTGCGAGCCTGTAGCGCTTCAAGATCTTCGGGAGAGTTTGCGATTCCGAAGACGAATTGGACGAGGGAATCCGTCGCTTCGATCACCTGGGCACTCAAAATCTTGTTGTCGATGCTTTCACATTCGCCGACTTCGATCTTGTCGATAGGACTTGGATCGGAACCCGAGCTTCCCGACGAAGAGGAATTGCTGTCGGAACAGGCCGAGAGCAGCAAGGCTATCGACGAAAGACATACCGCGGACTGAAACAATCTCATAAAACTCTCCTAAAGGAATTGTTTCTCGAAATTATAACAAAGGTCCTGGGCTTTTGCAAGTGACACGGCGCAAGCGTATTTTTCACAAATAGGCTGCATGTTTTCCGAATTAAGACTATATTGGAGAGAAAAGGAGGTTCCCATGACAGAAATCCAAGTCCCGTTTTCCTGTAAAAAGATTCGCGAAGACGCCTGGAGCGCGCTTGAAGGCAACTGGACGTTTGCCTGCATCGTTTCCATCCTGTATGGAATTACCGCGGTCGTCGTCCAAGTTCCATTCGGAGATTCTGTGGCGAGCTGCCTGCTTTCGATTTGCCTTTCCGTGCTGCAGTCCGTCCTGATCGTCGGATTTTGTGCCTGTTTCCTGGACGTTGTCAGAAAGAAGTCGCTGTCCTATTCCCGGCTTTTCCTCGCATACGCAAGTTTCCGCTTTTTCGGGAAAACTTTCTGGACAGGGCTTCTCGCCGGGATTTTCATCTTTCTGTGGACGCTGCTTCTCGTCGTTCCGGGAATTATCAAGGCGATTTCCTATTCCCTCGTTTACTTTATCCTGATAGACAATCCCGAATATTCCGCAATCGAAGCGATTACAAAAAGCCGTGAAATGATGTACGGGCACAAATGGGAATTGTTCTGCCTTTTCTTCAGCTTCATCGGCTGGTGGCTTCTCTGCATCGTCACTTTCGGGATAGCGGCAATCTGGGTTTCGCCATATTTCATGACGGCCGTTGCCAAGTTCTACGAGCGTCTCAAGGGAAATGCGTAAGAAAACGCCGATGACCCGCTCGGAAATGATGCGGGCTGTCCATTCCAGGGACACGAAACCGGAAATTCTCGTGCGGAAGGCGCTGTTCCGGAAAGGCTTTCGGTTCCGCTTGCAGCGACGCGATCTGCCGGGAAGACCGGACATTTTCGTGCTCCGTTACAATGTCATCGTTTTTGTGAACGGTTGCTTTTGGCACAGACACGGGTGCGCCTTGACGACGCTCCCCAAGTCCCGCTCCGATTTTTGGAACGAAAAGTTCGACAAAAACGTCGCGCGAGACGTGAAAACGTTGCGGGAGCTTTCCCTGCAGGGATTTCGCGTGGCTGTCGTCTGGGAATGCGCCTTGAAGAAAAACCCGGAACGCGCCATGGAAACTCTCGGAAGCTTTATCGCCGGCGACGAAGAATTTATCGAAATCTAGGCGATTTTTCTCCTGGTGGAATTATATTGTAAATATCCGCCGTCAAGATTTTGACGGATAGACGAAGAGGATTGGGATGAAACGTTTTTTTGTCGCTGCGTTCGCCGCGGTATTTGGTACCGTTCTTGCCGATGATGTCTTTATCACGGTCGATCAGTTTGGCTATCGTCCAAAAGACACGAAAGTCGCCGTCTTGCGTTCGCCTCAGGTCGGCTTCGATTCCGCGCTTTCCTATACTCCGGGAAGTTCCATCCAGGTCGTGGAAAGCTCTTCGGAAAAGGTTGTCTTTACCGGAACTCCCGCGCTTCACAACGGCGGCGTCACGGATTCGTCTTCTGGTGACAAAATTTGGTGGCTTGACTTCAGCGCGGTCACGCTAGACGGCACCTACTATCTTCGGGACGCTTCCGACGCTTCCAAGAAATCCTTTCCGTTTCAAGTGCGGGAAGACGTTTACAATGACGTGCTGAAAGCCGCGGTGCGAATGCTCTATTACCAGCGGGTCGGAATAGCGAAAGAAGCCCGGTATGCCGGCACGGACTGGGCAGATGGCATAAATCACGCCCAGGATGCGAGGGCTCGGGCGTTCATGGATTCGACGAACGCAAGCCTTGAACGCGACGTGAGCGGTGGCTGGTTTGACGCGGGAGACTACAACAAATATACGGACTGGAACGGCAATTACGTCGAAACGTTGCTGATGGCCTATTTCGACAGGCCCAAGGCCTTTACGGACGACTACAACATTCCGGAATCCGGTAACGGCATCCCGGACATTCTCGACGAAGCGTGGTGGGGGCTTGAACATCTGCTTCGCATCCAGAACGACGACGGTTCCATTCTCTCGGTCATCGGCGAGAGCAGCATGTCTCCGCCATCTGCGGCAACGGGCAGAACCTATTACGGAGAACCCAACGCGACGGCGGCGTATTCGGCGGCTAAGGCTTTTGCCTACGGCGCCAAGATGGCAAAAATCTTCAAGGGAGACTCCTCCTACCGGAAACTATACAATGCCGCGGAGAAGGCTTTCGCCTGGGCCGAAGCTCACCCCGACTCGATGTTCTTCAATAACGATTCCGCCCAGGGCTCGATAGGCCTTGCCGCAGGGCAGCAGGAAGTGACGGAATCGACCAGTCGATTGGAAAACCGCCTGAACGCCGCGTTGCGCCTTTACGAACTTACCGGTGACGCCTCCTATCAGAAGCTTTTCGAGGAACGCTATTCCGAATTTCCGCTGATCAATTGGTGGGGAGATTCCTACCGCTATGACCAGCACAACATGTTCATCCTGTATCTTAGCCTACCAAATCCGGATTCGGACATCAAGGCGGATATCGAATCCAAGTTCGTTTCGCTGATGGACAATCCCGGAGATTTCATGGGCGCCTTCGAAACGGATGGCTATCGCAGCTTTAGCCGGGATTACAACTGGGGTTCCAACGGACACAAGTCCGCCTACGGAGTTCTCTTCGACAGGCTTTCCAAACTGAAAATTTCGGGAATCGATTCCGCCAAGTACCACAGGGCGGCAGAAGAATACCTGCATTACATTCACGGCGTAAATCCCTTCGGCTATGTGTATCTCACCAACATGGGGACATATGGCGCAAGCAAGAGCGTCATGTCCATTTTTCACAAGTGGTTCGAGGATGGTTCCAAGTGGGACACGAATCCCGCTCCGGGATATCTGTCCGGAGGTCCCTATTCGGATTACAAATGGGACAAATGCTGTGACGACCAGTCGTGCGGAAGCGTTCGCAATAACCAGCTTTGCTTTGCGGAAGAACGTCCGGTCGGCGAACCGCACGAAAAGATGTATCGGGACATCAACAACGGCTGGCCGATGAATTTCTGGCAGGTTACGGAACCGAGCCTCGGTTACCAGGTGAAGTTCATCCATCTCGTTTCCAGGTTCGTCGAGGAAAAGGGCTTTGACCCGTTCGATCCGTCGGCCATTCAAAAGGCGTTTCGGCTTCAAAACGGCGTATCGGTCAAGGTTTCCGGTCCCGATTTGCAAATCGAATCGCCCGAAGAGATCCTGGAAGTCCGTCTGTTCAATCTAAAGGATCGCGAACTGCTTCGTCGTTCCGTAAACGCCAACTCGGTGCGGATAGCTCTTCCGAACCAGCCTTCGGGAATCTATTTCGCAAAGGTCAGGACTGCTCGTGCGGAAATAGTCAAGCGGATCGCTTTGAAATAGGGATGGGCTAGGCTTCGATATTCCACGCCATCCCAAACAATTCATTTCCTTTTGACAATTTCAATACCGTATTGTCTTGAATGATTTTTGGAATTGTCAAATCTTTTGAATAGTGGTTGCACTTGTCAAGGGCTATGAAAATCTGCTTTGGCGTTTGATTGAATAATGTCAAAAGTTTCAAAGTAATTTCATCTTCAATATTCTTGAAATTTACGGAATCCTCGATCAACACAGGCAATGGTGATAAATTCAAAACGACAAACTGAAATAGAAGCAAGTCTCGCTCACTTGATCCTGTTCCTTCGTCTTTTTGATTGATATAGTCGTATTTGTTTGGATTTCCAATCGAAAATGTGGAGAAAGAAACCGACTTTCCGCAAACATACTCGTTTGCATCTTTCAATTTTTTGTTGATGGATTGCTCTATTGGCTGAAATAATCGATTAAAAATGTCCGTATACTCTTTCTTTGCATTTTTATAGTTGGATTCGACGGATATTTTTTTTGCGTAAGCGTTATTTTCTATGGTTAATTGCTCGATTTTTTGCACTGTTCTTGCGTACTGCTTAAATAAGAACTTTGATAAATTATCTTTTGGAATGGAATTAGTTAAATCTTGTGTAAGATTTTCAATTTTTGTATCAAGTTCTTTTAACTTTTGGCGAAATTGTTTTTGAGCAGTTGCAATGTTTGGAGATAGAATTGCCTTTAGCCCATTATGAAAGTTCTCGATTTCTTCTATTTTTCGCAGTTCCACTTCAGGAAAGAACTCGTGTAAATCGGCAAGCTTATCCTTTATTTTGGATGATATGATATCATGATTTTGATCAATTAACGATAGACTAACTTTAATTTGATGTCTTTGCCTTTTTAATTTGGAAAGTTCTGTTTTCAAATAGAGTACCAATTCGTTTGTCGTTGCTTCAGCATCGTAAAATCCTATTTGATTTTCAGATTCGTATTTTTCAAGTTCTTGTTTCAACAACTTAATTTGTTCGTCATTTTTCTTTTTTCGTGTCTTTGAAATTGTTTCTACAACATTGTACTTTACAGCATTCCTATAAGCGTTCTTTTTTTCTTCAGAAGCATTTTTTTTATTTAACGCTTCTGCGATTTCTTCGTATTTTCCAAAAAGTTTTAACAACCGTTCAAGACTTTTGCTTTTTCTGTCCCCTTGTGTTTTTATTGGATCTAACAACAAGGTGCGTTTTTTGTTATAGATACGCACATAGCAATGCAATGCATCGCGAAAAGACAACCCTGTTTGGTCTAAACCATATTGTGCCGCCAAAAATGAACGAAAATCCTCAATTCTCAGTTCGGATGTTTTTCTGTAGTTTTGATCACATTTTGCAACAATGCTTGGATTTTGAGTTAAACGATAAAAAAAGTAGAATTTGTTTCCAAAGTCAAATTTAAATTCAATCTTGTGATGTCCAACATTTTCTAAGACATCCTCTGTTGGATAGTGCTCTGATCCAAATACAAAATCAACAATGTTTAAAAATGTGGTTTTACCGATAGAGTTGTCTCCCTTGTCGCCTCCGCAAACAATGTTGAGCCCGGCATGGAAAAAAATTGTATTCTGCTCTGTGTCTTTTGTCAGTTTGTCAAAAGAAGGGTAGCGAATTTCACACAACATATGACACGACTCCTTTTTTTATTTCAATTTTTTGCATTGCGTATAGACTGTCGAGAATTTCCATAAAACTCGCAATGTTTAAGGGTTGTGCTTTTCGGTATAATGCAGAAACAGAGATGCTTCTTTTTTGAACAATTGACAATATTCTAGGAAATCTTGACAGAATGCTATCGCTATAGCATGTAACCTTGTCAGGGAAGTTCATCAAATACCTCGCAGTTTTGAATGAAAAATGAGATGATAATTTCGCAGGAAACTCTTGATGCTTCTGGGAAACTATGTTGCAGCCAATCAACCAATTTGTTGAATATTTTTTCTTGTTCGTCTTTCTCGGAAGAGAGTTTTTGATACATGAGAGAAACTTTAGAGGCAATTAATTTGAATTTTTTGCCGTAAAGATTTTCCGCTTGTTCAAATAATTCAACGACCTTGTAATAAAACGATCTTACTTGCCATGATACTTTTTCCAACAGAAGTCCATTTTTTTCTTCGATTTTATTTGGTAATTCAATGGCAAAAAGTCTTAAAGTGCACAATTGAGATTGCCTTGTTCTAGATAATTCCTCGATTATAAATCTTAAATCAGATTCTATTTTCACGACATCTATATCAAGATCTGTAACGGGTTTTAAAATATCGGTCGTCTTCTTTTTTCGGTAACTTTTGGCAGCATCTCGTATAATCTCGAGAAACAAATCTGCACACTCCAATCCTATTGAATTATCGTCTATCGTCGGTCGGTAGGGCTTTAGTTTTGTAATGATATCTTGTTTTATCATATCGTCAAAATCGTTGATAAACGCACCGAACTTTTCCACCTGTAATTTTGGATATATTCTTTTTGCGAGCGCGTTTATTGATCTGCTTCCGTTAAAACGAAATTTCCAGATTTCTGCAGAATCTTTTTCCAATTCTCTGTGAAGTGAATCGTCGGTTATTTTTTCAAATAATTTACAGCAAAATTCATCTACACGATGGTCTCCCGACATAATCGCATAAAGAAAACCCGCAAATTGGCTGAAAGTTAGCTTAGGCATAAATGTACCCGAATGTACCCGAGAGTACCCGATTGTACGACGACTTCCTGGGGACTCGCCTTATCTTGATGCTGAAACGGAAATGTTTCAGACAATGTAGATAGGAGAATCTCCATGACGAAAACTAACAAATTTAAAGCCGCAATTGATGATGGATTACAGCCGGAACTAGTCAAAAATGCTCATTTTGAGGGCCTTTTTGAAATACCCATCATTGATAAACCCTACAATATGTTCATTCCTAGCGGAATCACTCCATTTAGCAAGAGAAACGAGGCGATGACAGATCAAGAAATCGTCGGTTTCTTTGAACTGGACTTGAAATTTGCCGATGTTTTGCGAAATCCTAAAAACTATGTCGAGGATTTCAAGAAGCGTTCAGCAGTAATTTCTCCCGATTGTTCGCTTTATCGTGATGCGCCATTTGCTGTACAAATAGCGAATATCTATAAGAAAAACGCCATCAGTCACTATTGGCAAAGTCAAGGTGTGAATGTTTTTCCCCTTGTTCGCTGGGGCAGTCGCGATACCTATTCGACAGATGTATTGCCCGAACCAGTTGCGTTTGCAGGCATTCTCCACAATAGTTTTATCGTCATTAGCACCTATGGCTGCATTAAGACAAAAAATGATAAATATCATTTTGAAGCCGGATTTGCGGAATGTATGAAAATTCTCTCTCCGCACACCGTTCTTGTGCATGGAGCAATGCCGAAGAATATCTTTGAACCGTACTTTAAATATGCCGATTTTCATCTTTTTCCAGATTGGATTAGTCGCAAGAAAGGGAGAAAAAATGGGTAGTGGAAATAGCGGAAATTATCATGGAACAAGGGGGTGTTCACAACCCTTTGCTTTATTTTATCGAGTACTGCCCGATATGCGCGAGCGCGACATTTCTAGAGGTGTTGTTCTGAATAAAGTGTATCCAAAAAATCCAACAGCAGAGAATATCCGAAATATGATACATGGAAATTATGTAGGTGACAAAAATACGAATGGCCTTTTTATCTATGCCATTGATATGAAAGACAATATCATTGTAGGAAAAAGAAATGGAAATGGTACAAATCCTAGTGACGCACCAACGCCTCATCCAACATTGTTAGGTGGCAAGAGCCCCAGAATTCAATGTGCGGGGATGCTTGACATTCGAGGCGGAAAGATATATTCTTTTGATAATCAAAGCGGTCATTTTAAGCCAAATGTAAAATCCCTAGAAAGGGCTGCCGAAATTTTTTCTAGATTGCCCAAAAACGTGTTTCATAAAAAATATATTGGAGGTAAGTCCAAATGAGCGAATACTTAAACAAATGGTTCTGGATAAAAAAAAGAGACGGAATACTTGACGCGGTTGCACGGGATCAATGGTTTATTCGTGGTTGGGAATCTCTCCAATGTATTGAAGAAAAAGAAGATTCGTTAATTCTTTGCTATAGAAATAGTTCAAGGATTATCCGGGTACTTAAAAGTGCGCTCGAAGAACGCCCTGCTCCCGCTTTTTTGCCAAATGACAAAGTGCGAATTGTAAAAAAAAACATCCATGCGATTGTTAGACAGTATCTTTGGCATTATAAAGATCATTACTATTATTATATGCTCGTTGACAAAAACGGCAAAATGTTGAAAAAACGTTATATGGCGGACGAACTTGAAAAAGAGGCTTCTTCGAAATGAATCTAGTAGAACTTTCGAAAGAAATTTCATACGCATTGCGGCACGCTCCTTGGGAATACGAACTGGAACTTGATGAACTGGGCTTTGTGCCCATTGTACAATTGCTCCGTGCATTGAATGAATCGGGATCATACGAACGAGAACTCACGCGAAACGATTTGGAAAAAATCATTGCGTCTTCCGAAAAGAAACGGCATGAAATCGCCGGAGATAGAATCCGCGCCCTTTACGGACATACCATACCGCAAGCTATCAAAAAGGATCAAGGAAATCCGCCTGCCATTCTCTATCACGGAACATCGCATAAGAATCTTCCCAAAATTCTAGAAGGCGGATTAAAGCCGATGTCTCGGCAATATGTTCATCTGTCCGTTGACATTGATACGGCTACTCGGGTCGGCAAGCGGTGCGACCCGAATCCGGTCGTTTTGAAAGTCGATACGGTTGCGGCACAAAAGAAAGGTGTCGAATTCTATGTCGGCAACGAAAAAGTCTGGCTTTGCAAGGACGTTCCTCGGGAATTTCTGCAAATAGGGTAAATTTTGAATTTTCTCCCACAAAAAGCTATTATTTGCGCATGGACTTGAAAAAGATGGAATGCGGCTTTCGGATGGTGCTTGAAGGCATGGGCGAAAATCCGGAGCGCGAAGGCCTTTTGGACACGCCGAAACGCGTGGCGAAAATGTACGCGGAACTGATGACTAGCCTGAACGCGGAAACCGATCCTGCGGAAATCCTGAGAACCCGCTTCCATGAAAAATATGACGAAATGATCGTGGTGCCGAACATCGAATTCGCGAGCATGTGCGAGCATCACTTCTTGCCGTTTACGGGTAGAGCCTTTGTCGCCTATATTCCCGGGGACTGCGTTGTCGGGCTGTCTAAAATACCGCGCGTGGTCGAATATTTTGCCCGGATGCCCCAGATCCAGGAACGGATGACGCGACAGATTGCGGAACTCATCCAGAAAGAGCTGAATCCCCGCGGTGTTGCCGTGCTGCTCGAAGCGAGCCACATGTGCATGACGATGCGCGGCGTAAAGAAACCCGGGGCTACGATGGTGACGACTCAGCTTCTCGGGCGCTTCAAGACGGACGAAAAGACCCGTGCCGAGTTCATGGCGCATATCCATCGCTAGACTGTGTCAAAAATAAATATTACAAATTTGTAAATTTTACAAAAAGGTATGACTTTTTTGTAGAACGAAAATTTTAAAACCCCTTTACTACGCCCCGTTTGTCTAGTAATTTTCTCCTAGACGATTGCAGAGGAGATGCTTCTTCTGCGGACGATAGGAGACATATGAAGGCTCAAGGTCTATACAACCCGCAAAATGAACACGACGCGTGCGGCGTTGGATTCGTTCTGAACATGAATGGCAAGAGGGAACACGGAATTGTCGAAAAGGGCGTGAAGGTTCTCGAAAATCTCCTCCATCGGGGTGCGACGGGCGCGGACGTGAATACCGGCGACGGTGCAGGACTTCTTGTCCAGATTCCGGACGGTTTTTTCAGGAAGTCCCTGAAGATGAAGCTTCCCGAAGCCGGGCGCTATGCCGTGGGCATGTTCTTTCTGCCGCAGGACGCGTCGAAGCGTCGTTCCGCGATGAGCCTTGTCGAAAAGCTTGCGGGCGAAGAGCGTTTTGGAATCCTTGCGGTTCGCGACGTGCCCGTGAACGCGAAAGTCGTCGGCGATACCGCTCGGGCCGTGATGCCGTTCATTTCCCAGGTGTTTCTTCAGCCGGAAAGGGATCTCTCGGGCGAGGCCCTGGAACGCGCGCTGCTCGTGCTGAGAAAACGGATGGAGCACGAGACGGATCTTCCGGCGGATGGTGCGGACGGATTTTACGTGGCGAGCCTTTCGGCCCGGACTATCGTCTATAAGGGAATGATGACCGCGCCGCAGGTCCCTCTGTTCTATCCGGACCTGAACGATGCGAATTTCGACAGTGCGGTCGCGGTTGTCCACCAGCGCTATTCGACGAACACGTTCCCGAGCTGGCCCTTGGCGCAGCCTTTCCGCTACATGGCGCACAATGGAGAAATCAACACGATCCGCGGAAACCGAAACTGGATGGCCGCGCGCGAAAAGAATCTTTCGTCTCCGCTCTTTGGCGAAGATGTCCGCAAGCTTTCCCCGATTCTCGAAAAGGGTTCGAGCGATTCCGGAAACCTCGACAACGTGCTCGAACTCTTGACCCTTGGCGGCCGCGAAGTCGGGCATTCGATGATGATGCTCATGCCGCAGGCCTGGGGAAAGAAGCATGCCATGGGACCGGATGTGCGCGGATTCTTCGAATTCCATGCGGGAATCATGGAACCCTGGGACGGTCCGGCGGCGGTTGCCTTCACGGACGGCGAGTGGGTCGGGGCGACTCTCGACAGAAACGGATTGCGTCCTGCGCGCTACACGATTACGAAAGACGGATTCATGGTGTTCGCTTCGGAAGCGGGCGTGCTGGAAATCCCGGCGGAAGACGTCGAGGAAAAAGGTTCTCTGCGTCCGGGGCAGATGCTCCTCGTGAACCTGGAAACGGGTCGTTTCTACAAGGACAGGGAAGTGAAGACGCGCTTTGCGCGCAAGGAACCCTATCGCCGCTGGGTGAAGGAAAACCGAATCGACATCCACGGGTTCTTCAATGCGGTGGGCGAAGTTTCCGTTGACGAATCGACTCTTCTCAAGCGCCAGAAACTTTTTGGCTATACGCGCGAGGATCTTGACCTTATCCTGAACGCGATGGCGTCCGACGGAAAGGAACCGGTCGGTTCAATGGGTTCGGACCAGCCGCTCGCTGTCCTTTCCGAGAAGCCCCAGCTTCTTTACTGGTATTTCAAGCAGCTCTTTGCCCAGGTGACAAATCCGCCGATCGATCCGATTCGCGAAGAGCTGGTGATGAGCCTCATGACGTTCCTCGGAATTCACGACAACGTGCTTGCGGAAGAGCCTTCCCAGGCGCGCCTTGTCAAGTTCCGCTACCCGGTCCTTTCGAACGAGGATCTGGGGCGCCTGCGTTCCCTGCACCAGGAAGATTTCAAGTGCGCTACCGTTCCGATGGGATTCCCTGTCCTTTCCGATTCGCTGTCCTCCGGGAAGCTTCTCGAAAACGCCTTGGACGATCTGTGCGGAAAAGTCGAGGAAAAGGTTCGCGCGGGGTTCAAGATTATCATCTTGAGCGATAAGGATCTTCCCGACGAAATCGCTCCGATTCCTGCAATCCTCGCCGTGTCCGCGGTAAACCAGCATCTTTCGAAAGTCGGCATCCGGACAAGCTGCGGGCTGATTCTCGAAACCGGCGAGGCGCGCGAAGTGATGCATATCGCTAGCCTTCTCGGCTTTGGCGCGACGGCGATCAATCCGTATCTCGCGTTCGAATCGATTGCTGAACTGAGCAATACGCACCAGCTGACAAAGCGGATCGGGGTGACGGAAGCGATCGAGCACTATATCGATGCGATGAACAAGGGCCTGAAAAAGGTGATGAGCCGCATGGGCATTTCGACGCTTCGCAGCTATCGCAATGCGCAGGTCTTTGAAATCGTGGGACTTTCGAAGGATGTTGTCGATAAGTACTTTACAGGCACGGCAAGTCGCGTTGGAGGAATCGGCATCGAGGAAATCGCGAAGGAGGCTCTGATGCGCTGGCGCGCTGCCATCGAAAGCAAGAGTCCGCTGCTTCCATCGGGCGGTGAATATCGCTACCGGAAGGATGGCGAACGTCATCTCTGGACGCCCGAAGCGATCGCCGACTTGCAGATTGCGGTTCGCACGGGAAACCAGAAACGCTATGATTCCTATGCGGAACTCATCAACAACCAGACAGAACACCAGAGCACGCTTCGCGGTCTTTTCACGTTCAAGCCGACGACGGCAGTTCCGCTTGACGAGGTGGAACCTGCATCCGAAATCATGAAGAGGTTCGTGACGGGCGCAATGAGTTACGGTGCGATTTCTAACGAGGCGCACGAGGCGATTGCGATCGCGATGAACCGGATCGGGGCAAAGAGCAACAGCGGCGAAGGCGGTGAAGATCCCGATCGCTACATCCCGCTTCCGAACGGCGATTCCCTTTCGAGCGCGACGAAGCAGGTCGCTAGTGGCCGTTTTGGCGTAACGGACGAATATCTGGTGAACGCGAAGGAACTCCAGATAAAGATTGCCCAGGGCGCGAAGCCGGGCGAAGGCGGTCAGCTGCCAGGTCACAAGGTAAGCGAAGCGATTGCGAAAGTGCGCCATTCGACGCCGGGCGTGACGCTTATCAGTCCGCCTCCTCATCACGACATCTATTCGATCGAGGATATCGCGCAGCTGATTTTCGATTTGAGAAATGCGAACGACAAGGCGCGCATTTCCGTAAAGCTCGTTTCCGAAGTCGGCGTGGGAACTGTTGCCGCGGGCGTTGCCAAGGCTCGTGCCGACATGATCCTGATTTCGGGATATGACGGAGGAACCGGAGCCTCTCCGCTTTCTTCGGTGAAGCATGTGGGCGTTCCCTGGGAGCTCGGGCTTTCCGAAACCCAGACGACACTCGTGCTGAACAAGCTTCGCAGCCGTGTACGTTTGCAGGTCGATGGACAGATGAAAACGGGTCGCGACGTGGTTGTCGGTGCGCTTCTCGGAGCCGAAGAGTTTGGCTTCGCGACGACGATTCTCGTGGTTCTCGGCTGCGTGATGATGCGGCATTGCCATTCGAATACGTGCCCGGTCGGTGTCGCGACGCAGGATCCGGAACTTCGCAAGCGTTTCAAGGGAACGCCGGAACACATCATCCAGTATCTGAACTTTGTCGCGGAAGAAGTTCGCGCGTACATGGCGAAACTCGGATTCCGCAAGTTTGACGAAATGATCGGTCGTAGCGACCTTCTTGAAATGAACAAGGCTATCGATTTCTGGAAGGCGAAAGGTCTTGACTATTCGGGCATTCTTTTCCGCGCATCGACAAGGCCGGAAGATGTCCGTTGCACGATGCGACAGGAAACGGGTCTTCTCGGAGCCTTGGATTACGAAATTCTGAAAAAGGTAGAGAAATCCATCGAAACGAAAGAACCGGTTTCCGTCGAAATGCCGATTCACAATACGAACCGTACGCTTGGAACGATCATATCTAGCCGGATCGCTTCGAAGCATGGCTACGCGGGAATTCCGGACGATACGATCACTCTCCGCCTGAAAGGATCCGCGGGCCAGAGCCTTGGCGCATTCGGGGCGCACGGCCTTACGATAGACCTGGAAGGAGAAGCGAACGACTACATCGGCAAGGGACTTTCCGGGGCAAAGATTATCGTGAAGCCCGCAAAGGGAAGCACGTTCAAGCCCGAAGATAACGTTATCGGCGGAAACGTCATTCTGTACGGTGCGACTTCGGGAGAACTTTACATGAACGGACGTGCCGGCGAACGCTTTGCGATTCGAAACAGCGGAGCGCTTGCGGTTGTCGAAGGAGTCGGCGATCACGCCTGCGAATACATGACGGGTGGACGGGTCGTCGTGCTGGGATCGACCGGAATCAATTTTGGCGCGGGAATGAGCGGAGGAATCGCCTATGTCTATGACGAGGATGGCCGTTTCGACAGCCTCTGCAACACGGACATGATCGACCTCGATCCGATCGACGAATCCGACGAAAGGGAGCTCAAGCGTCTCATCGAAAACCATGCGAAATACACGGGAAGTCCGAAGGCGAAGCGAATTCTCGCTGGCTGGGAACGCGAACGAGAACTTTTTGTCAAGGTTTTCCCGATGGAATATCGCTGCGCCTTGAACAACATGAAAAGCCAGAACCGCGGATAAAAGGAGATTGAAGATGATTCCGAATAAACCTTTTCTCACCATTCCTCGCAAGAACGCCGACGAACGCCCCGTAAAGGAACGCATCCGCGATTACCGACCGACCGCCATCGAAATGACGCGCGATCAGGTTCAGGAACAGGCTCTGCGCTGCATGAATTGCGGCGTTCCCTTCTGCCATGCCTACGGTTGCCCGCTTACGAATGTCATCCCCGAAATCAACCATGCGGTAAGTCTTGGCGAATGGCACAAGGCTCTGGATTTGCTGCTCGATACCAGCCCGTTTCCGGAATTCACGGGAATCGTTTGCCCGGCTCTTTGCGAAGGTTCTTGCGTAAATGGCCAGGACGGCGATGCGGTGACAAACCGCGAAATCGAACATCGCGTGATCGAAACAGGCTATGAAAACGGTTGGGTCCATGCGAACAAGCCGAGTGCCCGTACAAACAAGCGCGTTGCCGTCATCGGCTCGGGACCTTCGGGACTTTCGTGTGCGGAATATCTGAACCGTGCCGGGGTGAACGTGACCGTCTATGAAAAGGCGGAGCATCCGGGTGGACTGATGCGCTATGGCATTCCCGATTTCCGCTTGGCGAAAACGGTCGTGGAACGCAGAATCGCCCTGATGCAGGAAGAGGGCATCCGCTTCGAAACGAACGTGAATATCGGAACGGACATTTCGCCCGAGTATCTGCTTCGGAACAACGACGCGATAGTACTTTGTTGCGGTTCTCGCACACCGCGCGATTTGAAGGTTCCCGGACGCGAACTTTCGGGAATCCATTTTGCCGTGGACTATCTGACCCAGCAGAATCGCATCAACGGCGGTGAAATATTCGAGTTCGACGAAACGAAAAACGCGAAAAACAAGCATGTGGTCGTCATCGGCGGTGGAGATACCGGCGCAAACTGCATCGGAACGGCGATTCGCCAAGGCGCTCTCGACGTGACGCAGATAGAAATCATGCCGAACGCTCCGATGAAGCGGGCTGCAAACAACCCTTGGCCGGAATGGCCCCGCATTTTCAAGGAGTCCGCTGCGCACAGGGAAGGCTGCGAACGCAAGTGGAACATCAACACGCTCGAAGCGATTGGCGAAAATGGAAAGGTCAAGGCTCTGCGTTGCACGGAAATCGAATGGAAACGCGGAGAAGACGGTCGGATGTTCAACATTCCGAAACCGGACGGTGAATTTGTCTTGCAGGCAGACCTGGTGCTTCTTGCCATGGGCTTCACGGGACACGCGATTCCGGAAATCGTCAAGTCGTTCAATCTGAAAACGGATGATCGCGGGCGCATTTTCCGCGACATTTCCGGCATGACTTCTGAAAAAGGAGTGTATATTGCAGGAGACGTGGCAACTGGACAATCCCTTGTTGTGCGCGCGATCGCAGACGGCAAGCGCGTGGCAAGCGGAGTGTTGGGCGCTCTTTGATATGTGAGGATCGATGCCTACGAAAGACGAGCAGAAGATAAAGGAACTGGAATTACTTTATCGGGTAAGCCAGATTCTTGACGAGAACATGGACATGCGCAATGTCCTGCGTCCGGTAATGGACACGCTTGGCGATTACATGGGATTTCAACATGCGACGGTTACCCTGTACAACCGCCAGACGGGGGAAATCTCCATCGAACTCGCTACGGGCCTTTCGCCAACTCAAACGAAAAAGGGCCGTTACAAGGTCGGCGAAGGGATCACGGGAAAAGTCGTGGAAACCGGAAAGCCGATTGTTGTCCCCGATGTCACCAAGGATCCGAACTTCCTGGACCGTACCGGTCGCGGGAAGATTTCGGGCAAGGCCTTTATCTGCGTGCCGATTTCGATTGAAAAGGAAGTTGTCGGGGCGCTGAGCGTCGATGAATTCAATTCGTCGAAGGACCAGCTTGACGAGGACCTTCGCCTGCTCGAAATTATCGCGATGATGATCGCTTCGGCTGTCAAGCTTCGCCGCCAGGCCGAAGAGGAAACCGAGATTCTCCTTGCGGAAAACGAACGTCTTCGAACGGAACTCAAGGACCGCTTCCGTCCGTCGAACATCATCGGAAATTCCCGCGAAATGCAGGTCGTTTTCGATCAGATAGCAAAGGTCGCGAAAAGTCCTTCGACCGTGCTGATTCTAGGCGAGACGGGAACGGGAAAGGAACTGGTCGCTCAAGCGATCCATTACAATTCCGATCGGGCGAACGGTCCTTTTGTGCGCGTCCATTGCGCGGCCCTTCCCGAAAACATCATCGAAAGCGAACTGTTCGGACACGAAAAGGGAGCCTTTACCGGGGCGATTTCCGAGCACAAGGGACGCTTCGAAATGGCGGACGGCGGAACGATCTTTCTAGATGAAATCGGCGAGATTTCGGCGACACTCCAGGTGAAGCTTCTCCGCGTTCTGCAGGAACACGAATTCGAGCGGGTCGGTGGGAACAAGACGATTCACGTCAATATCCGCGTCATCGCGGCGACGAACAAGAACTTGCTCCAGATGGTCCACGAGGGAAAGTTCCGCGAGGACCTTTACTATCGCCTGCACATTTTCCCGATTTACGTACCGCCTCTCCGCAAGCGGAAAAGCGACATCGTTCTCCTTGCGGACTATTTTCTGGAACGCTACAGCAAGATGCTTGGCAAGGATGTGCGCCGTCTTTCTACCGGAACGATCGACATGCTGATGAGCTACCATTGGGCGGGGAACGTCCGCGAACTCGAAAATTGCATCGAACGGGCTGTTCTTGTCGCCGAGGGCAATGTCATCTACCCGCACCATCTGCCGCCGACTCTCCAGACTGCCGAATCGACGGGCGCGCCTGTCCGGGGCGACCTCAAGAGCATGGTCGAAACTTACGAACGCGACATTATCTGTGACGCGCTCAAGAGCGCCAAGGGAAAGGTCGCTCCCGCAGCCCGGGCGCTCGCCACGACGCAGCGGATTCTAGGATACAAGATCAAGATGCTTGGCATCAACCCGAAGCGTTTTGTCTAACGGCCTTGTCTCCGACTCTTTCGTGTCGGCATCAAAAGAAAGGGAGGTCCGCCTTTCGGACCTCCCGTGCTCCCCTCAATTTTTGACAAATCCTGTCAAAACGAAATGCGGGTGACGATTCCGTCTTCGGTGCTGTTTCCGACGGAAAGACTCATCCGCGCGAGCTTTGCCGCATAGGAATACTTTTTCGGGAAAGCCTTCCGGAGAATTTCCGCTCCCGTCGCCCGGATATACCCGGCCTTGATCTTTCCGCCGTTTCCGAAAAGCCTTCCCCGAACGCTTTCGATAGAAATTCCGATGGCATTTGAATCGTACGGGTTGTAAGGCTCCGCTTGCACCGAGACTTTGAGGCTTGCGTAGAACTGCGCCTTTTTGTGGCGTACAAGGGATGTCCCCTCCAGAATGTCCTTTCCGATGGCGTCGTTCAGGGTGTTTTGCAAAAGGTCCGTGTCGGGATCCCAGCCGTGATGGTTTGCGCCGACTGTTCCGATGGTAAAATCGCCGTGACCGAGCGTTTTGAAGTAACGCACGAACATTTCTTCGGAACTTTCCTTTCCGGGAACAGGCGAAAGGGCCTTGTAAGCCGCGGCAAATAGAATTTGCGCCGGATCGTCATCTTTCGGATGCTTGACGCCGGAATGGTACATCTTTTCGAAGCCTTCCGAGTGGGAAAATCTTCCGTGTAGCCAGGCGAAAAGCGCAAGCGGCGCTACGGGTCGCACGATGTAGAGCGTCAGAGGAAGGAATTGGGAGAAGACTTTTGTGCGTCTGTTCAAAAGTTCGGCAACGAGGGATCCGTCGTTTTGTTCCACGGCGAGAAGGATCGCGCCGATATGCGTCAGATAGGCGTAGAAGCTTGCGTCATCCATACAGACGGTTTCCTTGTAAAGAACGCGGATGTCCGCCTGGAGTTCCAAAGGCAGATATTCATACCGGGTCGGCGAAAAGTATTGGCTGCTTTCCATTTCCTGGTATTCGGAAAGATCCGGATTTTCGACTTTTCCCGCAAAGTCAAGCGTTCCCGTCGCGCTTTGGGAAAAGGCGTAGAAGCGCTCTTCGCTTTGACCGCGAATGCCAATCAGAATGTTTTCCATGTTGTCTCCTTTGGCGCATCTAGGCGCCATCATCAGGTTACAACATAAAGATACTTCACTGATTTGACAAATTCTGTCAAATCACGCGTTTGCCGAAAAATCTTGAATTTTGGTAAAAGCCTATGCTGGTCGTAATCGCCAGGCTCGGATTCCAGCCCGTGCCGTTTACTTTTTAAGCAGCGGCTGCGCCGCCTTTGCGCTAAAAAGTATCGTGGAAAGATTGTGAAAGAGCGCTGCCGTGGCGGGAGGTAAAAATCCAAAAAGTCCGCTGAACATCAGCGCGGTATTTACCACGACGATGCTTGCGTTGTTCGTGTCGATTTTTCGCATCAGGCGCGTTCCCATTGTCCGGATCTTTACGAGGCCTTCCAGACCGTCATCTGCAGAAAGTACGATGTCGGCGGTTTCTCCGGTGATCGCTGCGCTGTCTCCCATGGCGATTCCCGCATCCGCTGTCGCGAGGGCGGGCGCATCGTTGATGCCGTCGCCAATCATGATTACCTTGTGCCCCAAATTCTTTTGCCTGGTGATGTATGAAACCTTGTCTTCGGGAAGTGCCCGTGAAATGTAGTGGTCGATTCCTGTTCGAGAGGCTGCGGTCCTTGCCGCCCCTTCGTCGTCGCCGGTAATCATCGTGCAATTGACAATTCCGCTTTCGTGCAACGTCTCGATGATTTCCCTTGCGTTTTCGCGTACCGGATCCGTAATGGCGAGAATGCCGAGAAGTCGCCCTTTTTCCGCGAGATACAGCAGGGATTCTCCGCGTTCTAGCGCTTCCTTTTGAATCTTTTCGATTCCGGCGGGGGCTTTCACCTTTTCGTCTTCGAAGATAAAGTGCTTGCTTCCGATGAGGAGCTTTTTCCCGTTGAGCGTTGTCGCGATGCCGTGCGCTATCACGTATTCGACTTTCGCGTGATCCTCGGGATGCCGGAGTCTCTTGGAATTGGATGCCTGGACAATCGCTTTCGCGACGGGGTGCGCAAAATGTTCTTCGAGGCATGCGGCAACGCGGAGGACGTCGTTTTCCGAAAGTCCCTGGAACGGAATGATGCGCGAAAGTTTAGGGGTCGCGGCGGTCAGCGTCCCCGTCTTGTCAAAGACGACCGTATCCGCGTTTGCGGCGTCTTCAAAGAACTTTCCGCCTTTCACGAGAATGCCGTTCTGGGCCGCTTCGCGCATGGCGCTGAGAATTGCGATCGGCGCGGCGAGTTTCATTGCACAGGAATAATCGACCATGAGAGTCGCGAGCGTCTTTGCGATGTTTCGCGTCACAAGGAACGTTCCGAGCGCGAGTAAAAAATTGTATTTGACGAGCTGGTCCGCAAGCTTCTCTGAGCGGATTTGCGAAGAAACCTTGTATTGTTGCGAGGAATCGATCATCGAAAGGATGTTCTGGACCTTTGTCTGGCTGCCGACGACGCGAACCTTGACGAAAAGTTCGCCTTCCGTGACGACAGTCCCCGCAAAGACCGATGCCGAAGCCTGTTTCTCGACGGGAAGAGGCTCGCCGGTAATCGTCGATTGATCGACCATGGCTTCTCCGCGAACGACCTCTCCGTCTGCGGAAATCATTCCTCCCGTGCGGACGGCAATCGTGTCTCCCGGCTTGATTTCGTACAAATGAACGGTCTTTTCGGATTTTCCCTGCACCAGCTTGACTTTGTCGTTTTCGGAAAGAATCGTATTTGCCAGGTTTCTGTAGGATTCTTTCTTGGTAAAGTCTTCGATGGTCTCGCCGACGGAAAGCATAAAGTTGATGTTTGCCGCGGTCGGGATGTCTCCGGTCACGACGGACATCGTAATCGCCGTCGCATCGAGAACTTCGGCGCGGAACGGATTCCCGGAGGCCAGAGCCTTGGCGCCTTTCCAGATTCGGGGAGCCAGGTCCAAAATGCGGAGCACTAGGCAAATTTGCGGCGGCAAGAACTTCTTCGCGTAGTGCGTTACCGCCATTTGGACGAGAATGTTTAGCAGGCTCGGCTGTTTTTTCGGAACTTCCACCGAGGCGAGCATTTCCTCGTCGTCAAGATATTTGGAAGACATCGCCCTGAAGAGAGCGAGAATTTCCTTTTCGGTCAGCTTTTTCGGGTCATAGAAAATCAGGAATGCCGCGGTAATGGTGTTTGCCGTAACCTGCAAAACGCCTTCCTGGACAGACAGCAGTTCTTTGGCGAGTGCCGCCTGTCGCGGCGTTATTTCCGTCTTGTCGTATCCAACCCGGATGCGCCCAGGCAAAGAATGTTTGATGTAGAATTGCATGAATTCACCCGATGTTGGAAACGGAGATTTTTTTTACTTCTTGGCCGTCTTTTTCTTCTGTTCCGCTTCGGCTGTCAGATCTTCGGCGTCTTCCTTGACTTCTTCGACGAACTGGGTCGCGTCGCTCTTGAGCTTCAGACCTGCGCTCATCATGCGTGCGCAGCTCTTGCGGAAACAGCTTGTCTTGAGCAGCTGGATAGTCGCGATCCCTGCCACGGCACCAACCAGGAACATTTTAACGTTGCTTTTCATGGATTACCTCGTTTGTTGAAACGATTTCTTTTTGAAATCCCTGTAAAACTATAAATTTCCCGGGGAAAAGGCGTCTTGTTAGACAAGGCTTTTCCAAATCCGGTCAAAAAAGAAGACCGATAAAAAATGCTTTTTACCGGCCTTCCAGGAGACAAATCGGTAATAGGGTTACCCGGCGAGAGCGGCTCCCATTTTCTTGCAGTTTTCCAGAACTTCGTCGTTAGGAGATTCTTCGGCGATCACGCTTTCCGTGGCCTTGACGGGTTTTCCGTCAAAGCAGTCCGCTTCCCACGATTTCATCCATTCTCCGCCACCCCAGCCGTAAGATCCGAAGAGCGCGACTTTCTTTCCGGCAAGCTTCTCTTTTATGCTGTTGTATAGCGGTGCGAATTCGGAATCCTCCAGTTCTTCGGAACCCATTGCCGGGCATCCGAGCGCAAAGGCGTCAAAGGTGTCGGTCGAGGAAGGATCGAATTCTCCACAGGCGAAAAGCTTTGCATCGGCGCCGGCGGCGACAGCGCCTTCGACGACGCTTTTCGCCATCGTTTCCGTGTTGCCTGTACCGCTCCAATAGATAACGGCTACTTTCATTGTAAAATCCTTTGTTAGTCAAAACTAATTTTGACGACAATATACATCAAAAGCGAATGTTAGTCAAGACTAAAATCAAAAAAATATCGACTTTGCGAATGCGGGAATGTCGAATTTATCCCAGTGCGATGTCGAGAACCATCATCAGGCTGAATCCGATGGCGAAAAATATCGTCCCGATGTTGGAATGAGGGCCCTCGGCCGTTTCGGGAATCAGTTCCTCGACAACGACGTAGATCATGGCTCCGGCGGCAAAGCTCAGAAGATAGGGCATGACAGGCGTGACAAGCGATGCCGCCAGAATGGTCAGCGCGCCTCCGATCGGTTCGACGACACCCGACAGGATCCCGTAGAAAAAGGCCTTTCGGGAACGAAACCCGGCTGCCTTGAGCGGCATGGAGATGATGGCGCCTTCGGGAATGTTCTGGATGGCGATTCCGATGGAAAGCGCTAGCGCGCCGGCAAACGTGATGGTCGTGTTTCCGCCGAGAATTCCTCCGAGGACCGCGCCAACGGCCATTCCTTCGGGGAGGTTGTGCAGGGTGACGGCGAAAAGGAGCATTGTCGTACGTTGCAAATGCGAACGAGGACCTTCCGGTTCGCTAGCGTGCTGGTGCAAGTGCGGAATCAGATGGTCGAGCGCGAGCAGAAACAGGATGCCGATCCAGAATCCGACAACAGCCGGGATAAACGCCAAACGACCCATTTCACTCGACTGCTCGATGGCGGGAACGAGAAGGCTCCAAATGGACGCCGCGACCATGACGCCTCCGGCAAATCCGGTGAGCATTCTTTCGACGGAGCGTTTGAGCTTGTTTTTCAGAAAGAAGACGAACGCCGCTCCGATGGCGGTTCCGAAAAACGGAATGAATAGTCCGGGCAAGAGAATTTCCATGTTCTAATTCTCTAATTCGACAAAACGGTGAAAAAGACGCTAGCGAACATTCAAAACCAGGAAAATGCCGAGCATGGAAATGCAGACACCGCAAAGCAGGGAAATTCCCGTGTTGATGCAGGAAGCGTATCGTTTTAGGTTTCCTGCATGGGTGATGCTTCTGTCGATTCCCCGGCGGATAAAGATGGCTCCGATCCCAAAGGCCGTATTGGTGACCGCCATGCCGATTCCGATGAACGTCGCCCCGCAAATCGCAAGTCCCGGAAGATCGTTCAAGAGGCAGAAAAAGACGACAAGGGCGACTGCCGGGCAAGGAACGATCCCCGTGATGAAGGCGAGCCACAGAAGCTCTTTCCAGCTTGCGCTTTGCACGCTTTCTTCCTGATTGCCTGTGACTGCTTCCCGGATAGAAATCACGACAAGGAGAATTCCCGTGAGGATAATCAGCGCGTAACTTGCCTTTTCGATGTTGATTCTGCTTGATTCGAAGATGGGAAATAGCGTAGCCTTGGCGATTCCATACAGGGCGAACAGCAGGACGACTGCGGAAATCGTATGGATGACCGTAATGGAGGTTCCCAGGGCGACTCCCTGCAAGACTTTCCCCTTGCGGGCGATGAAGTAGCTTGCGACGATTGTCTTGCCGTGGCCCGGCCCGATGGCGTGGACCAGTCCGTAGATGAAGCAGACAAGGAAAAACAGGCAGACGCTTTTTGACTGTCCGCTTTTTAAGTTGTAAACTTGGGCGGAAATCTTTTCGCGGAGCGTCTTTTGCGAAGAAACGAGCCATTCCCACATGGCGTCGGAACCGATGAAGAAATAGCTGGAAGTCGTCTTGATTTCGCTTGCCTTTACCGCCTGGCTCTTGCTTTCGATGGAATCCTTGACGGGTTCCGTTTTGACGACATCGTCTTTTCGAAAGTCGAACTTTTTTTGGCTGACACCGGCGAAAGCCAAGTGGCACATGCAGAAAAGACAGACGACGAAAATCGGCAGAAACCTATTCAGCTTTCTTGAATCGAACATAGAGTCCCTTTACCGAATTTGAAAAATTCCTGAATTGCGTGAGATCGGAAAGCGAGTCGACGAAATATTCGACATCGATTGAATCCGGAGCCTTGATATTGCTCTGGTCCATGTCCGTGGTAATCAGAATGTAGTTTGTCGGATCGGTAACGGCGATGACTATCATTGTGTAATCGTTCGAAAGCGCGGGAATGTCGAAGACATTTAAAAACTCGACAACGAGCTTCCCTTCCTTGCTGACGCTTACCTTGAGATTTCTTGACTCGCTAGGCGGGAAAAATCGCGAACCGTCTCCGATGTAGTTAAATCGGCTGAATTCCCTCGCCGCTTCGACGACCTGCTCGCGGTAGAGAGGAATCTCGTCTTCTTCGAAGATTCCGTTCCGATTCTTGTCTCCGGCGGCGATCATCGCCTGGCTGTAGATAAGATCGAATGCCCACCTGTTCTGGACTCCGACAAATCCTTTTTCGTCAAAGACGAGATCCACTGTCGCATCGATAAAGACATGCGGATGCGCAGAGACGATTCCCGCGAAAAGACAGACTAGTGCCAGTATTCTTTTCTTCACAGGCTAAATATATCTTAAAAACAAAAATCGTTATCGGTTCTTCGCCTACTTTTCGACAACTTTTCCCGAAATTTCTCTAAAGCCGTTGCCTTGAAAGGGATCGTTTTTCCCCAGTTCCAGGTGATAGAACATCTGTTCCGCGAGAATTTCCGTGTTGAAATCAAAGGAATCCAGTCGAAGCAGATAGCTTTCGATCGAATTGTCGAAGGCTACCAGGTAGGGAATTTTCCCGATAGCTCCTTCTTCTTCCAGTTCGCACAGAAGACCCGCGATTTCGTCGTTTGCGGGAATCCATGCGGTTTCGTCTCCGATTGCCTGTACCATCTTTTTCAAGATTTTCCTTTCGTAGCGCTTTGCGCGCAATTCGACGCTCGATCTGGGGCCGTTCCTTTTCGCCATGTTTCGAAAATCCCAGGGACTTGCGAACTTGGAGTCGGTAAAGGCGTGAATTTCCAGTCCGCTTTCCCGAAGACCCTGCAGTCTGTCCCTTGACCAGGAACTCGCATGGTAGGGAGAAATATAGGCGGCTTGCGTGAAGCCTTTTTTTTGAAGATACCTTCCCAGGGAGATTCCCGGGTTCTTCCCGAATGTCGAATTGAAAAACGCCCAGCCATCGCGTTTTAGAAAATACCCGGGAAGCGCTCCTTGCGGATGTTCCCACCAGATAGAAATCGGCGAGGATACCGTCTTGAACTTCGAGAGAATCCGGATGGGATCTTCCATGAGCATCGTGGATATGATGAATCCGATGACGTCTGGGTAATCGTCGAGTTTCTTGAACTTCCCGTTTCGATCGATGAATCTTTCCGATTGCTCGTCAAATCCCAGCAACCTCAGCTTGAAACGCTTTTTGGCGCCTGTCCGGTAGGCGGCTCGGATAAAGTCCGTCTCTCGTTCGCTGGCTGGCGAAAATTCGCCAAAGGAAGAGCAACGCGTGATGAGCAGGATCTCGGATTCGGGCAAACGTTCCTTTTTCGGGAAAAAATACCGCCCCCTTCCTTCTCGGACAAGAAGGCCTTCTTTCTGCTTGCCCTGTAAAAATTGGCGCATCCGAAATGCCGATACGCGGTAGCGCAAGGAAAGTTCCTTTTGAGAAGGAAGAGTGTCCTGGACCGAGAAAACGCCTGCGCGGATGTCGGAAAGGAATCTTTCGGAAAGGACGTCTTTTGGAAAACCTTGGACTGGCAAGGTCTTTATCTTGGGACTTCCCCAGAAACAGCCTTTTCCGGGAACTGTATGAATGATTCGATGTCTCGAAAGTTCGTGCAAGGCGCGCTGGACGGTCGCCGAAGCCGCATCCATTGCTTTCATCAGTTCTCTTACCGAGGGAAGCTTTTCGCCGTCGGCATGTGCGCTTTGCAATAGCGCCTTGACGATTTTGTCTTTCATGACTTTGTTTTCTTTCCTTTGTAGCGACCGATCAAGTCAAAGGTCTTGAACGCTTCCGGACGAGACATTGTCGCGTGAATGGACGTTCCCTTTTTTCGAATCGCGGTAGAACCATCGTCCTTTGGGACTTTTCCCTGAAAGCCTTCTTCCCCGGCCTTGGTGAGGCTTAGCACAAGATATCCCTCGCTAACGGTGACGTTTTCGGGGCTCATCGTGACGCGGTTTCCGTCGAATGTCCAGTCACCGGTTGCCCAGCGGTTGTCGTCAAACGTGTCGAAATCGTCCGTCCAGGCGAGCGTAAAGTCCGATCCGTTTTCGCCAGCTCCGGGCGTATAGGTGTAAACCTTTACCCAGTCGATGTATTGATGAATCGGCAAGATGGAATCGTCGAATTTTCCTACCCAGCCTACGCTTTCCGAAGACCACAGGTTGAAGCGCAAGCCTTGTTCGCGAACGAGTGCCGCTACCTGTCCATCGGTATCGTTCGAATCGGCCTTTACCTTGCGGACCGTAACGCCGTCGATTATCCACGAAACGTAGGTCGGTGTCCATTCCATGCCATAGGTGTGGTAGCCTTCGTTTGCCGCGGGAGTGAGCGCGTGATGCTTTTCGCTCGTCTTTTTCGATTCGGCGCTTCCCGTAATGATGTTTGACTGGAAGCTTGCGGGCTTCTTGCCGAGAATTTCGATATCGACTTCGACCCAGGGTTCTTCGCCTCCCATATAGGAATCGTTGTAGTATAGGAACATGGAACTGACTGTTCCCGAACCGGCGGCCATCAGCATCCGGGCTTCGTATTTTCCATACATCTGGGTGTCGCGGGTATAAAGTTCCGCACCCGAATAATCCTTGTCCTGGGCAACGGCGAGCGATGAGAGAATGCCGATCGAGAGCATAAGAACCTTTTGAATCTTCATGGATGTATCCTCGGTTTTTGTTTCCCATAAAATAGGTCCCTAATCGGATTACCGCCATCCCGATTTTCTGCAAATATACAAAACCGTATCAAGTGTATCAATTGTTTCGGGGCGTGTACGCTTTGCCGGGGCTTCGTCGAGAGCGTAGAATCCAGCCAGAGCGTTTATGGATCCTACCTGCCTATCGGCAGACAGGTCGGTCGCAGTGCTCCCTCCAGGATGACGGAGTAACGAGACTGTCGTTCAACACAACGAACCTTTACTGCCCGGCGTCATTCTGGAGACTCTAAAAGAGCCGATAGAATCCATCCCGCAGTCCAGAGCTTCGTCGAGAGAGCTTGGAACTTAGGGTTGCAAAGCGGTCCGCTTTACTTGTGATCCTAGATCATCTCTAAAAATTCAATTTTCAAAAATTCGGTTATGACGCTTCGCGCTGGTTCGTCATTCAAATTTTCTTGACCAAAGCGATTTTTAGAGGAGACCTCTTGAAAATCCTGAAGGAATGTCGAAAATCACGCTTTCGGTTCGATGACTTCGAGCCCGCCCATATACGGACGGAGAACTTCCGGGATGACAAGCGAACCGTCTTTTTGCTGGTAGTTGTCGCAGATGCCGACCATGACGCGCGGCGTAGCGAGTCCCGAACCGTTGAGCGTGTGGACAAAGACGTTCTTGCCGTCGATTTTTGTCTTGATGTTTGCGCGCCGCGCCTGGAAATCTTCGAAGTTCGAGCAGGAGCTGACTTCGAGCCATTTCTGCTCGACGGGTGCCCAGACTTCCAGGTCGTAGCACTTGGCCGCGCCGAATCCCAGGTCGCCCTTGCAGAGGTTCAGGCGGTGAAACGGCAATTTCAGCTTTTCGAGCAGCTTTTCGCCAAAGCACGTGAGCTCTTCGTGCATCTCGTAGCTGTTGTCCGGGCGAGAGAAGAAAACCATTTCCACCTTGTTGAACTGGTGTAGGCGGAGAAGCCCGCGCGTGTCCTTGCCATAGGAACCCGCTTCGCGGCGGAAGCAGGCGGAATAGGCGCAAATCCGCTTGGGAAGTTCGCTTTCCGGAATGATTTCGCTAGCGTAGAGATTCGTGAGCGGAACTTCGGCTGTCGGGATGAGGAAGAGATCGTCGTCCTTGTCGCAGCGATACATGTCTTCTTCGAATTTCGGAAGCTGGCCCGTGCCGCGCATCGTGTTGCGGGTGACCAGATACGGCGGCGTGATTTCCTCGAAGCCGTTTGCGCGGTGTTCGTCGAGGAACCACTGGATGAGGGCGCGTTCGAGGCGGGAACCGAGTCCGCGATAGACGGGGAAGCCGTTTCCGGAGATCTTCGCTCCGCGTTCGAAATCGAAGATGCCGAGCCTTTCGCCGAGAGTCTTGTGATCGACCGGGGTGAAGTCACGGTTCCTGGAATAATAATCGAACGGCAGCGGCCCTTCCTTTTCGACGATGTTTTCGCTAGAATCCTTGCCTTCCGGTGCTTTCGGCGCGATGTTCGGAACGTGCATCAGCATTTCGGTCTGCTTGAATTCCAGCTCCTTCAGCTTCTTGTCGAGTTCGTCGATCTTGTCGCCGAGCGCGCGCATTTCCTTGACGGCATCGTCGGCGTTTTCGCCTTTCTTCTTCAGCTCGCCGATACGCTTGGATTCCGCATTGCGCTCGCTCTTCAGCTTTTCCACTTCGGAAAGCAGTGGACGGCGCACCTCGTCGATGGCGAGAATGTCCTTTAGGCTGACTGTCGTGTATTTCTTTTCTGTTTCGGCAATGAAATATTCCGGGTTTTCGCGGATTTTACGTATATCGAGCATGAGAAGCCTCGTTAAAGTTTTGTTTTCCCAATAATCTAGCTTTTAGGATTTATCTTTTGTAACATGAATCGTCTAAAAACGCTTTTTTTCCTGATGGTTTCCGCAATTTGCCTTGTCGGCTGTTACAGCTTTACGGCGAGTACGCTTCCCAGTCATATCCGGACGGTGCAGATCCACGAAGTCGATAACAAGACGCTCGATCCGGTTCTTGGAAACACGCTCCGGGACAGCGTCGTGAATCTTTTCCGGAAAAACGCGGGTGGCGTCCGTCTGGTCAATGAAGAAGCCGATGCGGATTTCGAGATGACTCTCCTGAGCTATACGAACAAGCCCGAAAACTATACGCGCGGATCCGAAGTGGAAACCTACCGCGTAACTCTCCGGGTAAATGTGCGCTTCTACGACAACGTCACCGAGAAGATGATCTACAAGGGAGAAAACCTTTCCGCGGACGGAACATACGACGTGCTCCAGAACGAGACGGAAGATCGCCACGGACAGGCGCGCGCCATCCAGAAATTGCAGGACCTGATCGTTGCGAACGCTCTCGCGAAATGGTAACGATTTAAAAGATACCGAATCAATTTTGCCGGATGTGGCTATTCTTCGAAAAGATGGTATATTATAGCGGATAGATGAGCAAGGAAAACCAACATTTTGCGGAAATAATCAGTTGGAACTTTTGGCAGATGGACGGATTGTATTGCAAGATCAAGGATTGGAATCAAGTGGATGCCCGGACGAAAAGGCCAGGCAAGATTATCCGTTTTGTCGATGCTTTGAAGTAGAGGCTTTTATGACGTTCGACGATATTCTCGCGCTTGAAGAATCCCAGACATTTGATCGAAAGTCGGTGAACATCGCACCGAGAGATTTGTCCAGTCTTGTCTGTGCTTTTGCCAATGCCGATGGAGGTGTGATAGCTATCGGGATTTCAGACAGGAATCGACGAATCGAAGGCGTTGATTCGCATCCGGAAAAGATCAATGAGTTGCTGCGGGTGCCGATGGATTTCTGTACGCCAACGGTTTCTTTTGCCTATGAGCTTATTGACTGCATTGATAGTGACGGGAATAAAAACCATATTCTTCTTTTGCATATCGAAGCAAGTGCGTTTCTTCACGAGAACCAGTCCCGTGATGCTTATGTGCGAGTTGGAGATAAATCGAAACTTCTTTCTTTTGAAGACAGAATGACGTTGAGCTTTGACAAGGGCTTGAGAACTTTTGAAGATTTTATTGTTCCTGAGTCCTGTTATGAAGATATCGATGAAAATTATCTTGGAGAATATCTGCAACGGATAGGTTATGCGAAATCTCCCAAAGACTATTTGTTGCAAAATAGAAATTTCGCAAAAGTTCAAAATGGAATTTTAAGGCTTAGCGTTGCCGCTATTTTGCTGTTTGCCAAGAATCCGCAGAGCTTTTTTCCGCGAGCGCGAATTCGATTTATTCGCTATGAAGGAACGGAAGAACGATTTGGCGCAGAAATGAATGTTGTCAAGGATGTTGTATTTGAAGGGCGTATTCTCCAGCAAATACAACAGACGGTTGCTTACATTCAGACCCAAATCAAGGAACGTACTTATTTGACTTCAGGTGGGGTTTTTACCACGGAACCGGAGTATCCTGAATTTGTGCGCACGGAACTTGTTGTGAATGCGGTGACACATCGAGACTACTCCATTCGCGGAACAGAGATTCAGATTAAAATGTTTAACGAGCATTTAGTTGTCGAGTCTCCAGGAAATTTGCCAAGTATCGTAAAAATTGATCGAATTCGTGAAACTCATTTCGCAAGAAACGCTCATATTGCGGAATACTTGAAGTGCTACAAATACGTAAAGGATTTTGGAGAAGGTGTTGACCGTATGTATCGAGAAATGGAAGCTTTCGGTCTTCCGAAACCGGAATTTAAACAGTTCGGTTTCATTCTCAAGGCTACTGTAAAAAATACTGATTTTGGCGAGAAAACCTTAGGGATTGGCGAGAAAACCTTAGGGATTGGCGAGAAAAGCTTAGGGATTGGCGAGAAAAGCTTAGGGATTGGATGGAAACAACGGCTAATTGATTTTATAAAGGCTGCTCGATTGAATTCTTTGACGCAAGAGAATATTTTGGCGATTGTTCGTGAAACGAGAAAGAGCCAGGTTTTTGGGGCGACAGAAGTGCAAAAGGTTTTGGGCTGTTCTCCGGCGACGGCAACGAATGTGATAAAGAAAATGAAAAGCCTTGGCGTCATTGTTCCGGTTACAGGTCTAGGCAAGGGCAAGTATCAACTGAAAGGAGGCGAATAATGTCCGTGTACCAGGCATCCTCGGTTCCCAAACTTATTTACGTATTCGGTATCGCCGATGCCACAATCGACGCCCAGTTCAACGCCAAGTACAAACTGAGCGCCGACGAAGTAACGTTTATCAAAACCCACGTCCGGGAAACGGAGTGAAGTGCCCATGCAACTGCTTGCCGAAATCAAGAACGGTGAATCGGAAACGCTCGAACTCAAGCGAGCCATGCCGACCGAGGACAAAAAATATCTAAAGACCGTTTCCGCGTTTGCTAACGGCAAGGGTGGAAAAATCGTCTTCGGAATCGAAGACGAAACTCTCCGCGTAATCGGCGTTGCCAAGGAAAAGCTTTTTGTCTATCTGGATTCCATCACGAACGCGATTGCCGAGAACTGTTCTCCATCGATTGTCCCGAACATTTTCTTCCAGGCCGTTGGACAGAAGACGGTCATTGTCCTCGAAATCCAGCCGGGACAGAACAAGCCTTACTTTATCAAGCGCGAAGGACTGACGGGCGGAACGTATGTGCGAGTCGGAGCGACGACTCGCCGGGCGACAGATGAAAAGCTGCATGAACTCTTCCTGTTCGGAAAGCGCCTGTCTTTTGACGAAATGCCCTTTGGCGAAAAACCGGCAGCGTTATCGGACATCGAAAGCCTTTGTCAAACGATCAGGAAGTTTTCAAGGAAGAACGTGACGGTGCGAAATCTTGAAAGTTGGCAACTTCTTTTGCCGTATGGAAAGAGGAAGTTCCCGTCGAACGCGTTCGAGCTTTTGACGAACAACGCCTTCACTTTCGCAAAAATCCAGTGTGCGCGGTTCAAGGGCAGGGAAAAGGGTGTCTTCATCGACAAAAAGGATTTTGACGGGCCTCTTTACGAGCAGATTGAAAAAGCCTACGACTTTGTTTTGTCGCATATCAATCTGTCTGCAAAAATCCAGGGCGTCTTGCGCAAGGAGGAATACGAAATTCCATCCGAAGCGATTCGCGAAGTCGTGATCAATGCGGTTGTCCACCGGAACTATCTCGCACCGTCCTTTATCCAGATAGCCGTCTATGACGACAGGGTCGAAGTTTCAAGTCCGGGTTCGCTTTTTGGCGGAATCACGATTGAAGAGATGAAAACGGGGAGTTCCAGCATCCGAAACAAGGTTCTTGCCGATGTCTTTGCCAAGATGAATATCATCGAACATTGGGGTAGCGGGGTTTTAAAAGTCTTTTCGCTTTGCAGGGAAAGGGGGTTGAAAGAACCCTCCATCGAAGAAAGAACGGAAAGCCTTGTCTTTACCCTGTGGCGAAAGGCTACCCGAAAGGCTACCCGAAAGGCTACCCAAAAGGCTACCCGAAAGGCTACCCAAAAACTTTCCGACACGGAAATGCGGATTCTTGAACTTTTGCGAGAAAACGAAAAACTTTCGCGCGGTGAAATCGCGGAAAAACTAGGAAGCATGACTCCCGACGGCGTAAAGTATCACCTGTCGAATCTTCAGAGGAAAGGCGCGCTGAAGCGCATTGGCGGGAGAAAGCTTGGTTCCTGGATTGTGCTAGAGGTAAAAAAATGATGAAAATCGCCAATCTTCTAATCTTGGCGCCGTTCGCGGTGTCCGCATCCTTTGCCGACGTTCCGGCGATAAACCAGCTGGGATTTTCTCCAAAGTCGCAAAAACAGTTTGTCCTCAAGGCGCCCGATACGGCTTCGGTCGAAATTCGCGAGCTCATGACGAATAGACTAGTCGCCCGCCTTGCCGCTCCCCGATCGGTTTACGATGGAACGAGCGGAGATACTGTGCAGCTATTTGACTTTTCGCAGGTTCAGAAGGAAGGCGCCTATGTGATTTTGCGAGAGGGAAAGGTCTTGGGCTCGCCCGTTTCGATTCGAGAAAATCCTTATCGGGATTTGGCAAAGGCGTCGCTCAAATGGTTCTACTTTCAGCGGGCCGGGATGGCGCTAGAGGATCGGTATGCGGGAATCTGGGCGCGTCCGGCGGGGCATTTGGATACGGCTGTCCGAATTTATGGAACGGACCGGAAGGTCAGTTCGCCAAAAGGCTGGTACGATGCCGGGGATTTCGGAAAGTACATCGTCAATTCGAGCATTACCGTTTCGACTCTGCTAAAGCTTTACGAAGACTACCCGGCCTACGCGAAGAAACTCGAATGGGACATTCCTCGGGAAAACAAAAAGCTCCCGACGCTTCTCGAAGAGATAAAGTGGAACTTGGACTGGATGCTTTCCATGCAAGACGCGGACGGCGGGGTCTTTCACAAGCTAACGACCCTGGATTTTTGCGGAAACATCATGCCGCACGAGGATACGCTTACCCGCTTTGTCATTGGAAAGGGAATCACTTCTTCGCTTGGTTTCGCGGGCACCATGGCACAGGCTTCGCGCGTCTATCGAAAATTTGACAAGACCTATTCGCAGAAGTTGTTGTCTGCCGCCAAGCGGGCTTATGATTTCGCCAAGAAGAATCCGACGCTTTTCTATGAACAGCCAAAGGATGTTTCTACCGGTTCCTATATCGCGAAAGGCGAGGATGGAAAAGACGAGTTTCGCTTTGCCGCCGCCGAGTTGTTCGAAACGACAAGGAAAAAGGAATACCAGGATGACTTGAAGGTTTTTTCACTGTCTGCCAGCGGACTCTGGTGGGGTGATCTGAATCTGCTTGCGGTCTTTCGCGTGGCGGAATCTCCCGCTTTTGAAGATTCCCTGAAGCGAATGGCGAGAACGCTTTTGCTCGAAACCGCGAATGCCTTGCTTGCGGATTATGACTCGTCGGCGTACCGGATCCCTGTTCCTTCGCAGAGATGGACGTGGGGATCAAACAGCGGCGTGGCGAACAATGGGATTGCGCTCCTCCAGGCATATCGAATTTCAAAAGATGAAAAATATCGCCAGGCGGCCGAAGAGGTTCTTTCCTATCTGCTCGGGAAAAATCCTCTGCACCTTTCCTACGTGACCGGATTTGGCGCAAGATTTCCGATGAATCCGCATCACCGCCAGAGCGAAGCGGATTCCGTTCTCTTGCCTCTGCCCGGAATGCTTGTCGGCGGTCCGCATCTGGGAAAGCAGGACATTGGCGAAAATCCGTGGGAGTGTCCCGACTATGCGGCAAAGGGGTTCCCGGCTATCGCCTACCTGGACTCCGTTTGCAGTTATGCGACAAATGAAGTGGCTATCAACTGGAACGCTCCGCTCGCCTATTTGGCGGGAGCCCTGGATGCCCTTCCCTGATTTCTTTGCCGTGGAATTTTATATTCTGCCTGGAAATTCTTGGCACGTCTCCTTAAAGTTCGGTTGATAGGAATATGAACATCTTTGAAAAGCTAGGACAGGTTCTCCCATCCGTAGAAAGCCCCGCCCGCTACATGGGCGGCGAAGCGAACAGCGTCGTCAAGGATCCGTCGATGGTTCTTGCCCGGATGGCGTTTGTCTTTCCCGACCTATACGAAATCGGACTTTCGAACAACGGCTTGCGGGTGCTGTATCATGTCGTAAACCGCGAACCGGATCTGTGGATGGATGTAGCCTTTGCGCCGTGGGACGACATGGCGCGGGAAATGCGGTCGCACGATATTCCGCTTTACACCCATGCGTCGTGGATGCCTGTTCGGGAATTTGACGTAGTCGGCATGACCCTCCAGACGGAACTCAATTTTACGAATGTGCCCTATGTGCTGGAACTTGCGGGCATTTGCGCGTTTTCGAAGGATCGCAAGGAAAACGACCCGATAATTCTCGGTGGCGGTCCGGCGATGGCGAACCCGGAACCGGTTGCGGATTTTTTTGACGCGTTCAACATCGGCGATGGCGAGGAAATGCTTCCGAAAATCTTGCGGACCGTCGGCGAATGCAAAAGGAAAGGCTTTTCCCGAATGGAAGTTCTGGAAACGATCGCGAAGATCGATGGTGTGTATGTTCCCGCTTTTCGCGAAGTCGTCCGGGGCGAATTTGGACAGCTCGTTCCGAAAGAACCGGCGAAAGGTTCCTACGCGAACACGAACGGTGTGCGTCGCGTCTTTATCCCGGAACTGAAAAAGGAGGATTATCCGGTCAAGAACCTGATCGCCAACATGAGGCTTGTCCATAACCGTTTCAGCGTCGAGGTAATGCGCGGCTGTTCGCAAGGATGCCGCTTTTGCCAGGCGGGAATCTGGTATCGGCCTTGTCGGGAACTTCCCGCAGACGATGTAATCGACTTGGCGAAGGAGGGAGTCCGGGCTACAGGCGAAAGCGAACTTGGGCTCTTGAGTCTTTCGACGGCGGATTACAAACCGATCGAGGCTTTGACCGATTCCATTATCGACGACGCGTTTTTCGATAATGTCGATGTTTCCCTGCCTAGCATCCGCGTGAGCAGTTTTGGCCAGTCCCTTGCGGAAAAGGTGGCGGCACTAAAGGGTGGGCGCAGCGGAACCTTTGCTCCGGAAACGGGCTCGGAACGCTTGCGCAAGATGATAAACAAGACGATCACCGACGAGGATATGTATAACGCGGCGGAACACGCCTTCTCTTCGGGATTCAATAAAATCAAGTTGTACACGATGGTCGGATTTCCCACGGAAAACGACGACGACATGGAAGCGTTCTGTCGGCTTATCGAAAATCTGGTGAAAATCGGGCGAAAGTATTTGCGCGGTGCGCAGATCTCGGTAAGCATGGGAATCCTGATTCCGAAATCCTTCACCGCCTTGCAGTGGGCGCCCTACATGGAAAAGGACTTGGCGCTTTCGCATATCCAGTTTGTCCGTCACAGGTTTTACAAGAATCCGAACGTAAAAATCAACTGGGCGGATTGGGACACGTCTCGGCTGGAAGCCTTTTACAGTCGAGGGGATCGCTCGCTCGCTCCGATGATCTACGAAGCGTATCGGCGCGGAATGATTTTCGAGAGCGACAGCCATCGCATTCGTCCCAAGGACTGGGAACAGATTTGGAAAGATTTCGGCTACGACGAAAAATGGATTTACGCGACGCGTTCCAGGGAAAGCGTTTTCCCGTGGGACTTTATGCATGTCGGCGTGACGAAGGCCTATCTCTGGAACGAGTACCAGAAAGGATTCAATCCCGAAATCTTCAAGAACGCGAAGCCTGTTCCCAACTGCAAATGGGGCGAGTGCCAGCATTGCGGAATCCCGGGAAACGGAAAGGAAGTTCGCCTCGCTCCCGCCCCGGAAAAATACAAGGCTCCTAGCCGGACACCGGCAGAAATCAAGGAACTCGTCGCCAAGCGTCGCCCGGTCTATGACAAGCGTTTTGCGTACAAGTTGACTTTCCGGAAGACGGGACTCAGTCGGTTCTTGCCTCACCAGAACGTGCTCGGCGCGTTTGTGCGGACTTTTGCCTGTGCGGGAATCCCCTTGCGGTATAGCGAAGGTTTTAGCCCCAAGCCGCGGATCGTCAACATGGGCGCACTTCCGCTCGGACTCGAAACCGTCTGTGAAATCCTGGGCGTCGAGACGCTTGTTCCGCTCGATCTTTCCGAAGGCAACTTGCCGGAATTGCTAAAGAAGTTGAATGCGCCGTTCCCGATGGGAATGGAAATTCTTGAAATCGAAGAACTTTCGTATAAGCTGTCTTCGCGGTTCCCGACTTCGATGACTTATTCTTTCCGACCGGAAAGAATTCCGGAAAATCTGTTGGAAAAATTTATCGAAAAGAAATTTCCCGTCGTGAAAAATCATCGCGGACAGGAAGTGGACCTCAACCGGCATATTCTTGACTTGCGGATTCGGGACGGGAAGATCTTCGTTCGGGTCAAGTGCAACGAACAGGGAGGAACGGTGAGTCCATATCCTCTTTTTGGCGGGTTGATGGGCCTCGAAAACGAAACGGCAAATCTAGACGATCTTTCGCGCAGGTTCCTGATTCGCAAGGAATCGATGCACTGGGATTAGAGGTCCCCTAGGACTATTGCATCCAGGAATTGTCGAAGTCCAATCCGATGGAAAACTTGATTTTTGTCGGAGAAACCGCTTTCGGTAAAACGGGAATGTCGATTGGCGTCATCTTGCGTCCGCCCTTTCCGTTCTCGTCTTCCCCGATTCGATCCAGTCCGCGGGCAAGGTTCAGCGACAGATTGAACGGCATAGTGTAAAAAATCCGGTTGGCCAGTCGAAATTCGACGCCTACGCTGCGATCCCAGAATTCCCTCCTGGAAAATCTTGACATCGGAATCCCGTGGTCGTTCCATGCCGCTCCAACCTGTGCGTACAGATTCACAAAGAAATCCCGAGTCGTAAAAATCCAGAACTGATTTCGAAAGTCTTCGAAGATGGGGAACAGGTAGTGAATTTCCGCCTTGGCGGTCTTCAGTCCGCTGCGGTTGTAGTCTTCGTTTGTTATCAGATAGGGATAGCCTTCCAGGAGGAGCGGCGTGTAATAGTAGCTGTCGAGCGTATCCTTGGAATTTTTTGCCGTCCAGGTTCCGAGACCCTGGAACGTTGCGCCGGCGGCAAGGCGCGCTCCGGGATGAATCGGATTTGCTAGACTTCCGTGCAGGTTGAAGTAGAAATTGTGCAAGGTGTAGTTCCGGTAGATAGGTTCGATCTTTCCGCTTGGCGAAACGGTGAAGCTCTCCGCGAAAGTTCCCGGTCTGTACAGATCCGAATTGGAAATCTGGTAGCTTGCCGTAATGCCGTTTCCGGCGCCTGCCGTGTTTGTCGTGGTGGCGTCGTCCATGCCGCCGTCGAACGAAAATCCGACGGTTCCGGAAAAGCGCTTCTGGTAAGTCCACTTCAGGTTGTCTTCGTACAGATTGAAGTTTGACCAGTCATAGCCACCGAGAACGAAAACGCTGTCGCCCTGCTTGAAAACGCTGTACTGGGCGCTCCCCTGGACCGCATTGAGGGAAACCGCATAATGGCTTGTACCGACGGAATCCTCGTAGCTTCGCGGGTCTTCGTAGCGAACGGTGTCCTTGGAGCGTAAATTCATGTTGGTAAAGGAAAGCCCGAGGGTTATCGGCGTCGAGCGGTTTTCGAGAGATGCCAGGAATTCGCGTTCCATTTCGGGATTGATGCCGTCCCCGTTGATGTATTTCCAGCCGTTTCCCAGTTCGAGCAACAGGCCCGCGGATAGGACATTCTTCTTGAGCGGATCGGAAAGCGACATGGCCAAGCCCAGTTTCGGAACCGCCTTGCCGTCTCCGTTTACCGTGAAATCCGGAGAACGTTCCTCGATGGCGAAAATCGGAGCGACGAGAATCTTGGTCGGAATCGGCTTGTAGTTTCGCTCGCTGCCGGCAAACTCGATTTCCGAAAGTTCCAGTGGCTTTTGAATTTTTGGCGAAAGCGTTCCGTTCAAGACGATGGGCGTTGTCCCTGGTCCCTTGTCCGTCGCGTCGTAGTCGGATAGTTCTAGCGAATAGAGCGAAAAGCCATCCTTGTCGTAATTTGTGTAGAATACGGTTCCCGAATCGACGGTCGGGGAAAAGGCGCCTCCGAGAACATTTGTCAGGGGGCGTTCCTCTCCGTTTCCCAGTTTTCTGGAATACAGGTTGAATATTCCGCTTCGGTTGCTCGAATAGATTATTGTTTCGTTGTCTATCCAGTTGGCATCTCGGAAATCGATGCCTTCTTGCGAGAGAACCTGAAAACCCGAACCGTCGCTTTGGATGCAGGCGATTCCGCGGTTCCTGTCGTCGAAAAATCCAAAGAGAATCTTTTTCCCGTCGGGACTGAATTTCGGCGTGTAGATATTGTAGTAGAGGAGCTTTTCGTCGGGAATGTAGATGTCCCGAATTTCTCCCGGACTTTCTTTCCGTAAATCGGGCGTTTCCACCTTGCTTAGCACGAAGCGTGTCGAGTTGATTTCGCGCCTTGCGAAGACGATATCCTTTCCGTCGGGGGAAATGTCCGGATAGACGGCATCGGCGAGGATTGTCGCCTGGGCGTTTCGACCGTTTGTGTCGGCAATAGCGATGTCGAAGTGGGCGTGTCCGTTTCTGTCGCGCTTTGCGTATGTCGTGTAGGCGAGAAGCGGTCCTGTTCCCGGAATTTCTCGAACGGAAACGCCTTTGTCTAGCCAGGGCTTTTTCAGCTTAAAGGAATTTTGCGCAAACCGGGAAATGTCGAGTATGGAGTCCTGGATTGTCAGGGTAGTTCCCGTTGCGGAATCCTGGACGATGGTGGAGTCCTGCCTGTCTCTTGGAATCTTGAAAATGCCGCCGTCGAACCATGGTCCGCCAAAGTTCGACACACCGTAGATGTACTTGCCGGCGACCGTCGGATAGTCGTGGTAAAAGGCGTTTTCCGTCCATTTTTTCCCGGTGACCAGAGTCCCGAGTCTTTCCCGTTCCTGTTCGTAATGTTGGATGGTCGAGTTCTTCCATTTTCTGTAAAGGGAATCTTCGTCGATGCCGATGGCTTTCTGAAGCGCGCTCGAAAGCGTGACCCGGTGCATTTTGGAAAGTTCGTGCCAGATTTTCGGAACGGCGTCCGGGCCATATTCGGCGTCGATGAATCGGACAAGGGAGAATCCCTGGGTATAGGGACCGAGTTCCGCTTCGAGCGAATTGTCCGCGAAGTCGTGCATGTAGGCGAGGTCGAGAAGTCCATCGTTCAGAGCGGCGACGCGGAGCAGCATGTCGCGGTGGCTGTCCCAGGCGTCGAATCCCATCCGGGCGGATTCGAACTGGGCCGTTCCCTCGGCAAGCCAAAGCGGCTGGAGGGTGAAAGGCACGACTAGCGAAGCGTTCTGCGTCGAGCGTTCATTGTAATAGTCGATGTAGGAAAGTTGAACCCCGTAGATGAAATGCGGCAACTTGCTTCCGCTTTCAATGCTCACCAGGTGGGAAAATTCGTGGGTGACGACATCGGCAATCCATGGGTGCGTGCTTCGAATCTTGAAATCCCAGTTGGAAAGAAAGAGATTCATCGCGTTTTCGTTCGGCACGGCCGAGCCGTTTGCGTACAGGGCGTTTTGAAGCGACACGTCGATCTTGAGCGGCATTTCGATTTGGTAGCGCGAAACGATGGAATCGTACACCGCTTCCGCCGTTGCGGCGACAATTCCCGCATGGGTCCCGTAGCCTGCCGGATAGGCGTAGCTGAAATGTTCGGAAGAAGCGGCTTTCCAGCGGATATCGCTCTGGTTTCCCGAAAAGGTCAGTTCCGTGGCGAAGAGAGCGCCAGAAAGCGTCAAGAGCGGAAAGATGTTGTACGGTTTAATCACGGTTTTCCAATATACAAACTGACGGCATCTGCAGAGAGTCGATTTCAGGAATGTGGCGGTGGCGGATTCTTGAACGCATCAGCGCTTGAATCGCTTGTTGATTTCGGAAACCGGAAGGCGCATCAGGGTGGGACGCCCGCTAGGAGAACTCATCGGATCCTGTGTGGAAAGAAGCCCGGACATCAGGTGGGTCATTTCTTCGGAATTCAGCTTGTCGCCGGCCTGTATCGCGTTGCTCTTCGCCCAGGCTTTCGCGAGGATCTCATGAGACGGATTTCCCGGATTGTCGCCGCAAAGTACATCGGCGACGAGCGTCTTGACGGCTTCGACAGATCTGGAAAAAGGCAGGTCCCTGGGGGTTCCGCGGAGCTGGTAAGTGTTCTTTCCGAACATTTCCAGATGAAACCCCAGCTTTTCGAGCGTCGGGACAAGTTCCGGGACGACGCTTGCCTCTGTCGGGGCGAGCTCGATGATTTCGGGAAACAGAAGTTCCTGGCTTTCGAGGGCGGTCTCTGCGTCAAGGGAGGCGAGTGCGCGTTCGTAGAGAATCCGCTGGTGCGCCGCGTTTTGGTCGATGAGCAGGATTCCTTCGCTGTCTTCGCACACGAGATATGTGTTTGCCAACTGAAAGAACTGGGGCGGTGTCGCCTTGTCCATTCGGGTCGGAGGGCGCAGGTTTTGAGGGGTAAGCGGAATGATGTTGCCGTTTTCGGGCAGGGAAAAAAGGTCCTGGATAATGTCGCCAGGGTCTTCCGAACTATATCCCGATCTAGATGTTTTGACATTTTTTGTCGTATTCAAGGACGGACCGGCTGGGGTCGTGCGAACATTTTTCGAGAAATCCGTTTCGAAAAGTCCTTGAACCGGCTGGGGCTTTGCGAAGGACGGCTCGGGCATGGAAGGCGGCTCTTCGGTCTGCGCGACGGCTTTTGGCGAAAAATCCGAAATGCGAATCGTCGGATGATTTTCTTCTTCGACCCTTTGAAAGGCGTCTCGAACCGCATGATTGACCGCCATAAAGACATCGTTCTCGTTTGCGAACCGGACTTCGCGCTTTGTCGGGTGCACGTTCACATCGACCGACGTATCGGGCATTTCCAGAAAGAGAACGGCGATGGGAGCGTTCGAATTTCCGTAAGGCTCGTAGGCCCGGGCAATCGCCTTGGCCATGATGGGGTTCCAGATGGGACGTTTCTGCACGTAGAAGTAGAGCTTGTTCCGCTTGTACTGTAGCTTGTCGGGAGGAACGGCGAATCCCGAGACGCGAATGCCCGCTTCTTCGTAATCGACGGGCAGCATCGACTTGGCGATGCCCGTTCCAAGCGCTTCGGCGATGCGGCTCTTCGGATCGTCGCTTTCGACTCCTGTAAAGACATCGTGTCCATTGACCCTGTAATCGAAGCGTACCTCCGGGTGAGCCATCGAAATCCGCGTTACCGTGTCGAGAACCCGGCTCGCTTCGACCGTGTCGCTGCCGAGAAAAGTCTTTCTGACCGGAGCGTTAAAGAACAGGTCTTCGATCAGAAATGTCGTTCCGCGGGGAGAGGCATCCGACGACTTCGATTCGAGATGGCCTCCGACGAGACGGAGCGTATGGGCTTCGGGGGAATCGGCTTCGCGGCTTGTAATGGAAAGTTTCGAAATGGCGGCGATCGAAGCGACCGCTTCGCCTCGAAATCCGTTCGTCGCCAAGTGAAAGAGATCTTCCGCGGACGTTAGCTTGGACGTGGTGTGCGGCTTGTAGCAAATGTCCAGATCGCTTTCGGACATTCCGCAACCGTTGTCCCGAATCAGAATGGAGGACTTTCCTCCGTTTGCGATTTGAATTTCGATGCGGGTCGCTCCGGCATCCAGGGAATTTTCGACCAGCTCCTTGACGACCGATGCGGGGCGTTCCACAACCTCTCCGGCCGCGATTTTGTTGATGACATCTTCGGAAAGGGCGTGAATTCGGGGACTTTTCATGCCAAAAATATAGAAAAGTCTCAAAAATACCATTAAAAATGCTTTTAATTCAAAAAGGGGGTGGGCAAAACGCCCGTAAAAAAATAAATTATAGCCATGCAGGATAATGAAAATAAAATACCGAATATTTTTCTGAAGCTGGCCTATAGCGAACTTCTTCTTTCCTTTCGGACAGAAGATCTGGTTCCTCTGGTCCAAAACGCAAGTGTCACTAGTCGCAAGCTGATAGAACAGGCGTGGCAGGAAGACGAAATGGTCAGCGTGGAAGATAACGCGCTGATGATCGAAGGCTTCTCGAACTGGCTTCTTTCGAAGGGCGAGAATCTGGATGCCTTTGGCAATCGGATGTTTGACAAGCTGAAGCATTTGACGTCGATTCCGAAGCGCGCGCTGATGCGTTCCTATCTTCCCTATATTCGCGACTTCTACGATATGCAGGATCAGCGTCTTGGAGTCCTGCGCCTTATCGAAAAGCGCAATCTGTTCCACGAGAATTTCCACTTTGTGGAAGGTTCGGTCGAAGGAAACGAGCGCCACGACTTCCTGGTCAATCGCTCGAACGGTTCCTACCATCCGTCTGCGGTGTACTCGGCCTGGCTTCTTCGCGCCTTCCAGCAGAGCCCTTGCTTCCTGGACTTGCCGCCGTTTGAAAACATCAAGATCTATGCCTGCCAATATTCCGCCGAAGAGTCCCTGGTCGGACGTCTTGTCGGCAACCAGGAAGGCGATACCTTCTACGTGAGCGGAATCGCCGTCGGCAAGGTCGTCAAGTTCGGCGAATGCCTCAAGAAGCTTCCGATCGATTTGGGACTTTCCAAGTTTGCGGACAAGCTGTGCGTTCGCGCCGATACGGATGTGGTCGATACGTTTACGGGAACGCGTCTTCTTTACAAGGATCGCTACTATGGAGCGCCTGTGTCCATCGCGGAATTCATCTATGCGAAGGACGTGAAGACGAAGGATCCGTTTGCCGGTCTCATCTCTTCGCTTGTCCAGGAAGAATACAGCGTATGGCCGCCGGTTCAGAAGGCGCACGACGAGCTTCTTCACAAGATCAACCATGTCGCCGAAATCATCTATTACGAAACGGATGATTCCATTTCGGTAAATGGCAAGCATCTGATGCGCAATGTTCCTGCACGCATTCTTCGCAATGTCTTGCGCGAATACACGAAGACCGGACGCGAGGAATTCGAGAACCGCGAATTCAAGCGCGATCCCGAAATCTGCATCGATCCGGTGAATCCGAATTTCGAAAGTCGCCTGAACCGCGTCGTGGATCATTTGGAAAAAGTCTCCGATGTCATGGGTCTGAATCGCCATCGTCGGGGCGGATTCCGTTTTGAACCGCATTGCCACATCGAGTTTCACGAGGAACCCGCTGTCATTCGGAAACCGCGAAAATAAGCAATAAATACTAGACTTCCAAGATAGATTCTTCTATATTGGTTCTTGAGTTTTGGCGGAAAGGTAAATCCTCTAACAACTCTATCATTGCTCCCCTCCTGGTAAGTTCGGGGTTCAATCCGCCAGCCTTTGATTCCTGCGAGATTCTCGCAGGGATCTTTTTTTTTGCATCGAACTCGTTTCATTTTTTACGCAGCGGATGTTTTTGTGTCCGATACGCATACATTTAAATAAAATTTTACTAGATATTTCGTTTTGACAGGGCTAGATTTAAAAGGTATGAAATCTGTTTTCGAGTATGGAGATTTTCGTTCGTTCTTGCGCGACTTTCACGATTTGCGAAGGATGGGCCGTGCCCGGTTTTCCTGGCGGGCGATTGCGCAGCGGGCAAATATCGGCAATCCCAATTTTCTGCGCCAGGTAACGCTCGGAGAGAAAAATCTAAGCGAAAAGACAATCGAAGCTGTCGGAAGGGCTGTCGGTCTTTCGGGACCGGAACTCGAGTATTGGGAACGGCTTGTCCGTTTTGGCCAGGCGAAGGAGGGCATTCAAAAGAAACGTTGCCGTCTGGAACTTTCGCAAATGCGCGGTTCCGTTCGCCCGGTAGAAATTTCATCGGGATTTTCCGCATATTACGGTCATTGGTTTATCCCCGCCGTTCGGGAACTGATCACCTTGTTTGATTTCAAGGACGACTATGCGCTGCTTGCGAAATCCTTGAAGCCGGCGATTCGTGAAGAAGAGGCGAAGCTTGCCGTTCGGGTTTTGCGCCGGTATCGCTTTATCGAAAGAAATTCCGAAGGTCGCTGGGTGCAGACGCAGCGCGCCCTTCGCAGCGGGTGTCCCGAACACCGGACGTCCCTGGTGAAGTATCATTGCGACATGCTGGACAAGGCTTCGCTTGCCCTCCGAAGGTGGAAAAAGGATCGGCGTTATGTCGTGGGAATGACTTTGGGCGTTTCGCGGACTTGCTTTCGGATGATTCTGGCGGAAGCGGAAAAGTTCAAGAACCGGGTCGCTTCGCTTGTACATAACGATTCCCAAAGCGATACGGTCATGCAGATAGCCTTGCAGGTTTTTCCCGTGGCGGCAATTCCGGGGAGCGAATTCAATGACGAAAAAGAGAAGGAAAAATGATCCGTCGGCTTCTGCTTCTGTGCCTGTCTCTCTGTCTTTTTGATTCTTGCGAGGAAAATGTAGCCGGCGGAACCAGCGAACACGAAAACGTGGTACAGGTTCAGCGTCTTGTCCCGTTTGGGGATTCCGTCTTGGTTGTGGTTCTGGATTCCCGCGGGCTTCCGATTCCCTATGCGGTTGTCCAGACTGTCGAACGAAGAAACTGGGCGGCGAAGACCGAGGTTGGCGAACGCGTTGTTAGGGATTCCGCCTTTATTGCGGACAAGGACGGCCAGTTTTCCGTGGATTCCGGTCTCTGCGCGAATGTGGGGTTGCAGGTCAAGATGCATGGGAAGGGTTTGGGATATGCCCCGTGTGCGAAAGTCGGTTCCGTCTTGAAAATCGAAGTCAGGAAACCGCAATATCTTTTTGGAAAGTCGAAGGCGAATCAATTGTTCGCGGTATATGGAACGGGATTCTTTACGCGAAGCGACAGGCATGGACATTGGCGTTTGCCGCTTCCGGGAAATCTACGGCGGGATGACATCGTCCTGATGGAAAACGGGAACTGGCATCTGCTGGATGAACATTCTGGTCGAATTGTCGTGGAAAACTTTTCGGATGCAAGTTCGCCCTTCACGCTATTGCATCGATTCAATGGTGGGAGCCGATGGTGGGCGTCGTTCGATTCGGATTCCTCAGGCGATTCTACGGATAACCTGACAGCGCATCGGGTATTTGTCGATGCCAGACGCGGCAACGCCTTGCACATCAATCTTGTGGACGCTTCGGGCGGAAAGGCGATGGTCGGTTTCGACTGGGGACGCGATAGAAGCTATCCCGACCCGGATCGCGTCTATCGGAACCTGTCCAATGTGGATACCCTGTTCCTTGCGGCGAAAGGCGAAGGGACCATTCGCGTGCAGTTTGTCTGTCGAGCCGAGAACCTGTTGAAGAATACGGTCTTTGAAACCAAGATATCCTTGGATTCTTCCTGGACGGATTATGCGCTTCCTGTCGAGAGTTTTAAAGTTGCGGACGGTTCGACCTTGGACAAATCCTTTTCTTGGGAAGAGGTAAACAGGCATTGCAAGGCGACTGTCTTTTATGCGGACGGTCCGGCGGACTTATGGCTCGACGACATAGCGATCCACGGCGCCTTGTTGAAAGACATCGAATGACGCCGTGCCGGCAGAAATTATTTTTTGTACATGCGACAGACAATTCTTTGGATTTTTCTTTTGGCATGTACGCTTTTCGCGTCGAATGTCGAAGAGGCGATTCTCGCGCTCCCGCCTTCTGTGGAAGAGATGGTTCGGCGCGGACGGACTCTTCTTCTCGAATCCTTGCGAAAAGGCGATTCGACGCTCGCCGTGCAGACGGTCTCTTTCCTGAATGAAAGATATTCGGAAAATCTTTGTCCTTTTTCCCGAATGGAAAAGGGGCTTATCTACCTGCAGATTCAACGGTACGATTCCGCATGGACGGAACTTGTCCGCGAACGTCGCCTGTTCGCTCCGCAGTCAAGACGCGCCAATACCCTTGCCGAACGGTGCGCTGTCGAATCGTCGAATGAAAATGGCGACCCTTTCCATTTTCGCGATGAACTCTTTGTCTATCTGAAGCGGAACTTTACATGGACGGAGCAAAAGATGGACAGCCTGTTTTCGCGCGTCTTGGCGTCCCCGGTTCCGGAGTTCTACAAGGATGCGATTCCCGCTTTTTTCCCGGTAGTCTTTTCTTGGGAACGGCGAGACGATCTTTCCGACGGACCGTTCTTTCGGTCGGCGGAAAGATTTGTCGCGAAGTATCCGGAAGACGAAAACGGAATCTGGCTTCGGGAAAATTTCTTGGGAACGGAGAAAAATTCCGTTCGAACGGAAGATGCCTTTCTGTCGCATTTATACGGTAGCAGCGTCGGGTTTGAATTCCTGTCGGGAATCGGATTCTTGACTTCGGACTTCAAAAAGGAATTTCGGCATCGATACTGGGATTACCATGCGGCGCTTCCCATCCAGCTTTTTCGCGTAACCTTCACGCCATTTGTTTCTTTTGGAATGCTTGAAACGAGAGAAAATCGTCAGTTTGCCGATGTCCTTTGGGAGAAGGGAAGCGAACTTGCCATTTTGGAAGGCGGGATGACTTTTGGCCTTGTCGCTTTCGACAGCCGTTTTTTCAAGGTGGAACCTTTTTTGGGAATCGCATCGGTGGAATTGACGCTTCCGGATAATTCCGCGGACTATTACTACTACGCGGACAAGCCGAACAACAATTACCATCGGCTCAAGCGCTATGTGGAAGACAATCGTTCTGTCGCCTATCTTGCCGGCGTTTCTGGCGAGTTCCGCCTGCTTTCTATCTATTCGAGACGGTCGGAGGCTCCGATATCCTCGATTTCCTTGCGCATCAAGTATATGGCGCATTTTCTCGACCATGATTTGGGATTTCGAAAGCTGGAAGGCGTTTCGCACCAGGTCTTGGCGGGGATCGGATTCTTCATCTGGTGAAGCCGGGTCATTCGTCGATGAACTGGTAAACGACCTCGTTCTTCTTAGACATGCCGAATCTTGTGCGGGCTATCGATTCGATGTAGAAGGAGTCCTTGAACAGGCGTTCCCCGTCGTGATGACGGGCGAGAAGATCTGTCTGGAGGGAATCCTTTTCCTGCTCCAGACGGATGATTTGATTCTTTAGCTTGTGCTGATTCCAGAGGCCGTTTTCGCCAAGCGCGAACGACCAGAGAAACATCCCGGTCACGACTGCCAGTGTCGCGCCTAAAATCTGAAAGATTCCAATTTTTCGAACAATCACGATGACCCCGCAGTCAAGAAGTGGAACTCGTTTCCATCCTTTGAATGGACGAGTCCCGCTATTTCCAGTTCCGTCAATATAGCTAAAAGTCTCGAAATCGAAAGGTCTGAATCTTGCCGGAGCGATTCCAGGGTATGGGTAAAGCCCTCGCATTTCCGGAAAAGCTCTAGCGCGTCGTTCTCGAGCCGGATTCCTGTCCGAAACAAGTCTTCCGCTGTCGGATCGGATAGCCGTTTCGCGCCGCAAAGATCCGAGAAATCTTCTGGTCGCCAGATAGGGAGCGCTTCCCTGTTGGCGATGCGGCGGTTCGGTCCCTCTGAAGTCCTCGCGAGGATGTTCCCCGGCACGCAGAGAACCGGTCGCCCGAGTTCCTGGGCGAATCGAACGGTCAGCATTCCGCCTCCGGATTCCCTGCTTTCGACGAGAGTCGTGCTTTTGCAGAGACCGGCGATGATGCGGTTCCTTTCGGGAAACATGAATTTTTGGGGTGGAATCCTTTCGGGGTATTCGGAAAGGATTGCTCCGCCGTCTTGCAGAATTTGCCGTGCGATGTTTCCGCGGGAACCGCCGATATCCGCTTCGATGCCCTGGGCGATAACGGCAACTGTCGGAATATTTGCGCGAATCGCCTGCAGGTGACAGAAACTGTCTATTCCCTGCGCTAGGCCGGACACGACGACGGCGTCGGTTCCCCGCAGATTCGCGACAAGGCTTTCGCAAATGTCGCCTGCATGGGGGCTTGGCCGCCTCGTTCCGACCATGGCAATCCACGACTTGTCGAAATCGGGAAGGTTCCCGCGAAAGTAAAGCCTTTTCGGCGGCCTTGAAAGTTCGAGAAGCCTTTTGGGGAAAAGTTCCCGTTCGAGGATACGGACCGGAAAATTGCTAGTTTTGCATTCCATGAAATATTCCTTTGCTGATCTTGTGGCGATTATGAAACGGCTCCGGGCAAAAGACGGATGCCCGTGGGACAGGGAACAGACGACGCAAAGCCTCTTGCCCTACCTTATCGAGGAATCTTCCGAGTTTATCGACGCCGCCCAGGCGGGCGACAAGGCGCACATGTGCGAAGAACTTGGCGATGTACTCTTCCAGGTCGTTTTCAACGCCCAGGTTGCCGCCGAGCGTGGCGACTTCGATATCGACGACGTGGTGCAGGCTGTAAGCGAAAAGATGGTTCGTCGGCATCCGCACGTTTTCGGAAACGCCCATGTGAACGGAACGGGCGAAGTCCTTGCCCGCTGGGAAGAGATCAAGGCGACCGAAAAGAACAATGCGGACTTGAAGGAAAAGTCGGCGATGGACAAGGTTTCGCGGAGCATGCCGACGCTTGCGCGGGCTCAGGAAATGGGACGCAGGGCCTGGAAGGACGGTTTTGACTGGAAGTCCGACGAAGCGGTTCTCGAAAAGGTTCACGAAGAATATGGCGAATTCCTTGACGAATACGGAAAAGCGACTGCGGAAGATCCCAACAGAAATCGAATGGAAGAAGAACTTGGCGACTTGCTCTTTACTCTCTGCCACTTGGCGCGACATCTCGGCCTGAATGCGGAAACCGCCCTGATCCGCGCGAACTCCAAGTTTGACGCCCGCTACCGGGCGCTCGAAAAGCTGGCAAGGGAAAAGGATCCGAAAAAATCCCTCAGGGAACGTTCTCCCGAGGAACTGCTCGCCCTGTGGGGCGAAGCGAAGAGAACGGTCAATCAAAAATGAGGTTGTTTACCGAAAGACCTACGAAAAATACGAACAGGTAGCCGTACCAGAGGATGGTGAGCGGATAGTTCAAGATCCGCTTGGACTTGCTTTCGATAGACCGGTTTTTCTCAGCGATGCGAACCAAGTTCCGCTTGAAGTAGAAAGCGGTTCCGACCGTGCCGACAAGGCTTATCAGAATGAGGATGAATCCGGAAAGCATGGAACAAAGATACAAAATTTTGCCATGGAACGTCGCAAACCGGAATTCCGGGCGGCAAATGCCCTGGATTTTTTTTGCGGTCGGTTGCCCGATGCCGTTAAATTTTCTCTATTTGGCTAAGCTTATGGCTCGTTTATGTAAACGGTCCTTTCTTTTATGAGGTGTATTTGGATAACCGGGAAAAACTGAATTCCCTAATCGCCGAGGCTTGCGAGGCTGTCGGCGTGGAACTTGTCGAGCTTGACATGTTCAAGGCGGGGAAGCGAGAGATCCTTCGCGTCTATATCGACAAGGCGAACGGTGTCGATGTCGAGGATTGCGCCGCGGTCAGCCGTCATCTTTCCGATGCGATGGACAATGACGAATCGCTGATGGACGGCGCCTATACGCTGGAAGTATCCTCGCCGGGAATAGACCGTCCCCTGAAGTCCTCTCGGGATTTCGAACGCAACCTGAACCGTCTTTTGCGGATCGTGCGCGAATCGGGAAAGCCTCTTTCCGGAACGCTGGTCGCTTTTGACGAACAAAATTTAACCCTGTCGGTAAAAGGCGTGACAGAACAGGTCTTGGTTCCTAGGTCCGAGATTCTCTCTGCCAAAGTGGAAGTTCAATTCTAAAACAAAGGCTCTTATGACAACGAAGAACAAGGAACCCAAAATCAATCTGATCGAAGCCTTGAAGGCCGTGGTCGATGTCAAGAATATCGATGATTCTGTCGTGGAAGAGGCGCTCAAGGATGCGCTCATCACCGCAGCTCGCAAGTACTTGAATATCGACAAGCATTTCGAGGTGCATATCGACAAGGAGACGAACGAGATATCGATTGCCCTGGTGGTCGATATCGTCGATGATTACCCGGACTACGATCCTTCGCTCGATGCCGCAGCAGTCCAGGAAATGGACGAACATTACATGCTGGTCGAGCAGGCTCGCGACGTGAACCCGGATGTCCAGGCAGGCGATCATCTCGAAATGGAACTTCCGGTGTCTGCGTTTGGCCGCCAGGCGATTCAGACCGCGAAGCAATTCCTGATACAGCATATCCGCGATGCCGAGCGCAATAAGATCGTGGAAACATATCGCGACCGGATCGGTTCGATTGTCAATGGGGAAGTTCTCCGCGTCGAAAGCCGCAACGCGATAGTTTCTATCGGACGCCAGACGGAAGCCGTCCTTCCGTTCAAGGAGCAGCTCCCGAAGGAACGCTTCCAGCAGGGAAGCTCGGTCAAGGCCGTCATCAAGGCGGTCGCGGAATCCGCAAAGAACGGTGCGCAGGTTATCCTGTCGCGCACGAGCGAAATGTTTCTCTATGAACTGTTCCGCCAGGAAGTTCCCGAAATCTTCGATGGATCCGTGGAAATCAAGGGCGTCGTTCGCGACCCGGGCTATCGTGCCAAGATTTCCGTGGTCGCTCACGATGCGAGGATCGATCCGGTCGGAGCGTGCGTCGGCATGAAGGGTGCGCGCGTCCAGGCGATTGTCCGCGAACTCGGAAACGAGAGAATCGACATTGTTCACTGGGATCCGGATCTGGTTACCTTTATCCGCCATGCCCTGTCTCCGGCAAATATCGTCAAGTATTTCGAAGTGCCGGGAACCTGTCGCGTCGTCGTGATTATCGCCGACGAAGATTTGGCGCAGGCGATCGGTCGAAACGGCCAGAATGTCCGATTGGCATCTCTCCTGGTGGAACACGATCTGGATGTCTTCGGAGAAAAGGAATGGTCCGAAAAGAGCGACGAGGAACGCCAGCGCATTACGACGGCGCGTCCTAGCGAAATTGCGAAGGCGAACGAACTTCGGTCGGAAGACGCTTCTCTTTTCAAGGAAGAATCTTCTGGCGAAACCGAACCGCCAGTGGCGGACGCTCCCGTTTCCGAAAATGAAAATACGGACGTGGAAGGTTAAGGAAGTCTAGAAGTTCGCTATATTGGAGCAAAAGCATCGATGAGTAATGAAGTTATGATCACCCCGGGCGAATGGGCCAAGAAACATGGCGTCAATCCGAGCCGCGTTGTCGCACTCCTGCATGAAAATGGCGTGCAGGTCTTGACACCGTTTTCCCCAGTTCCACAAATGTCTTTTGCTTCAATCGAAGCGCAAGTAATGGACGAAAAGGCTAAAGCCGACGCGCGTCGGGCGAAAACCGCCGGGCTGCGCAAGAACCAGAAAAAGATTGCGGACGAAAAGGCCGAGCCTTCCCGACCGGTCGCTTCGGCTCCTGCGACATCGACGGATTCGCATCGGGTCGTCAAGGGCAAGTTTGGAAGCTCCAGGATAACGCGCCAGGATAACGCGCCAAGGCAAGCGGCGCCGAAGCCGGCCTCTCCGAAACAGGAAGAAAGCTTGCAAGTCAAGGCGTCTCCCGTTACAAGGCAGGCTCTGTCAAGCGCTCCCGCGGAGACTCCGAAGAAATCTGTCGCTCCCGCCTCGAAACCCGCGGAAAGCAAACCTGTCGCTCCCGCTTCGATCGCGAAGCCCGCTGCGGTACCTGCGGTGGAAAAAACGGTTCCCGCGGAAACCAAGCTTGCGGTGGATGCGAAGCCTCAGACTTCACAGCCAAGGCCCCAAGTCCATGCGGTTCCTGTCGGAGAATTGCGCCAAGTGGAAATGAAGGCGCAGGTTTTCAAGCCGGATGCGGCGATTCTTGCCCGTATCGAAAAATCGAGACAACAGGCGGCAGCACAGCATCGAAATCGCAATTCCGGTTCAGGTCAGGGCTATACGGGTCACTTTGGACCGGGAGCTGGTCGTGGCACGGGGGGATCCTCCCACTATCGGAACGGCGCTTCGGGTTCTGGAAACGGCGCGCGTTCTTTCGGCGGCCAGTCGCGTGGTGGACATTTCTCCGGGCAGGCGATGCAGGATGTCTTCGCCAATGCGCAGAACAACGCGAACGGAAACAACCGTTTCGGTGGGAGCAAGGGCGGACCGAGCCACGGTGGCAGCCAGGATCGTTTCAAGGGCAAGCGCGGCAAGAGCGGTAGAGACAACAAGGACAACCGCTTCGAACAAGGCGAACAGCAGGATGCGATTCGCCAGAATGTTTCGCGCGTGATGGCTTCTCTTTCCAAGAATCCGGTCAAGAAGGTCTATCACAAGGACAAGAGCGCCTCGACGGATGGGGAACAGCGCAAGATCCTGAAAACGTCGGATTTCATTACGGTCGGCGAACTTGCCGGCATGATGGACCAGATGCCCGCTCGCGTCATTGCGAAGTGCATGGAAATGGGCATGATGGTGACTATCAATGCGCGACTCGATTTTGATACGATCCAGATCCTTGCCGATGAATTCGGCTACGAAGCGCAGCTGATGGAAGAATACGAAGAAGAATCCCTCGGCGGCGTGGAAGATGAAAAGTCGGACGATCTCGAACCGCGTCACCCTGTCGTTACGGTGATGGGGCACGTGGACCATGGCAAGACTTCCCTTCTGGACTGGATTCGCAAGACGCATGTCGTCTCCGGAGAATCCGGCGGCATTACGCAGCATATCGGCGCTTACGAAGTGACGACTTCCGTCGGAAAGGTTACGTTCCTCGATACGCCGGGTCATGAAGCGTTCAGCGCGATGCGCGCCCGTGGATCCCAGGTGACGGATGTTATCGTACTGGTCGTCGCCGCGGATTCGATGGTAATGCCCCAGACGGTGGAATCCATCGAACTTGCTCATCGCGAACAGGTTCCCATTGTCGTCGCTATTACCAAGATGGACCTGCCCACTGCCAATCCGGACAAGATTCGTACGCAACTTGCGGAACGCGGAGTCGAGGTGGAACAGTGGGGTGGCAATGTGAGCTGCATCGAAGTCTCGGCGCGTACAGGCGAAGGAATGCCCCAGCTTCTCGAAACACTCGCTCTCGAAGCGGAAGTCCTGGAACTCAAGGCTTCCCGGTCGGCTCGTGCCCGCGGCGCGGTTGTAGAGTCGAAGCTTGACCCGGGCAAGGGTTCCATGGCGACGATTCTTATCCAGAACGGTACGCTCCATGTGGGCGATCCGTTTGTCTGCGGTATCTACGCCGGACGTGTGCGCGCGATGTTCGATGATCGCGGCAAGCAGATGAAGGAAGCGGGACCATCGACACCGTGTCAGGTTCTGGGATTTGACGGAACGCCGCAGGCCGGTGACGAACTCGCCGTGGTCGAAGACGAAAAGTCCGCACGCGAAATCGCATCCAAGCGTCGGATGGCGGCTCGTGAACGCGATCTGCGCGCCCGCAAGTCGATTTCGCTCGAATCGACATACGAAGGCGTCAAGAACGGAACCATTTCCGAACTCAACCTGATAATCAAGGCCGACGTGGGCGGTTCTTCCGAAGCGATTGCCGCAAGCCTCGAAAAGCTTTCGAACAGCGAAGTCAAGGTCAACATCATTCGCAAGGGCGTCGGAGCGATTACCGATTCCGATATCCTGCTCGCTTCGACATCCCAGGCCGTGATCATCGCGTTCCATCTGATGCCCTCTCTCTCCATTCGCGAAATGGCGCAGAAGGAAGGCGTCCAGATAAAGAATTACCGCGTCATCTACGAAATCATCGACGATATCAAGAATACGGTCGAAGGACTTCTCAAGCCGACGACTCGCGAAGAGCTCACCGGCGAAGCGGAAATTCGCCAGGTGTTCAAGATCCCGAAGGTCGGCATTATCGCGGGCTGTATGGTCACGGATGGCGAGGTCGATCGCAGCAGCCGCGTCCATGTCTATCGTGACGGCGTGGAACTCGGACAGACCGAAGTCCAGTCGCTGAAGCGCCACAAGGACAATGTCAAGTCCGTTGCGCGCGGATTCGAGTGCGGTATCGGCCTGAAGGGCTATGACAATCTGCAGGAAGGCGATACGCTGATGTTCTTCAAGGAAGTCACCGTGGCGAGAACCCTTGCCGATGTCGCCCGTGACGAAGCTCTCGCCAAGGCGAAAAAGGACGCGGAAGAAAAGGCTAACGCCGAAAAGAAGGATGCCGATGCCTAGGAATTCCCACAGCCACAGCAACCGTCGCGTGCCGCGAACCGTGCGCCTTGACGAACAGTTTCGCGAAGAAATCAGCAAGCTCCTGATGAAAGGGCTCAAGGATCCGCGGGTGGGCTTTGTGACGATCAGCCGGGTGGAAATCACGAACGATCTGAGCTATGCGAAAATCTACATTTCGGTGCTTGGATCGGACAGGGAAAAGGCTTCGTCTCTAATCGGGCTTCGAAATTCTTCGGGGTTCATTCGCACCTATCTGGGCAAGGCTCTCAAAATCCGCAAGATTCCCCAATTGAATTTTGTCCTGGACGAAAGCCTAGACCATGCGATGCATATCGAAGAAATTCTCGCGGAACTAAAGGATTCGGGTGAACTCTAGCCCATCTTGTTCGGGATTGATTTTGCTCGACAAGCCTTTTGGCGTTACCTCGTGCAATGTCCTTTTCCCGTTGCGGAAAATTTTCAAGACGCGTCGGGTCGGCCATGCCGGTTCGCTGGACATGCGGGCTTCGGGGCTAATTGTCGCGGCCGTCGGCAGGGCGACAAGACTCTTGCCCTTTGTGGAAGCTGCCGAAAAATCCTACACCTTTTCCGCCCATTTTGGCTATTCGACGGATACGGACGAATGGGACGGCGATCTTCTTCGGCAGGATGATCGTACCGACACGATTTCCGAAGATGACATTCTCGGAATCTTGCCGAAATTTATCGGGGAAATCGAGCAGGTCCCTCCGGGATTTAGCGCGGTCAAGCTCAACGGGCGAAGAGCTTCGGATCTGGTTCGCAAGGGTCATTCCGTCGATCTGAAGGCGCGAAAGATTTTTATTCGGAACTTGCGCCTGGAGGGAATTTCCGCTCCGCCGCAAGATGCGACAGGAAAGATCAGAGCCTCGTATCGGTTTTCTTGCGACTGCTCCAAGGGAACCTATATCCGTTCGCTTGTGCGTGACATGGCTCTTGCGCTTGGGACTTTTGGATCGGTTTCCGAAATTCGCCGTACGCGAATCGGGCGCTTGATGCTCGAAGATGCCGTGAAACCGGACACGTTGTGCGAAAGTTCCCTCTTGAAGCCCCAGGACTGCATGGACTTTCCGGTGGTCGAGCTGACGGACAGGCAGGTTCGGGCGTTTCGGGACGGACGAGCGATCACGTGGAATTCCCAGGAGCCATCGCGCGATTCGGACTTGATCTTCGCTGTCGATAAGTCCGGGGACCTCAAGGCCGCCTGTGTCATCTCCGAAGGAATGCTCGCTCCGAAATTCTACCTGGGAATGGAAAATGCCTGAAAAACGTGCGGTTACGGTGGGAAATTTTGACGGCTGTCATCTGGGCCATCAGGAAATATTCCAGATTCTTCGGACAGAAGCCAATGCGAAAGGGCTTTGCCCGACCGTCGTTTCCTTTGAACCGCATACGCGCCATGTTCTAGGCGTTCCGGGGCATCCGGCACTCTTGACGACAACTGCGGAAAAGGAACTTTTTGTCCGTTCCCTAGGACTCGATTTCGTCGTGTTGCCTTTTTCCCGAGAAGTCGCCGAAGAGCCGTTTCAGCGATTCGTCCAGAACGAAATTCTGGACAAGCTGAACGCGAAACTTCTTGTCCTTGGACACGATCATCGTTTTGGAGCCGCCGGCAAGGGAAGTTTCCATGCGATTCTCTCCGCGTTTCCGGAACTTTCCGCCATCCAGGCTTCCGCCAAGTACAAGGATGGGGAAATCCTGAGTTCGTCGAGAATTAGGAATGCCTTGGAAAATGGGGCCGTGGAACGTGCGAACACCTTTCTAGGAAGGCCCTACCGAATTTGTGGAAAGGTCGTCGTGGGGAAGCGGCTGGGCAGGACGATTGGATTCCCGACCGCAAATCTCCAGACCGGTCCATACAAGTTAATTCCCAAATACGGTTCTTACGCGGCGATCGTTCGATTGGAAAATGGCGAAGCCTACAAAGCCGTCGTGGGCATTGGACTCCAGCCGTCGATCGGAAACTTGCCGCTCGCTGTCGAAGCGCATCTTCTCGATTTTTCGGGAGATCTCTACGGGCAGTCGATCAGCGTGGACTTGCTCACGTTCATCCGTCCGGAACAGAAGTTCGCGTCGATTGAAGACCTGAAGCGTCAGATTGGAATGGATGCGGACTTCGCGCGGAACTATTGAGGCACCTTTAGACAGCGAATCGCGTTGAGAACGGCAAGAATCATCACGCCGACATCTGCGAAAATCGCCATCCACATGTTGGCAAGGCCGACCGCTCCGAGGAAGAGACATATCGCCTTGACCGCGATGCAGAACGTGATATTCTCCTTGACGATTCCCATGCATTTCCTGGAAATTTTGATCGCTGTCGAAATTTTTAACGGATCGTCGTCCATCAGGACAATGTCCGCGGCTTCGATGGCGGCATCGGAACCTAGGGCTCCCATGGCGATTCCCAGATCCACACGGGAAAGTACGGGCGCATCGTTGATTCCGTCTCCGACGAAAGCGGTTGTCTCGTTTTTCGATTTTTTGCGTTGCAGAAATGATTCGACTTTCTTGACCTTGTCGGCGGGAAGCAGTCCGGCAAAGAAACGGTCGATGTTTAACTTGTTTGCAATATCCTCGGCGACTCTTGGAGAATCTCCGGTAAGCATCACCGTTTCCCGGATTCCGCACTTTTTGATTTCTTCGATCGCTTGCGCGGCATGTGGCTTGAGCGTGTCGGAAATGACGATATGACCGGCGTATGTCCCGTCGATTGAAACGTGGATGACCGTTCCGACGTGGTGACATCCATGCCATTTGACGCCAAGATCGTCCATCAAATCGCTGTTGCCGGCAAAGACCTTTTTTCCGTTGACTTTCGCGGAGATGCCGCGTCCCGGGATTTCGGAAACGTCTTCGACCGTGCATTGGTCGTTTTCCTTGCCGTAGGCCTGTTTGAGCGAAGAGGCGATTGGATGCCTGGAAAAGCGTTCGACGTGGGCCGCGATGTGCAGGAGTTCTTCGCGGGAAAGAATTTCCGGATGGATGGTCGAAACTTCGAAAGTTCCACGGGTCAGGGTCCCTGTCTTGTCAAAAAAAATCGTTTTCGTATAGGAAAGGCTTTCCAGAAAATTGGAGCCCTTGACGAGAATTCCCGAGCGGGATGCGCCGCCGATGCCGGCAAAAAACGAAAGCGGAATGCTGACGACAAGCGCACAGGGGCAGCTGATGACTAGAAAAGTCAAGGCTCGATAGATCCAGACGCTCCATTCGGGAGAATTTCCGAGTACAATCGAAATGATTGGCGGTAAAATGGCGAGGGCGATTGCGGAAAGCGTGACGATTGGCGTGTAAACCCGGGCAAATCTTGTGATGAAATTTTCCGACTTCGATTTCTGCGAACTGGCGTCTTCGATAAGCTCCAGGATTTTCGAAGCGGTCGATTCGCCGAATTCCCTTGTCGTGCGAACCTTGAGAAGTCCCGACAGGTTGATGCTTCCCGAAAGAACTTCGTCCGATACCGAGACATCGCGGGGAAGCGATTCGCCGGTGAGAGCGACCGTGTTGATTGCCGAAAAACCTTCCACGACAAGACCGTCAATGGGAATCTTTTCTCCGGGCTTGACGACAATGACGGTTCCGACCAAGACATCGTCCGGAGAAACCGTTTCGAGCGAACCGTCTTCCTTTTCGATATTGGCGTAGTCCGGTCGAATGTCCATCAGCTGCGAAATGTTCTTGCGGCTCTTGCCTACCGCATAGCCTTGAAACCATTCGCCGATTTGGTAGAAGAGCATCACGGCGACCGCTTCGGCGTAATCTCCGGTCTTGAAAAGTCCCAGCAGAATGGCACCGACTGTTGCGATGGACATCAGCAGGTATTCGTCGAAAGGCTGCCTGTGCAAAATGCCCGCGAACGCCTTTTCGAGCACATCGTAGCCGACAATCAGGTAAGGAATCGCATAGAACAGAAAGCGGATGCCGCCATCGACAGGGATAAAGTGCAGAACGACAAGCAAGAACGCCGCGACGATTATCCGGCAGAGATTTTTCTTTTGCTTCTTGTCCATGGGAGACTCCTTCTCGCGCTTCGAAAGTCCTAGAAGAATACTTCGCAGTCGGATTCGACTTTCTTGCAGCTTTCGCGTACGGCGTTCATTACGGACTTTTCATCTGCGTTATCGTCGAATTCCACTTTCATCTTGAGCAGCATGAAATTGACGGTCGCCTCCTTCACGCCTGCGGTCTTCCTTGCGGCATCTTCCATCTTTTGGGCGCAAACCGGGCAATCGACGGAAATCTTGTAACTCTTCTTCATCAGGACCTCGTTGGTTGAATTTTGTTAAACAATTAAGTAATTGTTTAATCGTTTGACGCAAATATAGAACGGATCTTGACGGGTGGCAAGATGATGGTTCGCGAATTTTCTATTTTGCAAGGAAATTTTCCACAGGAAGTCCGGATTTGCCACACAACCATCCCGTCACCGAAAAGGAACTGATTCTTGCGAAACGCATGCCGACGGAACGCGCGGCGATGCAGGTTGCCAGTGCGATGAAGCAGCTTGGCGACGTTTCCCGCCTGCGAATTTTCTGGCTGCTCTGCCATGCGGAAGAATGCGTGACGAATATCGCCGAACTCGTGGGTATGTCTAGCCCTGCGGTGTCTCACCATTTGCGGCTCCTGAAAGCGGCGGGCCTGATCGAATCGAATCGGCTCGGAAAGGAAATGTTTTACCGCGCGGCGTCAACCCCGCTTGTCCGTCAGCTTCACGTCACCATCGAATCGGTTGCGGAAATCACGTGCCCGGAAGGGGAGCGCTAATGGAACCGTCTAGCGGCTTCTTGCCGATTTCCAAGGAAGACCTGGAGGTTCGCGGCTGGGATTTTGTCGATGTCGTCGTCGTTTCCGCGGACGCCTATGTCGATCATCCTTCGTTTGGCCATGCGGTCATGTCTCGCCTTATCGAACACGAAGGCTATCGCGTCGCCGTCCTTCCCCAGCCTAACTGGCGCGATGACTTGCGGGATTTCAGGAAGCTTGGAAAACCGCGACTGTTCTTCGCTATTTCGAGCGGCATGGACAGCATGGTGAACCATTACACGGCAGGGAAGAGACTTCGAAGCGACGACGCGTTTACGCCGGGAGGCAGGGCTGGATTTCGACCGGACCGCGCAACGAGCGTCTATGCGAAAATTCTGAAGCAACTTTATCCGGACGTTCCGATTGTCATTGGCGGTCTCGAATCGAGCTTGCGGCGCATCAGTCATTACGATTACTGGGATGACAGGATCTTTCCGCCGATCCTCTCGACGACAGGCGCGGACCTTCTCATCTACGGGATGGGCGAGAAGCCGATGAAGGAACTTTTGCACCTGTTGAAAAAAGGCGTCCCGTTTTCGAACATGAACTCCATTCCGCAAACGGCCTTTCTCGTTCCCAAGGGCCGCGTTCCCAAGAATCGGGAATTCGAAGACTTGGTTTTGCCGAGCTACGAGGAATGCACGCAGAGCAAGCGGAAACAGTTCGAAGCCTTTCGAAAGACGGAAGTGGAATCCAACCGGATTCACGCGCGGAGAATCTTGCAGGACGTGGACGAGGTGACCGTCGTCATCAATCCGCCGTTCCCGCCGCTAAAAGAGGGCGAACTGGACGAAAGCTTCGAATATCCCTATATGCGCGCACCGCATCCGCGATACAGAAAGCGCGGTCCCGTCCCGGCGTTCGAAATGATCAAGTTTTCCATCAACACGCATCGAGGCTGTTTTGGCGGTTGCAGCTTTTGCGCGATCAACGCGCACCAGGGAAAGTTCGTGGCGAGCCGCAGTCGGGAAAGCATTCTCCGTGAAGTGGAAATCGTGACGCAAATGCCCGGCTTTGCCGGGACGATTACGGATCTGGGTGGCCCTAGCGCGAACATGTACAAGATGCGGGGAAAGGATGTTTCCCGTTGCGAAAAGTGCGCACGACCGAGTTGCGTATTTCCGCGAATCTGCGACAACATGAATACGCGACATCACGAGCTGACGGAACTCTACCGCGAAGTTTCCAGGAATCCGAAGGTCAAGCATCTCTTTATCGGAAGCGGTGTCCGCTATGACTTGCTCTTGCAGGAAACGACGGACAAGTCTCTTCAGGAAGATCACCGGGAATATACGCGCGAGCTTATCTGGCATCATGTAAGCGGTCGATTGAAAGTCGCTCCGGAACACACGTCCGACAGCGTGTTGAGCCTTATCCGAAAGCCGTCGTTTAGCCTGTTTTACAAGTTCAAGGAAATCTTTGACCGGGAAAGCGCGGCGGCGGGAAAGAACCAGCAGATAGTTCCTTACTTTATATCGAGCCATCCGGGGTGCACCGAAAAGGACATGGCGGAACTTGCGCTCGAAACGAAACAGCTCGGGTTTCGATTGGAACAGGTCCAGGATTTTACGCCGACTCCGATGACCGTCGCGACGGAAATGTACTATGCGGAAACGTATCCCGACGGGAAACCGCTCTACGTGGCAAAGACTCCGGCCCAGAAAAACAACCAGAAACGCTTCTTCTTCTGGTATATTCCCGAAAATCGCGTCTGGATCCAGCAGACTCTCGAACGCCTGAAGCTCGGAAAGATTTCAAGACTCCTGCTTTCCCGGACATCTTACAGGGAAGGCCGCCTCTACGAACCTAGCAAGGAACGCGCCGAGGAGCGAATCCGCTTTCGGAAGGAACGAAACGAGCGTCGCCGCGGACGATCCTAGTCGATGATCGAGCGTACTTTTCCCTCTGTCATCCTGGAGGGAGGTCAGAGCTTAGAGCTTAGGTGAGAGTGGAATGTGGAGTGTGAAGAATGGAGTTGAGAAAACAGATCGCTTCGCTTTTCTAAGCTCTAAGTTCTCTCGACTAGGCTCTGAACATCGGGTTGGATTCTACCTGCCCGCAGCAGGCGGGTCGGCTCTTTCAGAACCTCCAGAATGACGCCGGGTGGTGAAGTTTCGTTGTGTTGAACGGCAGTCTCGTTACACCGTCATCCTGGAGCGTAGCAACGCGGAGCGATAGGATCCATAACGCTCTGAATGGATTCTATCACTCCCTTCGGTCGTTCCAGAATGACATAGGACTGGGATTCTATCGAGGCTTCGCCTCTCCAGAATGACGCCGGGTGGTGAAGTTTCGTTGTGTTGAACGGCAGTCTCGTTACGCCGTCATCCTGGAGCGTAGCAACGCGGAGCGATAGGATCCATGGTCAGAGCTTAGATGAGTGTGAAGTGTGAAGAGTGGAGTTGAGAAAACAGATCGCTTCGCTTTTCTAAGCTCCAAGATCTCTCGACTAAGCTCCGAATGTCGTGTAGGCGAAAAAAGGGTATTTGGACGATAAATGAAACAGCTATTGACAAATTTGTGTTTTTTTTTACTTTTCTTTTGTACTTCAAGCATAAGGAGAACAATGATGAAAAATTCCCTGAAAACTTACGGCCTCGGATGTGCTTTCGTTCTCGCCCTTTCCGCATGCGGTGACGACGTTACCAAGGTCACGAATGTAAACGAAGTTTCCGGCATGGAGGTCGCCGCTTCCGTCGAGGATTTCGCGAAGTGCGATTCTTCCGCTATCGGAAAGATGATGTTCGCTTCCGACGAAAACGCGGCCTACGTCTGCGCGGATTCGGGCTGGCTGCCGCTTTCGAAAGATTCCGAAGGAAAGGAAGACGCGTCCTGCACGGCGAAAATGCTTTCCGACAGTTCGGGCTACAAAATCGTCTGTGGCGAAGACTCGGTCGGAGTCATCAGGAACGGTTCGGATGCGAAGGGCTGCTCGCTTTCGGACAATGGCGACGGAACGCTTGTGCAGGTTTGTGGCGACGATTCGACGACCATCCACATCGCGCTCTGCGGAGACGTTCCCTACAAGACGGATTCCGAATTCTGCTACGAAAACGCGGTCTATGCCAAATGTGGCGACAAAATCTATTCGGTTGGAAAGGACATTTGCCTGGACGAAGAGGTTTACAAAAACAAGGCCTCTGTCTGGAATCGCATGAATCCGGAGATTGAATTCGAAATCTTCACCGATGTCCGTGACAGCCAGGCGTATCGCACGGTGAAAATCGGCACGCAGACCTGGATGGCGGAAAACCTGAACTTCGACTATTCTGCGGGAAATGGCAGCTCTTGCTATGGAATGCTCGATGAGTATTGCGATCGGTTTGGACGTGCCTATGCATGGTCTTCGGCGATGGATTCTGTGGCAGTATATGGGGAATCCGGCATGGGTTGCGGTTACGAGGTAGAGTGCGAGGCTAGCGGCGTGGTCCGTGGCGTTTGCCCGGAAGGTTTCCATTTGCCGGATACGGCGGAATGGAAGCTTCTGTTGGAATTTGTCCGGGAAGAAACGCAAGATGAGGATGGTCTAAAAGTTCTCTCGGCGCTTACTTCGAGAGATTTTTCCGGTACGGATGACTATGGCTTTGGCGTTTTGGTGGCCGGGCTGAATGAGGAAGCGCCTCTTGTGGGTTATCAGTTAATTAGCGCTTTTTACACATCTACGCAATACAAGGATAATAATGCTCGAAGCTTTGTTTCGATAATATATGCTGGAGAAGCCGTCATGTTTGATGACTCCAACAGTGGTACGCAGTACCCTGTCCGCTGCCTCAAGGATTGATAAAAACTATCAAGGCAAGAACGAACGCACGACCGTGCGTTCGCTTACGTTTTTAAAGGCTCCGGCTAAATCTTGTCGAGTGCCTGCGAAAGGTCCTCGATAATGTCCTCGACGTTTTCCGTTCCGATCGAAAGGCGAATCGTGTTCGGCTTGATCCCCTGGTCGAGAAGCTCGGCTTCGGTCAGCTGGGAATGCGTCGTGGAAGCCGGGTGGATGACTAGGCTCTTTACGTCGGCGACATTGGCGAGGAGCGAGAAGATTTCCAGGCTGTCGATAAAGCGGAACGCTTCCTTCTGTCCGCCCTTGACTTCGAACGTAAAGATGGACGCTCCGCCGTTCGGGAAGTATTTCTGGTAGAGGGAATGGTCCGGATGTTCTGGCAGGGACGGATGGTTCACCTTTTCCACTTTCGGATGGTGTGCGAGGAATTCGACGACCTTTTTCGTGTTCTCGATATGACGGTCAAGTCGGAGCGAAAGCGTCTCGGTCCCCTGCAAGAGGAGGAACGCGGCAAACGGGGAAATCGTCGCCCCTTCGTCGCGAAGGAGAATCGCGCGGATGTATGTCGTAAAGGCTGCCGGGCCTACGGCGTCCGCAAAGGAAATTCCGTGGTAACTCGGATTCGGTGCCGCGATGGGCGCATACTTGCCGGACTTTTTCCAGTCGAACTTTCCGGATTCGACGATGACGCCGCCGAGCGTCGTCCCGTGTCCGCCGATAAACTTTGTCGCCGAGTGGACGACAATGTCTGCGCCGTGCTCGATGGGACGGATAAGGTAAGGCGTTCCGAACGTGTTATCGACGACGAGCGGGAGTCCGTGCCTGTGGGCGATTTCCGCAATCGCGTCGATGTCGGGAATGTCGGAATTGGGGTTTCCCAATGTTTCGATATAGACAGCCTTCGTGTTTTCCTGGATAGCCTTTTCGAGTTCCGAGAGGTTGTGCGCATCGACGAAAGTCGTCTGGATTCCGAACTGGGGAAGCGTGTGTTCTAGCAGGTTCGAGGTCCCTCCGTAAATCGTCTTCTGCGCGACGATGTGGTCGCCGGCCTGCGCCAAGGCTTCGATCGTGTAGGTGATGGCAGCGGCTCCGCTCGCGACGGCAAGTCCCGAAGTCCCGCCTTCCAGGGCGGCGATGCGCTGCTCGAAAACGCCCTGGGTGGAATTGGTCAAGCGACCATAGATGTTTCCCGCATCGCGAAGTCCAAAGCGGTCGGCGGCGTGCTGCGCATTGTGGAAAACATAAGAGGTAGTCGCGTAGATGGGGACTGCGCGGGAATCGGTGACCGGGTCCGCATGTTCCTGGCCGACGTGAAGCTGGAGCGTTTCGAAACGGTATTTCTTGTTTGGAATCGTCATTGTGCTAATTCTCCTTGGCGCTTTCGCCGTTGATTGTTTACGCGCTATAAATTAGAACGCGAAAGGAGTTTTGTCCAATACTGTTTTTTGATATTTGGTTATAGTTTTTTTCTATAACTTACAGGGCGGCGAGAAGCGCCTGGCAGCCTTTTAGCACATCGTTCCACGTGGTTTCGAAATCGCCCGTGTACCAGGGATCCGCGACATCGTGGGGAGCTTCCGTATAGTCGAGAAGCAGGGAGACTTTTCGAAGACGACGCTCCATAGGCTTGCCGATAAACGCTTCGCATTCCCTCCGGTAAGTCTCTTTGGGCAAGATCCAGCGGAGGTTCCGCAGATTGTTTTCGTCCATCAGAACGATGTAGTCGAATGTTTCGAAGTCGCGGACGGTCATCTGTCGCGCCCTCTTGTTCGAACAGGCGATGCCGTGCCGGGCGAGAAGCCTTTTGGCCGGCGGATAGACGGGGTTCCCGATTTCTTCGGTGCTCGTCGCCGCGCTTTCGATAAGGAATTCATCCGGTCGGTTGGAGCTCTCGACAAGCCGTTTCATGACAAATTCCGCCATCGGACTGCGGCAAATGTTCCCGTGGCAGACGAAGAGAATGGAAGCCATCGTAAAGTCCCTTAACCGAGCTTTATCCCCAAGATTCCGATAACCAGGATGGTGATTCCGAGAATTCTTGTTCGGTTGATTCTTTTGACAGGGGCGTGAAAAAGTCCCAGGGCGTCAATCGCGATCCCTCCGAGAATCATGCCGGAGATTGTGCTGATAATGGAAAGGCTAGCTCCGATGCGTTTTACGAGAAAGATGTTGGTGATGACGAAAAGTGCGCCGAAAATCCCGCCGGCAAACATCCACCAGGGACCGCGAAAGTTTTTCGGGGAAATCCTACTCGAAGAAGGCGACGAAAGGTTTCTGAAAAAAAGAACAAGGCATACGAGCGTCAGAAGAAGGATTCCGACAGAAAACGAAATCAGTGCGGTTTCTATCGGGTGATGCAGCAAAACGCCCAGTCTCCCGTTGATTGCGGTCTGTATCGCGCTGGACATTCCGGCAAGAATGCCGAAAATTTTCCAGAGAACGTTTTTCTCCGCAGAGCCTGATGCGGGAACCTTTCCGAAATCGATGATGGCGAAAAAGGTCCCGACGATGACCGCCAGGATTCCCAAGGCCCGGTTTGCGGTGACGGGAATTTGCGTGCAATGGAAAAGCCCGAATGTATCGATGGCGAATCCCATGAAAATCTGTCCCAAAATGGGAAGGATCACCGCCATGGTTCCGCCGAGTTTTAAAAACAGGAAGATATTCCCGACGAGAAAAATGGCTCCGAAAAGACCACCGGAGAATATCCACCAAGGTTCGTTTTTCAAAATGTCGGACAAAAAAAGAGCTTGATCCCCGAAAGTGACAAGGGCGGCGAGAAACACCCAGGCAATGACAGACGCGACGAGAAGGGTCAGATAGGGGGAGCCGAGGTGCCGGCGAAGTTCCGTGTTGAAACTCGTCTGGATCGGTAGCGAAAGACCGGCAAAAATGCCAAGCAAGAATTCCATTGTCCGTATCGTTAAGGCTTTTTCAAAGATAGCAATCAGTCCTTTACCTTGGAAAAAATCCCCCCAAAAAGCTATACTTGTTTCCAAACATTTAACAAGGACACTCTATGAGCCGTTTGACCGAATCGAATGAATGGAAAGCGCTCGGGGCGAAAGCTTCCGAAGCGAAAACGTGGAACATGCGCGAAATGTTCAAAAAGGACGCGCAACGTGCCGAAAAGTTCAGCGCGGAAGCATGCGGAATCTTTCTCGACTATTCCAAGAACCTGATTGACGACGACGCGATGGCGAAGCTCCGCGGGCTTCTTTCGTTCGCCGGATTCGACGACATGCGCAAGAAGTTTTTCTCGGGCGAAAAGATCAACACGACGGAAAAGCGTGCCGTCTTGCATACGGCGCTCCGCTACAAGGGAAACTCGCCGATTCTCGTCGATGGCAAGGATGTCATGCCCGAAGTCCGCGCCGTTCTCAAGCACATGGAAGAGTTTACGAACCTGGTTCGCAGCGGGAAGTGGCTGGGCTATACCGGCAAGAAGATCCGTTCCGTGGTGAACATCGGCATTGGCGGTTCCGACCTCGGACCGGTGATGGTGACGGAAGCCCTGCGGCACTTTGCCTCTCCGGATTCTCCCGAAGTTTACTTTGTGTCGAATATCGACGGAACGCATATCGCGGAAACCCTGAAAAAGGTGAACATCGAGGAAACGCTCTTTATCGTCGCTTCCAAGACTTTCACGACGCTCGAAACGATGACGAACGCGAACACCGCGAAGGATGCCGTTCTCAAGGCGTTCAACGGCGACAAGAAGGCTATCGCCAAGCATTTCGTCGCCCTTTCGACAAACGCCGAAGCGGTCTCCGAATTCGGAATCGACACGGCGAACATGTTCGAATTCTGGAACTGGGTTGGCGGTCGCTATTCCCTGTGGTCCGCGATCGGGCTTTCCATCGCTCTCCGCATCGGTTTCGACAATTACATGCAACTTCACCAGGGTGCCTACGAAATGGACGAACATTTCAAGAACGCTCCGGTCGAAAAGAACCTTCCGGTGATTCTCGCATTGCTCGGAATCTGGTACGACAACTTCATGGGCGCGCAGTCCTATGCGATCTTGCCCTACGACCAGTATATGCACCGCTTCACGGCTTACTTCCAGCAGGCTGACATGGAATCGAACGGCAAGACGGTCGATCGCGATTCGAAGCGCGTCGATTACCAGACAGGCCCGATTCTCTGGGGCGAACCGGGGACGAACGGCCAGCATGCCTTCTACCAGCTGATTCACCAGGGGACAAAGCTCATCCCGTGCGACTTTATCGCGCCGGCAAATTCCCTGAATCCGGTCGGAGACCACCACCGCAAGCTCCTTTCGAACTTCTTTGCCCAGCCCGAAGCCCTGATGAACGGCAAGACTCTCGCCGAGGCGACGGATGAACTTCGCGCTGCGGGAAAGTCCGAAGAAGAAATCCAGGTGCTCGCTCCGCACAAGGTTTTTGAAGGCAACAAGCCGACGAACAGCATCTTTGTCGATACGATTGACCCGAAAACGCTCGGTGCGCTGATCGCTCTCTACGAGCACAAGATCTTTACGCAGGGAGTTATCTGGAACATCAACAGCTTCGACCAGTGGGGCGTCGAACTCGGCAAGCAGCTCGCAAAGAAGATCATTCCGGAGCTCGAAAAGGGTGAAAAGGATCCTAACGTGGAACTTTCCCACGATTCGAGTACGAACGGTCTTATCCGCTGGTATTTCAAGCACCATCGCGCCTAATCGATCGTAGGAATAAAGCGAAGCGCTCGTCTTTTTTGACGGGCGTTTTTTTTTACGCGTGCTGTTGGTCACCTCTAAAAATTCAATTTTCAAAAATTTGGTTGCGACGCTTCGCGCTGGCTCGTTTATTCCTGCCATCGCTTGGTCTCACTCAAATTTTCTTGATCAAAGCAATTTTTAGAGGTGCCCTGTTTTTTGGATTCGGAGTCTGGTTTTCTATTTTCTAACTTTCTTGCCAATGGCGAATATTGAACAAGTCATCCGCGAACGTTCTCCGCTCTTGAAAAGCGATTCGGCGGTGTTTTGCGAACTCACGAATTTTTTTCGCGACGACGCTCGGATTGCGACGGACGAGCGCGACCTTCGAGAGTTTCTTTTGCCGAAAAGGCTTTACAAGGTGGTAAAAGTTTCCGAAAACTCGTGGATGAAATGCGCCTATTCCTTTATCGACCGTTATCCGGAATGCCTGGAATCTCTTGGGATGCTTCGTTACTATTCTTCGTCCGGGAAAATCTTTTGGCAGGACGTGGAAAAGTCGGAAAACATCGTGGCGAACGCCTTGACGGCAACTTCCTATGGCTGGGCGCCGGATGCCTTTACCGTATTCGAAAATCCGCAGGGCGAAAAGTTCTCTCTCACGGCGATTGTCGCTCTGTAAATTTCTAGAGGTCACCTCTAAAAATTCAATTTTCAAAAATTTGATTGCGACGCTTCGCGCCGGTTCGTCATTCAAAGTGGCAAATACATCCAGTATTCGCCACTTTTCATTCCTGCCTTCGCTTGGTCTCATTCAAATTTTCTTAACCAAAGCAATTTTTAGAGGTGACCTAGACAAAACGATTTTTTTTTGCATATTTTTTGACAAATCAAGAAAAGGATGGAAAATATGCTGAAAAAGATTTCACCGATTGTATTCTCCGTTTTGATTGTCGCTTGCGGGGACAGCGGAAGTTCGAACAGCGCAAGCGATGCGGAAAATTCCAGCTCTTCGGAAAATCTGGTTTCCAGTTCGAGCGTTGTTTCGCCGACGGCGAAGTGCGTTTTCGAAGGCGAAGTGGGAGATTCCGCTTGGACTATCAAGCTAAAACAGCAGTCCGAGAAATTTTGCCAGAATGTCTTGAACGTTTCATCGAATACGGAGAATATGGAGTTCCGCTGCGAAGGGGAATGGCTGGTGCAGGTCTATAGGAACGAGGCGCTCGGCTCCGACGAAGCTTCGCGAAAGGCGCTATATGAACAGCTGAAATCGAATTGCCAGTGAGACTGATGGCTTGGAACCACGGAATATGGGATGATGTCATTCCCGTGCTTGGCAAACGCTCCGTTTTCCATCCGACGTCATTCTGGAGAGGCGAAGCCTCGACCTGTCTGCCGACAGGCAGGCCCGCCTGCTGCGGGCAGGTAGAATCCAACCCGCAGTCCAGAGCTTAGTCAGGAGAGCTTGGAACTTGGAGTTGCAAAGCGGGACGCTTTACTTTTGAACCTGGATGTTTGCGATTATAAGCTCTAAGTTCCAAGTTCTATGCTCTTGGCTATGGATCCTATCGCTCCGCGTTGCTCCGCTCCAGGATGATGAAAAAGCCAGGATGACTGTTTATCGAACAAGCCTTTACAGGTCGCTTAACGAACTATCAACTATCTACTACCTACTATCCACTCTTCACTCTTAACTTTCCATGGATTCCTTTTCTTGACCAAGTCAATTTTTAGAGGAGACCTGAAAAATTTCTAAAAAGCCTTGCCTTAGAGTAAACTCTAGGTCGTAAATTATATGAGGTTGAAACTTTTGGCAAGGAAGTTTGTGAATGTTGGATCTAGAGAAACTCTCCCGATTGAGAAAGTATCTCGTGGACTTGAAAGGCGTCGCTGTCGCATTTTCCGGCGGTGTCGATTCCTCGTTTCTGCTGAAAACGGCACACGATGTTCTGGGCGAAAAGGCGCTTGCCGTAACGGTTTCGTCTTGCTTTGTTCCCGAAAGAGAGCGCCTTTCGGCGAAGCGTTTTTGCGAAGAAGAAAAAATTCGGCAGGAAGTTTTCCCGGTCGATCCGCTTGAAATCTGCGGCGTTCGGAAGAATCCGAAAAATCGCTGTTACCTGTGCAAGAAGAGCATTTTTGAAAACATTTGCCAAATCGCAAAAAGAGAAAATTTGCAAGCGGTCGTCGATGGGACAAATGCCGAAGACGTGAGAGATTACCGTCCGGGACTTTTGGCACTTTCGGAACTTCGAGTTAAAAGTCCGCTCAAGGAATTGGGATTTACCAAATCGGATATTCGGGAAGCGTCAAGACTTGTCGGGCTGAAAACCTGGAATCATCCTTCTTTTGCCTGTCTCGCGAGCCGTTTTGCCTATGGGGAAACGCTTACCCGAGAAAACCTCGAAAGGGTGGAAATTGCCGAGGACTTTTTCCTGTCAAAAGGCTTTCGGCAGATTCGTGTCCGTGTTCATCAAAATCTCGCTCGGATAGAAGTCTTGCCTCAGGACTTGGAAAAAGTTTTCCGGTTGCGTTCTGAGATTACAGATAAATTAAAGGCATTGCGCTTTGACTATGTGACCGTGGATTTGTGCGGCTTCAAAAGCGGTTCAATGAACGTGAATCTCTGAGGGTAAAATGGAAAAAACGGAAAACCTGGAATTTGCCAAGTTGGACTTGGACCGTGAAAATCGGACGGGATTTCCCGAGGTCGTTTTTTGCCAAGGGAAAACCGACGAGCATCTTGTCCAAATATGCAAGGCGTTGCTTGAAAAGAACGGTAAAGTTTTTGGAACGCGCGCTTCGATGGAACAGGTCGAAATGCTTCAAAATGAATTGGGAAAAGAGGTGCGATACGACCGGATCTCTCGACTCTTGAAAATTCAAGAGGAGACTTTGAAAATTCAAGATGGCATAGGGAATATCACGGTCTGCTCGGCGGGGACGGCGGACATTCCCGTTGCAGAAGAAGCTGCCGGAACGGCGGAATATTTCGGCGGAAATGTACATCGCTTTTTTGATATCGGAGTTGCCGGGATTCACCGTCTTCTAGACAGGATAAGCGAGATTAGAAAAGCGAATGCCGTAATCGCTGTTGCCGGAATGGAAGGCGCCTTGGCGTCTGTCCTTGGAGGCCTTGTCCGGGTTCCGGTAATCTGCGTCCCGACTTCGGTAGGGTATGGGGCGAACCTGAATGGAATTTCCACACTGCTTTCGATGATCAATTCCTGTGCGAATGGAATTTCGGTTGTCAATATCGACAACGGATTCGGGGCGGGATATATCGCTACACAAATTAATCGCTTGGCGGAAGGTATCCGATGAAAAGTCTTTATCTTGAATGTAATTCTGGAATCAGCGGAGATATGGCTGTCGCTGCGATGATTAACCTCGGAGCGGACAGGGACGCTCTACTGAAAACATTGGAGACGATTCCGGTGAATGGTTTCCGGGTCAAGATTTCCCGGGTACAGAAATGTGGAATCGACTGCGCAGATTTCAATGTCGTCCTAGATTCTTCGCATGAAAATCACGACCACGATATGGAATTTCTTTTTGGGAAGGAACATCATCGTCACGAACACTCCCATCATCACGAACATCGCAGGTCTGCGGGAAATCAAGGAACTTGTTCAGAAGACGGACATGTCGGAAAACGCCCGCTTGCTTGCCGAAAAAATTTTTGAAATTATCGCTCGGGCGGAAAGCAAGGCGCATGGAATTCCTGTTGAGCAGGTACATTTTCACGAAGTCGGCGCGGTCGATTCCATTGTGGATGTCATCGCTCTTTCCGTATGCTTGGAAAACTTGAAGGAAAAATTCCAGATTCAAAATGTCTATGTGCCGTTTCTTTGCGAAGGGCGTGGAACCGTTCGCTGCGCCCATGGGATTTTGCCGATTCCCGTCCCGGCAGTTGCGAACATCGCGCAGGAAAATGCGTTGAGGTTTTCCCTTATCGATGAGGAAGGGGAATTTGTCACGCCGACGGGAGCCGCCTTTGTCGCAGCTGTAAAGACAGGGGAAAAGCTTCCGGATAGATTTGAAATTTGCAAGGTAGGGCTTGGCGCCGGAAAAAGAACTTATAACCGTCCTAGCATTTTAAGGGCTTTTCTAATCGAAGAATCGCCGTCGACAAGTTCCGACGAAAAATATTCTTTCTTGAGCGATAAGGTTTTTGAACTGAACACCAACATCGACGACTGCACCGGTGAAAACCTTGGATTCCTCTCGGAACTCCTTTTGCAAAGCGGTGCATTGGATGTGACATTTACACCGTGCTTTATGAAGAAGAATCGTCCGGCGAACATGCTCACGGTTCTCTGCAAGGCGGAAAATGTAAAGGCACTGGAAAGTCTCGTCTTTCTACATACGACGGCGATAGGAATCCGTATTTCGGAAAAGGAACGCGTCGTCTTGCCGCGGACAGAAGTTTCCGTTCCGACGGAATGGGGAATTGTTCGTGCCAAGGTTGTTCGCGTAGGAGAAGTTCGAAAGATCTATCCCGAATATGAAAGCGTGAAAGCGGTGAGCCAGGAAAGAGCCTTGCCGTTCGATGCCGTCTATCGAAAGACTGCCGACATCGTCGAAAAGTTTCTAACCGAAAATCAACCATAATTCAATCACGGAGGTCCAATATGGCTTGTTTGTTAGTTCCACTCGCAGAAGGAATCGCTGTTTCGGCGGTGAAGCGAATCGCTTTGCGTTCCGGCAAGGAGGCAAGCGAAACGGTCCAGAAGATAAAGGAAAAAGTTTCCGTTTTGGAAAAGATGCTCTATGGCGGGAGCTTCTTGCTTGCCGTAGAACATTTTTACCATGGAGAGCTGACGGTCGTTCCGCCTTTCCTGAGCGCGATGGAATCTTCTGCGGAGACTGCGGTAATGCTCAAGGAAATGGCGACAAGTGGCGTCGGAATGGCCGTTTTGACGACTGCTGTGTGGACGCTTTGGCTCGGAGCGGGCGCTTTGAAGAAAAAAATCCGGCAACGGCAAAAAAATGCGGAGCGCCTATGTGCCTGATTCTTTCCGTTCTTGCGACTCTTGCTTATCTGAAACTTTTTGTTTCCCAGTCCAGGCGAAAGATGAATTCGAAAAGCGCGAAGACGACGTTTCTCATGTTTCTGGGCGCAAGCCTGATGTGGAGCGTTGATGGCTTTGCCGCAGTGATGAACGGGGAAAGATTTCTGGACCTGAGTTCGGAAGATTTCTTTCTCGGCGTGATCGTCGTCTGCGCAGGGAGCGCATTTTACGTCATTTCGAAAAAACTGAAAACCAAGGGAGAACCTTTATGAATACAAATACGAAAACATGTGAAAATTCTATGCGGACTGCGCACAAATTAACAAGGCTTGCTTTCGTTCCAGCGTTGCTTCTTTCCGCATCGCTCGCTACAGCGGAAGTCAAGGGCTACAAAACTTACGAAACAGAAGACAAGAACGTTCCTGTCGTCTATTTCACGCGAGACATTTCTCCGGAAGGCTTGGTCAAGGTCTATCGGGCGATGGGCTGGAAACCACATGGAAAGGTCGGTGTGAAGATAAGTACGGGAGAGCCTCCCGCATCCAACTACCTTCGCCCTTCCCTCGTCAAGAACCTGGTGAAGGATGAACTCGGCGCGACCATCGTGGAATGCAACACGGCGTATGGGGGAAGTCGAGCTTCGAGCGCGATGCACAGGCAGGTCGTCAAGGATCACGGCTTTTTGGACATCGCCCCGTTCGACTTGCTCGACGAGGAAGATTACATGAAGATTCCGGTAAAGGGCGGAAAGAATCTGAAGTTCGATTACGTCGGAAGCCACTTCAAGAATTATGACTCTTACCTGGTGCTGAGCCATTTCAAGGGCCATGCGATGGGAGGCTTCGGCGGAGCGATCAAGAACCTTTCGATTGGATTTGGCAGCGGGGAATCCGCCAAGAAATCGGGCAAGGCCTTGATACATACAGCGGGTCGCGCCGATGCCGGGAACTTTAGAAGCAGCTGGTTTGAACTCACGCAAGGCGATGAAAACCAGTTGAAATTCCTGGAATCGATGGCGGAAGCGGCGAAAGGCGTCTGCGATTATATGGGAAACGAAAAGGGTATCGCTTTCGTGAACGTCCTGAACCGTCTGAGCGTCGATTGCGACTGCAACGGGAACCCCGAGGAACCCGATATGCATGACATCGGGATTTTGGCTTCGACCGACCCGCTTGCGATTGATCAGGCAAGCATCGATCTGGTCTTCACCGCCAAGGACTCCGAAAAGCTCGTGGAACGCGTCGAGAGCCGCATGGGACGTCACACGCTGGAACATGCGGAAAAGATAGGGCTAGGCAAAGGCTCGAGAAAGTACAGGCTTGTGGAGATTAAATAGCCGATAAGAATAAAAATTGAAGGCGCAACTTATGAAGAAACTTTTGCTTTCGTTTGTATTCAGTGTTGCCTTGATGGCAGGTTCGTGCGCCTTTGCAGAAACTTCCGCGTATGGAGGAACTATGAAAATCAGTGTTTCGGACGGAAAAACTAAAATAATTTACGAACTGAATGGCAGCGAGCAGAGCGTGGCGCTTTACAGCCAGCTTCCGCTTAAAGTCCAGATTGAAAACTACAGCACAAATGAAAAAATCTTTTACCCTCAAGAAAAGCTTCCGCTAAAAAACGGACTTGAAGGTTCAGGCGATTCCGGGACGCTGGCGTATTTTTCGCCGTGGGGAAACGTCGTTCTGTTCTACGGAAAATTCAATGAATATCCCGGACTTTTTATCCTTGGGAACGCTGTCAGCGGTGCGGAAAACATAAAGGATCTTTCCGGCAGTGTGAATGTGGAGGTGGAAAAATAAATGCTAGAAACTATCCATCGCGAAGCCGTCTATCTTTGGTTTTACCTTGACCTGCAGATTCGGGAAATATTCTGGTTCTGGGTTTTCGGAATCGTTCTCGGATCGTGCGTCTCGGTATTCTTCAAGAATTCGATTCATCTTTGGGCGGAACGGATCGCTGGCAAGGTTCCCGGCATCATATCGATTATCGCGGCGAGCGCTCTCGGAATCGCCTCGCCGCTCTGCATGTATGGAACGATTCCTATCTGCGCGGCCTTTGCAAAAAAAGGCGTCAAGGAAGATTTTCTCGCCGCATTCATGATGTCGAGCGTCCTGTTGAATCCGCAGCTCATCGCCTACAGCGCGGCACTTGGAACGGGACTTTTGTGGACGCGGATTGTTTCCTGCTTTCTCTGCGGAATCTTCGCCGGGCTTCTTGTCCGAACGTTTTTCCGCAAAAAAAATTCCGACCGGCATTTCTTCAATTTCTCGGGATTCGGCGAACCGAAAAGTCACGATACCGACCCGAATATCGCTTTGCGCTTTTTCAAAAATATCTGGCGTAACGTTCGGGCGACCGGTCCTTGGTTCTTGCTCGGAATTTCCTTGTCCGCTGTTTTTCAGCGCTATGTTCCCGGCGAAGCGATTGGAAAGCTTTTTGGGGAAAACGAAGGCTTTGGAATTCTTCTCGCTGCCGGTGCGGGAGTCCCGCTTTACGTGTGCGGCGGCGGAACGATTCCGCTGCTTCTGGAATGGCTTTCGAACGGGATGAGCCATGGCTCGGCTGCGGCATTCATGCTCACCGGTCCCGCGACGAAAATCACGAATCTCGGGGCGCTGAAAACGGTTCTGGGATTTCGAAATTTCGCCATCTACATTGCGTTTATTGTCCTGTTTTCGCTTTTTGTCGGTGGAATCGTCAATTTCTTGCTTTTTTGACAGGCGGAAAGTCGGGAATACCCGAAAAAAGTCCATCGAGAATTTAATTTGCTACATTGAGGGGAAAATTATTTCAAAGGATTCTTTTAACGATGCAATTTCCTCCAGTGAAAGAACAGATGGACATCCTGCTCCGCGGTGTTTCGGAGATAATCCCTGCCGACGAACTCGAACAGAAGCTCAAGAAGTCTTACGATTCGGGAATCCCTCTGCGGGTCAAGCTGGGTGTCGATCCGACGGCTCCGGACGTGCATCTCGGGCATACCGTCGTCATGCGCAAGCTTCGCCAGTTCCAGGACCTCGGACATACCGTCGTCCTGATCGTCGGCGACTATACGGCGCAAATCGGCGACCCGTCCGGACGGAACAAGGCGCGCCCTCGCCTTTCTCACGAAAAGGTTCTTGAAAACGCAAAGGAATACCAACAGCAGTTTTTCCGCGTCGTCCGCGAAGACCGAGTCGAGATCCATTACAACGGCGAATGGTTCGGCAAGCTCCCGTTTTCGAAAGTCACGGAACTCATGGGGCAGTTTACCGTGGCGCAGATGCTTGAACGCGAAGATTTCCACAACCGCTATGCGTCGAACAGTCCCATCAGCCTGCACGAGTTCATGTATCCGATGATGCAAGGCTATGATTCCGTCGCGATCAAGAGCGACGTGGAACTCGGCGGAACGGACCAGAAGTTCAACGTTTGCCGCGGACGCGACCTCCAGATGTACGAAAGGATGCCGCTCCAGATCGGGATGTTCATGCCGATTCTCCTCGGAACGGACGGCAAGGCCAAGATGAGCAAGAGCCTCGGAAACTATGTCGGCGTGAGCGAACCTGCCGACGTGATGTATCACAAGATTTACAACCTGGCGGATTCGATCGTCGAGAACTGGTTTGAACTTCTGACCGACGTCCCCCTTTCGGAAATTCGGAAGATGGTGGCGGAAATCCAGGCGGGAACGCTCAACCCGAACGTCGCGAAGGACATCCTCGCGAAGGATATCGTTTCGCAGTATTACGGAAAGGATGCTGCCGAAGCCGCCGCGCTCAAGGAAAGGGAAATCCACAGCGGTAACGCTATCCCGTCCGACGCGAAGGAATGTTCCGTCGCTCCGGGAGAACATAAAATCCTGGATCTGCTGGTCGAAATCGGCGCTTTCAAGACCAAGGGCGAAGCCCGCCGGATGGTCCAGAACGGTGGCGTAAGAATTTCCGGCGAAAAGATTTCCGATCCGATGCTAGGATGCAGTCTCCAGGGCGCGGACAAGCTTCTCGTCCAGGTCGGCAAGCGGAACTTCTTCAAGGTGAACTTCTAATGACCGGTGACACCCTGATCCTGGGTCTCAACCCGACGTGGCAGCGTCTCTTCCTTGTCGATGAATTTAAACCCGGAGAGGTCAATCGCCTTTCCCGGGTCGAGGAATTCGCGTCGGGCAAGGGCATCAACTGCGCACGCGTTCTTCGGGTCCTCGGCGGGGACTTCATCCTTTCGCACTTTTTGGGCGGCGACCGCAGCGTTTCGATTTGCGACGAAGTCGCCGCGGCAGGCATACGCCAGATTCCCATCTGGATCGGGGCATCGACGCGAATCAGCACGACAATCGTGAGCAAGGGCGATACCACGGAGCTCATCGAACCGTCGCCGAAAATCACGGAATCCGAGAACAGGGACTTCTTGCAGACGATAGGAGAAATCTGGAGTGACGTGACAAATGTCGTTCTCTGCGGCTCGCTCCCTCTCGGTTTCCAGCTAGAAAATCTTTCCAGGCTGGATCTGACAGGAAAGCGCCTCTTTATCGATGCGATCGAAGGCTTTGACGCGTGGCTCGAATCCGGCGTGGAACTCCTCAAGATCAATCTGTCCGAATACTGCAAGCTCTTGCAGCGCTTCGGCATTCCGCAGATAACGTCCAGTCCCCAGTTCTGGAAAATGACCGCTTCGACGCTTCTCGAACGCTTGCCGATTAGAAATCTGGTCGTAACCGACGAGGATGCGCCTATCCATGTGTTTTACGTGCAAGAAGGAAAGTTCATGGGGCTCAGCGTCAAGCCGCCGACAGTCAAGCTGGTAAACGACATCGGCGCGGGCGATGCTTTCCTTGCGGGCTGGCTTGCCGCGGATTTTCTGGGACTTCCCATTTCGGATCGTCTGGCGAAAGCGGCAGCGGTCTCGGCGGCTCGCTGCGAAGTCGATCGCCCGTGGAACATTGACTTGGGGCGTGTTTCCGCCCTGGAGTCGGACATTCTTCCCCTGGTCGAAAAAATTGCGGATTGATATGAAGAGTGCCAAGACGCTATTAGCGATTCCGTCGCCGATGGAGTGGAGGGGTCTCTATCCGAAAGAGCCGTTTGGCAAGACGGTGGAGCGTCCGCTGGAACTGAATTCGCGCTTCGATGCGGCTTGTCTGGGTATCGGGCTTGTGAATTTTGGTGGACACTTGGCGGCGCTCTTGCTGCGGCGAGCGTATTTTCGCGTAATTGTCGTCGGCATTGCCGGTGCGCTTCCCGGGAGCGGCCTTGGCCTTGCGGACACGGTCCGTGTCGATGAAGAGTGCGTGGGTGACGAAGGCTATCTCCATTTGGACACGTTCAAACCGTATTTTCGCCGACCGAACCTCTTGCGGGCTTCGCCTTCTCGAACGGCGCCTTTGCAAATCGCAGCGCTTCCGGGCGTTCGTTGCGCGTCCGTCAATACGCTGACGGCAAGTTCCCGGATTCTGGAATGTCGCGCAAGGTTTTTCGGAGCAAAAATCGAGGCGATGGAAGGCGCTTCCGCCTTTGCCATTGCGAACGCGATGCATGTCGAGGTCTTTGAAATTCGCACGATCAGCAATTTCACGGGCGACCTGGACGAATCGAAATGGAACCTGCGACATTCGCTCCGCGGGCTTGCCAAGAACATTCTCGAACCGATGATTCTGGAAGGCTCCGCGTGATTCCTCTCCGCCTTGGAATTTCCACGTGTCCGAACGACACCTATATCTATGAATCCCTGATCTTTGGGCAGGAAGGCTCTCCCTTCGAGTGGCGCGTCACGTTTGCCGATGTCCAGACGCTAAACGAAATGGTTTTGCGGGGAGTCTTGGATGTCGCCAAGGTGAGCTGTGGCGTCTTGCCTTTTATCCGGGACGATTACCGCTTGCTTTCCTGCGGCGGCGCCATGGGCTTTGGCTGTGGGCCTCTCCTGCTTGCGTCTCGGGACGGAGAATCCTTTTGTCCCGACGAAGAAACGCTCTTGCCCGGAAAGAATACGACCGCCGCGCTTCTTTTTCGGTTCTGGGCTTCGGAAATGTACGGTATTTCCAGGCCGAAAGTCTCCTACGCGTTTTTCGACGAAGTCTATTCCGCCCTGTGCTCGAACCGAAACCGCCAGGGCGTTGTCATCCACGAAAAGCGCTTTACCTGGCCAGAGGACAGCCTGGGACTTTTGACCGATCTGGGCGCATTCTGGGAATCCCGGACAAGTTCGCCGATTCCCCTGGGATGCGCCGTTGCCAGGAAATCTCTGGGCGACGAGGCGATCGTCGCCGTCGAGCGTGAAATCCGAAAAAGCCTGGACAAGGCGCGTTCGCGAAAGAATCTCGTCTCGGATTTCATCCGGGAAAAGGCGCAAATCGCGGACGATTCCGTCATCGAGCGGCATATCCGTCTCTTCGTTTCCGACTTTACCCGCGAAATAGGGATTTCCGGCCAAAAGGCTCTCGAAATCCTGGCGCGGCACGCTTCTTTGTAAAAAAACAAAAACAAACGGTTCTCTCGAAACAAAAAACGTCGATTGTAAAAAATATTTTTACGGAATGGCGATATTTTGGCCAAAACTTTATTTATTTTCCCAAAGTATCATTTTCAAGGGAGTCTTTATGGACTTGGTTCAGCAACTGGAACAGGAACTCGAAGCTTTCAAGCGCGAGTACGAAAAGTTCGAGAAAGGCAACAAATCGGCAGGAACTCGCGCTCGCAAGGTCCTACAGGATATCAAACGTTCCTGCCAGGAACTTCGGGTCTCCATCCAAGGCGCCAAGAAGGATTCCGAGCCGAAAAAAAATCAAGAAGAAGGAGACTTGTCCTAGAACAGGCGACGGAACAATGGGAAATACCATGAAAAAATGCTTTTTTGCAAAGATTTATCATGAAAAGGGTTTGACTAAAGCTATTTTTGAAGGTATATTCCACAATGTGATTTGTTGCACAGGGATGTTCCCTTGTCGCTGATCCGAATGGACTATGGTGAATTTATGTTTCATGATTGGAGAACTCTAGCAGTATGACCCTAAAGAAAGTATTCGTAGTTCTTGCCGGGGCTATGCTCTTTTCAGGATATGCTTCGGCAAAGGCTATTAACGTGCCGGGCGATTACGAAAAGATCGCGGACGCTCTGGGCAACGCAGACGCTGGCGATACCATTTTCGTCAAGCGTGGAACCTACAATGAAAACATCACGCTTGTCATGGGCGTAGTCCTAAAGGGCGAAGACCCCTTGACGACGATTATCGACGGCGGACGCCGCGGACCGACCGTCATGGGAACGTCCGGTGCGGAAATGTCCCACTTCACCATTCGGAACGGTATCGAAGGCATCCTCTGCGAAAACGCCGCCCCCTATATCCACCACTGCTACGTGATGGACAACAAGGCGACGGGCATTGCCGCTTTCATCTCCTTGCCGAACCTCCGCAACAACGTGGTGTACGGGAACCGCTGGTCCGGCATTCTCGCCTGGGGCGCAAAGTCGCTTGACGCCTATGTCGAACAGAACGTGGTTCTCCGCAACGGTTATTCGGGACTCGCCCTGAAAGGTCCGTCGAATATCGTCGCGCGCAACAACATCTTCATGGAAAACCATTACTACGGAGTCTTTGCCGACCCTGCCGCGGGACAGACAAAGATCGAGTATAACAACATCTACAAGAACTACTACCCGTTCAACCGCTTCATCAAGGTGAACCGCACGAACGTCTCCCTGGATCCGAAATTCATCAGTCCGTCTCTCTCCAAGCCGAACTTCTTCTGCAATTCCAAGTCCCCGATGCTCAAGCGCGGCAAGGGAAAGCTCGATATCGGTCTTTTGGCGCATGACGTGGTTACCGAAAAGGAAGAGGAAGTGGCGGAAACGCGCAATCCGGACACGGACGGTGACGGTCTCTGCGATCCGTGGGTCTCCGAAGAAGGTCTTTCCGAAAAGTATGCCGCCATTTGCACGGGCATCGACAACTGCCCGGAAGACGCGGAAGATGTCGATGGATTCCAGGACGATGACGGTTGCCCGGATCCGGACAACGATCGTGACGGCATCTGCGATCCGTGGGTCGAGGCCAGCGGACTTCTCGACAAGTATGCGCACACTTGCAAGGGTGCAGACGCTTGCCCGGACAATCCCGAGACATTGAACGGCTATAAGGACGAAGACGGCTGCCCGGACGAAGTCCCCGTTCCTCCCAAGAAGGTCTTTGTTCTCGAAGGCGTGAATTTCGAATCCGGAAAGGCGACGATTACCAAGGATTCCGAAGTTTCCTTGCGCAAGGTTGTCGATATCATGGAAGCCTTCCCGGAAACGACTTTTGAAATTGTCGGTCACACGGACAACGTCGGCAACTCGGCCAAGAACAAGCAGCTCTCTGCGGACCGCGCCGCTTCCGTCAAGGCCTTCCTTGTCGAAAATGGAATTGCCGACAATCGTATGGTAACTCGTGGTGCTGGCGATACGCAGCCGAAGGCTTCCAACAAGACGCCGGAAGGTCGCGCCCAGAACCGCCGCATTGAATTTATCCGCACGGATATCAAGTAAGGAGAAGGTTAGGTGATGACACGCTTTAGCTTCATCAAGACAACGGCTGTAGGGCTTATCTGCACGAGTGCAGCGTTAGCTTCTCCCACGTATTCCCCGCACAAGTACCAGCAGAACGATTGGTTCGGAGAATTCGGCAGCAACAATACGGCCATGTATGTGAACCCGGCAGGAATCGCGGAAACGGATCAAATCGAACTTTCTATCGGCTATTTCAGCACGATCAGTGGCGAAGCCTCCCAGGAATACGGTTCGTTGACGATTCCGTTTGGCTACAACCACACGTTGGGCATTTCGTTCTTTGAAAACGGAGCGAGTATCGATGGGGGCTATTCCTACACCGAAAATGCCTACATGATCGGCTATGCCTACCGTCTAATGCACTGCCTGGCCTTGGGCGTCGATCTTTCGATTCTCCAGATAAACCAGTTTGACATGAACAAGCAGTTTACGATGGGCGCGGACATCGGTATCGCATGGAACCCGATTTCCAATTCCCGATTCGGAAGCTTGACCGTCGGCGTAGCGTTCCAGAACGCGATCGCCCCGGCGATAAGCACCGAGGAAGAAAATACCTCGTACCATTTCGTGTTCATGGGAGCGAGCGAATCCTACAAGGTTCCCAGCAACCTGAACTTCTCGCTTTTCTATCGCGGATTCAACCGGTTGCTCGAAGCGAAAGCGGAACTTTCCATCATCGACGTTATCCATGATAGCGATGAAGGCGGTGACGGAATGAATCTGGAAACGAGCTTCACCTTGACCTACTACCTGAGTTCTCACCTAGGCGTTCGTCTTCGCTTCACGAAGGAAGGCTACCCGGTGCTGGGCGCGACGGTGAATGTCAAGGACGTGACGTTCTTCCGCTATCTGGCTCTCGACCTGGAAATGTCCCATGACGATATTGTCGAAAAGAAGAACCGCGGATTTATCTGGGCGGTGAAGCTCACGTCCCGTTTCGGCAATACGCGTGAAGAAAATATCGGCGAAGATCGCTACCGTCGCTTGAAAATCGAACCGGAAAACGATTATCGCGCGGCGATGCGCCTTTACCTGAACCGCCAGTTCCTGGAAGCGGCCTATGCGTTTGGCAAGGTCCAGACCAAGTATCCGGCATTCCACTTGGTTGACCAGGCGGCGTTCTACAAAGGAAAGTCCTTCGAAAACATGCGGATGCACAAGGCGGCCAAGTCCGTCTATGAAGACGCCATCAAGCGTTATCCGCAGAGCGATCAACGCGCAAAATATCACTTCCAGCTGATGAATATCGACTACAAGGAAGGCAAGTATAACGATGCGATGGTCAAGTACCAGTATATCGTGCAGCATTATAGCGAAAGCGACGTGAAGGCGGATGCGGACTATATTGCGGGCCAGATCAAGTTCGAACAGGGTCTCTATCAGGAATCCATCGATCTGCTCTCGGCGATTCTTCCGGGCAACGCCAACTATTTCTATGCGCGCTATACGATGGGCATTGCCAATAGCCGCATGGGCAAGTGGGACGAAGCGGAAAACTGCTTCCGCGACATCATCGACCAGCCGGCGTCCAACCAGTCCGAAATGGATCTCCAGGATGCGGCAAAGGTCAAGCTGGGTCACATCTACTTCTCTGGCGAGACTCCGAACATTCCGGAAGCGGCAGGCCTTTATGGACAGGTCAAGCCCGGTTCTCCGGTCTATGACGAAGCGATGCTTGCCCTGGGATGGTCCTTCCTGAAGGTGAACAAGCCGGACGAAGCGATCAAGTATGCCCAGTGGATTATCAAGAACATGCCGGATTCCTTCCTGCTTTCGGAAGCCTATCTCGTCGAAGGGTATTGCTACTACATGAAGAAAGACTATGGAAATGCGGAGCGTTCCTTGACCCATGCGGAAAAGCTTACCGAACAGCCTGTTGTTTCCATGGCGGCTCGCGATAGCGCTCGCAAGGCCTATGAGGACAACGAAGCTCACTTCGACAGTGTCCAGGCCAAGGCTCTCGACCTTTCCCGTCAGTTGCCGACACCGCGTGTCGAAATGAAGCGCGATCAGCTGCGTCCGGACTTTGACAAGGCGAACGCCGCGATCGACGATTACGCAAAGTTCATGCAGCGTTCCCAGCAAAGCGACCGCTTTGAATCCAACCGCAAGCGCGTTCTTGACGATGCCGGCTTTACGCTCGCTACCGTCAAGACGAAGAAGGCGGAAAGCGGTGGCGGTTCGAGCTCGGGCGCGAACTCTCAAGAGCTTCAGGAACTGGATAACCTGGAAGATTTGGAGTAATTTAACAATGGGGGATAGACCTGGATAACCGGGTCTGTCCTTGTTTTAAAAGTGGTAGGTAGAAAATTCAAATGAAAAAACTATTTATAATCGCTTTATCGCTCTGCACCATTGCCGGAGTTTCTTATGCGGATCCTTGCAAGGACAAAACGAACGAAGCGAAAACGATGCTTGCCAAGTGCAAGACGATGCAGAAAGGATCTCGCGACTATAAACAGTGCGCTAGCTCCTATAACCTCTTGAAAACCCAGGCGCAACAGGCTTGCCGTTCGGGCGGCATGGACGAAAGCGAAATGCAGTCCGCCATCAAGCAGTGGCGTACCCAGGTGGATCGTTGCAAGGGAAAGCAGAGCTCTCGTTGCGCCAGTGCGCTCCAGCAGCTCGGAAACTACCAGTATCGCCTGGAAGAAAAGCACCAGGTCGATGCGATGGCCCAGTATGAATCGGATATCGCCTGGTGCGAAGACCGCGACAACGAACCGGCAAAGTGCAAGGATCTCGGAGCGGGACCGAAAGTCGATCATTCGAAGTCTCTCGGGTATTTCCTCGAATATATCGACAAGTATCCGAAAGAGGCAAGAACTCCGAACGTGATGTACCAGGCTTCGTTTGTATATGAAGCGAGCGGCGAAGAGGAAAAGGCCTACAAGCTGAGAATGCGCCTCGTAAAGGAATTCCCGGACAACGGGCTTGTGCCAAAGACTTGGCTCCGAATCGCGGAATATCACTTTATGAACCGCAAGTTCCGCGACGCTATCGATGCGTACAAGCGTGTGACCGGATTTGAAAACCTGACTGGCAAGGAAGCCGCTCTCGCAATGTATCACTTGGCGGAATCCTATTACAATATCGCAGAGTACGAAACGGCGGCCAAGACCTATTTCGCCTATATCGATGGTTCCGACAAGGGCAAATATCCGAGCGACTTGCGATTGGAAGCGATGGACTTCATGGCTGCCGCCTTCTCCGATATCGATGACGGCGTTCGCGTCGCGGCTAAGTTCCTCAAGGACAAAAAGGTCAAGTTCAAGGATTCCCTCTATTACCGTATCGGTATGAAGAACAAGGATCACGACCGTAACGAGGAAGCGGTGCAGTCCTTCAAGTACTTGCTAGACATCAATCCGGATTATGTGGATGCGCCTCTCGCCGATGTCGCGATGGTTGAAATTCTCATCATCCAGCAGAAGTTTGACGAGGCTCAGGAACAGCGCAAGCTGGTGGTGAAGCGTTACAGCAAGAATTCTTCGTGGTTCAAGAAGAACAAGCAGTACCCGGCTTCTGTCGAAAACGCGGAAAAGGCGATTCGCGCCGCGATGCTGGACATTCCCCAGTATGATCATTCCCAGGCCGCAAAGCTCATGAAGGAAGGTGATACGGAAGGCGCCAAAAAGCGTTACCAGATTGCAATCCAGGGATACAACGATTTCTTGAAGCAGTATAAGAACGAGCCGACTTGGGACGAATACAAGGTCTATGCGAATCTGGCGCTTGTCTATCAGGAGATGAACCAGTTCGCGAAAGCGGCGGAAATGTTCAACAAGATTGTCGATGCCGATACGAACCGCTATGGCCGTAGGGCTCTAGGATCTGCCGCTCCCTACAAGAAGGAAGATGCAGGCTACAATGCGGTCATCATGATGGACAAGGCTCGCACTGCTGCCCAGCAGAGCAAGGCGGGCGACGATCCGGTCAAGGCATACAGCCTTCCCGAAACCAAGGCCTACTTTGCGCAGGTTGACAAGTATATGGCCAAGTTCGCGAAACAAAAGGAAGCGGTGGAACTTGCCTACAATGCGGCGATTGTTCGTTACCAGGCAAAGCAGTACAAGGAAGCCGTTGTCGATTTCCGCAATCTGAAGACCAACTATCCCAAGAACCAGTATATCTTGCTCATCAGCCGTATGCTTGCCCAGTCCTTGCTCGAATCGGAACAGCTTGACGAGTCCCAGAAGGAATTCGAATGGCTGTACAAGCAATATGCCGAAGTCAAGGAAACTCGCAACGATTCGATGGCAAAGGTCATTCGGACATCGATTGCCGCGGTGCTCTTCCAGAAAGCGGACAAGTCGGTGAAAAACGGACAGTTTGAACAGGGCGCTCTCGCCTACCTGAACTTGGTGAAGCTCTATCCGATGGAATCGTTTGCGGACAAGGCTGTCTTTGAAGCCGGCAATGCCTATGAAAAGGCCAACAGCTATGAAAAGGCCGCCCAGACATTCATGATGCTTCCGCAGAGCTATGGACAGTCTCCGTTAACGATCCGCGGCATCTTGCGCGCCGCGATGAACTACAAGAAGGCGGGCAAGCCGGAACAGGCCGCCCAGACATTCCTGTTCATCACGAACAATTTCGAAAAGGATTCCATGGCGTATGCCGCGATCGGCTTTGCCGCATCGACATACGATTCGATTCCCAACAAGAAATTGGCTGCCCAGACCTACGAACTTGCCTACAAGAAGTATCCGAATCATGAAAAGACGCCGGGTATGCTCTATAGCGCGTGCCTGACTTATGACGAAGCGCAGCTTCCCGAAGAGGCCATCCGCTGCTCGAAGGATCTTGTTCGCGACTATCCGAAGAGTTCCTACGCTCTCGACGCGGCGTTCAGCATTCCGGTCGCCTACCAGAACGCAAAGCGCTGGTCCGAAGCTGCGGATGCCTATATCACGTTCGCCAAGAACTATACGGCAGACAAGGAAAAGCTCATCGCCGCCTACATTGGAACGGCGCGCGCCTATCGCGAGCTCAAGGATGACAAGAACGCTGCCGATTATTACAAGAAGACGATCGACGCCTATGACAAGTATGGTCTGCAGATCAAGAATGCGGATCCGGGAGTTCCCGCCGAGGCTGCGTTCTATCTCGGCGAAATGGAATTTGCCAAGATGGAGCCGATAGCGGTTTCCGGAAACGAAAAGGCAAAGGCGGCTTCGGTCAAGAAGCTCACGGAAATTCTGAAGGTCGCCGTGGGGCACTATTCGAAGTCGGCGACATACGCTTCGGAACAATGGACTTTCCGCGCTACAAACAAGATCGGCTTCCTGTTCGTCACGATGGCGGCAAAGATTCGGGAACAGGATCTTAACGGCAAGACGGACGAAGAACGCTTTGCCGAGCGCATCGGGATCGTGCAGCAGCTTCCGGGCTACTATGACCAGGCCCAGCCGATTTTCCAGAAGAACATCGATCTTGCGCGCGACCAGGGTTTCTACAATGCCGACGTGATTGCCGCCGAAGAAGGCTACATCGAAATGTACTACCAGGGATGCGCCGTGTTTGTTGAAGTGGGTGACGCCTTCGCGAAGTCTCCGCTTCCCGATAGCGTGGAAATCGTGACCCAGTATGTAGAATACGAAGGAATGACAAAGGAAGATGCCGCGATGGCTGCCGGCGAAGATCTGCAGGCCTATCGCGAAGAGCTCGAATCGCGTTCCCAGGCGGCACGCGAAGCGGCTGTTCCGCGTTGCGCAACGGGTATCCGCGCTTCCGAGCATTATGGAATCGACAACCAGTGGACGCAGAAGCTTTACGAGGCCTTGCGCGATCTCGACGAGCAGAACGAAGCGCTTCAGATCAAGATTACCAAGTTCGACGCGACGAAGCTCTTCAAGGATCCGAGCTACTTCAAGACGAAGGCTCGTCTTGACCAGGTTCGCGAATCCAAGGTCATGACCAAGCAGGAACAGCTCGCTACCTACCAGGAAATCCTGAAGGATGCCCAGAGCGAAAACGAAAAGCTCCGGGCTGAACTTGCCGAACTCCAGGCTCGCCTGGCTCCTCCGGCGGTAAATCCTTCGCCTGCCCCGTAACGACGGTTCTTGCGTAATTCTATTTTTACAAAAAGGAAGATCCCTGCAAAAAAAAACGGGGATTTTCCTTTTTTTTATGGAGTAATGAAAATTTTACAGCCGATACCCGTTCCAAAAGGCAAAAAAAAAAATAAATATGCGGATACAGGAAACAAACATCTCATCACTTGTAAAAAAAGGAGTACCCTAATGTCTAAAATACTCGAATCGTTCAACCCGTCCGCTGATGGTTGGCAGTTCATGTGGATCATTCTTGCGGTCGGTCTGATTGGCTTAGGCTTTTCGATTGAACGTATCGTCACCATCATCGTCAAGAGCGGCAAGGGCCGTGCCAAGTTCCTGCAGAAGTTTGGACAGCTCATCAGCGCGAAGCAGTATGACCAGGCGCTGAGCCTCGCAAACGCTTCGAAGCTCCCGATCGCGAAGGTTGTCGCCGCCATCGTCAGCAATCACGATGCGGGCCGCGATGCCATGCAGAATGCGTCGGACGCCGTTTTCCTTACCGAAGCTCCGCGTCTTACCCGTTATGTTTCGATTATTTCCGTGATGGCTTCCATCTCCACTCTTCTTGGACTGATGGGTACGATTTACGGTCTGATCTTCACGTTCGACGCCGTGGCCAACAAGCCTGCCGCAGAACGTCCGAAGGCTCTGGCTGACGGTATCGCTATCGCTATGGGAACGACGCTCCTCGGACTTCTCTGCGCGGTTCCTCTGCTCGTCATCGTCGGTATCCTGAACATGAACAGCGAACGCCTGATTCAGGAAATGGAAGAAAAAGGCCTCAAGATTATCAACGCCCTGTCGTAATTGTTACCGAAAAAAGGCAATTTAGATAGGAGATAAAATGGCAAAAGAAATCAAACCATCAGCAAAGCTCGAAGAACCGGATTTGCTTCCGGCGATGGGCCTGTTTACAATTTTGATTCCGATGCTGCTCTCCATGACGTCGTTCCAGAAGTTGGCCATCGTTGAAGTCAATCTGCCCGAGCGCAGTATGATGCAAATGGATGACCAGACTCCTCCGCCTCCGGACGAGCAAGCGTTGAATCTTTCCTTGGCCATTACAGACGAATATCTCGTTATCGGTGCGCGCGGCGGTTTCCAGCCCAATGTCTATTTCAAGGAATTTTGGGTGTTCCGCTGCAAGTCCGACGGGCAGCTTGTCAAGTATGCTGCCGACGAGGTGAAGTCCGTTATCAAGGCCGGCTCTGCACCGAAGTGCAAGGACGGACGCGAGATGGACAAGGAAAGCTACATGTACCAGATCGAAAGAATCGATCTCTCCATGATCGAGAAGACTTCGGAAGAAGATCCGGGTCGCTTGTTCTGGGGCATCTACACGTCTCAGGAAGAAAACCAGCCGGACAGCATTCTGGTCGATGGCAATAACGCGTTCCTCGCTCTCGCTGGCGAAGGCGATGGCGGACTTACTCCGCCGGCCGCTCTCAAGAAACCGGGCGCTGGCGTTGGCGTGGCTACGCTTACACCGAATTCCGCGCGCAAGCTCAAGCCGGAAGATGCGGCGAAGCTCATCGTCTATCCGCTTTCCGCCTACGACGAAATCGCGAAACAGCTGATTCAGATTCACACGGCGTTTATCGACCTTGAGGATGTGGACAACATCATCATCGTGGCGAACGACGACGTTCAATTCGACAAGATTATCGCCTTGATGGACCGCGCAAAATCCGCAGGTTTCGTCAAGGTCAATCTTGCCAAGCTGGGAGGTTAGGAATATGGCTAGAAAAATGCGCAAGTACGGAGAGGACGTTCCGTTCTCCCTGACTTCGATGATGGACATGATGACCATCATTCTGGTGTTCCTTATCAAGAACCTCGATGCGGAAGGTCAGCTGGTTACCCAGGCGGAAAACCTGGTCCTGCCGGTCTCCACTTCTAAAGTGCAACCCAAGGAGGTTTCGCTTTCCGTGGTGGTCGATGCCGGATACGTCGTGGTGGACAATCAGAAAATAGTTCCGACCGAAGAAGTAAGGCAGCAAGAAGACTTGCTTATCGCCCGTGTCGATTCCGTGCTGAAGGTGCGTCGCGAAACAGAACGCGAACATGCCTTGAAAGCGGGACTTCCGGCGGATGAAGCTGGCAACATCATCATCCAGATAGACAAGAACATCCCTTATGACGTCATGTATAAAGTGATGGCAACCTGTGGCTTCTCGGGCTACACGAACATCGCTTTTGCCGTGTCGATGAAAAACAACGGGGAGGAATAAATGGCTACGAAAAAGAAGCTGGATCCTTTTGTAGAATCCTTGATGCCGGAATCCGACAAGCGTTTTGTCGGCGTTGCGGTGATCTCTGTTCTCGTTGCGGTCTGTTTTTCTCTTTGGGCGTCCATGTACGAAGCCGTGGTTGACGAAGTCATCTTTGAAGAAACCGCTGCAGAAGAACTGACGACAACGATGAAGATCGAAGAGAAGAAGGAAGAGAAGAAGGAAGAAAAGAAAAAGGAAGAGCCGAAAAAGCCTCGCAAGAAAGCCGGTGGTGGCGGAAAGCCCCGTGGAAAGGGGCAGCCTAACGCTCCCCAGACTCGCGGCGTTCTCAAGCTCCTGACCGCCCAGACGACAAAGTCCAACTATGCAGCTTACGATCTGATGAAGGACCAGAAGTTCTCCAAGGATATCAATAAGGTGCTGAAGGACGTTGCCGGTCTCCAGACGACGGGCAAGACCGTTCTCGGTGGTCGTCGCGGCAAGACGGACGGCGGCTTTAACGAAGGCTATGGCGAAGGCGGTTCCGGTGGTATCGGCGACGGTCTCAGCGGTCTTCTCGGTGGCGGCGGCGGTGGAATTGCCACTCGTGCCAAGGGAACGATCAAGACTCCGTCTGCTCGCGATATCGATATGGGTGCCGGTGGAGGCTCTCGCAGCGCAGCGGACATTATGAAGGTCGTCCGTCAGCGTACGCCGGGTCTTCGTCACATCTATAACAAGTACCTGAAGAAACAGCCCGGGTTTGCCGGCAAGGTAACGCTCCGCTTTACCATTGCGCCGGGTGGTGACATCATCAGCATTTCAATCGCTTCTTCGACCACCGGTTTCGGCGAGTTCGACAATGCGGTAAAGAATGCAGTGAAGCACTGGACATTCAGCAAGATCAAGTCGGGCAATACGACGGTTACGATTCCGTTCACATTCTCGGAATAGTTTCTGTCTTGGCGAAAAAAGAGCCGAAAACGGAGTTTTCGGCTCTTTTTATTTTTTTTCTTGCGAAAAAGGAATGGATGAATTAGTTTTAGCATAAAATAGGAGTTGATTGATGAAAAAGAGAACAGCTGCCGCGTTAGGGCTGACTTTCGGTCTTTTGGGCGTCGGATCGGCTTTTGCCACCTTTGCCCGTGTGGAATCGATGGGCAAGAATACGACCTACATCATGGATGACGTAAGCATTTTCGATAACCCCGCCAACATCAACCTTTACCCGAATTACCTGATCGGAGGCTTTGGCGCCTATCTGGACGATGTGGAAACCGGGACGAACAGGGACCCGCAGCATCCGACGTTTGGCGGTATCTTTTCGCTCAGTCTGGGCAACGAGGAGTCTCCGGATCCCCGCATCTCGATCGGCGGACTCTTCGGGCGCGAAGATTCTGAACTTTTCCGCTTCCTTCCGACATATTATGTCGATGACAAGGACCAGGTTCACTCCTTGCCAAAGACCGTGACGAATTTTGACGGCTTTCTGGGCGGGACGCTTCCGAACGGAAACGCTTTGGGCCTGCATGTCTATATCGCTCACCAGGACGGCGGATACGAAACGGAAAGCGGTTCCTACCAGGTCGATGCGAATTCCTACGCTTCGGTGATTCGCGCCGATGCCGGTATCAACTTGCAGCTCTCGAGTACAATCGACTACGAGCTTTCCGGAGGCCTTGCCCGGGTGCAGTATGGTCCGGACCACAAGAATTTCTTCGATGACGGGGATTTTTCGTATCTCGTTTCTTCGCGCGCGTTCTTTACTCTGGACGCGATCGACGGGGAACTGGTCCCTGCGATGAAGGCGCACTTTATCAAGGCTCCGGGAATCAAGGATACGCGAGCGCAGGTCGGTCTGGGCATCAATGTCGGGCTTGACAGGGGATTTTTCTGGCTTGGCGGCGACTTTGTCTGGAATCGCGAAAAGGCTCGCGACTGGACTTTCGACTACAAGACCGGGGAGTCAACCTACGATTCGCAGAGCGATGGTTCCTTTTGGGACGAGCGAAAAGACATCGGAGGCGTCATCAGCTTCGGCATCGAACGCAATATTTGGTGGGACTGGTTTGTCATTCGCGTTGGCGGACAGAAGGCGATTCTCTATACGGAATGCGACCAGAATTCGCATAATGCGGGAAAGAACGGCATCTGCTCGGACAATGGGACGTTCTTCTCGACAAATCCCGTCGGAAACGGGACGATTGATGACCATATCGGCTGGGGCTTCGGCATCAATATCGAGGAAAAGCTGAAAATCGACGTGACGATTGCGGAAGATCTGCTGTTTCGGAATCTCTTCCAGGGTGAGGGTCGCTGGTTCTCGCGCGTCGATGCGACTTATTCGTTCTAGAATCCTTCTTGGCGCTGTTCTCTTGAAACGGCGCTTTTTTATATTTAAAACATGTTGCGCTTGCTTGTTGCCCTATTGCCTTCCCTCCTTTTTCTCGGTTGCTCGGAACCTCGGGCAAACATCGAAGAAAAACTGTCTGCCTATCTGCAGGACGACTTGAAGTTCATGGTCGCCCAGACGATCAAGGCTAGCGGCGATCGAAGCGCGCTTTTGGATTCGCCCTATTACAAGATTCGGGACTTGCGGTTCTTTGACAAGGAACATTCCAAGATGTATTCCGCCTATGCGAACGTGGAGTTTTTCATCTATCGGGATATCAAGATGTACGAGGAGCGGAAGTACCGCTATGACAATACATACTTGCACTGGGACCGCTATTTGAAAAGGTGGCATTTTGGAGAGGATGCGGACAAGGAGTAAAGGCCTTGCCTGCTTTTATGCTATATTTTTAACAAAATCAAGAAAGGAATTTCATTTTGTTCGGACTATTCTCTTGCGATATAGGTGTTGATCTTGGAACGGCAAATACCCTGGTCCATGTTGCTGGGCAAGGGATTGTCATCAACGAGCCGACGGTCGTTGCGATGGATCGCAAAAACGATCGGGTCATTGCGATAGGCAACGAAGCGAAAAAGATGCTGGGACGCACGCCGGGGGCAAACGCGGCGATCCGTCCGATGAAGGATGGCGTCATCGCCGATTTCCAGCTGGTGGAAATCCTGCTATCGACGTTTATCAAGCGGGTCCAGAAGTATCCGCTCTTTCTGGTGAAGCCTAGAATCGTAATCGGCGTTCCTTCGGGAATTACGGAAGTGGAAAAGCGCGCGGTGACGGATGCTGCGCGAATGGCCGGTGCGAAGGAAGTGCATCTTGTGCATGAACCGATGGCCGCGGCGATCGGCATGGGCATACCGGTCGATGGTCCGGTGGGGAACATGATCGTCGATATCGGTGGCGGAACCTCGGATATCGCTGTCATCGCCTTGAGCGGTATCGTCTGCAACGCGTCCGTTCGCGTCGGCGGTGACGAGATGGACGAAGCGATCGTGAACTATCTGCGCAAGACATATAACCTGGTAGTCGATGAAAGTTCCGCGGAACGCATCAAGATGCAAATCGGTTCCGCCTTCTCCCTGGAAGAGGAATTGACGATGGAAGTCAAGGGCGGCGACGTCATGGCCGGACTTCCGCGTACGATGACGATTACGAGCCAGGAGATTCGCGAAGCGCTGAACGAGCCGGTGACGTCGATTGTCGATGCGGTGAAGCAGGCCCTCGCTCTGACTCCGCCGGCACTCGGCGCGGACATTCTCGATCGGGGAATCATCATGTCGGGAGGCGGTTCGAAGCTCCGCGGACTCGATGCCCGCATTCGCAAGGAAACGGGACTCTCCGTAAACGTGATAGACGATCCGCTTCTCTGCGTATGCAAGGGTGCCGCCCGCATTCTCGAAGATCTCGACAAGTATCGTCCTGTGCTTATTTCTTCCACCGTGTAAGGCATTCTCGATAGAAATGAAGCTCTTCCGTTTTTTGGGCGGCTTTCTTTCCAAAGGGCATGGGCTTGTACTCTTTCTTCTGCTCTTGGGATTAGGTTTCGGCATTCGCCATTTGGAAAAGGGTGAAAAGGAGTCGTTTGTCGCCGGGGCGCTTTCTTCGGTCTATTATCCGGCACAGGTGGTCGCTTCTTCGGTAAACCTTGTTCATTCCATATCCTATGAAAATGACAGCCTGAAGCGGGAAAACGCCTTGCTGAAAATGGAGCGGGACAATTTGCGGGAAGGACTTGAAGAGACTAGTCGCTTGCGGGAGCTTGTCCATTTCGACAATGTGTGGAAATATTCCATCGTGACGGCTCGCGTCATAGGAAAAAATCCCGGAAGATTCCTGACTACTTTCGTGGTAAACCGAGGGACGGAGCACGGTATCGATTTGAACATGCCGGTCTTTACGACGCGTGGACTGGTCGGTCGGATTTCCGCGGTTTCGAAAACCCATGCGAAGGTGCAGCTCTTGCCCGATCCGGCGTTGCATGTTTCCGTCATGGTCCAGAGGACGCGGGTTGTCGGCTTCCTGAATGGAGGCTCCATGAACTATCTGCAGGCGATGGTGCCTTCCTACACCGGAGTGCGCGAAGGCGATACGATTGTCACGTCGGGGCTAGGGGGAATCTATCCGAAGGGAATCGGCGTCGGAGTCGTGCGGTCTCTTCGCAAGGGCGATGTCGAAGTGGTGACCGATCTCGAAATCGATCCGTTCCAGAAATTCATGAGGCTCGAAGAAGTTTTCATCATGCAGAAGGAACCGGACTGGATAACACAGGAGATGCTTGGCAATGCTGAAGTTCATTAAACATCTTCTGCTCTTTGTCCTTGTCATGGTCTTGCAGACGACTCTTGCGTCGTGGATTTCCTTTTGCGGCGTGGAACCGGATTTCGTCTTGATTTTCGTTGTGGTCCTCGCGATTTCCCGTGGTCCCGTTTCGGGAATGCTGTGGGGATTCTTTGCCGGATTTTCCGAGGATGTCTATTCTCCGGTGGAATGGCTGGGGGCGCAGACGATTGCGTTTACCTGTGTCGGCTTTGGCGTGGGACAGCTGGAAGAAAAGTTTCTCCGGCTGAACCTGGCTTCGAAAGTCGCATTGCTCGGGTTGGCGTTTCTCCTGAACGATCTTGTCTATTACGCGCTTGTCGAGATTTCCTTGGAAAACGTGGGAACCTTTCTTTTGACGACGACTATTCCGGAATGCGTCTATACGATGATCTTCGGCTTTTTTCTTTTTTATCTGTTGAATCGTTTCGAACGCAAGCGGCGACATGTCCCTTAAGCAAGTCCAGAACGATCTTTCGGTTCGCAATGTCAAGTCGCTTGTCTTCATGGCGACTGTCGGACTGATATTCTTTTGCCTGTCGATCCGATTGTTCTATCTGCAATCCGTCAGATACGAACAGAACTTGCAGAGCTCGGACGAGAACCGCTTGCGCCGCGTCGTCTTGAAGGCGGAACGCGGATTGATCTATGACAGGAACGGAAGGCTCCTGGTGGGAAACAGGCCGTCTTACCAGATAGTCGTGTTGCCTGCGGAAATCCGGAAAATGTCTGCCGAGGCAAAGGATTCCCTTTTCCGCCGCCTGATCCTTTTAAAAGATTTCCATGGCGAGGCCATTTTCGATTCGGCAGTGGTCGATACGATGTTTCGGCGGAGCGGGTGGCGCTCTCACGGGACGCTCCGGATTCTGGAAGACGCTTCGGTGGAACAGGTTTCGATTGTCGAGGAACGTTCGGCGGAATTTCCCGGCGTGACGACCGTCGTGGAATCGAGGCGTTCCTATCCCTATGGCACGCTTGCCGCGCACTTGCTCGGATATACCGGCGAAATTTCGGACGAACAGTTGGAAAGGCCCGAGTTTTCCAAGTATTCGCCAGGAGACCGTATCGGGCAGAAAGGGCTTGAAAAACAGTATGACGAAGAGTTTCGGGGCGAAGACGGGGTAAAGTTTGTCGAAGTCGATGCCTATGGGCGCGAAGTCGGGCATATCGAGGGAATGCAGCATGTTTCCGCGGTTCCTGGCTACGGGATGATTACGACAATCGATTTGGATGTCCAGAAGGCGGCCGAGGATGCCTTGCCCGATTCGATTCGAGGGGCGGTAGTCGCCCTTGATCCGCGGAACGGGGAAATTCTTGCGATGGTTTCTTCGCCGCGCCTCGATCCGAATATCTTTTCGCTCAAGCGTCGGGAACGCAATAAGGGGTGGGCCAAGGTCGCGCTGGATTCGACGCGTCCCCTGATGAACCGGGCGATTTCAGGGGTATATCCGCCGGCTTCGCCCTTCAAGCTTGTCACTGCGGGCGCGGGGCTTGAAAACGGACTGGTCCGGGGCGTTACGCATTTTCCGAAGTCTTGCACGGGAGGCTTTACGTTTGGGGCCCGTTACCAGAAATGCTGGGGCGTGCATGGGAACCTGGATCTGGTGAATGCGCTGCGCCTTTCGTGCGACGTGTATTTTTACCAGCTTGGGCTGATGCTCGGCATGGAGCGTATCAACGAATTCGGAGGACGGTTTGGACTCGGGCATTCGCTTGGGATAGACATTCCCGGTGAAAAGGGTGGCTGGCTTCCGGATTCCGCTTCGTTCAACGCTCGAAACAAGCGGAACGGTTGGCGATGGGCGCGCGGGCTGATATTGAACCTCGCGATTGGGCAGGGACAGCTTGTGACGCCTCTCCAGGAAGCCGTTCTCGTCGGGGCGATGGCGACGGGTAAGGGAGTCTTTCGACCTCACCTGATGAAGGAGCTGCGGGATTTTGACGGCAATGTGGTCGGACGCTACATCCCCGAGAAGATCTTTGACGGCAAGATGAGCGAAATGACCCACGAGACTCTTCTTGCGGGGCTCGATTCCGTAGTGAATCATTCGGGAGGAACGGGACGTCGAGCGGCGATTCCGGGCATTCGCGTCGGCGGGAAGTCCGGGTCGGCGGAATGGAAAAAGGGAGAAAAGACCCACGCCTGGTTTGTGGCGGTCGCTCCGCTTTACGATCCTGAAATCGCCGTGGCCGTTGTCCAGGAAGCGGCAGGCGGTGGCGGCTCCAAGTCGGCTCCGATTTGTCGGAAGGTGATGGAAGCCTATTTCGCATCGAAAGGAAACTTGTCGGAGGCGGAAAAGTGAGAGGATCCGGGCGTTTTCTGAACAACAAGATGAAGATTGACTGGCTCTTTCTTGCGCTGGTCCTTGTCCTGACTTCGATTGGAATTCTCTTGGTCTATTCGGCGACGGCGAATTCGACCGCGGTCTGGTACACGGCTTGCTGGGCTCGCCAGATCGTGTATTTTTTCGGCGGAAGCCTGCTCGCCTTGCTGATTGCCCTGGTGCGTATCGACTATTTGCAGCGCTTCGCGTACCCCTTGTATTTTGTCGTCGTCCTTCTTCTCGTGTTTATCGCGTTTGGCGGTGGCGATGCGGCAAAGGGGGCTGGTCGCTGGATTGACCTGGGCGTCATCAAGATCCAGCCATCCGAATTTGCGAAGATAGCCTTTCTGCTTGCGATGTCGAAATGGCTATCGACGCATCGGGTAAACATCTTGCAGGCGAAGACCTTCATCGTTCCCTCCATCATCTTTTTCGTTCCCTTCGTGCTGGTTCTCAAACAGCCCGATTTGAGTACGGCGCTCGTGTTTACCGCGGTGACAATCGTTGGACTTTACTGGGCGGGGCTGACGCTTTCCGATCTCTTTCTGCTTCTTAGCCCTGTCGCCTCGGTGATTCTCTCCTATCCGCATATTCCGTATTCCCAAGTGCTTTGGGGACTTCTCCTCTGCGTCGTGTTTCTGGTGCTTCTGTTTCGAAAGTTGCCGAAGAAATTTATCATCGTCATCCTTTCCCTGAACATTGTCTGCGGCTATGCGAGCATGATGGCCTGGAATTCTCTCGAAGATCACCAGAGAAATCGCGTGATGACTTTTGTCGATCCGATGCGCGATCCGAAGGGTGCGGGCTACCAGGTCATACAGTCCGAAGTGGCGATTGGCAGCGGAGGACTTTTCGGGAAGGGTTTCGGGGAAGGGACGCAGACCAATCTGGCGTTCTTGCCGGAGGAACATACGGATTTTATTTTCAGCGTCCTGGGCGAGCAGTTCGGCTTTGTCGGATGCGTCACGTTGCTTGGCCTGTACTTCCTGTTTCTCTGGCGGGCCATTTCGATTTGCCGCTTGCATCTCGATCCTTTCGTAAATCATGTCGTATCGGGAGCCTGTACGATTTTTCTCTTCCACATGACGGTGAATATTTCGATGACGCTCGGCATGATGCCCGTAACCGGGCTTCCGCTTCCGTTCCTTTCGTATGGCGGATCGTTCCTCTTGACATGCATGATGCTTGTCGGGCTTCTGGTCAATATGCGCTACCAGGGAAGCCAGCTCGAAAGCAACTATGATTGAACTTGCATATCGGTAATTTTCAAGCAGAAATTCCCTTTCTGTAAATTTGGAGCGTTATCTCTTTTGGAACACTGAAAAGGGAGGTTTCCATGTCTTTGCGAAACGGAATTTCAAGTTTTTTCTTTGGAAACGGATGTCTTGCCTGTCATCGCGCCGGAGTCCCGCTTGACCCGTGGCTTTGTCCGGACTGTCGGGACGAGCTGCGCAGTCTCGCGAAAAGTCCTAGGCAGCCGAATCCGGACGTTCTTTGCCTGTATGCGATGACGCCATTGACAAAGGCGCTTGTCCATGGCCTAAAATACGGAAACATGCCGGGGCTTGCCGGTTATCTGGTAGCAAGCGCGTTGCGTGAAGCGGAAACGCTTGAAATCATTCGGAGTTGGGGCGCAAAGCCAGCCTTTGTCCCGGTTCCGCTCCATGCGGCCCGAATGCGGGAAAGAGGCTATAACCAGGCGGAAAAGCTCGCCTGTTCCCTTGCCGGAAAGACGGGCGGTATCGTTTTCCGATCGCTTTTTCGGAAAACGTTTCGCGTTTCGCAGACGACGCTTTCCAAAACGGGACGGGCGAACAATGTCGCGGGAGCGTTTGGATGGAAAAAGCGGGTCTCCTGGCCCGATGGCTATACGCCAGTCATTGTCGATGACGTGTTTACGACGGGAGCGACGACAAGCGCCTGCCTATATGCTTTGGAAAAGGAAAATCTGGCGGGGCGCGCCAAGATCTGTACGCTGCTTCTCGAAGAAAGCGCGACGGCAAGAATCGACTTTGCCGCGGACTCCTCGACGGAATGGAACGTGTAGCGGAGGAAGAGGGACTCGAACCCCCAAGCCTTGCGGCGGCGGTTTTCAAGACCGCTGACTTACCAATTAGCCTATTCCTCCAAAACAAAAACCCTAGAAGCTTCCAGGGTTTTTGGAGTGGCTCCGACAGGAATTGAACCAGTGACACGAGGATTTTCAGTCCTCTGCTCTACCAACTGAGCTACAGAGCCATTTGATAGACCAAATTTAGCCTATTGTCGCGGAATTGTCAAGGGAAAATCGTTGTAAAGCAAAATTTAACGCATTTTTTAATGATGGACAGGAATGTTTCGTATAAATTTAAAGCGGGATTGTTGTGGTTCGCTTTGGAGATTCAATGAAAACGATTCGATCCGCTATTTTTGCGACCGCTTTTGGAATTTTGACCGCCTGCTCGGACGATCCGTCCCGTGCCGAAGAAAATCCGCTTTCTTCGGACTCCGACTGGACGAATGGGGTATCTTCGAGTTCGCCGATCTTTTCGGGATCGTCGAGTTCGGGAACGGGAAAAGATGCCAGCAGTTCAAGCGAGGAAGTGCGTTGCGATGCATTCTGGCAGGGAAATTCCACAATCCTCATCAACGAAATCCTTCCCGGAAATATCGATTGGCTGGATGACTTGGGCAACGATCCCGGCTGGGTGGAACTTTACAATTCGTCTGCGGAACCCGTATCCCTTCGCGGTCTCGCTCTGGTCAAGAATACGTCGAGTCCGAGAAAATGGGTCTTTGGCGACGATACGATCCCGGCAAACGGTTTTCGCATCGTATTCGCTTCCAAGCGAGACTTGCCCACTCCTCTTGCGGGCAACGATTCCGATTCCCTGCATTTCCGTTCCCATACGAGCTGGAAACTGAAGGATTCCGGAGGGAGCCTCTTTCTGGTCGGTGAAAATTGCGGAGTTCTCGATTCGGTTTCGTATCCGGCTCTCGATGGGGGCATAAGCTGGGGAAAGACTTCGGATGGATGGAAATATTTCGCCTCGCCTACTCCGGAAGAAGACAATGCGAAAAGCCGCGGATTCGAAGGTTTCGTCTCGGTGCCCGTATTTGAAAGCAGCGGTGGCTTTTACAGGGATTCCGTCGTGCTGACGCCTCCGTCCGCGGAAAGCGGTGCCGTTGTCCGCTGCACGTTCGACGGTTCCGCGCCAAGCGATTCGACGGAAGAAATGCGCGAAGTCAAGGTCTTGAAATCGAATACGGCTGTGCGCTGCGCCGCCTTTCAAGACGGGCTTATCACGAACAAGGTGGTGACGAACACCTACTTTATCGACGAAACGGTGAAAATGCCCGTTGTCGCCATCAGCGTGGATTCAGTCTTTTTCAGAAAGCATTACGTACAGACTCTTGCCTCTTCTCCAAGTGCCGCGGATCCGAACAAGACGGGGCTTTTTGCCGATGTCGAGCTCCCGATCCATGTGGAATATTTTGCGGAAGGAAGCGAAAGTTCGGAAAAGGCCTGGGAAGCGGATGCGGGAATCTCGCTGATGGGAAACTACAGTCGCCTGGAAAAGAAAAAATCCGTAGCGATCAAGATGGGAGAAGAATACAATTCCGGATGGCTCGACTATCCCCTGTTCGAAATCCGCAAGGCGACGAACAGCAAGTACAAGGCCTTTAACCTGCGAAACAACGGAAACCGTTTTGTCAGCGATTATATCGAGGATGCAATGGGTGGCGCGATTCTCGAAGGCAGTGGCGTGGATTACCAGAGAAGCAGGCAGGTCGTCGTGTTCTATAACGGAAATTACTGGGGCATTCACGATATGCGGGAACGTTTCAACAAGAATTTTGTCGAAACGAATTACGGCTATGACGCCTCTTCGGTGAATTTTGTCAAGCATATCAACCGCACGGTCACGGCGAGCAACGGGACGACGGACGATTACAAAAATCTTCTTGCGTTTGTGGCGCAGAGCGATCTCTCCGGGGAAAACAATTCGGCCTATGGACAGATCAAGGCGCAGATGGATGTCGGAAATTTTGCGGATTACATGGCGGCTGAAATTTACTCGCACAACGGGGACTGGCCAAACAACAACGTCCGCGCATGGAAAAGTCCGGAACAGACATGGAAATTCATGATTTATGACTTGGACCACGGATACGATTGGACGTGGGCAACCTCGGGATTTGATCAAAGCACGAACATGTTTGACTGGATCCGAAACGGCGGCTCCTATTCGGGAAAATGCTTTTCCAGTACATCGGGAGAGTGCTTCCATACCCTGTATGTGAAACTGATCCAGAATCCCGATTTCCGGCGGCTGTTCATCAACCGTTCGGCGATGATGCTCGAAAACTACCTGAACGCGGCAAATGTCGAAAAGACGGTCGATGCGATGGCCGGGACGATCGATGCGGACGAAATGACGCGGGACATTGAAAAGTTCGAGCAGGCGAATCGCTATTACCGGAATTCGTGCGGTGGTGGCTTTAGCAAGTCCGGTTCGTGCATCAAGTCGTGGGCGGCAAGTCGCGATGGGACTGTCCATGACGAATATGTCGAGGAGTTTGGGCTTGGCGAAGATGTTTCGGTTTCGATTGTCGCTCAGGGGAAAGGCTCGGTAAGCCTGGAAGGGAAAACGCTTCCGAACAGCTTTACCGGCAAGTTCTTTGGGGGCAACGCGATGGAACTTTTGGCCGTTCCCGCTTCGGGTGCGAAATTCGTGTCGTGGGAGGATGGCTCTACGTCAAATCCGCGCCTTGTAATCCCTGCAAACGGGGTCTCCTATGTCGCGATATTCGAATAGAGTTTCTATAATGTCGGCATGACTCTTTTTCGTCCCTGTATCGACATCCACCAAGGAAAGGTCAAGCAGATTGTCGGCGGAACGCTTTCCGATGCCGAAACGCCCTTGACGCATTTTACGAGCGAAAAGTCTCCCGACTATTACGCGAGCCTCTACAGGCGCGATGGTCTGAAGGGGGGACATGTGATCATGCTCGGAAAGGGCAACGCGGATGCGGCCAAGAAGGCTCTTTCCGCTTACCCTGGCGGTCTTCAGGTCGGCGGGGGAATCTCGCCCGAGAATGCGCAGGAGTTTCTTTCTGCGGGAGCGAGCCATGTGATTGTCACGAGCTGGATCTTTGACGGCGCGCATCTCGACTTGGAGAGGGTCAAGGAGCTTTCCCGTACGGTCGGGAAAGGAAGGCTCGTCCTGGACTTGAGCTGCCGGAAAACGCAGTCCGGATGGAACGTGGCGACGAACCGTTGGCAGACGGTAACCGATTCCGAGGTCTCGGAAAAGCTTCTGGATACATTGTCCGGTTATTGCGACGAATTTCTTATCCATGCGGCGGACGTAGAAGGGCTTTCGCGCGGAATGGACGAATCGCTGATACGCTTTCTCGCGAAGAACAGCCCGATTCCCGTCACATATGCCGGAGGCGCTCAGAATGTTTCGGATCTAGCGCGGTGCAGCGAGATTTCCGAAGATCGCGTCGATTTGACCATCGGCAGTTCGCTCGATATCTTCGGCGGAACGGGAACGCGCTATGCGGATTGCGTCCGGTTCAACCGGGAAAAGCTTTCCTTTCCCGCTTGCCGAGAATCCGATACACGACAAGGCACACGATAACGGAAAACAGCGAACCGATAGGCGCTGCAAGTCCCATCGGAGCGAGCGTCTCGGGGAAATACCTGGCGGCGAGCCATGTTCCCGGAACGCGGAAGATGATGATGGAAAGCGCATTGTGGATAAACGAAACGAAGGAGAGTCCGCGGGCGCAGAAATATCCGCTGAAGCTGAAATGAACCGCGGCGACGAGACAGTCGAGAACGTATGTTCGCAAATATTCCGTACCGTATCGGATTACGGCGGCTTCGTCCGTAAAGATTTCTAGAACCGGTTCCGAAATCAGCTGGAACGCCAGGGCAAAGACAGCCCCGAAACTTGCGGCGATACCGATTCCTGCCCACAGAGTTCTCTTGGCCCGGAGCGATTCTCCCGCTCCGATGTTTTGCGCGGCGATTGCCGAAACCGTCGAAAGCATCGAAGAGGGGACGAGGAATAGAAAGCAGATGATCTTTTCGACGATGCCGACAGCGGCGGCGATTTCGAGACCGCGGCTGTTTGCAATCATCGTGATGAAGAGAAAGGAAACCTGGATGAACCCATCTTGCGCCGCGACAGGCGCTCCGATTCCCAGAATTCCGCGAAAGATGGTCCTGTTCGGACGCAGATCCCGCAGGGAAACCTGCACGCCGAATCTGGATTTTTTCGCGGCGACCAAAGAGATGACAACGCTCAGCGTTTGCGCCATGACCGTGGCGAGAGCCGCTCCCTCTGCACCGAGGCGAAGACCTCCAATAAATGCGTAATCCAGCGCGATGTTGAAAAGACAGGCGACCGCGATGAAATACATCGGATGTCTGGAATCTCCCATTCCGCGGAAAACGGAAGCGATGACGTTATAGGCGACGATAAAGGGGATCCCGGCAAAGCACACCTGCAAGTAGCGCACGGTTCCGTCGATGGCTTCGGGAGGTGTCCTTAACAAACCGACGATGTCCTTGCAGAAGAATAGCAGAATGCCGGTCAGAAAAACGGAAAGGATTCCGAATAAGGTAATCGTATTCCCGGTGATGCGCGAAACGCTCCGAAAGTTTTTCGCTCCGACCGAGCGCCCGACGAGGACCGTCGTTCCCATCGCAAGTCCGACGATGATGACCGTCAGGAAATGCATCACCTGGCTTCCGACGGCGACGGCAGTAATCGCTTCGGCGCTTTCAAATTGTCCGATGATAAAGAGGTCGGCGAGACCGTAGAGCGTTTGCAGAAAATAGGAGATGAAAAAAGGAACGGAAAAAATGGCGATGTTCTTGAAAATACCGCCTTGCGTCAAGTTATATGGCATAGTGGCCCAAATCTAGAATTTTTGCTTGCCTACGGACCTATTTTTCTAACGCATACCGGGCTATTTTCTTGGCTGTAGGATGTTTTGCTTCTTCGTTTCGGAAGATGCGGCTCAGCTTTTTTAGGTTTTGGAGAGAAGTGTAATCTTGCAGAACCTGGTTGATGAAATATCGCAAACATTTGGGCTTTATGTACTCGATATGGAATCGGTTCCTAATTCCGCAATCTTCCAGTCTCAGGGCGTTGTCCATCTGGTCTTTTCCTAGCGGCAGTACAAGGAACGGGACTTCGTAATAGATACATTCCTTGATCGTGGCGAGTCCGCCATGAATTATGGCGCAGCCGTTCTTGTCTTCTTTTTCGGAAATCGCTTGAAGAATCTGCCTTTGTGGAGCCCAGCCGCAGACGGTTACATTGTCATATTCATCCCAGTGATTTTGAATTAGCGTCGATCCCACGCATAGAATCAGATGATAGTCTTTCATATCCGAAGATTGCATCGCACTAATCATCGCCATAAACAAGGACAATGCGCTTTCTGTGTAATCGAGCACTTGCGAACCCGCTGTCACATAGATAATCTTGTCCTTGCCCAGAATTTCTTCCCATTGAATCTCTGAGGAATCGTCTTCGATTCCTTCCAGTTCCTTGGTGATGCAGGGTTCCCCATACGAGACCAGATTTCCATGAGCATAGTGGGCGTAATCGAATTTTTTAGGACATGGAATATATTCGGGGAAACTCCTCAGCGGTTCTACAAACTGTTCGGGAGTTATCCCGTAATCCTCCATATATTCATCCGGGTCACTTTTATCCTTTGCCACCATGTTTATCAGCTTTCTTTGTTCGTCTGGTGTGAACGCCATTAAATTCTGTAAAGCGCGTGAGGCGGGATTTTCGCTAGGATGCCGAAGGTATGTTGTGGAAATGGCGAATTTCGTCTTGCTTGTAAAGACATCGGACTTGAATTTGTGATGGTAATAGATGATTAGCGTTTCCAGTGCGGTGAAATACCCGGAAACCATCAAGTTCGGCTTGATTTTCTTCCATCTTTCCCTAAATTCGACCGCATTCCTGTATATGACGGAATTTTTAGGGGCGCCGGCTTTGACGATGTTGTCCTTGTTGTCAAAGCCCGCATAGGCCAATGCCCAGACATGGTCCGTTTTCCACCTGTTTCCCGGTGTTGTCCGGCATTCATTTGTGTAGCCGGGAGGATAAATGGATTCCTTTGTCTCTTCGGGAACATAGAAAATGTTGCTGTATTTAAAATCCGTCCCGTTCTTTTTATTGTAGGAAAGAATCAATTCCTCGCAATCGGCGATGCCCATGTATTCAATGTCAAACAATTTTTCATCGTTGGAATCTTTCATTGAATCCAGGCAATCTGCCCATGCGAGGGTAGGGAGCCAGTGGCCCTGTTCTTTATAGACATCAGGCCAAAAGAGAATTTTTTTCGGATTTGACATGATGCCTTGCTCCTATTTTAAGGTTGCCATCCGGCTCGTTCCGTTTACGCGAACGATGTAATTTCCCGGAGCCTGTAGCGTGATGCTCGTCGTTGGTCCGGCAAGCGGCCTAGAGGCGACCAGGTGACCAAGCGCATCAAAGATGCGGACTACGCCACTTTTTGTGTTGGACAGTGTGACGGTCATGCCTTCCACCGCAAGATAGAACGAGGGCTGTACGGTTTTCCAAATCGCATCCGGTTCTTTTGAGGAGGAACTGCTTCCGTTTTCAGAGGAAGAACTAGAACTACTCGGTGTGGTACTACTGGATGAAATTGCGGGCAGATCTAAGTCAACATCAAATTCCGGATATTCTTCACCTTGTTTCCACGAATCAAATTCTACACCAAAATTTTCGTTTTGGTACTGTACCCAACTGTTTAGAGCTTTGAGCAAAGTTCCTGTGGCTTCATCGCTTGCATCCAAATCATAAAAAGTCATTTCTTCCGATCCTTTTGCAGCTGCTGCACTAAACGTATAGGAGTCGGTATAGCTATCTGTATTGTATTTGCCTACAGTTGAATCTTCTGGCAAGGACACTGTATAGGAATTAAATGCAGATGAGCTTCCAATTCGATAATAGTACTGATAGCTCCAAGTACTTAGAGCGTTAAAATCATTATTATCTGCAAAGACGCCTAAATTAAAACTATTGTATATCATTCCTGACCCAATCCCTTTTATAGTGGTTGTGTTTAAACCATCACATGTTGAGGAATTCCCTGCACAAGAAACATATTCAAGATAATTTTCGTTTTTTCCCTGATAAACAGGCACAGAAAAATCGTCGATATTAAATGAATTTTGTATAAGCGATTTTGAGTGCCCTCTTGCAACAATTCCGCCGTATGCCGAACCCCATAGTTTGGTTTGATTGATGTCGCCTATTATACTTTTTTTTATGTGTCCCTTGTTGTAGGAATTTTTAATTACGCTGGTGGAATCTGCATACCCGGCAATTCCTCCAATGCATTGGCTATTTGTTTTGATGACACCTACATTGTTGTAGGCTCGATTAATGTTTCCTTGATTATACCCTACAATGCCCCCCGCATATGTCGCCAAAAAAAGTAGCGAGTCTGACTCTGCGGATACTTCATGTAAAGTTCCCGCATTATAACCGCATATTCCTCCCGAAAATAAGGTGTCATTGTAATAATTTCTTATTGCTATTCGTTTCAAATCATTCAAGACGGCTTTGGATACAGATTTCTTTACGATTCCTGTTTTGAAATTTTTGGCGACAATCCCGCCTTGATATGTTTTAAGTTCGGCTGTTTTCCCATCATTTGGCCGAGCGTCAGAAACATTTGTAAATACAAAACCATTTGTTGAAACGTTTTCTATCAATCCGTAATTTTTTCCGACAATTCCCGATACAACAAGATCGGTTTTGTTATATGTTTCTATAAAATAGTTCCATGATAACGATGTATCCGGAGTATGTATTTCCACGGTTCCATCAAAGGAACTATTTTTTATGGTTGCTTGTGTTTCGTTCAACAAGGCTATTCCTGTGGCGCCTATCCGGTTTTTTATGGTGCCGTTTACAATACAACTATCAATCACGCCCTTGTTCTTTATGGCAATGCCCGCACCCCATGAACCACCAAAATCAATATCTGTCAAGTATAAAAATTTCACGGTCCCTTCTAAAACGCCAAACAGGGAACTAAAATAGGCAAGCGTATCGGTATTTAATCCTTCGATACTCTTTTTATTTCCGAGGAATGTTCCCGCAAAAGGGTGATTGCTATTTTCACCAATTGGCCACCACATATAAAGTTGAACGTCTTTCTTCTTTAAATCGGCTGCAAGAGTAATCGTTTTTCCCGAAAAATCATCGGCTTCGAATCCATGAAAACCATTGCTTATAACGCTTAATCCTGCCAACTGTTGAATACTTGAAATGGTAAAAGTGGATTTTGATTTAGAATACCAGGAAACATCATAATTTCCATCATCTATCCAGAATTTTCTATCAAATTCTGCATCGTCCGAAAAGATGGGCTTGTTGTTTGTATAATGCCATTTCTTATTCCCTTCGGATGAAGCTTGCTTTCGAACCCAGTCATTCAAATACGATTTTGCTTCAATAAAGATGGGTAAACTATCCCATTCGGATAATGTAACAAAAGCAAGACTATCACCTTCTATAAATTTCGGTGGATGATAGCTACCGAAGGTATATCCATATCCAATTTGATGTAAGGAATTGTTTACTTCGATTTTACTTTCCTTTTTTTGATTTTGTCGCCAAAAGTTTTCATAATAGATTTTCCCGTATTTCTCGTAGTTCTGCGAATAGTCAAAATTAATTCCTAGTGTACTTGTAATTGATGAGGCAAATGAATTAATAATTTTAGAACCGGAAGAATCCGCCCTCGAAAAGAAGTATCCGCCGTTACCGGTAGTACTTATTCTACTGGTTCTAATTTTGGAAGAGTCTAAAAAAAGTCCTGTTATTGAAGGATAACCGTATTGAGAAGAATATGGTTTTATAAAAACGGAATCGATTGCGATGTTTTTAAGCGTAGTTCCCCGACAGACGCCGACAATTATTCCAAGGTGATCTCCGATATAAGGGTCGTCAAACATATCGACAGAATTGGAGCGTATGAATCCATAGGCATTTACATTTTCGAATCTAGCTCCCGGCAGAGATTTTGCTGCAATTCCTCCGGCAAAGAAGTTGTCTTTTGAAATGTTTTTAGAAAAATCGAAATAAAAACTTTTTGTTGTTAGATTTTTTACAATCCCACTGACATAACCGAAAAGTCCATAAAGTCCGTTTTTTGTTTCTGATTGTCTGACACAAATGTTGGAAATCGTGTAGCCATTCCCGTTAAATTCGCCTTTGTACGCCTTTGAACTATCATAGGCAATCGGCTCCCAACTAGCGGCATAGTTTGTGTCGAGAGAGGAATTTGTGTAACAGTTTATATTTTTTGTTAAAACTGCATTGATATCCGTAAATCCGGAATTTACTTTGTCGCGAAACCACGCCAGTTCTTGGCACTTTGAAATTTGGTAATACTCCACTCCTTCAGTAGTCGTTTTGGAGGGTTCTACGGAAGTCAGGTAGGTTGATTGGGAAAAAGCAAAGCTAAATCCCAAGAAAAAATATGCTGTTAAAGTTTTAACATTCATATGATACCTCTACTTTTTTGCTGAATAGCTTAGATAAATGATTACATCTTCAATGGAATAAGTCTCGTTGACTTTATCCAATCCGGTTATTTTTAAATTCCATTCCGAAATGGCTCCGGCACCTTCAAAAATCTTTCGACTATTTGAATCGAAACTAAAATCAAATAATCGAGGCTCTTTATTGGCGAGACTGGTTGCAAATGTTCCCTGTTCTCCGGCCTGAACAAAATCGTCTTCCTTGACCGCATTTTTCTTTATATCGATAAAACATTTTGTCAATGACAATTCTGCGTTCATGAAGCGACATTTTTCGTCAGATAACTTTATCTGTAGCCGAACATCTTTGATCCGATGGAAAAAGAAATCTTCAAAATCGGCATTAAATAGATCCATTCCGATTTTAAAGGTACATGCGCCTGAAGAACATAGAATATCGAGGGCACATTCTTCATTGTTAGGGGCTTTCAAATTTTTCAACGAAATGGGTTTTGTGATTTCTATTTCATGAACATCATTTTCAAGATAAGCCTTTTCCATTCTTCTCAAGTCTAGCAATATTCTTTCAGGAGCGAGCAGTCCCTTACGGAAATTATCCCAATATGTATAGCCGATAAATTTCGGTGTATAGGAAGTTGAACCTTCTATTTCAAAATGGTAAACCCTTTCCGCCATCTTGGCTACATCCACCAACAAGGCTACATAGTTTCGGAATACCTTGCCCAGTTCCTTTTCAAGCCAACTATACAGTTCGCTATTCGTGAATTTTTCGCTCAAAATTTCGTAAACCTGTTCAGAGCGTAGAATTTCATTTTCAATGCTCTTGTGTTTCTTATCAACCTGCTGCGTCTTGATTTCGTTTACGACTTCCTGCTTTTCGACTTCGACGATTTCGGCGTCGGCAAGTTCATCTTCGACAGCCCATTCCTTTTTGAGACGTTCCTGCTCCGCCTGCAGCTTTACCTTGGCGGCATCGAGCTGCCTTTGCGCAAATCGCGCTGCATAGCTTTCCGCTGCACTCACCAGATTTTCGGCGAGTTTTGTGCCGCCTAGAGATTCAATGTCGAAGCGTGGTCCGCCAAATGCGTTGGTAACGGCGCCGTATTTAAAATCGGGAATCTTGAATGTCGCGGACGCCATGCTGCGGACTTTTTCGACCGTTTCCTGGATCTTTGCGACCTTTTCCATCAGCTTCTGGTACTTTTTCTCGGTCGCCGAAACGACATGCATCGTCTTCTTTTTCTTGGCGGCGTTCTGTTTTGCGGTCTTCTTTTCTTCAAGGCGGACCTTTTCCGCTTCCAGAGACTTGATTTCCATTTCGTGCACGGCTTTGCTTTCGGCAACTACCGCCTTGTCGCACTTCTCCTTGAACTCTTGCAACTGTTCGGTATCCTTCTTTTCCAAAATGGCGAACAGATCACGACCCATCTGGCAAGCGTCCTTCGCCATATCGACAGCAAGTTTGACAATCACACGGAAACGATAAATGGAACGTTCATCGTTTGTCGAATTTAAAATGGAATCGACAGATACGCCCAGCGCTCGGGCTTTCGCAAGCATTCCCGGGTCGATAGGCGGGGCGAATAGAGCTAGTGTACGCTTTACACCCTGAATGTTAAGGCTGTTGTGAATCTTGTAAAGCCTGTCGGCAACCGTATCCCAATAGGAGAACAAGGTATCGTTTCTCGGCACAGCGAAATAGAACATCGATTCGATGATATTTCCCGTACGCTTCGCTCGTTCATCCATTTTGCGGATTTCTAGAACCTTCGCTTTGTCTTTACCAATCAGTGCCGAGTTTTCGTATTGGATAAAGGCGTTGCCCAGATCATCGGTTTTCGAAAGTAATTGTCGAACCGTCAAAGGCGAAGTCGGTTCCGGTTCTGGAGCTTCCGGACTTTTGGGACCGAGCAGTTCGGCTGCAAGTAAGTAGAATTGGATTGCCAAATTTACGGATTCCGTGGTATCCTTCGAAAACTCCTGGTCGCCCCAGCCGACAAGAGCGTCCAAATACTTCATTACCACATACTTTTGGTAAGCTACGTTGCGGTAGCGGGCAATCAAGTGCGGGTTGAACGGATCGTTTTTCCACTTATCCACAAGCGATGAGAGCGCGGAACGGTCCGGGAGTTTATCCTGTTTCGTCGGAAGTCCCAACATTTCAAGAACGGATTTGTCGGCATCCTTGTTTGCAAAGAACGGAAGGAATTTCCAATAGCGCGCCCCCTTGGGCAAATCCTGGATAAAGTCCTTGGTCCTTTCGTATGACGAGTATTTTTCTTTAGGATCGAATACCAGTTGCAGCCATAGGAGCGCTTCTTCGTAATTCTGTTCCGCGATCATCTTTTCGGCGATGAGCATCGGGACATAGAAGAAGAGCTCCCAGTTGTACATGGCATTCGCACCACCCCATACAAAATCCACCATGGGAGCGGGATACGGCCCATCGACATTTGCCTTGTTCGGCCAGTAGTTGTAGCGGAAAATCGTCTGCCCTAGATCCCAGGCCTGCCAGTCACCCGCCATATAGTAGCCGAGATAGACGCTGAAATAGTAATTGTAATACGAGTAGGAGTAATAGTAGCTGTCCGAAATCGGCAAAGCCTGCGTTTCGCGAGTATAGAGCCATTTGGTTCCTCCATCGCGATAACGCTTGTAGAAGTCATCCACTAGAGAATGCGACAGCAATTCGAACCTGTAATTCTTCTGGTTCGAGTTCGCCTTGCCGTCTTTCGGCACTGCTTGCACAAAGAAGGTTCGGCGACCGTCCATATAGAAGAACGGCAAATCTTCCGCCTTGTCGTCCTTGTCCAATTTCAACATGGAAAGGTTTGTCGCAACAATGCGAAAAAGTCCCGGCGCATAGTTCAAGACAGCGTTATCTTCTGGATAACTGAACCCCTTGTTTCCGCAAGTGAAATTTTCATCTTCGACAAAAACACCGTGGACTAGTTTCGTGCGTTCCGGGGCATAATCGTCAATCGGTTGATAGTCTGCCGTAAAGAGTTCGAGTTCGTCATGCCCATCGGCATAGACAGTCACAATCGCTGCACGTTTGAAATACTGCCGACTTTTGTCATAGACTCGCTTGGTCACCTTGTTCGTTTTCGTCGAGCCGTCCATGATCTCGGTCGTTCCGACGATTTCTTCATATTCCTGATAATGATAAGTCGTTTTGACAATGGAAACAGATACCCGATCAATCGAGGAAATCGTTTTCAAGTTATAGCGGTCGTCAATTTTTTCATTGTCGCCGAGGGCAAAATCAAGCGGGTTTGTCGAGGCATCGATTAAGGCGTTGCGCGTCATTCGGGTTCCCGTCCACTTGGTTCCCGTGTAACTCGTCCAGCAAATCTGGATTCGCACATAGTATTCGATTGTTTCTAAGCCGCCCTCTGAGGCCGCCTCAAGATTACGCTGCCCTATCGTGACTTGAGGCCATAAGAGATAGAGACGCTGGTTTACAATCGCAGGAACAACCGTTTCGGACGGAATTTCCACATCTAGCCGTTTCCATGGCGTCCACTCGCCCGAAAGGATTGCTTTCGCCTTGTATTTGCGGTAGTAATAGGTATGGGGCTCCCCTTGCGTGCGGCCAACAATATGCAATGTATAAAGGATTCCTCCCTCATCGCCGCCGTCTTCCTTGGTAGCGCCGATAATTTCGATGCTTGAAACCTCTCGAACTTTTTCAAGATATTCATACAGGGAGTTTTCAAGGCTAGTATGGTCATCGGAAAATTCCTGGATGCGTTCTTCCAGTTCTTCGAAGAAAGGCGTCTTGTCATCTCGCAGGTCGGATGCAATCCAGTTTTCAGGATAAAGGAATACTTTGCGGGCGGCTTCCCACACGCGGTAATTTTTCATCCATTCCCATTCGCTACGCTGTTCGTCTGTCAAGACATTTTGGCCTTCCAAACCGAGTTCCGCTCGCTGGACAAAAAGCTGGATGGATGCCGATGCCTGGACAATGCGCGAGATGGTCATGTCGGGTTCCATCTTCACGTCCATCAGATAATAGGCGTAGATGTCGCTTTCATCGACAAATTGTTTTGGATAGCGACTGTCCGATTTTGTTTTACCTTCTGGAACAAAACAGGAATCCCAGCATACATACGCAGCCAACGCATCGCGCTTTCTCTTGCGCAGGTCATCGTTCATTTCCTGAGCAAACTTGAGCCATTCGGATTCCTTGAAGTGAGATTTTACGGCATCTTCCAAATTTTTTACCGATGCTGCGTAAGCAGATAAAGCATCCTTGAAGCTTTCTTCATAATCATCTGAAGTGGGAACAAGGTCTATTTCGTTCAACAAATCATTTAGGTTTGCCGGTAGCAGGTGAGTTTTTGCATATAACTCGTAGTAACAGGTAAATTTTAACCAGCCATCAAGCGATGTGCAATCAGCAGGATCTTCGAAGGAGGCTTCTTTTAAATCACCTATGATTTCTGAATCTACCGCCAATAAATCCTCAAGATTATCACCCTCTATTAGTTTATGGATATCAAAATCGCCCGAAAGCAATCGATCCGTCACATAGTTTGCGACAACCAGTGGTCGAATTTTTTCATATCTTCTTGCTCCAGTTTCTGCGTCGAATAGAAAGTCTATTTCTGTTAAATCAATTCCCTGTTTATAATTTTGCGTAAAATTATAGACGGCGACCTTTCTCAAAAGTTTTGCATACAACACATAGGATGCCGAAGAAAGAGTGGGAACGGTTTCTGCAGGCGTTTCATCTGATTCAATTTCATCGGATGCATCTAGGTCTTCGGCTGAGGTTTTATCGCTTTCTCTTTTAGAACCAGTAGGTTCTTTCGGATTTACCCTACTGTCATATTCTTTAGCATCGTCATAGAATGCGTCCCATTCAGTTAAATCTGTGGGTAAAAGTTTGTCTCCGCAATCTTTAGCAATGCCAAATTCAGCCCAGATTAAGAGTTGCAGATTTCCCTGCCAAGCATCAAGAGCATCCCCATAGGTCTTAAAAGTCAAATCAGGACCATAATTCTGTGAATCAAACGTAGGTTTATCACTCAAACCGGATACTGCCAAATTCAAAGCAAAATCATTTGCGGCTGCTTTTTCTTCTTTACTAACAGGCGCAAGCATGTCTAGATAAAATTCCGCATCAATGGATGTCCCCGAAAGAATGCGCCATTCATCAGCTAATTTGCGTATGGAAGCTAAACTATGATTGTCCGCCCACACTCCATATTTTAAAACCTTGTCCAAGTTAGACAGGGAAATACCAAATGTCTTGGCGATAAGGTTGTAGCGGTAGCACTCAAAAAGACCTTCTAAAAGAGACGCATCCGCATCGACATCTATCATGTTATAGATGCTTATCGCATCCGCCTCTGACAGTTTCAATCCCAAAGTCAGCAATTTGAGAACCGCTCGGCGATAGCCGTCTTGAGCCTTCGTCATATTTACCAACAGATTTGGCAATTGATAAACAGAATTGATAAATTCTGCCGTAGCTTCTTGTTCTCCACCCAAGACCATAGCGTCTTGAACAGAAATCGCGTAACGGCCAATCAATTCGCAAATCACATCGAGTTTTTCAAGTGGCAAATCAAATGTTAGAAGGACATCGGAAAGAGACCAGCCCAGAATATTCTTCCTATGCACAAGCACGGCCATCTTTCTAAAGAAGGAATCCCAATCAACAGCAATTTCAACTTCTTTACCATCGGTGGTTATCTTTTTCCCGGCAAATTCATAACCATTGATATTTGATAACTGGTAAAGCTTTGAATCTTTTGGCCTGCAGCAGACATCCTTAAAGTTTTCATTGGCTAAAATTTCATTCAAATCTTGGATAGTAAAGCCCGTTCTTTGCATGAATATCGCAACACGCCGCAAAATTCCAATGTAGGTCCCTGCAGAAGTATAATTTTTGTCAGGGGACAGAACGCTATTTGACTGTTCTTTCAGTCCCCACAAATCCCAAGAGCTGTAGAGACTATTGAATTGAGAGAGGGCTTCCTGTTTTTCGGCGTCAGCGCTCAATAAATCTACAAGGCAACGCTGCTTAAAGTCAAGGCGCAATTCTCTACAGGCATTCGTGCCGTTTCCGTTCAATTCCAACGCCTCGGCAATATCGTAGAAATGCAGCGACAGGTTAGAAAGAATCTTTTTTGCCTTGTCTCTACTAAAATTGGCGGGCAACTGGAACGGATATATGCTGTTTGCTAACAATACCGCGGCGGCTTCATCTATTGACTCTCCCTGTGCATTTATAAATTCAAGAGGCTCCGCCCTTAATTCTGCCGCGGTAATATCATTGGGGTTGTTATTGGCGATAGGTTTCGCTTTTTCTGACGGGTCCAATGCTCCCGCAACAAGGCTTTCTAATAATTCGATTCCCAAATCAATCGTCGGCATCGGGATTTCGGCATTTGCCTTGGTCAATTGCAAGTCAAGGTAGTCTGGACGACGGGCAACAAACACGCGATAGGCAGAGCTTTTCTTCAAGAACTTCAGCAAATCGATATAATATGCAGAGGCGCTGAGGATGGATTGTCCCTGTGTTGCTCTCGTGAAGTTGATATTTCCGAATAATCCGACCCAATTTATCGTATCATGAGTTGCTTCGCGAATCTTGGCTGTATTTGTATTGACGGCAAATTTTGAAGTTGCCAACACTCTAGTTTTAGAAAGCGGTCGTGGAAGAACTTGAAGAGTTTCGTTTCGAGTTTCTTGTCCGTTCTGATCATTTTGCGAAATTAAAGATTCATCGCCTTCAACTTCGTCAGAAAGGTCTTCACCAATAAGTTCTTCGACAGTACTTGCGACATACGCTTGAATATTGAGTGAAGCCTCTGCCATGTAATTTTGGGCAAGTCGATGAATCCTTTTCGCTTCAGCTGCTTTGCCGATGCCATTGCCGTGTCGAGCCATGAACTCGTTTTCGCTCATCGTAGAAATCTGGTAAGCGGATTTGAAACCGGATTCAATCAAATAGGCAATCGCTTCTGCGCTTTCGGTCAAATGGTAGAGACGCTGTATCTGTAGAATTTTTTCTTTGTTTTGTTTTCTTATTTTATCTTTTTCTTCCTCAATTGATTCGGAAGAAATAAGACCGTTGCCAGATTCTATGGATTCTTGATTCCCGTTATTTTCTTGGTCCTCTGCCGAAGTTTCAAGTTCTACTCCCGCAACATCAAAGAAAGAATCATTCTCTCCAATGTATTCATCCAAGTCCGTGTCAGAAAGGGAGAAATTTTCCCACTTGGCTGTCATTAATTCTTCGCAGACTTTGCCCCAGTTAGAATCTCCGAAGCGTTTTGTTAAATTCCACAGTAAAGCTTGCTGTGGAAAGTACGCTATGATCTGTTCCGAAAGTTTTCGTGCGTAAATGATTTTCTTCAAATTTACATTGTTGCCCGGAAATTCAGCAGGCAACGCACAAGGTGAAGTTTCATCATCTGCATTATCATTATCTTCTTCGCTTTCATGACAGTAAAGAGTGTAATACTCCTCCGCAATGTTATCTACTAAATCTTTCCAATCGTCCTCAACAAAGCGCAACAAGTCCGAAAGTTTGCGAAAATCAAAGTTCTCTTTTTTTGCCACATAACGATATGTACAAACAACTCCGGGAGCAAATTTTTCAAAGAAATCGTTTATGTCGAAAACAGCTTTCAACCTGGAAATTTCTTGTTGCGTCAAATGCGGAAAGTCGATTTCTTGTGGGACTAGCAGATTTATGTCCGAATCAATTTGAATGTCGTTATTGTTGTCATCCGACCCTGTTTCGTTTTCTGAAACGTTTTCTTCAATCAAGGCGTTTTCTTGCAATGATTCAACGAATGCATCGACATCGGCCCCCACACTATAGTAGGCGTCAAGCAATTTATTATAAAGAGAAGCTTCATCCTCATCAAAATTTCCTACGGCAACATAATGCGGAAGTTCTTTTGTCTTTTCTTCGTTTTCAGAATTGTCACCAGCAGAAGATTCGCTTTCCGTGCTGGGATATTCAATGGTCAAGTCTTCTTTGATGTAGAGACTGAGCAGCTGGCTTATGGTGAGGGCTTCATTTTTATCATTTTCGTCTTCTTCGCCCAGCAAGGTTCCGCTATTTACCAACACTTTCCAAAGATTCAAAACAAGTGTCGTATCAGTCGGGCAAATCAGTCCATCGGACACCGCTCCAAACAACGTTTTTTGGATAACGGTCGGTTTCGTCCTTGTCAATTTGTAGAGCGTTGAAACGCTCTCCCTCAAAGCCAACGCAAAGAATGCTTCAAGCCAACAACTTTCTTCTTCAGCGGTAAAATTGTTATATCCGTCAAGGTCGCGTTTTTGTAGTTGAAGGAGCAGGCTATATGCTGTGAAATACGCGTGAACCTTACTATCGACAATTCGCTCGCGGCCAACTACGAGCGGGAAAGTCGTATTGGATTTTAGGAACGAGTTTATCGCGTTGATTTTTTTCGTAATGTTGTTCGGATCATCGCTCCATGCTATAACCGCATTACGATAGACTTCCAATACGGAATGTAACTTTTCGTATTCGCACTCAAAAGTTTTTTGTTTAGACTTTAGGATAAAGTTTATTTCCTGCTCCGTTTTCCCGTTGAATACAAGATGTTCCGTGGCTTTATGGACTAATTTTCCTTCTTTTTCTTCATAGGTTTCCGCATAGAGAGATACCTTGTCTTTCCCGTAATCTTCCTTTGAATCGAGCAAGAGGTCCGCAGGCAACAATGTCGAACTATACCGTCTTTCATAATTGCCGTTAGAATCGGATGTTGTTTCGCCTAGGATGATTTTTTCAAAGTAGCCCGATGGATTATTGTCCGTTTCAGAAGTATCCACAAAATGCAGGCAATAGGCTACAATCTTGATGCCCTCAAGGATGTTTCCCTGTTCGTTTTTTACGGTTCCAAAGATGCGGCAGTCACCGTTCTGATCGGGAAGCTTCGAAATATCAATCGGCCCAACATTAAGCGCTGTGCTAGGTTCGTCATAAATATTGGATGTCCAAAGGGTATTTTGCTGGTAGTCTTCTACGCGAATTCGAATCGTCGGGAATTCTAGGGTGGTGTCTCCGTCTTGGAAATTTGCTCGGGAATATGCCAATAGAAAGGATCCGTCGGCTGAAATACCGGATTCGGCAATTTGATGAAATTCGCCATTCTTTAGATTGTCGGCATAAACCTTGCCCTCAGAAAACGGAACCCCGTTCCTGTTGATTGTTCCGCAAACAGTCCAGTCTGTGGGGACAGGATAAGCCATCGACACCTCTCGAAAGCGATTCCGCATTTTGAACAAAATTAATATAATCTATTTTCGAAATAAAAAGAAAAAATATTTGGAAGTTTTGCGAATGTGTGAAAATTTTCGTGTAAGAAAATATTTCCGGAAAACTTTATTTCTTTTTGTTTTTCACAGAGGAAAGTTTTTGCTGTTTTCCTGGTTGGAAAAATTTTAGGGAACTTGCCTTGTCGGAAAATGATGCCAGTCACCTTTTTTAGATGTTATGATTAACATAATCAATACAATTGATAGAATGGAAAAGAGCGAATCTTAGCCAAAAATACAAAAAATATGAATTTTCCCCTTGCTTTTTAAAACAGGCTTTCTAATTTTGGCACTGCACTGTAGCGGCGCGTTTGTGCCGAACAGCAACTTTAGAGGAACGATATGAAAACCATTATGGTGAACCCCAAGACGGTCACTCGTCAGTGGAAGCTCATCGATGCCGAAGGCAAGCCCCTCGGTCGCGTTGCCAGCGCCGCTGCCCGTCTTTTGATGGGCAAGCACAAGGCTATCTATTCCCCGAACGTCGATACCGGCGATTTCGTGGTCATCATCAATGCGGGCAAGGTCGGAACGACCGGCAAGAAGGCCCAGCAGAAGCAGTATTTCCATCACACGGGTCACATTGGCGGCGAACGCTGGATCACGTTCGACGCTCTGCTTGCCAAGCACCCGACCGAACCTCTCGCCGAAGCGATCTGGGGAATGCTCCCGCATAGCGCCCTCGGCAAGAAGATGATGAAGAAACTCAAAATCTACGCCGGTGCGGAACAGCCGCATGCGGCCCAACACCTCGAAACCGTAACTCTCGATTTCTAGGACGGAGGATAAAGCTATTACTACCGCAAAATCCAAAAAGATCTACCGTGGCACGGGTCGTCGCAAGAACGCCATCGCTGCAGTTATCTTGAAGCCGGGTACCGGCAAGCGCACAATCAATGGTCGCGATTTCAAGGAATATTTCCATTCCGATGTCCAGGACATGATCGCGAATCTTCCGTTCTCCGTTCTCGACAACGCGGGTGAATGGGATGTCGAAGTCAATGCCCACGGTGGCGGAATCGCCGGCCAGATGGGTGCTGTCCGCCTGGGCATCGCTCGTGCGCTCGTGGCGAACAACGCGGAAGACAAGTCCGCTCTCAAGAAGGAAGGTCTGATGACGCGTGACTCTCGCGCTGTCGAACGTAAAAAGTTCGGGCGCAAGAAGGCTCGCAAGAACTTCCAGTTCTCGAAACGTTAATTTCCAAAGGCGAAATTTTCGAAGAAAAGGCTCCCGGTTTCCGGAAGCCTTTTCCGTATGCCTGTCACACGAGGGGCGAAAGGATCTTGCAGATCCAGCCGAGCAGTCGCCTTGTGCGGGAAACCTTGAAATCGTAGTTTTCGAGAGTCAGTTCGTCGCACTGGAGAACGGTCGCTTGGAAGTCCCTTTCGATTTCACGGATGGAATCTGTCTTGAAGAGGAACGCTCCGCATTCGAAATGGTAGTAGAAGCTGCGGTAGTCCAGGTTGACGGATCCTACCGTCGCCATCAGATCGTCCGCGACAAAGATCTTGGAGTGGACGAATCCCGGCTTGTACAGATAGACGCGGACACCGTTTTGGATTAGCGTCTTGGCGAACCTTAGACCGATGCAGTAGGTGATATAGTGATCGTAATCTCCGGGAAAGACGACTTTCACATCGACTCCGCGACCCGCGGCAAAGACCAGCGCATTGAGGATGCTGTCGTCGAGAACCAGATAGGGCGACATGATATGCACGTATTTTTGCGATTTTCCCAGGATGTAGTGGTAAACGTTTTCGGCAAGATCCTTTGAATTGTATCCGTCGTCCGCGTAGGGGAGAACGGCTCCCGCCGCTTGAATTTCCTCTTCCTGTACATTCAGGAACTTTTCGCAATCCGATTCGATTTCAAGAGGCTTCTTGTCGTGCGAGTGCCAAATCTGCAGGAACATCCTGGTGAAGGATTGGACCGAGCTTCCTTCTACCTGGATGACGCTGTCTTTCCAATAGGCGAATCGGTGATGATCCCGATTGATGTATTCGTCGGAAACGTTGGCTCCGCCTGTAAAGCAGATTTTCCCGTCGATGTCCATGATTTTATGGTGGTCGCGGTTGTTCAGTCCCATGTCGAATACGGGGACCATCGGCATGAATTCCCTGGCCTCGATTCCCATGGCTTTAAGTGCACGGCAAAAGCGCCGGGAAGCTAGCCCGACAGAACCGATGCTGTCGAAGAGTACGCGCACCGTGACTCCGTGGCGGGCGCGTTCGGCGATGATTTCCAGAATCTGGTTCCAGAAAGTTCCGATTTGAATCACAAAGTAATCGAGGAAGATGAACCGCTCGGCTTTTCTCAAGGCGGAAAGCATCTCGGGAAGGGCCGCTTCGCCGCTCGGATAATATGTCGTCCGGTTGCCGGAAAAGCATGGATAATGTTCGGCGAGCCCTGTGTAATGAACCAGGTCCTGAATCTCTGGAAATTCTTTTGCCGTTTTTTCTTCATCTTCGGCGCTTTGGGTGAACTTGTTTGTAATCTCCTTGGCCTTTAGAAGATTTTTGCCCACTTTCCGTTTCCCGTAATTGAATCGCGTGAAAAGATATGTGGATATTCCGAAAATCGGGAAAATCAGGACGGGTATCAGCCATACCAGCTTGAAGTCGTTTTTCTGCGAAGAATTGACCAGGTAGAGGATGAATGCGAAACTGATGACGAGGTTAAGACCGACCAGGAAATGGCTATACGGGGTAAGGCGCAGACAGAGATAGACGTAGTAGGCGATCTGGACTAGAATGAGCAGAAGCGTCAGCAGGAAGCGACTATAGACAAGGAATGTCCAGAACTTGCGCTTCTCAAGCCTTTTCGTTTTCCGTTTCATGACTTAAAAATAAAAAAGGCGGTCGGGAAAGGGTAAGCCGTTGCCTTTCGTTTCGGGAAAACCTATTTTTTTGAAAGTTGCAGCAGAAGGGTCCCTATGTCGGAAATCATCCGGAAAGTTCGAAAGTTTTTACCCGCGGCTTCCTTTTTTGGCGGCTTTACGTGGGATTCCGTTACGCTTGGAAAGCTGGTGCAGACGTCGGATCTGGCGATACTTCTCCTGTACTATGTCGTGTCGCTTGTCGCGCTTGTCCTGCTCTCGGCGGCTCCCGGAAAGTTCCTGAACAGATCCTGGTCGGAAAAATGGCAGGGGCGTTTTACGTATCTTGTCCAGTTCTGCTTTGGGAGCCTTTTCAGCGCGCTTGTGGTCTGCTATTTCAAGAGCAGCAGCTCCGCGGGGGCTTTTGCGCTGGTCGCCCTTCTTGCCGCTTTTCTCGTCGCGAACGAATTCTTGCAGACATCGTATGCGATGTTCGGCTTTTCTCTCGCGCTGTTTAATTTGTTGGGGACGATGTATCTGAACTTCTTGATTCCGCATCTGGTCGGTGGCATGGGATTTGGCTGGTTTCTCGTTTCCGTCCTGGTTTCCTTCGGTATCTGCCTTGCCGCGTTCAAGGTTTCCAGGCGTTCCCGGAAAACGCTGTTCGCTCCGGTAGGAATTTCGGTCGCCTTGATCCTGGCGTATCTCTTTAACTGGATTCCTCCGGTTCCGCTCGTTCTCAAGGACCAGAACGCCTGTGTCGAGTTTTCGAAGGATTACTCTTGCCTGGTGGATGAACCGGGAATCCTGGAAAAGCTTGGAATCCGGTCTCCGACCGTGACCGTCCACAAGGGTGAGACCGTGACTTTCCTGAGTGCCGTGTTCGCTCCGGCAAGGATCGAAGCGCAGCTTGAACATCGGTGGTTTATGAAGAATCCAAAGACCGGAGACTATGAGCTCGTTGACCGAATCTCCTCGTCGCGGATGCGCACGCACGGTAGTCGGGAAGACGGCTTTCGAATCTACACGCAAAAGAGGAACGTTCCTTTCGGAAGCTGGATGGTCGAGACGGCCGTGAAGGACGGATCGGTCATCGGTTCGAAGAAGTTTCGGGTGGAACAGGCGACGGGAGATTCTCCCGAACGCAAGAAGTGGAAGATGCGCTAAGTTTTTACAAAAATGACGTTGTGCGAAATTTGCGGATTTTTTAAATTACGAAAGATGTCAAACGCAAAGAAACTCAGCCAGAGCCTCGAAGACTATCTGGAGATGGTGCACATGCTGCATCTGTCCAAGGGAATTGCCCGGCTCAAGGATATCGCTTCCGAGTTGGGTGTAAAGGCTCCCTCTGCCGTTCGGGCGATGCACGAGCTGAAAGCGTTGGGCTATGTCGAGCAGGAACCCTATGGAGGGGTCAATTTGACAAAGAGCGGACTTTCGGTCGCAAAGTCCGTTTTTGGCCGTCACACGCTTCTCAAGAGTTTTCTCCTCCAGCTGGGCGTTTCCCCGAAGAATGCGAACGATGACGCCTGCTCCATCGAGCATGTTCTTTCTAGCGAGACGCTGGATCGAATCGAGTCCTTTGTCTCGAAAAACGCGCCGACAAAGGCGCACAAGTGATTTAAATCTCCATTCAACAACAGATAACCGAAAAATAAGGCGAAACCCTAAGATTTAGCCTTGACTAATCTTTTTCGCTGTACTACATTTAGCCTCGGCTAATTAGTTTTGGCTAAAAAAAGTAGTCGAGACTAAATTTTTCGGATTTTCATAATCAAAGGAAACATCATGAACAAGACAATCGGCATGATTCTCGCTTCTGCAGTCGCGGCAGTCCCTCTGTTCGCGCAGGAAGCCAACGTTGAAACTAAGTCGGAAGGCCCCCAGTTTTCCGTCGCTGGCGAAGTGGAGTTCGAAGCGAACGCCCACTACGAAAAGGCTACGAGCAAGTCGAAGCTTTTTCACGACTATTCTTCGACGTTCAATCTCGTGTTCTCCGTGAAGTTTAACGACAAGTGGTCCGCGGAAGCGGCCATCTCCGCTGACGACGAGAACGCTGCGCCGGGTTTCGCTTACGACGGCGCGTTCATCCAGTACCAGATGAACGACAACATCGCCATCAAGGCCGGTGACTTCACCTATTCGGAAGGCGCTTTCCGCTACTACGACTACGATGATCCGGGAGATGCCGCAATCGGTATGACCGAACGCGATATCCGCGGTCTCGAGCTGAATCTCTATGGTCTTACCCTCGGTCTCGGCTTTGGCCGTGGCGATGACGACTGCATCGATGTCGATGGCGACGAGGAAGCTCTCTGCAAGTCTTACGATATCCATGCCGCCTACGATATCGCTCTCGGAAGCCACACGATCCGTCCGTACGCGAACTACCAGAGCTACCAGCAGGAACATGCCAACCGTCTTCGCGCCGGCGTGACGGCGAATCTCGTCTTTGGCGAACTTGCGAACGTCCAGGTCGCCTACGGTCTTCGCTCCGACCGCGTGACGGAGGACGAACCGAAGATGGTGCATGCGTTTGCCGTGGAACCGGAATTCAACTTTGGCAAGGTGAACGTCAAGGCTTCCGCCTTCTATGCGATTATCGACGAAGATGAAGACGAAGATGCCGAAGACATCCTCGAAGTTCCGGAATACATGTTCTTCTATGTGGAACCGTCCTTTGCCATCAACGATCAGTTCGCGATTGGCGTCCAGGGCGAATATCACACGCTTTCCACCGATTCCGACGCAAGCCTCGAAACCATCTATGTCGGCCCGCGCGTCTATTTCAACCCGATGGAAAATCTGTCCCTCGAAGGCTATGTTCGCGTTTGCCTCCCGATCGGCGACGACTACGAAGGCGATGCGGAAGACCCGTATTACGGTGCCGGAGCCACGATTGGATTTACGTTCTAACACATAAAAGAGAGGTCATTGCGATGCCTTTGACATTTTGCTCCATTGGAGAACTTTTTACGGTCAAGCGTCTGAGCGGCGATGCCGCTGTCAAGCAGCACCTGAACGAGCTTGGATTCAGCATTGGTTCACCGGTGACGGTCGTTGCGAGCCTCGGCGGGAACGTGATTGTCAAAGTGAAGGAATCCCGCATCGCTCTTGACCACAAATTGGCTAGCCGCATTATGGTGTAATGCGACAAGGAGACAAGAGATGAAAACTTTACGTGATGCAAAGGTCGGAGAGACTGTAAAAGTCTCGAAGCTGCGAGGCGAAGGTGCCTTGAAGCGTCGTCTGATGGATATGGGACTGACAAACGGGGCGGAAATCTATGTTCGAAAAGTCGCACCGCTCGGAGACCCGATAGAAATTACGGTTCGCGGTTATGAACTCAGCGTTCGCAAGGATGACGCGGAACGCGTGGAACTGGCATAGGGAGAACTGAAATGGCAACTACAATTGCTCTCGCGGGAAATCCGAACTGCGGAAAGACTACGATGTTCAACGCTCTGACCGGAGCGAACCAGTATGTCGGAAACTGGCCAGGCGTTACCGTTGAACGCAAGGAAGGCAAGCTGAAAAAGTCCAAGGAAACGGTCGTTGCGGACCTTCCGGGCATCTATTCGCTTTCGCCCTATACCCAGGAAGAAGTCGTCAGCCGCGACTACCTGATGAGTTCCGCACCGAACGTGATTCTCGACATTGTCGATGCGACAAACATCGAGCGCAACCTCTACCTGACGACCCAGCTGCTAGAACTGGGAAAGCCGACGGTAATCGCGCTCAACATGATGGATGCGCTCAAGAAGTCCGGTTCGACTATCGACGTAAGGAAACTTTCCGAAAAGCTCGGGGTCGAAATTGTCGAGACGCAGGCGCTTTATGGCAAGGGCGTGCAGGAAGCGGCGGCGAAGGCCGTCGAAATTTCTCGTTCGAATGCCACCCAGGTGACAGCGAAGTTCGCGGACGATGTCGAATCGGCGATTTCCGAAATCGACAAGATCCTCCCGGCAAGCGTCGATGCGAAGCTCCGCCGCTGGTTCGATATCAAGCTTATCGAACGCGACAAGAACGTCTATGACCGTCTTTCCCTTTCGGATGCGGACAAGGCGAAAATCGAAGAAGTCGTGGCGAATCTCGAAAAGGCTCGCGACAACGACAGCGAATCGATTATCACCGACGAACGCTACAATTATATTGCAGACGTTCTCGATGGCGTTCTGAAAAAGTCCGGCAACCGCTTGACTTTCTCCGACAAGGTGGACCGCGTCGTTACCAACCGGATTCTCGGTCTTCCGATTTTCCTTCTAGTGATGTATTTTGTCTATTACATCTCGGTCTCGACGGTCGGTTCGATGGGAACGGACTGGGCGAACGACCAGTTGATGGGCGAAGACGGCTGGCATCTGTTCGGCATCGGTTCCTCCGCTTACGAAGAAGCCGTTGGCGAATTCGAAGATGCGAGCGCGATTGCGGACGCTGCCGACAAGCGTGACGCCTACAAGGCCGCTGCGCAGAAGATCGTCGATACCTATGCGGTGCAGAGCCAGATCAGCGCTTCCGCGGCAAAGGGCGATTCGATTGTAACGATCGATGGCAAGACTTTTGCCCTGACGGATTCCGCCGTTGTCAATACGGCAAATGCCTTTGTTGCGAAAGGCGCGGAACTTTCCGTTCTGCCGGAAGCGGAAAACGCCGAAGCGACGGAAGGCGAAGAGACGGAACCAGCCGAAGCGATCGTAATGACTTACGAACGCGCCCAGGCGATTCTCGCCGACAAGGACGAGGAACTCAACCCGGCGTATATCACTTTCGAGCGTGAAGCGGAAGAAGGCGAGGAACCGACGGTGGATTCCGTTACGTTCAATGCCGAGAATATCGCAGCGGCGAAAGCGATTGTCGAAAAGGGCGAGCCCGATCCGTCCGATTACGGAATCTTCATTCCGGGATTGACGGCTTTTGTCAGCGGCCTCCTGGAAAAAGGCGGTGCCAACGAAATCCTTTCCGATGCGCTTGTAAATGGCGTCATTGGCGGTATCGGTGCCGTTGTGGGCTTTACCCCGCAGATGTTCATCCTGTTCATTCTCCTTTCTCTCATCGAAGACTGCGGATACATGGTTCGTATCGCGTTCGTCATGGACCGCATTTTCCGCCACTTTGGACTTTCGGGCAAGAGCTTTATTCCTCTTCTCGTATCGTCGGGCTGCGGTATTCCGGGCATCATGGCTTCTAAGACGATTGAAAACGATAACGACCGCCGTTTGACGATCATGACGACGACATGGATTCCCTGCGGGGCGAAACTTCCTGTTCTCGCCTGTATGGCGGGCGTCATTGCGGCCCAGATGGGTTCCGGTTCGTGGGTCGCTCCGTCGATGTATTTCATCGGTATCGCGAGCGTCCTGATGGCCGCCATCATGCTCAAGAAGACAAAGCCGTTCCACGGGGAAGCCGCTCCGTTCGTGATGGAACTTCCGCAGTATCACTTGCCGCAGCCGAAGACCGTTTTGCTGCACGCCTGGGAACGCACGAAGGGATTCCTTATCAAGGCGGGAACGATTCTTTTCCTCGCATGCCTTGTGATGTGGTTTATCTCGACTTACGGCTGGGAAACCCCGGCCCCCGAAGCGGAGCAGGAAGTTGCGTCTGCAGTCGTGGAAACTCCCGTGATGGCTGTCGATGGAATCCAGATTCTCGGAACGGAAAATGTTGCCGCCTCCGAAGAATCCGCGGAAGAGGAATCCTTTACCGCCTTGACGCACGACTCCGAAAACCTGGAATTCGGCATTGTCGAAAACCAGGCGAACTCGATCATCGCCCGCATCGGCGACAAGCTCCGCTACATTTTCATTCCGCTGGGATTTGGCGGCGAACAGGGCGGTTGGCAGGCTGCGGCCTCGTCTCTCTCCGGATTCTCCGCGAAGGAAGGCATTGTCGTGACGATGGGCGTCCTGGGTGGTGTCGATGGTGACGATGCGGACGCGGCTCTCGAAGAGGAAGAAGCGACGAACAAGGTCGTTGCCGCCGTGAAGACCTGGTTCCCGACTGCGCTTGCCGCGTTCTGCTTCCTGCTCTTCAATCTGCTCGATTCTCCGTGCCTTGCCGCGATTGCGACGATGGCCCGCGAACTCAATGACCGCAAGTGGTTCTGGTTTGCGATTGTCTTCCAGAATGTTTGGGCCTGGGTCATGACGTTCATCGTCTATCAGATCGGTAGCGTGGTTACGGGTTCTGGATTTACGGCGTGGACGGCGATTGCCTGTGTATTCGTCGCGGCGATTCTCTTCCAGCTGTTCCGCCCGGATCCTTACAAGGGAAAGACTTTTGGCGCGGTCCGCTCGGTCGATGCCATCGCAGGCAAGAAGTAAAAAGAGGTGCCCATGCTTGCCAACATCCTGGTTATCGCGGTTCTACTCGCTTGGGGTCTTGTCTCGCTCCGCTACGTGCTGAAGATGACAAGGCACGCCGTGAAAAAGCGCGGACCGGCCTGTATCGGCTGCCCGGGATGTGGAACGGGCATAGGACGGCACTGTAAGTAACATTTGCCATAGACGATTCCCTCGGGGCGCAAGCTCCGGGGGAATTTTTGCAAGGGTCGTTCTCTGTGTGGGACGATCCTTTTTTATCGTCCCTTTTGAAGTACCGAAAATCGAGGAACGGGAAAAGGTCTCCTCTAAAAATTCATTTTCAAAAATTTGGTTGCTACGCTTCGCGCTGGTTCGTCATTCCTGTCTTCGCTTGGTCTCGCTCAAATTTTCTTGACCAAGGCAATTTTTAGAGGTGACCAAAAACAAATCGAGAGTGATAACCCCATGCAGATGTCCTTGACATCTTGACTCCTATCGTATGGAAGGACAGGCGAAGCTGTGGGGCAAAAAAAGGACCGGCATTTAACCGGTCCTTTGCTTTGTTATAAATTTTCGCTGCTATTTTGCGGAGTCGGCAGCCTCGTTCGGAGCTTCGGTGGAAAGATTGTCGGAAGCCTTGTGGACGATGAGGGAATCCGGCGTATAAGTCGGAATCGGAGCGGCCGGTACGACTTCCACGGAAACGGGCTTGTCTGCGGGAGTCGTTGCTTCGAAGAAATTGATCTTGGAAAGACCGAACATCATCAGCCATGAAATGACAAGTCCGCCTATTCCCAATATGATTCCCGTTTTGGCCATACCGTTTGTGTCTGTGTAACCGGTCGCATGGGCGAGCGCGTTGGGAGGCGTGGAAATGGGAAGACACATGCCAAGAGAGCTCGCGAAGGCTACGGAAACGAGCAACGCGGTGACGCCTCCGAGAGGGGCCAGATTATCCTGGCAGGCGACTGCGACCGCAATAAAGATGGGAACGAGAAGACTAGCCGTGGAAGTGTGGCTCATGAAGTTCGCCATGAAAAGGCAGATGAGACCGCTGCCGATCATCAGCGCGAACGGTGACCAGGTTTCAAACGGAATCGCGTTGATAAGATGCTTGGCGAGTCCGGTTTCCTGTAGGCCAAGACCGAGCGCAAAGCCTCCGGCGACAAGCCAGAGAACGTCCCAGCTCATTTCGTTCAAGTCTTTCTTGGTGATGACGCCCGTCAAGGCGAACACGGCCATCGGAATCATCGCGATAACATTGTCGTTGATGCCGTGGACCTTGTTTCCCGTGATCCAGAGAACAACGCAGAGCGCAAAGGTTACATACACGATAATCGCTCGCGGGCTCGTATCGAACTTGTCCGCGCCGTCGCCTTCGATTTTCAAGACCATTTCCTTCATCTTGATCGGGTAGATCTTGATGAGCAAAATCCAGGCGATGGCCATCAGAACGATAACGTAGGGAATGCCGAACATCATCCACTGTCCGAAGCTGACGTTGAATCCCGCGCTTTGAAGCGCTCCGAGAGCAATTGCGTTTGGAGGCGTTCCAATCGGAGTTCCCATACCGCCGATGTTCGCTCCGAGCGGAATGGCGAGTGCAAAAGCGGCCTTGCCGCGATCGTCTTCGTCAAAGAGCTTGAGGACCGGTCCCAGGATGGCGAGCATCATGGCGGCGGTCGCCGTGTTGCTCATGAACATCGAAAATATCGCGGTGATCATCATCAGGCCCAGAAGCACGTATTTCGGATTTTTTCCGAAAGGCTTGAGAAGTACGCGCGCGAGGTTCTTGTCCATATTGTACTTTGTCGCTGCGGCGGCGAGGAAGAATCCCCCGAGGAAAAGCATGATAATCGGGTTGGCAAACGTTGCCATGATGGACTTGAACTGGAGAGGCGCGACGCCTTCGACGCGGAATGGAAGCAGCGCGGAATTCGAAAGAGTCAGGATCATCAGCACGATGACGAGCATCGATGTGGACCAGATGGGGAACGGTTGGAGAATCCAGAAAAGAGCCGCCATCACGAAGATGGCTATTACTCGGATTTCCAGAGGGTTCAGGAGGTTTTCCCCGGTGAGGCCTAGAGCTTCATAAGGGACGAAAAGCGCAGCGATCGCCAAAATCGATGCGATGATAAGTTTTATCAGTTTTGCTTTTGTCATGATTTTTCCCATGTTACAGATAGGTTTAACACCTATCGAATGATTGCGCAAAGTTAGTAAATTAACATTGCGGTAGAATTGCTGCGTGAAAAATGGAAAACGAGAAGAAAGGATAACAAATCTTTACACGAAAAATTCGCGGATAAAGCGACCGGAACGGGGCTTTTTCGGTCGGGGAGCGCTCCGGTCAATTTGTATATTTCCGTTATGGCTACAAAGCAATCCCTGGCAGAAAAATTTTCCAATTGGTATATTCCCCTGATTTGTCGGAACAGGTTCAAGGCGCTGGCCTTCTATCTGGTTCTCGCGCTTGTTCTCGCTTTCCCTATTTTGGTCTATCCCGGGTTGAAGCTCGATGCGGACCTTTCGAAGCTCTTGCCGGAAAAGACGCCGAGCGTCATCGCCCTGAAGGAATCCTACGAGCGTTTCGGCAGTACGGATCGCTTCATGATAGCCATCCAGAGCGAAGATCCGGAACTGGTCGCCGCGTTGCAGGATTCGATCAGCGATTATATCCACAAGAATTGGCAGGGAGACTTCGTTTCGACGCAGGTCGATAACGATAACCAGTTTTTCAAGGACAAGGCTCTTCTCTATCTTCCGACAAGGTATCTGGAAAGCATCCGGGACAATCTGGAAGACGTGCAGCTTGAAATCGGTCGAAAGAACGCGCCGCTGACCGTGGACTTGCTCGGTGATTCCGCTCCGAAAAAGAAACGCGTCTGGTTTGACGCGAGCATTCCACAGGAACTTGGGCTTCCCGATGAAGCGGCTGGCGCCTTCGACGCCTTTTTCAAGAAGGATTCGCCGGAAAAAAGCGGAAAGTCGGAAGAATGGGATAACAAGGCTCCCGTCCCCGCACACTTGAAAAATCGCCTGATTGGTTCGCCGAAACCGGACAGCACGGGAAAAATCCTTTTTAACGGTGTCGTCAACGCGAAGCTGCTCAAGCCTTCGACCGACTATGAGTTTGTCACCCACATCCTTGCGCGTACCGATACGCTGCTCTCCTATTTTAGCGAGAAGGAATATTCAGTCCCCACGCGCTTTACGGTGGAGGGAACTTACGAAGGCCTCAAGGAAGTCGATGAAGTGGCAAACGATAGCGTTTCATCCTTTGCCATCAGCCTTGTCCTGATTCTTCTTTTGACCATATTCTTCTTCCGGAGCATCAAGGGACCGATTCTTGTCGTTTCCTCGGTTCTCTATGCGTGTATCCCCACGCTTGCCTTTGCCACGCTTTTTTACGGACGGCTGAATCCGTTTACTGTCTTTGTCGCGTCCATCATTCTCGGAATAGGCATCGACTATTCGATTCACATTCTGGGAACGGCTCAGAAGCTGCTTCACAAATACGCAACGCTCGAAGAGGTCCTGATTCACGCCCAGCGAAAAATGATCAAGCCGTTTTTCCTGGCGAGCCTTACGACCATTGCGGCGTTTCTGACGTTGCTTGTCGCCCATTTTAGGGGATTCTACGAATTTGGTGTGGTGGCTTCTTGCGGTGTACTCTTCAGCATGCTGACTTCGGTTCTCGTGCTGCCTGTCTTTGTCAAGTGTCTCGGGGGAATTCCCGCCGCGCCTCGGAACAGCTTCTTCCCGAGATCCTGGGACGAGGCGAAAATTTTCAAGTTCTTCAAGTGCGCCGCGGTGATCGGATTTATCCTGGGGGCGGTTTCTATCTGGTTTGCGCGCGATGTGGATTTTGAGCATAACCTGAAAAATCTTCGCCGGGTATCGACAGCGCAGAGCGTGGCGAAAAACAAGATTTCGACAAAGGTGACCAAGGCTTCGAACAAGGCCGTGACATCGACGCCGGCTGCCGTGATGGGGTCAAGGCCGGAACAGCTAGACAGGCTGTACGATACGCTGATGGTTCGCCTGCGGGACGAAAAGGATCCGATGCTTGGTAGCTTCCTTACGCTTCGAACCTTTGTGCCGCCTCTCGACTCCCAGAAAGCCCGACTTGAAATCATCGACGAAATTCGGGAACTCGCCGCTTACAGGGTCTTTGATCGGGCGACAGGCGAGGATTCGGCAAATATCGCCGCGCTGCGAAAGCTTGCCCAGGTCGATGAAACGTTTACGGCCGAGGAGATTCCCGCATGGGCGCTTGACCTCCTTCGCGAAAAGGACGGTTCCTATGGAAAGATCGGTTTTATTTACGGCGATTTTCCGAGCTGGGACGCAAACGCTCTCCATGAATTCCAGGAACGGTATGGGCATTGGAATTTTGATGGCGAAGAGCTGCGGACATTTTCTTCGCAATTCATTCTGTCCGACGTGATCGAGTCCGTAAAGGAAGATAGTTTCAACCTGGCGCTTCTCATCATTCTCGTAATCGTCGCGACGCTTGTGATTTCGTTCCGCAAACCGAAACTGTTTATCGCGGGAAGCGTTTCGTTTGGAATGGGAGTCCTTCTGACTCTTGGACTGTTGGGATTTCTCACGCATTTCTTCGATTTTGGAAAGATCAGCATCTATAACGTAATCGTAATCCCGATGACGCTTGGAATCGGAATCGATGCGACGATTCATCTCGTCAGCGCCTGGATATCGACCAAGGGAATCACGATTCGGGAACTTCTGGATACGACGGGCAGAAACGTGATGGCAAGTTCGACGACGACTGCTGCCGGTTTTGTCGGAATGCTCTTTACGACTCACCGTGGCCTGAAGGGGATTGGAGACTTGGCATGTATCGGCATCATGGTGTTCCTTGTGTCGAGCATCGTGTTCTCGGTCTTTTTCTGCAAGCTGTGGCTCTCGCAAAAAGGGAAGTAATCGGATCTTAGTCGAGAAAGCTTGGAGCTTAGTTAGGAGATCTTAGAGCTTAGAAAAGCGAAGCGATCTGTTTTCTCAACTCCACTCTTCACACTCCACATTCCACTCTCACCTAAGCTCTAAGTTCTAAATTCTGACGATGGATCCTATCGCTACGCTCCAGGATGACGGCGTAACGAGACTGCCGTTCGACATTACAAACCTTTACCGCCCGACGTCATTCTGGAGAGGCGAAGCCTCGACCCGCCTGCCGCGGGCAGGTAGAATCCCTGTCCTATGTCATTCTGGAGGCTCTGAAAGAGCCGATAGAATCCAGCCCGAGCATTATGGATCCTATCGGTCGCAGAGCTCCCTCCAGGATGACCGTTTGTCGTACAAACCTTCACTGCTCGCTTAACGAACACTCCACATTCCACTCTCGCTTAAGCTCTCCGCTCCAAGTTCTGACTACGGCTGCATGTTATCGTTTCGAAGCAGGGAACGCAGGACCTTGCTAGCCCCGATGGCGTGGTCTCGCCAGCGGTTCGAAAGAGAATCGCTTGCTATGGAATAGGTTCCGTCCTTGCCGCGATAGACATCGTCGCTTTCGATTCCGCCGGTCAGGACAAAATCCCGAAAACCCAGGAAGTAGGCGTTCTGGGAAAAGAAGAGGGCGGGCTGTTCGGCAGGGCGCTTTTCGGTGAGCAGGTCGTAGCCCCAGAAATGGTTCGGAGCCTTAACCTGAGCCAAATCGAGTACGGTCGGTCCGATGTCGAGTTGGGAGGCGACGTCTTCTCGAATTTCGAGCCCGGAAAAGAGAGCAGAGTCCGCAGAGAAAATTCCGATGAAGATTTGCGCGGCGGCGACTCCCAGGGGTTGCGGAACCGCATAGTCGATTGTATCGACGGGCGTATCGTGGTCGCCCAGGATGACGATGGCCGTCCGTTCAAAATCCGGGCGTGCGGCAAGAGCCTTGAAAAGTTTCCCGAGCTGAGCATCCGTATAGCGCAAGGCGTTTCGGTAGCGTTCCATCGCGTTGTCCGGCTTGGGCGCAAAGTCATCCGGATAACCGTAAAAAGGAATGTGAGTCGATATCGTATTGAAAGTCAGAAGCCAGGAAGAATCGGTCGGCAGGCCTTGCAGCATCTGCAAGACGACATCCATTCCCAGGCTGTCTGTCGTTCCGGGTTTGCCGGGTTCGGGCATTTTCCAGTCGTTTCCGTAGAATTTCTCGATAAAGGGCAGCGTATGGTCAAAGACCGGATTTGAAATTGTCATATATTGTCTGACATAATCCGTCATCAGCTCGGGAAATCCCGTAAAGTGGTTGGATGCGTAGAAGCTTGGAACGTCGCGGTTCGGGTGGGACGGAAAGCCGAAATAGGTCGCCATGGTCCCGCGGACTGTCGGGTAGCCTCCGCTGAAAGCGTTTTCGAACCAGAGACCGCCTCCACCGTTTAAAAAATACTTTCCCTGGGATAGCGCCCAGAGGTTCGGGGCGAGCGTCGTATCGCCGGAAAGCATCTGGTCGAGAATGCGCCCCTTGAAGGATTCCCCGAAGATAAAGACGATGTTGTAGGGATGCTTCGCTCGGTATTCTCTTGCGGGAGCCTTGCGGTAAGCGGGATATTTCCTGTCGATTCTTTCCTTGTCGAAATCCTTGGGCAGGAAGGCGTCGAGGTCTGCGACGAGTTTGTCCGTAACCGTGTAATTGTCCTTTACGAATTCGAAGGTCTCTTCGGCGGCGATGTGCAGAATCGGAGCGGTCAGGGTGTGCTTTCCGAGAGTGAACCGCATATCGACCTGTGTTCCGAGGACGGGAATCGTCCTTGTGCCGCGCGTTCCGGCGAGAAACAGCACGAGCGGGATGACGGAAAGAATCATTCCCACGGTAAAGAGCGCGATGGGAATCTTGAATTTTCCCGCACGGCAAACGGTCTTTTTCTTTCGGGAAAGGTAGAGGATTATCGAAGCGAATCCGGCGATATCGATAAAGAGAAGCGAAAGCCAGCCGATGGTTCCCTTGAAGTCTCCGCCAAGCGTGGAAACGGTTGTCGAATCGGTGATGTTCGACAGGTGAAAGTAGGTGCGCAGAAATGAATAGGAGAGCCTCTGGTGAGAAAATCGGAAGACTTCGTAATCGACCGCGGCGAGGATGAAGTAGAAGAGAAGGAATGCGGAAAGGACTCGCGGTTTCCTGAAAAAGGCGAACAGGGAAGCGAGAACGAGAATCGCCCCGTATGCCATGGAAATCTGCCAGACCGTTTTCCCGGCGAACATCTCCGAGAGGGAAAGTCCAAGCGGATCGGGAAGCGCGTAGAAGAGAACGAGCATCGCGCTTTGCAGAAAGAGGGCAAACAGAGAAATCAGGATAAAGGGGTTCATGATGATTTTATCCGAATGATGTCGAAGTCCGGGTCGCTCGCGCGATGAAATCGCAGGGTTAGTGGATGTTCGACTTGATCGTTTCGACAGCCCGAGCAAAGGTGGCGTCTTCCTGCATTTCCTTTTCGATCGTCTTTATCGCGTGCATGACCGTGGAATGGTCGCGGTTTCCGAACCGCATCCCGATGCTCTTCAGGCTGAGCGTCGTGAGCTTCTTCATGAGGAACATGGCGACCTGGCGCGCGTGGGCGACTTCCTTCGTGCCGCGGCCCGCTTCGAGGAGCTTGTCCTCGGGAACGTCGAATTCCTGGGAGACGGCGTGGATGACCGCTTCGATTCCGACGCGACGCTTGATGTTCGGGATGATGTCCGCGACGACTTGCCGTGCGAGCGAAATGCCGATGTCCTGCTTGAGAAGACTAGACTGCATCGCTAGCCGGACGATGGCCGCTTCGAGCGGGCGTACGCTGCCTTCGATGTTTTCGGCGAGGTAGGCGAATACGTCGTCCGAAATGTCGAGGTGGCTGTTGGTCGCCTTTTTCCGGAGGATCGCTTCGCGGGTTTCGAAGGCCGGTGGCTGGATATCGACGGTAAGGCCCGACGAGAAACGGCTCACCAGTCGGTCGGAAAGGCTCTTGACCTCGGCGGCGGGGGCGTCGGACGTGAGAACGATTTGCTTTCCCGCCTGGTGCAGCGTATTGAAAATGTGGAAGAACTCGTTCTGGGTTTCCGTCGAACCGCTCCAGTTCTGGATATCGTCTATCAGAAGGACATCGACGTCTTCGCGGTAGAACGTGGACCATTCGTTCGTGTTGCCGTTTCGGATGCTTTCCGTGTATTCGCGCTGGAAATCGTTTGCGGGAATGTAGCGGACAACCTTTCCCGTCGCGTTTCCAAGAATGTAGTTTCCTATCGCTTGCAAGAGATGCGTTTTCCCTAGTCCGGACGCTCCGTAGATGAAGAGCGGGTTGTACTTGCTGTGGTCCGGATTTTCGGCGACGGCGAACGCCGCGCTGAAGGCGAGCTTTGACTTGTCCCCGACGACAAAGTTTTCGAAGCTGAGCTCCTCGGAGAGCTTTATCGGCTGGCAGAAGTCATGGGACGCCGCGGACACGCTCGGATTCGCCTCGACATGCTGGAAGTCGAAATCCAGATGATTTCCGGTGGCTTCCTGCCAACTGATTTCGAGAAGAACCTTGTAGGGCAGATAGGACTTGATGTCCTTATTCGGGGGAAGCAGAACGGAGCACCGTCGGTCGGTGACATTCAGCAGGTCCAGCTTTGTGAACAGGTCGTTAAAAACGGCATCCGAAATCTTGCCGTGCAAAAGTTCCAAACATTTCTCGAAGTGCGGGTTCATAAGGCTTAATTTAACTATTATTGGCTGTATGATGGATTGGATTCTTGCTGTCGGGGCGCTATTTTGGCTGCCCCTTGTCCTATGGTCGGCCCTCTTTCTTTGGGCGCGCTTTCTTGCCTATCCGATTGCGCTAAAACGCAAGATCCGTCTGGGAAAAACCTGGTGCTATGTCCCCGAGTGGTGGTCTAGAAAGCCTCTTTCCCGACTTTGCGCGTGTGTCGTCCTGGGGCTTCTTAGCGCGGCTTCCGCGTTTTCCGTGGCGGCGACTCTATATTGGGCTTTGCGGTTTCCCGCCTATTTGCTCTTCTTTCCGTTCATTCTGTGCCTTCTCGCCGAGAAGCCTTTCGTGAATTTCGCGATGAATCGCGTATATCGGCTGGAAGTCAACGCGTATTTCTGGGAATACAAGCGACAGGATGCGCTTTACCGCAAATCCGGGCATCCGCTTTCGGAAGACGACCTGGCCGGGCATTCGGCATGGGCCTTCCGCAATGCGCTCGTGAAGGCGGATTCCGAGAAGAGGCTTTTCAAGCTGTTGAAGGAAATGGCAAAACAGGAACTCGCCCTGGAAAAGGAAATCTCCGCCTATGAAAACGCCTAGTCCGACGGAAATCCGGAACCGCTTTCTCTATGCGGACAGGATGCTTCTCCTCGTATCGCGCACGTTCGCGCTGAACATCAATCGGCTTTCGGGAAATCTCCGGAAAACGGTCTTGCTCGCCTACCTCTATTTGCGGATTGCGGATACGGTCGAGGACGATTCCCGGCTCCCGGTCGAAGAGAAGCTTCGGCTCCTGAAAATGTTCGCGGATATCTTTCGGGACGGATCCGACGTGAAAAAATCTACCGAGGCCTTTGTTTCCGCATTGCCGGAGCATTTTCGCTCATCGGAAAATCCGAACTACGATCTTTGTGAAAACGCCTTGACCGTCGTTCCGCTGCTTTGGATCTTTGACGCGGACTTCGTGAAGCCTGTCTGCGAAACGGTCGTCGAAATGTGCGAGGGAATGGCCGCTTCGCTGCAGTCGATGGAAGCCTCCCTGGAAAAGGGATGGTTTACGCTCGAAACGATGCCCGACCTGTTGCGCTACTGCTACTATGTCGCTGGGATAGTCGGCAAGCTTCTGACGAGGCTTTTTTCGGCAAGAAATCCGGCGATCGACAACGAAAGGCTTTCGAAAATGAAAACGCTCGACGTGAGCTTTGGGCTTGCGCTCCAGCTGGTGAACATCATCAAGGACGTCCGGGAAGATTCCGAACGCAAGGTCTGCTTTGTCCCGGAAACGATTTGTCGCGCCTGCGGGTTCGAAAGCTCCCCGGCGATGTTTGCCCCGAACGCTAACGGAAAGGCTCGTGCCGCGGTCATGCGGGAACTTGTGCGGGAAGCCTGGAAGCATCTCGACGATGCAATCGAATACACGCTGCTCGTTCCTCGAAAAAATCCGCGAATTCGTCTTTTCTGCCTGTGGCCTCTCTTTATGGCGGCGAAGAATCTTTCACTGATGGGAGACTGTTCGAATCTTTTTGGCGGAGAGAGCAAGGTGAAGATTACGCGTGCGGACGTGAAAAGAATCATCCGGAAGACAACGATGCACTTTTACTCGAATTCCTGGATTCGGAAAAACTTTGAAAACTTGAGGGACGGAACATGAAGGAACGCTTTCGCCTGCTGAAGTCGTGGAAATTTCACCTGGCTTTCATCTTCGCTTCGATTTTTATCGACCAGGCGACAAAGATTTGGGCTGTCGCCTACCTGAAACCGACTTTTGAAAATCCGCTGGGTCGCATCGTGCATGTCGTCGGGGATTTGCTGCAGTTCCGCCTAGCGTATAACACGGGAGCCGCGTTCAGCAGCCGTCCGCAGGACATTTTGCCTTTTCTTCCGCCGACGATTTTCTTTTTGTTCGTTTCCCTTATTGCGACTTTTGTGTTGATTTATTTTTACAGGTCCGTGAAACGGGACGATTTTCTGGTGCGCTTTGGTATAGCGATGATTCTTTCGGGGGCTCTCGGAAACTTTGCGGACCGGATGCGCATCGGCAAGGTCGTGGATTTTATCGATTGCGATTTTCCGGATTTCATCATGGAGCGTTGGCCGACTTTCAATTTTGCGGATTGCTGCGTGACGATAGGCGTTGCGCTCGTTCTGCTTTCTCCCCTTGTCTATAAGCTTATCCACTATTCTCCGGCAGGTTCGCATGCAAAAGAATCCCCAACCGACTAATTCCGAATCGCCGAGCTTTATCGTTTCCGAAAAGGATGTGAACGAACGCCTGGACCGTTTTCTGCAAAGGAAACTTTCGGATTATTCTCGCACGGACATCCAAAAGCTGATTGCGGAAAACCAGGTGACGGTCGCCGGGACGCCTGCCAAGAAAAACCTGCGCCTTTCGGAAGGGATGCTTGTCCAGGTCGCTGCGCTTCCCCAAAAGGAATCCTCGTCGCTCGAACCGGAAAAGATGGATTTGCACATCGTCTATGAAGATGACGACGTCGCCGTGATTTTTAAACCGCGTGGAGTCGTGGTGCATCCGGGAAACGGCGTTTCGAAAGGGACGCTTGCCGCAGGGCTTCTCTACCACTTCAAGGAAAAGCTTTCGGCGGTGAACGGTCCGCTCCGGCCTGGAATCGTGCACCGTCTCGACAAGGATACGCCGGGCCTGATGATTGTGGCGAAAAACGACAAGGCGCATCGGAATCTCGCGCACCAGCTCGAAACACGCACGCTTCACCGCAAGTATGAAGCCCTGATCTGGGGGCATCCGCGCGACCTTTCCGGGGAAATCGAACTGCCCCTTGGGCGCGATTCGAAATCCCGCATCCGCATGGCTGTCGTAAAGAACGGGAAATTTGCGCGCACGCGCTACAAGGCGAAAAAGTTCTTTTCCATCGCGACGCTGATGGAGTATGAGCTGGATACGGGACGCACGCACCAGATTCGTGTGCATTCCCGCTACACGGGACATCCGATTGTCGGCGACCCGGTTTACGAGGGACGCGAGGCTTCGCTTTCCCGAGTGCCGCCCCTTTACCGCGAAGTTGCGGAAGAGCTTTTGAAACTTGCGCCTGCACAGCTTCTGGAAGCGGTTGAAATCTGCTTTGCCCATCCGCGGACCCGAAAGAAGATGTCTTTCTCCGTTCCGCTTGAAAAGCCGTTTGAAGATGCCGTCAAGCTTTTGGAAAAGGAGTGCCCGGAGTCCGCTCCGACTTTTGACGAGGATACGAGCTTTAGAAATTTTGGCGAAACTTCGATTGAAAACCCCTATCTGGACGAACCGCTGGAAACCGAAGAGGAATACCCTTACGAGGAAGAGCCCGTGAAGGAACGCTTGACGCGGGCGGAACGCTTGGCGATGAAAAAGGAGCGGATTAAAAAGCGCAAGGCCATCGAGGCGGAGAAGCGCGAAAAAAAAGCGAAGCGTGAAGCGGAAAAGCGCGGCGAAGTCTATCGGTCGGAAATCGTCACCGGGCATGAACCGACCATCGACCCTTCGTATTTGGAATAAAATTTTGTCTTTAACCGAAAAATCTGGAAATTTTATGAAAACGATTCCGACTCTTGTTGGACTTATCACGGTATTTTACTTTGCCGCCTGTTCTGACAACGGCTCTAGCGCGGAGGCATTTAATGCGGCAAAAATTTGCCCGGAAAGCGGTCGTGGAACATTTGTCGATGAGCGTGATGGGCAGGAATACAGGTACACGACAATCGGCAGACAAGTTTGGATGGCGCAGAATTTAAACTATGATTTAACGGATGAAACCTTGCCCGATCCTTTAACAGGGGAGCTAAAATATGTAGGCATTTCCTGCCTTTACCCGGATGATAATTGCATGGAAAAGGGAAGGATCTATAACTGGGTTGCTGCGAATTATGCCTGTCCAGAAGGTTGGCATTTGCCAGATGCGGATGAGTGGGATATTCTTTTTCAAATGATGGGCGGAACTGATATTGCGGGATATCGGTTAAAATCAACAGAAGGATGGAGGGCGCTTGAGGCCGGTAAAGAACCGGGAGGATCTGATGAATGCGCGTTTGATTTAATTCCGGCTAAACATTCTTCTCAAAATGCAGAAGGTCTTTTTTCTGATATTTGGACAGGTACTTTAAGAACGGATGGAGGATATTCAGCTTATGTTGTAAGATTCCAATTTAATTCAAATGGTGTAAGTAAAATGACACAATTTCTTGACAAATACACTCTTCGCTGTGTAAAAAATTGAGAAGTTGATAATGCACAAGGGTGGAATTTTCGTCTTCGTTTTTTTGTACTTTTTCTTTTCTCATTCTTTTGGAAGCGTCGAGTCGTATCGAAACAGCCTTTTTATTTTCCTTTCGGACAAAGACGGAAGTTCGAATCCTTATGCCAAATCTGGAATCTATGATTATGTTTCTACGAGAATCACTGGCGATATAGGGAGTCTCTATCCTTATTCCATCGACGTGTCGTCACGGAGTGCAAGCGATCTATCGTCAATTTTTTCAAATCATGAATCGAATTCCGTGTTTGCAAAGGCTTTGGAATATTGGTTTGAAAACAGTTCGGATAGTTTATTGTTGAATTGGAAAAAAAAATGCGGAAATAAGTGCGCCCTAACAGACTTGAAAAAAATACGTCCGGATATTTTGCCTCTTCGCTATATTGTCATTTCGGAGGGAGTTAGTGGCTTGGTTGCTCGTGAATATATCCAAGGAAGTGATTATGCCGGGGATATTTCCAAGGTGCTGTTCTTTGATACGCCGCATGAGGGAACAGGTTTTGCCGACCAGGCTCTTTTTCAAGGTTTGGAAGGCTATTCTCTCAAAAAACCGGATATCAAAAATCTTTCAGCGCTTATTCCGTTAACCCTTTCTGCTTATGTCTTTGGAGGACTGGATGCCTTGCAGGATGCTGTAATATCTGTGCTCCAGAGCGTTGTTCTCGGAATGGCTCAGAATGCAGGCGATATTTCGACAGCTTTTTCGGAGGCTGCTCTGTTTGGTGAATATGCGAAAAATTCCGATGCACTTTGGTATTTGGCCCAAGACGCTAGTTTTGATGATAAAAAATATGCAGATATTATTGCTGCATCAAAGGCCGAAATAAAGGCTGATATCGGTGAAATTCAATGGCTTAATTCGACTGGAATGAAAAGTGGGTTTAGCAGTCCGTCTTATGGTATTGTGTATTCTTATGGATTTCCCACAGTGGGAAATGGACGTCGGACATATAATGATTTTGGCGAGCAGGTAAAGAACCATATCCCGAAGGAAAAACTAAAACAGGTCTTCGTAGATTCCTTAAAAAATGTTTTATTGAATGCTGGTATTGATGAAAGTAATGTTCAGGAAAGCGTTTCCAACTTGGCGGATGAGCTGTTAAAAGGGACGCTTTCTAGCGAGGGAAGAAAAATTGTGGGGGAATTTGTTGAAAAATATCAATCTTTGGGGAATGCCTTAGATGATTCTAAATTGTTTGGCTATATTCAAGGGCTTTCAGGATTAAGGTCTTTAAAAATCAATATGGATGACTTGCCGGGATCGGCTTTGAAAATTCTCAGAGTTTTGGAAAAATTTATTCCTGAGGCTTATAAATCGGAGTTATACTCTGTGTTTATCAAAAATTTTTCTCCTGAAATTGCAGATGTATTGGGAAATGCGGCAAATTGTGCTGTTTCGAAAGGATCGTCGAGGAATTGTGTCTTGGCTGGACTTTCGGTCAGTGCAAAAAATCTTTCCAATTATGGCCTGAATTTTTTTGATGAAGGAATTTTTGATGTCCCTGTCTATAGTGCTTATGGTTTAAATGTTTCTTCATTTAAAAACGCATCAGTGTCTCGAGTTGGTTATGACTTGGGTAATTACATCGAAAATAACAGCCGTTTAAAGGACTACAAGGAACTTCTTTCTAATGTGGGGAGGCTTGAAACGGTGCGGAGTAAACTTGATGTTGGATTGAGAGCCGGTTGTAATCTTTTGATGTCGCCTTATGACGAAATTTGCAAAGCCGCCGCCTTTGCCGCCAATGTGATCTTGATTGCGGATATGTCGGGCAAGACCGCTAAGCTAGCCCAGAATATAGAAACGCTTAAGGATAATAAACATTTGTCGCTCAGCGCAGCGGTAAAAAAAACAGATAGTTTTAGTTATGACGGCTTAGATGGGAAAATTTCTTTTGACTATCCTGATTTAGAAAAATTACTTTTTGATTCTCCAAAAATTTCCATGGCTTCTATTTTCAAAAGAGGAAATGAAGATAACGCACTGGATTCAATTATACCTCTGATGCTTTTTGGAACTTGTGAATCCGATATTTACGATATCGCCTCGTTGGAAAATAACTGCCTAGTAATCGATAACGGGGATAGAATCTCTCAGGATTCGCAAAATGTGTCGCTTTATGCGTCTAGTTTTGCGGAAGAAACGGCTGTGTCTGCAGCAGTCGGAGATAAGTTGCTTTCCGTCAAGGATATTCGATTTAATGCTGATGTAAAACAATCTACTCCTTTAGAGGTTTTGAATTATTGGAAATGGAAAGCTCCTACGGTTAGAAAATATATTTACGAGTATCGTTTTGTGGTGGATGATTTGCAACCGGACAGCCTTCGGCAAATCATGTTGGATTTTAATGCGGGTGTTCGGATGGCTTATGAACGCAAAGGCGAAGCTTGGGTTGCGCGTTTGCGTGTTGGCGGCGGAGAGTGGAGTAAAGCTGTAGCGGTTTCAAATCCTGTTCGGAGTGATGGACTTTTTGTATTTCGTCCAAGAGAGTTTTTTGATTTAGATTTTGATGACGAAGAACATCTGTTGTCCTCGATACAGAAATGTACTGCTTTAACGCAACTTGGACAAAACGTCCTAAGCTAATAAGGTGTATATTTCCAGACAAGGCGCCACCCTATGGCAGAAGAAAACGGACACGCGACGGAAAGGCGCCGCCGCATAAG
>CAVKYI010000004.1:0-145677 GCA_963660435.1 Sodaliphilus sp.
AATCCCCCTTCCTTGCATCCACCCTGTCATTCTGGAGCGGAGCGATAGAAACAGCCATGCGGTATTAGAGCTTAGTGGATAGATTTTAGAGCTTAGAACAGAGGACGTTTAAGCTTTCGTGAAAAGGTACGAGGAATATGGAACGCGGAAGTTTAAAGCGAGCTATTTTCTGGTGGCTGTCATTCTGGAGGCTCTGAAAGAGCCGATAGGATCCAGCCCGAGCATTATGGATCCTATCGGTCGCGTTGCTACGCTCCAGGATGACGATGTAACGAGACAGTCGTTCAACGTAACGAACCTTTACCGCCCGATGTCATTCTGGAGAGGCGAAGCCTCGATAGAATCCAGCCCACTGTTCAGAGCCTAGTTGAGAGAGCTTGGAGCTTAGAGTCGCAAAGCGGTCCGCTTTACTTTCAAGCCTAGATGTATGCGATTCTAGAATCTAAGTTCTAAGCTCTAAGTTCTGACTTCCCTCCAGGATGACTGTTTATCGCGCAATCCTTTACAGGTCCGCTAAACGAACACTCCACTCTCCACACTCACCTAAGTTCCAAGTTCTAGGCTCAGGCTATCTCTGCGCCAGTTTCGGCTTTCCCGTCCAGCCTAGCTTTCCGCGGAGCGCATTGACAAAGCCCGTATTCTTCATCCGAATGAACGTGGTGACTTCCTTGCTCGCCGAAAGGGATACGGAATCTCCCGCTTCCAGGACATGGGTAATCCGACCGTCAAATACCAAATCCAGCGGAACGTTCACGGCGGACATGATTTTGCAGACAGATGTCGAAGGAATTATCAGGGAGCGAACCGAAAGACTGCTCGGAGCGACTGGCGTAATCGCGAAAGCCTGCGTCGAAGGGTAAATGATAGGTCCTCCGGCGGAGAGATTGTAGGCGGTGCTTCCCGTCGGCGTCGAAACCAGAAGGGAATCCGCCCAGTATTCGGTCAGCGGACGACCGTTGTATTCCACATTGACGTTTACCATCCGATCGGGAGCATGTGCCCGGACATGGACCTCGTTCAGGACCGTTTCCGTTGCGATTACCTTTTTCCCATGACAAATCCTCGCATCGATCATGAGCCGGGCACGCGTCGAAAAATCCCCGGCAAGCAGAGCTTCCAAGGCGTTCGAAAGATTTTCGACCGGCGTTTCGGTCAGAAATCCGACACGACCCGCATTGACGCCCAAGATGGGAATGTTCAGTCCCAAGGCGATTCGCGCCGAGCTCAAAAAGGTTCCGTCGCCACCAATCGCTATCAGCAGGGAACACTTGCGAAGAGAACGTTCACCCACGATGCGGATTCCGCGCGGAACGCTATCCTTGAGAACATCGACCGCGCAAAAGGAAATTTCCCGATGCCTTGCTGCAAACAGGGAAATCACTTCCAGCGCTTTCAAGAGTTCGGCGCTTTTTCCCTTGAATCCGACGATGCCTATTTTCGAGAACTTCATGACTTTGCCATTTCTCTTAATTTATCTGTAATTTCCGGAAAGACCCTTTCCACTTGCCCTTCGTTTTCCACAACGGTTTCGCCGTGGGAAAAGAGGGAAAGCACATGAAACATCAATTCCAGGACAGGATCGCTTTCCGCATCAAATGTTCCCGAATCGAGCTCTTCCTTTCCGCGAATGACAAGACCTTCTTCATAGACGCCTATCTGGGCGCCGGTCTGTTTTAAATTCTTGGCAAGAGATTCGCAACGCGGTCGCAACTCCCTGGAAAGACTGTCGGGAATTCGAAGGATGCTTTCACCTTCCGCCGTACATGCGGCAAGCGCGATAAACGGATACTCTTCCAGACAGGTGCACAGGATATCTTCCGCAAGGCGCCTGGAAGAAAGCCTTTTTTCATAGACGGCCGTCACATCGGCGTAGGCCGTTCCATAACGTTCGCGCCGAGACCCCTGGTCGATGTGTGCGCCCATCCGCCTTAAAGCGGCAAAAGCACCCGCCCGATCGGTTGCGACCAGGACGTTTTTCAATGTCACCTTCTTACCCTTGAACTCGGGAGAAAGAACCGCCAAGGCGGCAAGTGCACAGGCTTCCGTCGGATCGCCAGGAACAAAGTAGTCGCGACTCGTCAAGATTTTCGTTTCGAAAATCGCCGTTCTTGTCCGGCGTTCCGTCCGAACGCCGCGAGCCTTCGCCATGCGACGTTCCAGTTCGCTCATTTCCTGCGTTCCCGTTGTCTGGACCTGGAGATTCGCACCAAAATAGACAAGCATTTCCACGAATTCGGAGCGAATCGGAAAACGTTCTTCGAATTCCAGATTCTTTCCACAAACCAGCGCATTCAAGAGAACCGCATTTTTAAAAAGATAGGGAATGCAGCCTTCCCGGGTTTCTTTCAAAACGGGAAGGACTTTCGCAAAATGCACCGCGAGCTTCCGGCCCGATTCATCCTGATCGTCCCTTTCGATGACCGCTCCAAAGACATCCGACAAAAAGACCTTGGCCTTCCGCAAAATCCGTTCGGATCCAGTAACCGTATAAAGCGTTTCGTCGTCACGTGACGCCAGGGCAAGGAGAAGAGCCATCGCGTTTTCGCTTTCCGGAATTTTCAGAAGCGGCGGGACCCTGTAGGAAAATCCGACCCCCGAAAGAACCGTACTGTTTCCCTTCTCCTCGACGACAAGCCCGAATTCCGAAAGCAACGAGGCAAGCGTACGCGTACGCTCGGTGAAGGCAAAATCGTCAAGGGTCGTCCGTCCGTTCACGAGAAGTCCCATCACCAGGACATCTTCGGCTAGTTCCCTATCCGGATTCAGTACAAATTCACTCATCATCGTTCCGTGACTTCGAAATTCAAGCTGCGCAGAAGCTCTCGCGCGGCATTCGCCTGGGATTCCGTCTTGAAGGCGACAAGAAGCGTCCCGGCGACATTCTCCCGGACCTTCATCAGCTCGACATCGCGAATGTTCAAGTTCGCCCTCGCTAGCGGTTCCAGGACAGAAAGCAGCGTTCCCGGTTCATCCCTGAGCTGGACGGTCAACTGGAAAAAGCTGTTCCCCGTATTTTTCCCCGGAGCGAAAAGAGAAGCCCGACCGTCGTTCCCTCTAAGAAAGATCCGATGCAGGGTCTCCTCGTCCGCCGGGAGCCTTTCAATCGCAGCGCGCGTCTTGAGTAGCCCCGAAATGTATTCGTCCATCGCCCGGAGAATTTCCGCCCTGTTCGTTTCCGCCACGTCTTTCCACATCGCCCAACTCGAAGCAGCGATTCTCGTCATATCGCGAAAGGCTCGCCCGGCAAAATGCTGGTAACCGTTTTCGAGAAGCCTCTCCGGAATGTTCGCGGCAAGGCTCGAACTTGCCATTTGCGGCATGTGGCTGACCCAGGCGACGGTCTGGTCGTGATGTTCCGGCGGAAAAACGACTTGCGTCGCTCCGACAAACGCGATGATTTCGGAAAGAGACCTGTAGGATTCTTCCGGCATTCCCGCTTCCGGGCAGACGAACCAGTAGGCGTTTTCGAACAGGGACGGGTCGTTAAATTCCAGCGAACGCTTTTCCGATCCGGCCATCGGATGTCCGCCGACAAAACGGAAAGGCTCCTGCAAGCGCAAACCCGCCTGGCAGATTTCCGCCTTGGTGCTGCCGATGTCCGACACGAGAATCGGATGCGAAGGCTTGTACATCGAAAGCTTTTCGAGCATCGAAAGAATTCCCGAAATCGGCGTGCAGAGCAAGACAATGTCCGAACCATCGACCCATCTTTCAAGTTCGTCATAGCCGAAAGTTTCATCGGCAAGACCCAGTTCTTTCGCACGCAAAAGAGTCTTTGGAGAACTGACCGCCCGGATGATGGTCCGGGTCCTTGCCTGCCGGAAAGCGGCGGCGATCGAGCTTGCCAGGAGCCCGAATCCGACAAAGGTAATCCGATGGAACGAAAACATTATCTTTCCACCTGACGGGTTTCCGCCATAATCGCCTGGAAAATCCGCTGCATCGCTTCTGGCGAGAGCGGACCGTCTTGTCTTGCGGTCTTTTCGGCGACACGCTCGAGGATTTCCCTTTCGCGCGAAGCGTCCAACACGGGGAGACCACTTTCCTTCTTTATCTTGCCGATTTCCACCGCGTATTCCGCGCGCTTGTTCAAAAGCTCGATAATCACGTTTTCGAGTTCGTCGATTCTCGTTCGCCAGTTCGCAATATCCATATCGGGAAAGGTAGCAAGTTTTTTGAAAATATTTTCCGTTTCCTATATTTGGGACATGAAAATCGCAGTCGGACTTTCCGGCGGTGTCGATTCGACGATGACCGCCTACCTTCTCAAGAAACAGGGTCACTCGGTCGTCGGCGTGACCATGAGCCTCTGGGACGGATCCATCCCCATTCCGGACCGCGGACAGAGCGGTTGCTTCGGACCCGGCGAAGCTCGAGAACTCGTCGAAACGGAAAACATCGCAAGGCGCCTCGGCATCGATTACGAGGTCATTCCGCTAGCCGAACAGTACAAGAAAAACGTTCTCGATTATTTCAAGTCCGAATACAAGGCCGGTCGCACGCCGAATCCCTGCGTCAAGTGCAACCAGAAAATGAAATTCGGCTTTCTTATCGACTGTGCGCACAGACTGCTCGATTTCGATATTTTCGCCACGGGCCACTATGCGCGTATTTCCGAAAACGGAAAGCTTTTGCGCCGAGCCATCGACAGCACCAAGGACCAGACATACTTTCTTTCGAGGCTTTCACCCGCCCAGCTTTCCCGTGTCGTTTTCCCGCTCGGAGAACTCACCAAGCGCGAAGTCAAGGCTCTCGCCGCGGAAGCCGGATTCGAGGACCTGGCGAAAAAGCCCGAAAGCCAGGACTTTATCGAATGCGACGACTATTCCGTCCTGTTCGACAAGGACGACATCAGGCCGGGCGATATCGTCGATACGAACGGCAAGGTCCTCGGCAAGCACGGCGGAATCGTTTACTATACCATTGGACAGCGCAAGGGACTCGGAATCGGCGGGCTCAAGGAACCTCTCTTCGTCATTCGCCTCGACCCGCACAGGAACCAGGTCGTCTTGGGAACAAGGGAAGAACTTTTTTCCAGTTCCCTGAAAGCGCACGACATCAACCGTCTGCTCCTCGAAGAATCCGAGACCGAGGGAAAGGCTTTCGCCAAGATCCGACACGGGAAAAACCTTGTCCCGGCAAGATTCAGAATCGATAGAGATAATTTATACGTAACGTTCGACGAACCGCAAATGTCCGTAACCCCCGGACAAATCGTTGCCCTATACAGAGACGACGCCGTACTCGCTAGCGGGATAATCGACGAAGCCGTCAAGGAGAAACTATCATGATTTCCTTTACCAAGATGCAAGGCGCGGGAAACGACTATATCTACATAGACAACCGGGAAGACGTTGTCAAGAAACCCGCGGAACTTTCCCGGAAGATTTCCGACCGACATTTCGGCGTAGGTTCGGACGGACTGGTCCTCATCTGCAAATCCGAAAAGGCGGATATCCGGATGCGAATGTTCAACCCGGACGGGAGCGAATCGGAAATGTGCGGAAACGCGAGCCGGTGCGTCGCGCGATTCGCCTGGGAACGCTTCTTTGACAAGGCAAGAGACGAATTCGATCTCGAAACGGGCGCCGGCATCAAGCATATCGTCATCCACCGCGACGGCGAACGCTTTCTGTCGGCGACAATCGACATGGGCGCGCCAATTCTCGACCCGTCGAAAATTCCGGTCGCCGCGGAAACCAACCGTATCGCAATCGACGGACGAGATTTCACGTGCGTCTCGATGGGAAACCCCCATGCGGTGACATTTGTCGAAAGCGTCGATTCCGCGCCCGTGCTTTCCAAAGGCCCGCTCTACGAAAAAGACCGAATCTTTCCGCGAAAGGCGAACATCGAATTTGTCGAAGTCCTAAGCCCGGACCATGCAAGGATGCGCGTCTGGGAACGCGGAACCGGAGAAACTCTCGCCTGCGGAACGGGAGCCTGCGCGACGCTCGTCGCCTGCGTTCTCGCCGGAAAGACCGACAGGAAGATCGATCTGGATCTTCTGGGAGGAACGCTCCGAATCGAATGGCGAGAGGACGATTCCCACGTGATGATGACAGGTCCTGCGGAATTCGTTTTCGAAGGGACCTTTGACGAATAGGCGACAGGACCTAGATTCTTTTTGCGCCAAATCACACAGGGAACATCGCGGGAACAGAAAGCGCCCGATGTTAATCGCTTTTTACAAAAAATTGGATGGAAATTCATAAATTAAGGGCGGATTTTCCCTTTCGAGGTCTTGTATGAAACATTCCTTTCTTTTGACACTGGCGATAGCCGTATCGTGCGGATTTGCAGCCAATCGCATCGGTCCCGTTAGCCAATACGGACAGCTTCAAGCCGGGAAAAACAGCAATGGACAGGGACGAATCTATGGTTCTTGCCCAGCCTATTCGACATCGGGCAACGAAGTCGCCCTCCAAGGAATGAGCCTGTTCTGGAGCATTTCAAGTACAGACGGATCCAAGTTTTGGACTGCAGACATCATTAACGGACTTGTCGAGAAGCAAAAAATCCAGCTAATCCGCGCCCCCATGGGTGCCGACGAAAACTGGGGCGAAGGAAACTGGTCCACCGACAAGTCCACATACTCCGCCTACATGAATACCGTGGTCCAAGCGGCAATCGATAACGATATTTATGTCATCATCGATTACCATTCGCATTGTGCAGAAAACAGCGAATCGACCGCTCTAGCCTTCTTTTCCGAAATGGCCCAAAAATGGGGAAAATACGATAACGTCATCTTTGAAATCTATAACGAGCCGAAGAATGCCTGTGGCGATTCATGGTTTGATCTATCAGGAGCCCAGAACTATTGGACAACGATTCGCTCCTATGCAAACGATGTCATTTCCAAGATTCGTTCCTACTCAGACAATTTGATTATCGTCGGGACGCCTTATTTTGATCAATATCCCAATGCGGCATTAAGCAATCCTCTAACTGATAACAATATCGCCTACGCATTTCACTATTATGCCGGCGAAGATCAATACCGTCATACGACGAGCAATCAAGGCGCAAATGCAGTCAAAGCGATGAATGGCGGACTTTCCATATTTGTTTCCGAATGGGGAACCTCGGCACCCAGCGGCAATGGAGGCTTTAACGCGAGCTATAGTGCAGAGTGGTATCAGTGGATGACACAATACAAACTCTCAGGCGCAAACTGGTCTGTAACCACAAAATCCGAAACGGCCTCTTATTTTAGTGGCAGCGCATGGAACTATTCTGAAAGCGGAAACTGGGTCAATTCAAATGTATTTTCCGCTCTCCCGGCTTCTTATACGGCTTGCACGGGAACGATTTCCTCCAGTTCATCCGTCAACAGTTCCAGCAGCGCAGAGTCTTCCAGTAGCGTTTCCAGTTCGAGCATTGCCGAGTCCAGTTCTTCACAAGCCGCAAGCAGTTCGTCAAGCGTCAAGGAAAGCAGTTCCAGCTCCTCGACCGCCATTTCCAGCAGCTCTTCCGCAATTCTTTTCAGCTCGTCAAGCATCTCGACGGACTGGGAATCGAACGCACAGCTTTCAAACGCCTCGGATAACGGCATCACCATTGGACAGTCCAACGACTACAATAGCGAACGCAAGGTTTCCAAGGTTCTTGGAACGGTCAACGCCGGAACATCCTACACGTTCTCCTTTGACGCATTCCTGCAAAACGGCGGTTCTTCGATGGAAATTTCCACGGTTCTCGACAGCTATTGTTCGGACAAAATAACCGTCAACGCGGGAGAAACCAAGTCTTACCAATGCCAGTTTACGGCAAGCGCAACCGAGACCGTCACGTTGAAGCTGACAATGCCCGGATCCCGCTGGGAACAGGTCACCATTTCGAATCTCTCCTTAAAATCGTCAAGCGGAGAAGACATCACGTCGCTCATAAATGGCGATACCCCCACGCTTACGGTTTCCTTCTCCGCAAGGATTTTGGAAATTCAAGGCGTCAAACGGGCAAGCGTCGATATTTTCGACATGCAAGGTCGCGCCATCAAGCGAATTTCGCAAGCAAGCGGACAGGTTTCCCTCGAATCCGTCTTGCCGGGAAATTACATCGTCCGCGTTCGGGACGGTTCCGAAAACTGGACCAGGCGCATTTCGATTCGCTAGTCCAAGCGGTCATTCTGGAGTGTAGCGTAGCGAAACGATAGGATCCATAGTCGGCGGAAACGCTCGGGATGGATTCTATCACTCCCTTCGGTCGTTCCAGAATGACGGCAGACGGTAAAGGTTCGTTATGTTGAACGGAAGTCTCGTTACGCCGTCATCCTGGAGGGAGCACAGCGACCGACCTGTCTGCCGACAGGCCCGCCTGCTGCGGGCAGGCGAAAACCGTTCGCTTGGCGACAAAAAACATTCCAAATCAAGCTCTCCGAACTAACCCTGATATTGACAAACCTATTCTTTTTTCTTACCTTGTCTTTTGATAAAGAAGTAAAACTTTTTCAACAGGATAAAAACAGATGGTCAGGAAATCACGGCTTTTTGCTCTTTGCCCTTCGCTCGCTTTCGCGGGAGCGTTCCTTGCGCTTACCGCCTGCGGATCGGATTCTTCCTCTTCTTCGAAAGGGGAAAGCGTAAACGTCTTCAATTCGGAAGACGACCTTCCCGAATGCTCGGATTCTCTCGGGCTCGATTCCGCCTATGTCGGAGCGGACAGTTCGCTCTACGTCTGCGCGGACGGCAAGTGGACCGCGGCGGATTCCGCAAGCTCGGATTCCTCGGACACGGAAAAGTCTTCTTCATCCAGCACCAAGAATTCCAGCGAATCGAAAGGCGATTCGAGCTCCTCGGAAAGCGCTTCCAGCTCGTCAACAGGCGCATCCAGTTCCTCGGACGCACCCGGTACGGAAACACTCTACGTGTGCGAAGACCACGTGAACGACATATCGCTCAAGCTTTACAACGATACGCTAAACTTCAGATACTTGGAACCGGACTATCGTGGTCCCTGGCTTGACGTGGACAAGGCAGAAGAACAGATAGTTTTGAACTATTTCTTCGAGGACGCGGCAGACGAGGCATCCAAGTATAAATCCTATTCAAGGGACGAACTCTGCGATGTTTCGGCATCGCTATGCGCGCTCGCTGCCGTGGATTCTGCCTGGGAGGTCGTTTACGACAGTTCCCTGCGCATCGGTTTTTCCTTCCGCTTGCCAGATACCGAGAAGAACCGCGAACTGGTCCAGTCGTTCCGCATCGAATATGCGAACGTGGAAGCGTCGGCGTTCGACAATTCGGACTGTGTCGGTGGAGCCGTTTCCTATTGCCGCAATGACCCCATGCGAAACATGGACATTTCCTACAAGTATCCGGAAGACACTCTCGTGATCGGTTCGTATGACCTCCGTCTTGATTTCCCGTACGAAGATGTCGTTTCCGCCTACAACGAATACTTTTCCCTATTATTCCAAAACATCGAAAAGGCCGCGGAGCAAGGGGACGTCGAAACGCTCGCCTCCCTGATGGGCGTCGAAAAGGATAGCCCCTGGATGGATCTATTCAAGGACGGCGTACGCATTAACGTGATTTTTCGCGAATACCCGAGCCGGGCGGAAATCAATCTCGAAATGGCGGTCAAGGGCTACGACAAGAAGGAACTTGCCGAAGCCATACTGCGCGCGGAATGCAGCTCTTCCGAGGATTTTTGGGCGAAAAGACTGTTTGACTCCAATTTGTTCGTAGATGCGCGCGACAATCAAACCTACAGGACGGTCCAGATCGGCGAACAGACATGGATGGCGGAGAACCTGAACTACGCCTATACGCTAGGAACGGCAAACCTGGATTCTTCGAGCTTCTGTTATGACAACGACCCGACAAATTGCGAAACGTACGGTCGCCTTTACACCTGGTCCGCGGCGATGGATTCCGCAGCCGTGTTCAGCGCAGGCGGCAAGGATTGCGGTTACGGCGTAACGTGTTCCGCAAGCGGAAAGGTTCGTGGCGTGTGTCCCGAGGGCTGGCACCTTCCCGATACGACGGAATGGAACGAGCTCGCTTCTTACGTCGCTTCTAAAACCTCTGACGGTGTCGGCTATGCGCTGAAATCCACGACAGGCTGGAATAATGGCAGTGAAAACGGATCGGACGCTTTCGGCTTTGGACTACTTCCCGCGGGGATGGGCGCCCAGGGTGGGAGCAATTTTGGCGGTGTCTTTGAGAGCACGTATTTCTGGAGTTCCACGGAAAAAGACACGGAAAGAAGCAACGTCACAACCCTGTATAACGAACTGGATTTTTCGTATGCCTCGAGGAAGCTTTCTGTACTTTCCATCCGCTGTGTCAAGGACTAGTCAGAACTTGAAACTGAGCGCTTAGTTTAGAGTGGAGTGTTCGCTAAGCGAGCAGTGAAGGTTTGTACGATAAGCGGTAATCCTGAAGCGGATTACCGCTTTTCTGTCATCCTGGACCCTGTAAAGGGATAGGATCCGTTTCAAAAGAAACGCTTGGAATGGATTCTACCTGCCCGCAGCAGGCGGGCCTGTCGGCAGACAGGTCGAGGCTTCGCCTCTCCAGAATGACTGTAGGCGGTAAATGTTCGTTATGTTGAACGACAGTCTCGTTACACCGTCATCCTGGAGCGGAGCGATAGGATCCATAAAGATTCAGAATGGATTCTATCGGCTCTTTCAGAGCCTCCAGAATGACGATAAACCGAAACCTCTAAAACAAGCGTGGCTGTTTCTATCGCTCCGCTCCAGAATGACAGGGTGGATGCAAGGAAGGGGATTATCAGAGCTTAGAACTGAGAACTTAGGTGAGAGTGAAGGGTGAAGAGTGGAGAGTGGAGAGAGAATGTCATCCTGGAGGGAGCTTGCGACCGATAGGATCCATAATCAGAGTTTAGAACCTGGTAGAGTGGAGATAGCAGATCGCTTCGCGACTCTAAGCTCTCTCGCCTAAGTTCTGGCTATAGACGCAGCCGCAAAAATTCTGCCTGTAAAGTCCGTATTCGCGAGAAAGCTCGGTAGAACGCAAAAAGCCGCCCTTGCGCTTGAAGTTCGACGGCAAGTGCCTGACCCCGTATCTTTCGCCCATCGCTTCACCGATCTCGTTGAGAAGCTTCGCATCCTTCATCGGGCTTATCGAAAGTGTCGTCGTGAAATAGTCACAGCCGAGTTCCCTCGCCGTTTTCGCCGCCTCGTCCAGACGAAGTTCGAAACATTTCCGGCAACGCGCGCCGCCTTCCCTTTCCCGTTCAAGCCCCTTGACAGCCTCGTAAAAGCGCTTCGGTTCGTAGGCTCCCTCGATAAAGCTCACCGGATGCCTTGTCGGGAATTCCGCGACAAAGCGCTGGAGTTCAGCAACGCGATGCGCATACTCTTCTTGCGGAAAGATGTTCGGGTTGTAGTAGAACGTCGTAATCCGAAAATAGTTCGAAAGATATTCCAGGACATAGCTTGAACACGGCGCGCAGCAACAGTGGAGCAGAAGGGTCGGCACGTCACCGCTTTTTTCCAACCGGCGGATGATGTCGTCAAGTAGCCGCTGGTAATTGACCGTTTGAGTCATCAGAACTTGAAAATCATCCCAAAGCGCATCTGCCCGTCGCGGACACCGTCATTGTCGCCGACATCCTTGATCGTCGCGATGTCGAATTCGAGAACATCGGAAAGCATGACGCCTAGGCCCAGATCGACTTCGTTGCGCTTTCCGGTCTTGTCGTAGAGGTAACCGGCCCGAACGGCGACCGTATTGGAATAGGTGTATTCCGCGCCGACGTTGAAGATTCCCTGCAAAAGCGAATTCTTGAAGCGCTTTGCGCCATGTCCGCCAAGCTCCGGGTGGACAAGGCTCTTCCACATCGCCGTGTAGAACGGTTCCGGATCGCCCTTGTCGTCGTCATAGACGACTGTCCGGTTATAGTCTCCGGCAATGATCAGGCGATGATCGAGCGTGTTCAGGATTTCATAGGAAAGTCCAAGCCTCCATGTCAAGGGAATCGGATCCTGGTCGGACTTGTCCGTATAATAGACGCTCGGACCGATGTTCGCAAGAACAATCGCCGCACTCAGATCGCGAATCAGAAAGTCCTTGCGGAGAAGTCCCACGTCAAACGCGTAGCTGAAAGTCGTCGCGTCCTCGCCGCCAGTCGAAGCCCCGGAACTCAGGTCCGAATAGAAGAACTTGACCGTCAAGCCGATGGAAGTCTTTGGCGCGAGCTTTGTGCCGTAACTTATCGCGCCGACAACTTCCGAGCTGTTCGAATTCGTCGAACTTTCGGCATCCGTCGAAACGACCGTCTCTCCGAACGAGACAAAGTTCACGGAAACGCCCAGCGTTCCCCACTCCGCAAGAGGAATCGTCATACCGGCAAAGAGATGATACAGGTCCGGGATGTTCAAGACGGGAAGAAGCTTTTCGTAAAAGAACGTCAGCTGGAAATCCGCGTCCTTGTAGCGTTCGATTCCCGCACCCGTGCTGAACCAGACATCGTTCGCCTGGGGGAGCACCGCCCAAACCCGATTTGACGACAGTCCGTTTCCCGAATGAAAATGTTCCCACTCGTCTTCCGCCTGCCGGTTTCCGCGTTCTTCGGGTCTGCGTTCAAGTTCCGCCTTTTTCCCGGACGATGTCGCATAGTCGGGCAAATGCCTCCAGACGCCCTTGTCCGTCGCTATCCAGACGGCCCCGTCACGAGCGACCGCCAAGTCGTGCACGGTATTGCTTTCGAACTTGACCTGTTCCCACTTGCGCAGGTTGAAATGCGAAAGCCCTCCCCGGTGGGCCGCCCAGACATGCCCTGCGGAATCGACGACCAGGGATGTCGCCTGCAAGTCCATGAGACCGTCCTCTTCGTTGAACAGACTCCAGCGGTCCTTCGTTCCCGAACCTTTTTTCGGGACAAGCCTTGCAATGCCCGCACCGTCTGCCGCGACGTAGAGTTCACCGCGGAATTCGGACCAGGCGAGAGCCGTTATCCGTTGGCTGGGAAGGACCTTTCCCTTTCGTTCCACGACGCCGTTCCGGTAAGAGAAAAGACCGTCGTCCGTTCCAATCCAGAGCGTCGCCCCCTGGCTCGCCAGGGCGGCAATTCGAGGCGTTCCGAGTTCCGCTTCGTAATTTTTCCAGGTCTTTCCGTCAAAGCGGTAAAGCCCGTGCGGCGTCCCGACCCAGAGTTTTTCGGTGCGCGCCTCGTACAAAAGCGCCGTGACCGTATCGCCCACGACCAGGTTCCACGGAATTCTGACATCGCGTATGTAGGATTCATCGACATCGTTCTGGACATCGTTATACTTCTTGACCTTGCGCGTATATTCGTCGAGTCCCGATTCCGTACCGGCGAAAATGCGGACGACATCCCGAATCTTTTCCTGCCCTTCGAGCGTTACGACATGGTAATCCGTCCAATGTTCCCCATCGTAATGCATGATGCCGCTATTGGTTCCCGCCCAGATTTCGCTCTTTTCGAAAAATCCGGAACGATTCTTCGCCGCGAGCTTCGTAAAAGCGGGAAGCGCATCCGACTTTTGCGAAAGGGAAAGTTCCCATTCGTTCGCAAGCGGTCCAAAGGCAAGTCCTGCCGGGTTGTAGTAAAGCGCCGAAGCGTCATCCGCGATGGCGACACCCGTTTCGCCCATGCCGAGCTGTCTCGCTCCGACCGGCATTTCCAGAGTGATAATCGCGGAATTGGCCGCAAACGCAGCCGCAGAACAAAGGGAAAGAAGGAATAGAGTCTTACGCAATGTGTCTCCAGTCGGGAACGCGATACGCCCCATTTTCCGGAATGAGAGCCTTCCAGCCGGCCTTCCCCGGATTTTCCCAGGGAAGCTTCGGGACGAGATGACAGTCGCAGCCTAGAACGTAGGGCGGAAGAATTTCCGCATGGTTCCGAATCTGCTCGCGGGTGATATAGTTGTCATCGCCGATAAAACTACAAAACGGGCGGCTCTTTGGACCAATCACGACCCGATAGGTCACGGTCCCGTTCCTGTCGCCCTCGTCTATCACCTTCACCACTTCGTCGATGCTTTTTTTCCAGGCTTCGACTAGACGCCCCTGTTCCTCGGCATCGGCACCCGTCGTCGAGAGCCACTCGGCGATTTCCGAAAGGGAAGGCTTGACCTTGTCGATGGATTCTCGGGCAGGACGAACGACAACCGCATACTGTCCGGACACGTCGATGACCGGAGCATTCGATTCCTTTTCTTTCTCATCCGAATTGTGAATGACCACGTAAGCTCCAAGACCGGCAAGCACCAGCGAGAGCAGAACGATGGCCACCAGAATGAAAATGACTGTCAAATCCATGTTATTTCACCTGTCTGTGTCCAAAAAAACTAGCATTTTCTAATTTGCTCCGCAGGAGTCCCCATGTCCAAGAACAGACTTTTCTCTCTCCTTTTCCTGTTGCCCGCCTGCCTCTGGGCCATTCCTTACGAGGTCACGACCGTCAAGGACGGTTCGGGCGAACCCATCCAGAACGGGCAGCTTATCCGCGTACACTACAAGAGCTTTCTCGCCGATTCCGCGATGACGATGTTCGACAATTCCTACGACCGCGGCGAACCGCTCGAATTCTCGCTCGGAGCGGGACAGGTCATCCAGGGCTGGGAACGCGGTCTTCTGGGCATGAAAGTCGGGGAAATCCGAAAGCTCTCCATTCCCTACCAGCTCGCTTATGGCGACCGCGAAATCGGGCCGATTCCCGCTCGATCGGATCTCTACTTCGAAGTGGAACTGGTATCCGCCGATCCGCCGTTAAAGCCCGACGACTTCGCCGACTCCAAAAAGGCCGACTGGAAAAAGCTCGAAAACGGCGTTTTCTACTGGGACGAAAAGACGGGAACGGGAACGCCCGCGGCCCAGGGGACCCGCGTGCAGGTGCACTACACGGGATGGCTCGCATCCGGTCGAAAGTTTTCGAGCTCCAAGGACTACGGAAAGCCTTTAACGACAGTCCTCGGCGGCGGAAGACTCATCGCCGGATGGGAAATCGGCCTCGACGGCATCGCTCCCGGCGCGGTACGCTGGCTAAGGATCAGCCCGGCAATGGGATACGGAGCCAAGTCCTACAGCGTGATTCCGCCGAACTCCACGCTCGTTTTCCGCGTCGAAATGGAGAGTGTCGAAATAGACAACGCCCTCGCCGAAACGATGGACTTTTTCCCGGACATCGAAAAGCTCGACCTGAAGGATGGTCCGGAAGGTCTCCGCTACGCGATAATCCACGAAGGGGAGGGTGAAGCCGCCAGATCCGGACAGAATGTCCGCGTCCACTACACCGGATTCCTTTCGGACGGGAAAAAGTTCGACAGCTCGCGCGACCGCGGACAGATCTTCAACTTTCCGCTGGGCAAGGGAAACGTCATCCGCGGCTGGGACCTAGGCGTCGAAGGGATGCTTCCCGGCGAAAAGCGCGTGCTCGTCATTCCGCCCGAACTCGGCTACGGCAACCGCGGCGGCGGACCAATTCCCGGAAACGCGACGCTCGTCTTTGTCGTCGAATATCTAGGCGCGCAGGAATAATGTCACAAAAAGGCCCCGCAAGAGCGGAGCCTTTCTTCGAAAAATATCGGCAATCACGAGCGCCTGTAGTCGTCCTGCAGACGGATGATGTCGTCTTCGCCCGTGTATTCCCCGACCTGGACTTCGACGATGACAAGCGGCAGGTTTCCTTCGTTCTGCAGCCGGTGAACCTCGCCTATCTGGATGTAAGTCGATTCGTTCGGTCGCACGTAGAAGACCTTTTCCCCGACCGTGCATGTCGCCGTTCCGCTGACAACGACCCAATGCTCCGAACGGTGCAAATGCTTTTGCAGGCTGAGACGCTTTCCCGGCTTCACCACGATCCGCTTGATCTTGTAGCGTTCCGTATCTTCCAGCACGGAATAGGTTCCCCAAGGGCGGCTCACGGTCTGCGGGACGTCCGGCAAGGGCGAACGTTTTTCCTTGAGCTTTTCCACGACGGATTTCACCTTCTGGCTGCTCGACAGCGGAGCGACCAGAAGCGCATCGGGAGTATCTACGACAAGCATCTTGTCGAGATCGATCGTCGCGACCAGGCGCTGGTTCCCGATGACCATGGAATTGGTGGTCCCGACAGCAACGTGCCTTGAATTGAAATTGTTCCCCGATTCATCGTGCGGATATTCATCGTAAAGCGCATCGAAAGACCCGAGGTCCGACCAGCCGATATCCGACGGGACGACCTTTACCCGGTTCGACTTTTCCATTACCGCGTAGTCGATCGAATTTGCGGGAATCGCCATCATGTCGTCGTGCTTTACGCGGAGCAGCACGCTTTCCCTTGTCGCCCCCGCCAAGGCGGTCTGGCAAGCCCTGTACATTTCCGGTGCGTATTTTTCGAGTTCCGAGAGAAAAGTCGAAACCTTGAAACAGAAAATTCCGCTGTTCCAGTAAAAGTTTCCGCTTTCGAGATACTTCTTCGCCGTTTCGAAATTTGGCTTTTCGACGAACCGCTTGACATTTTCGCCGTCCGCTTCGATGTAACCGTAACCCGTTTCGGGGCTTGTCGGCGTAATCCCGAACGTTACGAGGTTCCCGCTTTGCGCCAAGGATTCCGCCTTTTTCAGGCACTTCAGATAGGCGTCCCTGTTTCTGATGACATGATCCGACGGAGAAACGAGAACGACCGTTTCCGGGTCGAGAGTAAGGCATGCGAGAGCGATTGCCGGAGCGGTATTCCTGCCGACGGGTTCGAGCATAAAGCGCGCGCTTCCCTTTTGCGAAATTTCCGAAAGCTGGTCTTTCGCCAAGAAATACTGTTCCGCGTTGCTGATGATGTACTGGGACTCGCATACGACAGAATTTGTCAATACCGTTCCCTGGAAAAGAGAACTTCCGTTAAAGAGCTTGGCGAACTGCTTCGGCATGAGTGTACGGCTCACCGGCCAAAGGCGCGTTCCGCACCCGCCACAAAGGATTAGGTTTATCATGTTGAAAACTCCCTGGCATTTTTCTTTTTAGTTTCAATATACCTGTTCATGACGAACGCTCTAGACGGAATATCCTTTGGAAGCAGCGAAAGGCTCGCGACAAGGCTATCCATCGAATGACGTCCATATTCAAAGGTCAAGATCATCCTGTCGGACCGCTTGCCGATAAATATCGCATTCCTCGCCCCGCAAAGCGATGGCGCGTCCACGATGACGACATCGTAAAGAGAGCGCGCCTTTTTAATAAAATCGGCAAACCGATCGGACGCGAAGACTCCTTCCGAGCACGTCAGGTGTACACCGGTCGGCAAGACATCCAGGCCGGATGTTTCCGTCTTGCAAATCGCCGATTCGAAAGGAAGCGTTCCCGCGAGGACTTCGACAAGCCCTTCCGATTTTTTCAGTCCAAAACGTTCCTTCAGGATTCCATTCTGCAAATCGGCATCGATCAGCAGGACCCTTTTCCCGGAATCCGCGAAAAGCCTTGCCGTATGGATGGAGACAAAGGTGTTCCCGACCCGAGGAGCAATTCCCGAAAAGCAGAGAACCATGCTTTCCGCAACCGATTCGAGTTCGAGCGAAAGTCGCAAGGTCCGAATGCCCGCTTTCGCTTCGTTTTCGCCCTTGGCGATACAGGCATAGACGATAGCGCCCGTCGCCTGGGATACATCGGAAGGATCCGTCACTTTCTGGAATTTTTTACGGAGCGAAGTAAGCCCGATAGCCCCGCAAAAACCGGCGAACATGAACGCGAGAACCACCATTTTCCTTTTGGGCTTGACAGGCTTTGGATTTCCCACGGCCGGGTCGATGATCATCGCCGACTCGGAGGTTCCGTTCACGAGAAGGCGCATCTGTTCGACGCGTTTCAGGATGTCGGAATAGATCATCTGGGCAAACTGTATTTCCGTCGTGAGCGTCAAGATCTTCTGCTGGGACTCGGGAAGCTTCTTCGTCATCGAGTTGCCCTTGGAAATTTCCTTGTTGAGCGCCGCGATCTGCCTGTCCATCGTTACAATCGTCGGGTGCGAAGCATCGAAGAGACGAGCCTTTTCTTCGCGCATCTGCTCTAGCTGGACAACCTGCTGCTGCAAGCGCATCTGCGACTCTAGCGTAATCCTTGTTTCCGCCGCGATATCCGCCGATCCGATTTTTTCCCGGTAATCGTTCAGCTCCTCGACCAGGCTGTCTAGAACCCGGCGCGCCCCGGGAAGCTGTTCTTCGAGAATGGAAAGCGTATTTCTTATGTCGAACGAACCGAATTCCCCATTCAGCCGCAAGTAGGCGGCGGTCAGCGTATCGACAACGAGAACCGCCCGATCGACATATTCGTCCTGGTAGGCGACGGAAAGGAGACCCGTTTTCTTTCCCACCTCGGAAATAGACAGATTTCCCGTCACGGCCTTGATCGTAGAAATCATCGACGAAGCGGAAAGTTCGAATTTTTGACCGGAAGTCGCCCGCACCAAAGGGACAAGAATCTTGACGGAATCCGTCTCGTAAGGGACGGAAGCCATCTCGCCGGGAATTCCGGAAAGGACCTTCGCACCCAGATCGTCATAGACGGAAAAACGCGCGGAATCGTCCACAACAAGAGTCCAGGGCGTTCCCAGGCGCTCCTTCGGAAGCACGGTGGAATCCGGCAGATAGAGGTACTGGACATCGACGCGCCCTTCGCGATGCAGAATCCTGTCGATGACGCTTGTCGGCGAAGCGTTGTAGCGAAGCCCCAGGGAATCGATGACCTCTTCCAGAATGCGCCGGCTCTGCATCAGCTGCGTTTCCGTTTCCGCCGATCCGCCTCCCATGCCGAGAAGCGCTCCGACATCGCCGAGCATCGCCGTAAGGGAACCGCCCTTCACCTTGACCTGCATCAGCGCGTTCGCTTCATAGACCGGGCGCATCCACATAGCGACGAAAACGCCGATGACCATCGAAATGGCCATAGTGACAAAGACAAGGATCTTGTTTACCCAGATTTCCCTTAGCAGTTCCACCCACGGGTTTTCCTGCGCGTTCGAAGAATTCTTTTCAGTCAAGACAGTCATTTTTTCCTCAAAGGTGGGAAATTCTTTCCACCCAGTAGGGGGTCAGTTTTTCGATAAAGTTCCAGGCCATGACAAAGGCGCTTTCCGGTCGGCCATGCGGATCGGGAACATCGACCTTCAGCGGTTCTCCATAACGAAAGATTTTTCCGTCGAGCCACGGGTAGCGTTCGAGAAGGCAAAGCTGCTGGTTCCTTTCCATGACAAGCACAAGATCCGCCCACCGGAGCATATCCATCGTCACTTGCCGCGAACGGTGCGAAGAAATGTCCAGATGGTGCGCAAGCGCGACCTTTTCCGCCAGGGATTCCGGTGCGGAATTCACGACAGCGCCTATCCCTGCGCTTTCGACGGAATAGCTTTTCGCGTCGAGGCTTTTCCGCAGCAGATATTCCGCAGTCGGACTTCGACAGACGTTTCCGGTACAGAGCACAAGGATTTTTTTCATCGAAAGAAAGATAAAATTTTCGGGGCTAGAAGGAAAATCCAAGCTTGTCGAGAGTCGGATTCTTCGTGTCCTTTTCGCTCAGAATCGGCGCAAAGTCTTCTCCGACCGGCCAGCGGATTCCAATCTGCGGATCGTTCCACAAAAGACCGCCTTCGTCGCCCGGAGCGTAAAGGCGCGTACATTTGTACACAAACGAAGCGGTATCGCTCAGAACGACAAAGCCGTGGGCAAATCCTTCGGGAATGTAGAATTGCTTCCTGTTTTCCGCGGAAAGCGTCACGCCGACCCATTTTCCAAACGTCCGGCTTTCCTTTCGCAAATCGACCGCCACGTCAAAGACTTCCCCTTCGATCACCCGGACAAGCTTTCCCTGCGGATTCCTTTTCTGGAAATGCAAGCCGCGAAGTACACCCTTCCTGGAACGCGATTCGTTGTCCTGTACAAACTTCACCGAAATTCCCGCATCGGAAAATTCCTTTTCGCTATAAGTTTCCATGAAGTATCCGCGCGCATCGCCAAACACCGTCGGCTCGATGATCCTTACCCCTTCGATTTCCGTATCGATAAAATGGAATTTTCCCATTAGAACTTCTCTCCGTACATCGTCTTGTAATAGTTCCTGTATTCCCCGTTTACGATATGTTCCCACCACGGCCTGTTGTCGAGGAACCACTTGACGGTCTTCTTGATTCCGTCCGCGAACTTCGTTTCGGGAAGCCAGCCGAGCTCGCCGTGAATTTTTGTCGGGTCAATCGCATAACGCAGATCGTGCCCGGCGCGGTCCTTTACGAAATGGATAAGGCTTTCCGGCTTTCCGAGTTCCCGCAAGATGAGCTTCACGATGTCGATGTTGTGCATCTCGTTGTGCCCGCCGACATTATAGACTTCGCCGATTCGGCCCTTTTCGAGAATCAGGTCGATAGCGCGGCAGTGGTCCTCGACATAGAGCCAGTCCCGGACGTTCATCCCGTCGCCATAGACGGGAAGAGGCTTGTCCGCGAGCGCGTTCGCTATCATCAGCGGAATGAGCTTTTCGGGGAAATGGTAAGGACCGTAGTTGTTCGAACAGCGGGATATCGTTACCGGAAGCCCGAACGTGCGGTGGTAGGCGAGAACGAGCAGGTCCGCGCCGGCCTTGCTCGCCGAATAGGGACTAGACGTGTGGAGCGGAGTCGTCTCGGTGAAGAAAAGGTCCGGACGGTCAAGCGGAAGATCCCCATAGACCTCGTCGGTCGAAACCTGGTGATAGCGCCCGACCTTGTACTTGCGGCTTGCGTCTAAAAGGACTCCCGTTCCGAGAACGTTCGTCGAAATGAACACGCCCGGATTTTCGATCGAACGATCCACATGGCTTTCGGCGGCGAAGTTCACCACCGCGTCCGGACGCTCGGATTCAAAAAGCTTCTCGACGCCTTCGCGGTCCGTAATGTCCAGCTTTGCAAACCGGAAGTTCGGATTCTTCATCACGGGTTCGAGCGTTTCGAGGTTCCCCGCGTATGTCAGGGCGTCAAGGCACACGATCCGATAGTCCGGATGCGCCTTCAGCATGTAGTGGACAAAGTTTCCCCCGATAAATCCGGCACCGCCGGTTACCACGATTGTTTTCATCGTCATCGATTTTCCTTCCTAGTAGCGAATTTTTCCTTCGGCGACTTTCCGCAGATGCGCACCGTAAGTCGATTTTCCATATTTCCGGGCCGAAACGGAAAGAGTTTCCCGATCGATCCAGCCGTTGATGTAGGCGATTTCCTCCACCGCGGAAATCTTGATGCCCTGGCGTTTTTCCACCATCCGCACGAAGTCGCCAGCCTCCACCAGACTGTCCATCGTGCCGGTGTCAAGCCACGCGAACCCCCGTCCGAGAAGCTTTACGTCCAGCGCATCCGCATCCAGAAAAAGCCGGTTCAAGTCGGTGATTTCGAGTTCCCCGCGGGCTGAAGGCTTCATGCCCTTCGCGAATTTCACGACACGGTTGTCATAAAAATAAAGCCCGGTCACCGCATAGTTACTCTTGGGTTCCTTGGGCTTTTCCTCGATCGAGACGACCTTGCCCGAATCGTCGAACTCCACGACGCCAAAGCGTTCCGGATCCTCGACATAGTAGCCGAATACGCTCGCCCGGTGATTTCTTTCCGCGTTTTCCACGGCGCTTTTCAAAAGGGGCGTCATCCCGTTGCCGTAAAAGATGTTGTCGCCGAGAATCATGGCGCAGGAATCGCTACCGATAAATTCCTCGCCAAGTACAAAAGCTTCCGCAAGTCCGTCCGGGCTTGGCTGGACCTTGTAGGAAAGACGAACCCCGAAAGAGGAACCGTCGCCAAGCAGTCGCTCGAAGTTCGGCAGGTCCGTCGGCGTGGAAATGATCAGGATGTCGCGAATGCCCGCAAGCATCAGGGTCGATAGCGGGTAATAGATCATCGGCTTGTCGTAAACCGGCAAAAGCTGCTTGCTCGTGACAAGCGTCAACGGATAAAGCCTTGTACCGGAACCTCCGGCGAGAACAATTCCTTTCATAAGGACAAACTTACATAAATGCAAGCGGAATATCTATGCGGAGAAGCCGACCCTTGCCTGAAAATGCACCTTTGCGGGATCCTCCGCGTTCACGCCGAAGACAAAGGCGTGGTGGTTCGAGTTGTCAAAGCGCACCAGCCGGATTTCTTCGCCAGCGGAAACCTCCGACAGGTAGTTCATCTGGATAGAGCGTATCCCCGCCTTCCTAAGCGCAGGATCCAGGAAAAGCGCATCGAGAACCCAGTCCGCATAGCGACAGTTGTTTACGTGGCGATTCATGTCGAGATCGGAATAGCAGGCTTTCTTCGAAAGGGCGACCCGGGGATTTTCCCGCAAAGGCAAGAGTTCCAGGTTTTCGGAAATGGCGTTTCTTTCGGGATAGAGCGTCGGGAGAAACGGGGCGCTTTCCGGATCTTCCGCGCGACCCGTCCGCAGATTCACGAGAAGCCACGAAGAAGTCGCTTCCGCGATAACGCTTCCCCGTTCGTCCCGAATGGAATAGTCCCGAATCGCCACCTTGTGCCTGTAGATGGATTTCGTCCACGTCGAGACCCGCAGCTTCTCGCCCCAGGAGGGAACGTGGTTTATCCGAAGCTTTATCCGGGAAATCACCGTCGTATAGCCGTTTTCGACCATTTTCCAGATTCCAAATCCGTTTCTTTCCGCATCGAGAATCGCGGTTTCTTCCATGAAGTCGAAAAAGGAAGATACGCGCAGGCGGCTTGTCGAATCGCAATCGGAAAAACGCACCGGAAAAACGTATTCGCTAATTTCCTTGTCCATTTTCAATCCTCGTTTCCTTTTAGGTCTCTTCTAAAAATTCAATTTTCAAAAATCTGGTTGCGACGCTTCGCGCTGGTTCGTTCATTTTTGCCATCGCTTGGCCTCGCTCAAATTTTCTTAACCAAGGCAATTTTTAGAGGTTCCCTTTAATCTAAATTTGAAAATATGAAATCGTCCGCACAAAGCACAACTTTTTTGGACATTCCCGCCCTGCGACATGTCCAAGGTTCTCTTCGCGTTCCGGGTTCCAAGAGCATCACGAACCGCGCGCTGCTCCTCGCCGCGCTTGCGAAAGGCGAGACCCGGCTGCACCGTCTCCTGTGGAGCGACGATACGCGCTATATGGCGGAATCGCTCGAAAGGCTGGGCATTCCGGGTATCCGGTTTTCAGCGGACCACACGGAAGCGACCGTCTGCGGCAACGGAAAGTTTTCTTCGCAAAACGCCGAACTCTTCGTGGGAAACTCGGGAACCTCCATCCGGTTTCTGACCGCGGCGGCTGCCCTTGGACACGGACAGTTTACGCTTTCGGGAATCGCCCGCATGAAGGAACGCCCGATTCGCGACCTGGTCACGGCTCTCGAACAGGTCGGCGCGCAAATCGACTACCTGGAAAACCCGGGATTTCCCCCGATTGCCGTACAGGCAAACGGTCTCTCCGGCGGTACGCTCCACATCCGCGGAGACATTTCGAGTCAATACCTGACGGCAATTCTTCTCGCCGCACCTTGTATGGAAAGGCCTCTCGACATTGTCGTTGACGGGGAACTGGTTTCTAGGCCCTATGTCGCCATGACCATCAAGATGATGGAAGCTTTCGGAGCGCAAGTCGAAAACCGCGGATTCCGAGAACTTGCCGTTCGAAATTCGGGCTACGGGTCCCCGGGAGACTACACGGTCGAAGGAGACGCTTCGTCGGCGACATACGCTCTTGCCGCGGCGGCCATCTCGGGCGGTCCCGTCCGTCTATACGGAATCGATCGGGAAAGCATCCAGGGCGACATCCGATTCGCCGATGTTCTCGCAAGGATGGGAGCGAAAGTCTCTTTCGGGAACGGATTTGTCGAATGCGCAAAAGGAGCGTTTCCCCTAAAGGCTATCGACATGGACCTTTCCGCAATCCCAGACGCCGCGATGACTGTCGCCGTCCTCTGCCTGTTCGCGGACGGTAAAAGCTCGCTCCGCGGAATCAAAAGCTGGAAGGTCAAGGAAACGGACCGTATCGAAGCGATGGCGACCGAACTGCGCAAGACCGGAGCGACCGTTTTCGAAACGGACGATTCCCTCGCGATAACGCCACCGGAAAAGATTCTCCCGGCAACGTTCGAAACATACAACGATCACCGGATGGCGATGTGTCTGAGCCTTGCGGCCTTCGGCATTCCGGAATCGGAACGCATCCGCATACTCGACCCGCTCTGCGTCGAAAAGACATACCCCGGCTACTGGAAGGATCTGGAGCATTTCTCGAAAGTTCCGCTTCCGATTCAAGGCGAAAGATGAAAATTCTCGGCGCATTCCTTCTTGCCGTGGGAACACTTTCGAGCGCATTCGCCTTTACGCCTCGAAAAGCGATTTCTGTCGCGGATTACAGGGCAATCGTCGATTCCATGGTTCCCGGCGCGAAGTTCGGAATTTCCATTCGATCCGTCAAGTCGGGAGATCAAATCGCCGAATTCCAGGCGGATTCCTTCTTTACGCCGGCAAGCACGCTCAAGACGCTCACGACGGCAACGGCTCTCGACTGCTTTCCGCTGGATTACAGCCCTCGGACAAGGATTTTCCTCGAAGGGAGCGTTTCCGGAAAGACGTTTTTCGGCATTCTCCGGCTAAGAGGCGAAGGCGACCCGAACATCTCCGGCAGATATTATTCGGAACCTTTTTACCTGTTGCGCGTCCTCGCCGATTCCATCCGACAGAAGGGCATCGACACGCTCGAGGCTCGTATCGAACTCGACACGAGCTTCTTTTCGGGACCGCGCAAGCCGGAACACTGGCGAAGCAACTATTACGACGCCTGGTATGGCGCGGAAGTCACGCCGCTTCTCTTCAACGACAACTGCGCACTCGTCAAGATAGTTCCGGGAAAGAACATCGGCGACACGGCGAGCGTCACGATTGAACCGGACATCGGCTACGTTCGGGTTGTAAACAAGTTAACCACGAAGAAAGGTTCAAGACGTCGCTACGTCTATTCGCTCGACGCGGATTCTTCCGTCATTCGAATCTCGGGAACAATCGGAATAAACGCAGGCGAAGCGGGCATAGCCATTCCCGTCAGAAACCCGAACAGGTATTTTCGCGTCGCCTTTCTCCGGGCATTGCAGGATGCGGGAATCGCCTACAGGGAAAATCCCCTTGCGCAGAGCGGTCTTGTCCTGTACACATTCGGCGTTTCCGGTGCGCCACTTCTCAGCCTTCTCGACGAAATCAACCAGAGAAGCCAGAACCTCCATGCCGAAGCGCTATTCCGAAATTTCGCCGCGCAAAAATTCCAGGGCGGCAACGTGGAAAACGGGAAAAAAGCCGAAAGGGAATTTTTGAAGAAAATGCAGATTTCACCGGACGATTTCCAGGTCTTTGACGGAAGCGGGCTTTCTCCCCTGAACAAGGTCAAGCCGTCCGCGGAAACGGCTCTTCTCGCCAAGATGGCGCATCATCCCAAGGGAAAATTTTACATACAGAGTTTTGCGGGGCCGGGAACAGGCAGCGGCTACAAGCGAATGCAGAATCTGGAATACGCCTGGAAAATCCGGTTCAAGACGGGATTCATCAACGAGACCCACGGACTGGTCGGCTACATGCCCACGATCGACGGTGACACGCTCGCTATCGCCACCTACCTGAACGAAACCGGAAAAACCCCGGACAACAGGAGCAAGGACGCTCTGGATTCCATCTGGTCCTGTATCTACCGCGCAACGAACAGCGGATACGCTTCGCTTTTGCGGATGAGGGAACTCTACCTGCAAGGCGCGTCCGTCAGCGGGCTTTCGAACCGGATACGATTCTTTTCCGAAAAATTCTTGGGAAAGCCCTACCTTCTAGGCCCGACAGGCGAAGGCCACCTCGATACGATCGAAACGAAGCCTCTCGTCAACACGGACTCGCTCGACTGCGTGACATTCATCGAACATGTTCTCGCGCTATCCAAGAGCCCGACAATCGAAAGCCTCTTTGGAACGCTCCAGGGAATTCGCTATTTCGACGGAAAGATTGCGTACAAGTTTCGCAAGCATTACTTTGTCGAAGACTGGCTCGGCGAAGGGATCTTTGCCAGGCAAGTCTTTTTGCCGAACGACTCGGCGGAAACGCGGACGCTTCCCAAGAAGAAATTTTTTCGCGACAAGGGAATTTCCTATTCCGCAAACGACCCCAAGCTCTACCTGCGCTATCTTCCGCTAGAGAGCGCACTCGAATTTTCGAAAAGCCCGTGGCAAGGGGAAAGCACGGTGCGCGGCGTAGGATTTGTCAGCCGGCTAAGGACAATCGACACGTTCCATGTCGGATTTCTGCTTTTGGACAAGGGACAGAAGCCCGTTCTGCGGGACGCATCCTTCAAGTTCGGGAAGGTTCTCGACCATTCGCTCGAAGAGTATCTGGAATCGTGGGTCGGAACGGGAAAGGTTCCCGGGATTGTCCTGTTTGAATTTTTGTGAGGATGGGCCTTCCCGGTGTTCAGAACTTAGTTAAGAGAACTTGGAGCTTAGAAAAGCGAAGCGATCTGCTATCTCCACTCTACCAGGTTCTAAACTCTGACTATGGATCCTATCGGTCGCAAGCTCCCTCCAGGATGACATTCTCTCTCCACTCTTCACCCTTCACTCTCATCTAAGTTCTCAGTTCTAAGTTCTGATAATCCCCCTTCCTTGCATCCACCCCCACGGCCACGCGGTATCAGAGCGTAGTTCAAAGAGCTTAGAACCTAGAGTTGCAAAGCGGTCCGCTTCTATTCCCTGTCATTCTGGAGGCTCTGAAAGAGCCGATAGAATCCATTCCGAGCATTATGGATCCTATCGCTTCGCAGTGCTCCGCTCCAGGATGACATTGTAACGAGACTGTCGTTCAACATAACGAACATTTACCGCCTACCGTCATTCTGGAGAGGCGAAGCCTCGACCCGCCTGCTGCGGGCAGGTAGAATCCAGCCCGAACCTTATGGGATCCTATCGCTCCGCTCCAGGATGACAGAAAACGGTTCTCCCTCCAAGATGACAGAGGGAAAAGTACGCTCGGACGCATCTCAACCTGCGACGCCAGCTTCATCCACAAAGGCAAACAAAAACGCCCCTCCGAAGAAGGGCGAAGAATTTTTGAAAGCTTAAACCTTCTTTTAGGCTTTATCACCATCCAATCGAGCAGGAACCTGCATCATTCAAAGTAACTTCCAAAGCATATCCGTTAATAGTACTTGTGATAGGAATGCTTGCCGAGGCATAGTAAGAACCGGAAAGAGCGACTCCATCAACCGTTCCATTAATTGTCCCTTGAATATTACAAGAAAAGGAGCAGGTTCCTGTAGTTTCATTATGCCAAGATTCCGGCAAATTCATGATAATAGTCGAAGAACCCGCTGGTAAAGAAATCGCTTTATTTTGTTCGGTTATTTCATACTCCGGTGCGCTGGAATCCGTGGCCTTGACCGCGGGGCAGGCGACCGAAACTTCCGTATTGTCGTCGTTCTTGACAGTCACCGTCGGAGCGATCGTTTCGCCCTTCGTCGAAAGCGTCGCCGTCGCCGAAGTTCCCGAACCGGTAGCGTCGGCCCAGGTGTAGCCGGTAATCGTCGCATCCGTCGTGCAACCGGAAACCGTCCACTTGGCGGTCGCCGATCCGCTAGCCACATCGACCGTCGAAGCGTCCGCGGCACATTCGCACCCGGAAATCTTCGCACCGTTCACATGCAGCGAAGAGCACTGAACCGTGTTTCCATCGACTACGAGCGTCGCCGAGAAATCACCCGAATTTTTATAGGTTGCGGATGTATTCTTCAACCCGGTTCCTTCCGCAGAAAGTTCTTCTGAATTGGGCAAAGTCCAAGCATAAGGAACACTTGAACTCTTCAAGACCACATTCATCCCTAAATTCGGATCTACCGTAAACGTCCATTTGGTAGCCGCCCCCTTTTCAATCGTTGCGGGCACAGGCGCACAAGTTCCGTTTACTGTTCCATCATCCGCAATCGACGACGAACTCACGCCCACAGTCGCAGAGCTTGTAGGAACGCTTGCGCTCGAAAAGTTGATGAGAGTGGAGCTGCTACCCGGCACAGGAGCTGCCGATGAGGAAGATCCCGGGGAAGACTCAGGTTCCACGATTTCCGACGAACTCGAAGAAGACAGCGCGACGGACGAGATGCCGTTCATCCTCGCCGCACAGACTGGATCCGCTTCGCATGCTTTCGTCGCCTCGTCAAGACGGTTCGCATAGTACGAGCTATCGAAGATCACGGTGTTACCTTCGTCTTCACCGCTCGGTTTCGAAACATCCCCGCTGCCACAGGCGACAAGGGCGCCACCGACAAGCGCAGCGCAAGCGATTCCTAAATATCTTTTTTTCATCAGAAAGGCCTCTTTCTTGTGGCAAGCTCTAACTTTAGAATTTGCCGAAATACAGAGTGAATTTAATTTTTTTCATTCGCAGGCGCAACAGCCCGGCGGAAAAAGCGGGAATTTCACACGATTGTAAATTTTTATTTACGACAAAAAAAAAGAGACCCGCATGCAGGGGTCTCGAGGAATAAAATAGAGGCGTTTTACCAATCCGCCGTACAGAATATGGACGCATTTTCCGGAACGATCAACGCCACATAGACATTTGTTCGCGGGTTCGCGCCGTCAACGCTATTCAAATACGTCCCGATTGTCTTCGACTCGCCATTGACACGTACAACCGTTTCGACATCCGCCCTGCAACGCAAGATGCCCGACCACTCGTTCGTCGAATAGATATGATAGGCACCGGCAGAGATTTCAACTTCCTGCTTGCCATAATCCAAAGTCTTGTCCGTATAGACAATTTCCGAACCCGACGAACTAGAAGCCTCCTCCGAGGAACTCGATTCCGCAACGGAACTGCTTGATGACAAGGCGGAACTGCTAGACATCGCTTCCGAACTCGACGATTCTAACGAGGAACTGGATTCCGCAACGGAACTGCTCGATTCCGCAGAGCTGGAGCCTCCCTCGGAACTCGATGACTGGGCGGAACTGCTGGACATCGCTTCCGAACTCGACGATTCTAACGAGGAACTGGATGTCGCAAGCGAACTGCTCGATTCCGCAGAGCTGGAACTTTCCTCGGAACTTGATGACAAGGCAGAACTGCTAGACATCGCTTCCGAAGAGCTGCTCGGCGCGAGGGAACTAGAACTTGACAGCGAACTGGAACTCGCCGCGGAACTCGATGACTGGGCGGAACTGCTGGACATCGCTTCCGAACTCAACGATTCTAACGAGGAACTGGATTCCGCAATGGAACCGCTCGATTCCGCAGAGCTGGAGCTTGACTCGGAACTCGAACTTTCGATACCGCCGATTTTCCCCGCACAGGCCGGATCGCTTTGGCAGGCTTCCATCGCGGAACTCATCAAGCCGGCATAGTAATCCGCATCCTGCAAGTAATACAAGGTTTCATCTTCGCTGGTCGGCTTTGAAATTTCGCCATCGCCACAGGCGACAAGCCCACCCAAGAAAAAAGCGATTCCTGTTAAAATCCATTTATTTTTCATTTTCGAAAGACCTCGATTCCTATCGGGAACAATTTAAAAAAATATGCCAGGGTGCAGAGTTTAGAACTTAGCGAGAGTGGAGTGTGAAGAGTTTGCTAAGCGACCGATAAAGATTTGTACGACAAGCGGTCATCCTGGAGGGAAGTCAGAACTTAGAGCTTAGAACTTAGATTCTAGAATCGCATACATCTAGGCTTAAAAGTAAAGCGAACCGCTTGGCGACTCTAAGCTCCAAGCTCTCTCGACTAAGCTCTGAACATCGGGTAGGCCAAACCGTTCGCTTGGCAACTCCAAGCTCCAAGTTCTCTCAACTAGGCTCTGAACAGCGGAATGGATTCTACCTGCCCGCAGCAGTCGGGTCACTCCCTTCGGTCGTTCCAGAATGACTGTGGACGGGGATTCTATCGACTAAGCTCCGATCTACACGGCGCTTTCTTCCGGATTGATCTTTCGCTTTCCCGTGATGAACTGCTTCACGAACGGGTTTGTCGTGTTCTTGATTTCATCGACGGTCCCCACTTCGATTATCCGTCCCTTGTAAAGCATCGCGATGCGGTCCGCCACCTTGAACGCGCTTACCATGTCATGCGTCACCACGACAGACGTTACGCCAAGCTTTTTCTGCATGTCGAGGATGAGGTCGTTGATGACATCGCTCGTAATCGGATCGAGACCCGTCGTCGGTTCGTCGTAGAGAAGTATTTCCGGATTCAGGGCTATCGCGCGGGCCAGGGCGACACGCTTGCGCATTCCCCCCGAAAGCTCGCTCGGCATCTTCGTCCGAAATTCCGGAACGAGATTTATCAGCTTGAGCTTTTCCGTCACGACGTTCTGCACTTCCTTTTCGGAAAGCTCGGGATGATGTTCGCGAAGGGCGAACGCGATATTTTCTCCCGTGTCCATGCTGTCGAAAAGCGCGCCGCTCTGGAAAAGCATTCCCATTTTCTTGCGAATGGTCCGCGTATCGAAAAAGCTGGAAGTGCTGATGGTTACGCCATCGACGACAACTTCGCCGTCATCCGGCTGCAAAAGTCCTATCATGTGCTTCAGGATAACCGACTTTCCGCCGCCCGACTGTCCGATGATTACCATCGTTTCTCCGCGACGGATATCGAGGTTCACGTCCGCAAGAACCATCTGCGCACCGAAATTCTTTTTCAGACCGTGAAGCTGAATCATGATGTCGCTAGGATCGATCGCTACATTTGGCATAAACTAACCTACTGGAAGAGGATGGCATCTGTCGCAAGGTCTAGAATCAGGATCATCAGGCAGCAGGAAACCACGGAATCCTTTGTCGCGAGGCCGACTCCCTTTGCCCCGGGAGCGGCATTCATCCCGTGAAACCAGCCGAGCAAGAAGATGACGATGCCGAAAACGAAGGACTTGAGCACGCCGCCGAAAAGATCCCTGGGATTGAACAGGTATTGCATTCCCGTGTAGAACGTGTACGACGAAATGTCCAGGGCGAGCACGGCGACTATCCAGCCTCCGATGAGGGCAAGACAATTCGAAATGATCGTGAGACACGGCACCATGGAAAAAAAGGCGACAAACCGTGGCATCGCGAGATAGCGATACGGATTCAGGTCCAGCACCTCGTGCGCATCGAGTTCTTCCTTTTCTCGCATCGAAGCGATTTCCGCGGCAAGCGCACTGCCGACACGCCCGGCAAGGACAAGAGCGGCGAGAAGCGGTCCTAGTTCTATCAGGACCATCTTGCAAGCGGCGGTCCCCACCCATTTGTCGGCGACAAGACCGCGAAACTGGAAGGAAGCCTGTACGGTCGCCACCATCCCCGTAAAGATGGACGTGACGAAAAGAAGCGGAACCGACGAAACGCCTATCGAAACCATTTGCTTGAGAACAAGATTCCAGTTCTTGAAGACATACGGAACCTGGTGAATCGTGAAGTAGAGAATACAGAACAGTTCGCCCACGCTCGAAATCCCGGAAACGACAATTCGACCCAGAGCGCGCAGCGGTGCAAACAGGACATTCATCGGTTCTACCCTTCGAGATCCCCAAAGCCCATGTTCGCATCGACCATTCCAGTTCCCTCGTCCTCGGCGATGTAGTTCTCGAATCGCGTGTATTGCGGAATCCATGTCAAATCGATGTCCGCGGTCGAACCGTTACGATGCTTCGCCACCAGAAGCTGCGCCTTGTTCTTGTCGGCTTCGTCATGGCTGCGGTAGAACGGACGCTCGATGAACCAGACCATATCCGCATCCTGTTCGATGGATCCGGATTCGCGCAAGTCCGAAAGCTGCGGACGGGTCTTTCCTCCTCGGGCGGAATCGGCACGATCCTCTGTCTTTCGGGAAAGCTGCGCAAGCGCGATGACCGGGATTTTCAGATCCTTCGCCAGGATTTTCAGCCCGCGGGAAATCGCGCCGACGGCGACCGCGCGGTTCTCTTCGCGCCCCGTCTTCATCAGCTGGAGATAATCGACTATCACCAGATCGAGACCGACCTTTCGCTTGAGGCTTCTGCACTTCGAGAGAAGCTCCATGATGCCCAGGTCAAGATTGTCATCGACGTAGAGCGTATTCGTCTGCATGATGCGGCTTGCGATGCCCGGCAGTTTCGAATATTCGTCGCGATTCAGCTTGTTGGCGCGAAACTTGGAAAGTTCGATTCCCGCCATCGAGCAGAGGATACGCTGCATCAGCTGTTCCGCTCCCATTTCCAGACTGAAGAATGCGACATGCTTTCCGTAGTTGAAGCTGGAATTCGACGCGAGAGTCAGCGCAAAAGCGGACTTTCCCATGCCCGGACGCCCCGCGAGAATGATCAGGTCCGAAGGCTGCAGACCGTTCGTCAGACGGTCCAGATCCGTGAAACCCGTCGGACATCCCGAAAGACCGTCCTTCCGGTTTTCGAGAGCTTTCAGAACTTCCTCGACGACGACACTCGCCGGGCGGAGCGAATCCTTCACCTGCTTTTCGGCAAGCGCCATGATATCGCCTTCCACTTTCGAAATGACCTCGTCCGGTTCGGAAGCCGGATTTTCCGCTTCGCGGATAGCGTTTGTCGCCGAAGCGATCAGCTTGCGCATCGTCGATTTCTTTCGAATCAGTTCCGCATGGACTTTCGCCTGTGCGGCACTGCCCACGGATTCGATCAGACGGAGAAGGTAGTCCCTGCCACCGACCGTTTCGAGCTTGTTCTCCTTTTCGAGCGCGGCGGACAAGGTGACGATGCCGATTGGAATGTTCAGCTGGGATTGCTTTTGCAGGACTTCCCAGATAATGCGGTGACGTTCCTGGTAAAAATCCTCGGGGTCGAGAAGCGAGATGACTTCCGAAAGTGTATTCGTATCCTGTATCACGCCACCGAGAAAGGCGACTTCGGCATCGACCGCCTGCGGGGTTGACCTTCCCGCGTATTCGTAGTTTTCCTGTTCACTCGCCATCTACAAAAATCCTGTCTAGAATTTAGCCAAAAAAGCCACACTTCGGAATGTGCGTTTTCCAGGTGACGACCTTCAGCTGCCTATCGTTCAGCATTTCTTCGGGATCGACCAGCACCGTCGCCTGAACCTTTGCAAATTCGAGCGGAACGCCTCCAAAATCGATCGCGCGCGCATTTTGCGAAAGAGCCTGTTTCAAGAGCCTGTCCCCGAAAAACACGATGGTCCGGGGATTTACCAGCGAGACTTCCTTTTCCAGCATCTTCCTGAAAAGAATCGCCACCTGGGGAAGAACCGTCCTGTTCGTAGGCTTCTTGCAAAAATAGGTAATGCCGATTTGCCCTTGAACTATCTTGAGACTTTCGAACATCCGCGCGACCATCTGCCCGACATCGGAATTCAAATAGCCATTTCGGTATTTTTCGAGCGGTGCATAGATGACAAGAAGAAGCCTCGGATCCTGCAGATTGCCTTCGCCTTTCGCAAAGTTCGACCTGGCATAGATTTTTTCGGTCGCAACGCTTTCGTAAAAGCTTTCGAGACCTGTCGCCGATTCAAACGCCGAAGGGATGACAGACTTTGCCGATTCGGGAATTACGATCTTTTCGCTCGGAACAAATGTGCGCGAAACCGCCGCATGCGCCGCAGGAACATTCGAAGCAAACGACTGTTTCGGCGCGACAGATTGCGATTGTCGAAAAGAATCTGCGCGGACAGGAGATGCCGCTTGGCGCAAGGACCTATATGTCCACGGTTCATCCAGGATCACCTTGTCCGTACCGATATCGATCTGCTCCGAAAGATACCTGGCAAGTTCCATAAAGTCAGCCACCGGAAACCTCCCCAAGGCGGTTCACCCGTTCGACGACATCCCTTGCGAGTTCCGACTTCAAGCGGAATTCGAGTTCGGGAACGGGCTTTCCCTTTTCGAGAATTGCAAAGGGAACAGAGTCCTTTCCAAAGCCTCCATTCGAAAGAACGGGCGTATTCAGAACGAGAATATCGGCTCCGCTCCTTTCGAGTTTTTCCTCCCCGTGCCGCTTTACATCGTCGGTCTCCAGCGCGAACCCGACTATCACCTGTCCAGACTTCCTGTTCCTGACCGTATCGCGCAAGATGTTCGGATTCGGTTCCAGTTCCAGGACCAGCTGGCTTCGGCTATCCTTGATCTTCGTATCGCTCGCTTTTTTCGGGCGATAGTCGGCGACCGCGGCACAGTGCACGACCGCGTCAAAGGACGGTTGGCGGGAAAGAACGGCATCGTACATTTGCCGGGCGCTTTTCACGGAGATTTCCTCTACGCCAAGAGGCGCGTCCACGTCCATCGGGCCATGAACAAACGACACGTCATAGCCTGCGCCAAGAAAAGCTTCGGCAAGGGCCACGGCAGTTTTTCCGCTCGAACGGTTCGATATGTAACGAACGGGATCGATCGCTTCTTCGGTGCGACCTGCGGTAATCAGGACGGAACGATTGGAACGTTTACCGGACGCATCGCGGTAGCGTTTCAATGTCCTGACGATTTCCGCCGGTTCCATAAAGCGCCCCGGTCCCTTTTCTCCGCAGGCCAGTTCCCCATCCGAAGGCGCAATGACTTTCGTGTCGGAAAATCCGCTCAGAATTTCCAGGTTGCGCTGCACGGCGAAAGACCGATACATGGCGGAATTCATCGCCGGGAAAATCCATTTTTCGCAGGTGCTCGACATAAAGCAAAGCGAAACGGGATCGTCCGCAAGACCATTTGCAAACTTTCCGATAGCATCGGCAGAAGCCGGAGCGACAATGTAGAGATCCGCCCAACGGGGAAAATCGATATGCTGAAAAGGTCGCGCTTCCTGGGCGCCGTCCTGGAGATAGACCGGACACCTCGAAAGCGAAGCGAACGAAAGCGGAGCGACAAATCTTGTCGCGGCAGGCGACATCGCGACCCGAACTTCCGCGCCTTCCTTTTGAAGCAGGCGTAAAAGTTCACAGGCCTTGTAGGCGGCAATGCTTCCCGTCACTCCCAAAAGAATCTTCTTGCCCGAGAGAATCATTTCGCACCGTCCTTCGCACGCAAGCTTCTGACATAGGCGACTGCGCCAAGTCCCGCCTTCGCCCCGTCGCCGACTGCCACGGCAACCTGCAAGACGCCACCCAGGCAATCCCCGGCGGCAAAAAGCCCGGGAACGGTCGTCATCCGGTTTTCATCGACGATTAATCTGTTCGAATCCAAGGCGGCTCCGGCCTTGCGGGCTAAATCCGCAGCGCTAGCCGAACCTATCGCGATAAAGATTCCATCGACCGCAATTTCCCTGCCGCTTTCAAGACGCAGCCGTTCCACGCGAGCATTTCCTTCGACCGCCACGACCTTTTCCTTTTCCACGGAAAAAGTATCCGGAATTTCCACGGCGGGGTCCGCGCCAAGCGTGCATATGTAAACCTTTGCGGCAAGAGGCAAAAGCTCTTCCGCTTCGGAAAGCGCGTAGGCGCCGTTTCCAAGGACCGCGACATTTTTCTTGCGGTAAAAGAATCCGTCACAGACCGCGCAAAAGCTCACGCCTTTGCCTTCAAGGGAATCAATCCCCGGAACGGAAACTTTCGACCGCAAGGCGCCGGCTGCGACGATCACCGCCTTCGCCGCAAAGTTTTCGATAGCGTCTTCGTTTGTACGAACCCGAACATGGAAACTATCGCTGAACATCAGGTCGAGAACTTCACCGACAAGAAAATCCGCACCGAGATTTTTCGCCTGTTCTTCTCCGCGTCTTTCCAGTTCCGCTCCGGAAACAGGTTCCGCAAAACCGTAATAGTTGGCTATCAGATGCGCCTTTCCCAAGGCGCCTTCGTCTTTCGCGACGATCAATACCGAAAGATTCGCCCGAAGCGCGTAAAGCGCCGCCGAAATTCCCGCCGGACCTTTTCCGACGACGATGATGTCAAATTCATTCCGCATCGCGAACCTCTTCCCTTTCTCGCGGCAACGCCGTTCCCGCCTTCATCGCGGAATCCAACCGCCGGGACTTTTCTTCCGAAAGCCACCAATAGACCGGAACGCTTTCGTCTTCGCGGCCAAACTTCGTATAGACATTCCTGGGTGTACCGAAACGGTTCCAGTAAAGAATCCGATGAAAATCGCACTGCCACATCAGGACATAGGGGACGATTTCCGAAAGCCGCCGGTCCAGGGAACGAAGAATTTCGTTTCGCTTCGCTATGTCGAATTCCGTCTTCTGCAGCTTGACAAGGCTATCGACAACAGGGTCCGCGACGCCGGTGACATTGTTCGTCCCGATATCGCTTGCCGTCTCGCTGGACCACGAGGCTTCCGGATCGGAAAGGCGCGAGCTTCCCCACGCAATCCAATACATGTCAAAGTCCGCGTTGTCGAGTCGTTTCCGCAACGTGCTCTGGGACATCTGCTCGATGGAAACCCGGATTCCCGCCTTCTGGAGCGCTTCCTGGTAGAAGGTCAAGTGGCGCAAGTCCTCGCTCGCCGTGATAAAGGAAATTTCAAACGGCTTGCCGTCCTTTTCGAGCATTCCCTTGTTCCCGGGGACGTAGCCCGCTTCCGAAAGGAGCTTTCGCGCATGGTCCATGTCAAACGGATAGTTTTCCGCTAGCGGATTTACATGGTCTTTCCAAAGGTCCGGATAATAGCTGTTCAGGAGAAAATACTGGTCATACATGTATTTTTCGTTCATCAGCTTGCGATCCATCAGATAGGAAAGCGCCTTGCGCACCCGAACATCCTTGAACTTTTCACGGCGAAGGTTTATCGCCATTCCCTGGAAACCGATCGGTTCGCGATTGTAGATGCGCTGTTTCACCGCCCAGCCTTTCTGCACGGCGGGGAAATCCGTCTGCTTCATCCAGATGGAAGACGTGTAAACCGCATAGGCGTCCAGATCCCCCTTCTTGAAGGCTTCGAGAGCCTTTGTCCGGTCTTCCATGAAACGATAGCGGATCTTTTCGAAGTTGTATTTTCCGCGGTTCCAGTTCTTGTGAAAGCCCCACCAGTCCGCATTCCGGGAAAGCTCCACGTAGCGATCCTCCCGAAAATCCGTAATCCGGTAAGGACCTTCGACAACCGGGAACTTGTAGCGGACCTGGTTGAAATCCTTGCCGTTCCAGACATGCTTCGGGAATGCGACAAGACCGGCGGCTTCCCAGAAATTTGCCCAGTGAACCGTTCTTGCCGAGATGGAAAGCGTCAGGGAATCGAGAATCTTCGGGCGGTCGAACCGTGAAAGTCCGACCTTGAAAATCGGAGTCAGGTTCTTGGGATCCATGATGACGTCGTAGTAGAACTGGACATCTTCGGCGGTGATCCGCACGCCATCGCTCCACTTCGCCCGAGGGTCGATGTGAAACGTAAAAGTCAGGCTGTCCGCGGAAATTTCCCAGCGATCCGCCAAGATGCCAATCGGTCTGTCTTCCGTCGAATGGAGAGACACCAGAGGTTCGAACATCAGGTTCATCAGCCCGGCGCTAAAGCTGTTGTAATCCTCCCACATGTTGAAGGATTTCGGCATCGAGGAACCCCACAGGCGAACGCTCCCGCAAGGAACCGCGTCTTCGCTTGCCACCGGGTCAAATTCGCCATCGGCATCTTCCGGATAGGAGTACGACGAAGGACAGCCCGTTTCCATGACCTTGGCGGTCTTTTCGGAATCATCCCTGCAAGCGAAAAAAGCCATGGCGCAGAGCGCGACAAGAGGCAAAAGACATTTTTCAAAAGGCTTCATTTCCGCTTCATCTCCTTTTCCTTTCTGGCAATCGTCCTCTTCGTGATTTTCGCAGGCTTTTCGATGACCAGCGCGGCATTCGTCCTGGCCGCTTCCTCGGCTTTCAGCCGTTCCAGGGTCTTTTGTGCCGCTTCCTGCTCGGCCTTTTTCTTGGAAGGTCCTGTTCCGCGACCGTATTCCTCGCCTTGGAACACGACCGTCATCTCGAACTTCTTGCAATGCTCCGGTCCGCTTTCCGAAACCAGCTCGTAATCGGGAGGCGGCAGGGCGCGCGCCTGCATGTATTCCAGCAAGGCACTCTTGTAGTTGATAAAGTCCTTTTCGGAAACGACTTCCTGGATGTTCGGGAAAATGTGCCGTTCCAGAAACTTTCGGCATTGCTTGAGGTTGCTATCGAGATATATCGCTCCGAGTATCGCCTCGAACGCATCTTCCAAAAGACCGTCCCGGTTTCTTCCACCGTTTCTCGCTTCGCCTTTTCCAACACGGAGATACTCTCCCAGGTTCCAGCTCCGCGCGATCTTTGTCAGCGCCTGCCCCGAAACGACCACGCTTTTCATCTTGGAAAGATCACCTTCCGACAGATGCGGGTATGTCTTGTACAGGTATTCCGTCACCAGCATGTTCAAGATGGAATCGCCCAGAAATTCCAGACGTTCGTTGTTTTCCCAGTAAGGCATTTCTTTTCCCGAAAGCCAGGAACGGTGCACCAGGGCGTGCGCCAAGAGTTCCGGTTTCTTGAATTCGTAGCCGAGACTGTTTTCCAGATCGTTTCCCGACTTCTTGCGAAACCACAGAAAGATTCGACGGATAACGTTTCTACCCTTTTTTTCCATATGGGGAAAAGATAAAAATATTCGATATCGAACAGGACCCGCGGTGTCCAGAGCTTAGTTCCGAGAGCTTGGAGCTTAGAGTTGCCAGGCGGGCTTTTTACTTTCTGCCGAAAGGCTTGACGTTTCACGTCTAGGCTTTTTGTCGCCAAGCGAACGGTTTGGCCTTCCCGATGTTCAGAGCTTAGTTAGGAGATCTTAGAGTTTAGAAAAGCGAAGCGATCTTCTTTCTCAACTCCACTCTTCACACTCCACATTCCACTTTCACCTAAGTTCCAAGTTCTAAGCTCTGACTATGGATCCTATCGCTTCGCGATGCTACGCTCCAGGATGACGGCGTAACGAGACTGCCGTTCGACATTACAAACCTTTACCGCCCGGCGTCATTCTGGAGAGGCGAAGCCTCGATAGAATCCATTCCGAGCATTATGGATCCTATCCCCTTACAGGGTCCAGGATGACGAAAAAACGGTGCTACGCACCAGGATAACTGTTTATCGTACAAGCCTTTTACAGGTCGCTTAGCGAACTATCAACTCTCCTCATTCCACATTCCACACTCCACTCTCACCCAAGCTCTCGGTTCTAAATTCCTATAATTGGCGCATGGCAAATCTCGGCTATAGCTTTCTGCTTGTTCTCGCCGCTTTCATCTGGGGCACAACTTTTGTCGCCCAGGTCGAAGGAAATTCCGCGGGTCCCTTTGTCTTCACATGCCTTCGGAGCCTTGTTGCGGCAGCCTTTCTTTTCGGGCTGTTCAAGATTCTCGACCTGTTCGGGAAAAGCCCCAGGCGCCCCAAGACTTCAAGGGAGAAAAAAACTCTCTGGATCGCGGGAATCCTTTGCGGAACGGCACTCGCTTTCGGAAACAATTTGCAGCAGCTGGGAATTTTCCTGGGAACATCCGCCGGAAAATCCGGTTTCCTTACGACATGCTACATCTTCATCGTCCCGATTCTAAGCCTCTTTCTCGGAAAAAGAGGCTCGATCAAGACCTGGATTTGCGTGGCTGTCGCGCTTGCCGGGCTTTACATGCTCTGCATCCGGGAAGACCTTTCCCTGGAATTCTGCGACATCGTTTCGTTCCTCTGCGCGATCGCCTTTGCCGTCCAGATCCTCGTCGTCGATAGATTCGTCGGCATCGTCGATAACATCCGGCTTTCCTGCATCCAGTTTCTCGTCGTGGGGATCCTGTCCGCATTTCCCATGTTCTTCGTCGATATGCAGGCCTCGACACGCGGCATCCAAAACGCGCTAAGAATCTATTCCCAGGCGAGTTCCTGGTTTCCGCTTCTCTATGCGGCAATCCTATCGAGCGGGGTCGCCTTTACGTTGCAGATCATCGCCCAGAACAAGATAAGGCCCACCGTCGCTTCGCTTCTGATGAGCCTTGAATCCGTATTTGCCGTTCTCTCCGGCTGGGTAGTCCTCGGCGAACGCCTTTCGCCGAAAGAGGCTATCGGCTGCATTCTGATTTTTTCGGCCGTCGTCCTCTCCCAGGTTCGCTTCGGTCAAAAAGCCTAGACTTTTTTCGCCGGACGATTCCTTGCCTTCAAGAACAGAAGGCCAAAAACCGTCAAGGCGCCGCCAACCAGAAGGGAAACGCTTGCGCTGCGTACAAATCCTGCGACAATGTATGTCACAAAAGAAATTCCCGCGACAAAGAATACATAGGGAAATTGCGTATTCACATGATTCACGTGGTTGCATCCCGCGCCAGCGCTCGCCATGATGGTCGTATCCGAAATCGGCGAACAGTGGTCTCCGCAAACCGCTCCGGCCATGCAGGCGGAAATGGAAATGATCATCAGGCTGTAATCGATTCCGCCGAAGGCGGCGACAACGATAGGAATCAATATGCCGAACGTTCCCCAGGAAGTTCCCGTCGCGAACGCGAGAAGAGCGGCGATGACAAAGATGACAGCGGGCATCAGGTTCATCACGCCAGCAGCACCCCCGCTCACGATACCGGCCACGAATTCCTTTGCCCCGAGCGTATCCGTCACGCCTTTAAGCGTCCACGCCAGGCAGAGGATGAGAATCGCCGGGACCATCGCCTTGAATCCGTCGGGAACGCAGGCCATGCACTTGTTAAAGCCGAGAACGCGACGGGAGAGATAGAAAATCAGCGTCAGGATCCATGCGGCAAAGGAACCGAGAACAAGGCCTACCGAAGCATCGCTGCCGGCAAAGGCATCGACAAATCCCTTGGCATCTTTTCCGGAAGCGAAAAATCCTCCCGTATAGATCATGCCCACCGTGCAAAAGACTATCAGAAGCGCGATGGGCACGACCAGATCGAGGATATTCCCCTTGCCGTCCGGAACGTTCATTGCGTCAAGCTTTTCATCCACCGCTTCGTTTGCCATCTCGTATTTTTTCATCGGACCGAAATTCACCTTCCCGATGGCGACGACAAAGAGGGCTAGAATCGTGAAAAGCGCATAGAAATTAAACGGAATCGCCTTGATGAAAAGACCTAGCCCGTCTTCCCCTTCGACAAATCCCGAAACGGCGGCCGCCCACGAACTGATCGGAGCGATGATGCAGACGGGAGCCGCGGTCGAATCAATCAGGTAGGCAAGCTTTTCTCGGCTCACCTTGAACCGGTCCGTCACCGGGCGCATCACGCTTCCCACGGTCAGGCAGTTGAAATAGTCATCGATAAAAATCAGGATGCCAAGGCAAATCGTCGCCACCTGGGCGCCGACTTTCGACTTGATGTGCAAGCGCGCCCAGTTTCCAAAAGCCGCCGAACCTCCAGCGCGATTCATCAGCGTCACCATCGTCCCCAGAATGACCAGGAAGAAAAGGATGCCGACATTCCACGGATCCGCCACCTTCGCGACAAGGCCGTCCTTGAACGTCGCATCCAGGAACACGGAAAAGCTTCCCTGGCTGATGAACAGCCCGCCGATCAGGACACCGACAAAAAGCGACGAATAGACTTCTTTCGTAATCAAGGCGAGCGCGATCGCGACAACCGGAGGGACAAGCGACCAGAACGTCCCGTGCTGAAAAATCCAGCCTGAAGTCTCGGCGAGATTCGCAAGCGTGTCGGTCGCGGTCGGAACGACCTGGGATAAAGTATCCAACGTCTCCATGATTACTTTCCTTTAGGGGTTAAGGACTTCAGCGGCTGTTCCACGCCGGCTTCTTCCAGCTTTCCCAATACGGCGATAGCATAGTTCACCGCATCGAGCGATCGGGAACTCGCATAGACTTTCAAATCGTTCAGCGCGCGAATCGCCCGCTGGTTTGTCATCGTCTTTTCGGACATCGATTCCTCCTATGAAATCAAGCGTTCGTTCAATGTTAAAAAATTATTCACCGATCGAAAGCCCCAAAATTCCGTTTAAAACAAAGACAGCCCTTTCGTCTCGTCGCCTTTAAAAAGGACAACCAACGAAAGAGCTGCTTCGAGCAAGCTACGATTACTTGTTGAGCTTGTTCTGGATGTAGGAAAGAACGTCGGAAACCTTGATGAACTTTTCGGCGTCTTCGTCGAGAATTTCGATATCGAATTCGTCTTCGAGAGCCATCACCAGTTCCACGCGGTCGAGGGAATCGGCGCCGAGATCGTTCACGAAGGAAGCGTCGCGGGTCACGTCTTCCGGCTTCACACCGAGCTTTTCGACGACAACAGCCGTAATTTTCTTGAGAAGTTCTTCTTCAGTCATTTTTAACTCCATTTGAGGTTTTGTGAAAAGTTAGAAACTTTTTGTAAAATATCAAGTCACGCTCCGAGACCGCCATCGACTCCGAGGACCTGTCCCGTGATATAGGAAGCTTCGTCGGATACCAGGAAAGCGACCGCGTTGGCGACATCTTTCGGTTGTCCGATTCGCTGTGCCGGAATGGAATTCTTGAATTTTTCGATCGCTTCCGGGGAAAGCTTCGCCGTCATGTCCGTGCCGATAAACCCGGGTGCGACCGCATTCACGGTTATCCCGCGCGCAGCAAATTCCATCGCATTCGTCTTGGTCAGGCCGATGATGCCCGCCTTGGACGCCGCGTAGTTGGACTGCCCCGCCTGGGCGCGAATCCCGTTGATGCTCGCCATGTTCACGATGCGACCGGTTCTGCGCCCCATCATGTGACGCGCGACGGCCCGGGTGCAAAGGAACGCCGAGCGGAGATTCGTTCGAATCACGTCGTCAAAATCCGCATCCTTCATCCGCATCACCAGACCGTCCCGGGTAATTCCCGCATTGTTCACCAGAATGTCTATCTGCCCAAAGGCTTCGATAATCGCCTTGAACGTTTCCGAGACCTGTTCGGAATCCGAGACGTCGCAGGCGTAGCTCCTGACTTCGGAACCGGTCTCGCCCGCCATTTGCGAAGCGAGTTCTTCGCGTTCCCGGGTCGAAATCAGCGCGACCTTCGCCCCTTGGGATGCGAGCGTCCTTGCGATTTCAAGCCCGATTCCGCGGGACGCCCCCGTAACGACCGCGACTTTTCCTTTCAAATCGATCATAGAGCATCCTTCAAGGCTTTGACCGATTCGACGGACTCCACGGCGGAGAACTTCACCGAACGGTCGATCTTGCGCTGGAGTCCCGAAAGTACATGGCCCACGCCGACTTCCACGCCTGCGGTAACGCCGCATTCCCGAATCGCATACGACATCGACTCGCTCCAGCGGACCGGACTTACCAGTTGGCGAACGAGCAGATCGCGAATTTCCTTCGCATCCGTCACCGCGGACGCCGTGACATTGGCGACGAGCGGCTTCTGCAGGTCATGGAACGCCGTCTTTTCGATCGCTTCGGCAAGCCCCGCCTGCGCGCTCTGCATCAGCGGGCTGTGGAACGCCCCCGAAACGGCAAGCGAAACAGCCTTGATGCCCTGCGCGGAGCAGTTTTCCACAAGCTTGTTGACCGCATCGACTTCGCCCGAAACGACGACCTGGCCGGGGCAGTTGAAATTCGCCGGAACGACCAATCCCGCATCCTTCGCGTCATCGCAAAGTTCCTGGACCTTCTCGTCATTCGCTCCGATAACCGCGGCCATCGATCCCGGATGTTCCGAACCGGCTTTCGCCATCAGCGAACCGCGCAAGCGCACAAGCGAAAGACCGTCTTCGAAGGAAAATCCGCCAGCCGCGCAAATCGCGGAATATTCGCCTAGGGAATGCCCGGCGACGACGTCAAAACCGATTCCTTCGGACTTGAGGACTTCGAGGACCATCATCGAGGAAACGAACAGGGCGGGTTGCGTGTTCGACGTCATCTTCAGATCCACTTCGGGACCTTCGAACATCACTTTCGAAAGGGAAAAGCCGAGCGTATCGTCCGCTTTTTCGAGCAAGAGCTTCGCCGGGAGAAAGGTTTCGGAAAGAGCCTTTCCCATGCCTACATACTGAGCGCCTTGACCGGGGAATACAAAAATGGTTTTCGACATCGTTTTCTCCAAAATAGATTATCGAGAGGAAATGGGAACAAAAAATGTCCGAAAACGCATCGCTTCGGACAAAATTTTAAATCTTTGTTCAATAAGCTTCGCTGTCATTCCCTGGACTTTCCGGCCCAAACGACCCGAGAACAGGGAATTCCAAGACATCATCAGGCTTCGATACCCGCAAGCTTCTGCCCGATTTTCTCGGGAACCTTGTTGGCCGCAAAGGTATAGGCGACCTTCAAGGCCTGCTCGATCGCTTTCGCATCGGAACGGCCATGGGCGATAATGCCCGTTCCCTTGAGTCCGAGCAGGAGCGCTCCGCCGGTATTGCGGTAGTCCCAGGCTTCGTTGAACTTCCGACCGGCCGGCGTATCGATAACGCCAAAGGTCTTCGTGTGCAATTCGTAGAAGCCCTCGTACATCTTCAGCAAGACATTGCCGACAAAGCCGGAACAGACGATCACGTCCGCCTTGCCCAAGAGGACATCGCGACCTTCGATGTTTCCGATGAAGTTTACCGGAGCGGTTTTCAAAAGCTGGTGCGCTTCCTGGACCGCGAGAGGTCCCTTTTTCTCTTCTTCGCCCATGTTCAGAAGACCGACCTTCGGACTCTGGATGCCCAGATGGCTTTCCGCAAAGACGGATCCCGCAAGGGCAAAGTCCTTGAGAACGACCGGTTTCTCATCGACGTTCGCGCCGGCATCGACCAAGACGCTATGGCCCGAAGCCGTCGGAATGATGCATCCGATAGGCGGACGGGCAAAGTTCTCGCTCGTGCGACCGAGGATCATCAGGCACGAAGCCATCATCGCTCCGGAATTTCCGGCGGAAACGCTAGCCTGGACAAGTCCCTTCTTTTGAAGGGCAACGCACATCACAAGCCCGGAATGCTGCTTCTTGCGGAGAACTTCCGTCGGATGCTCGTCCATGGCGACCATTTCGGGAGCATCGACCACCTGGATCAGCTTACCTTCGTAACCGAACTGTTTCAGTTTCGCCTTGACCTCGGCCTCGGGACCGCACAGGACCACGCAAAACTTTCCTTCGGAACTGTTTACGGCATTGATCGCGCCCTGGACCACGACGTCCGGAGCGTTATCGCCACCAAAAGCATCAAGGGCAATGCCAATCATGGGGATACTCCTTTGTGGGGAATGGAAATTTAGAGACTAGGCTTCCTGGATGTGGAGAACTTCCACACCGTTGTAATAACCGCAAACCGGGCACACGCGGTGCGGACGCTTTGCGGAACCGCAATGATCGCAGGTAGCGAGCGCTGGAGCTTCGAGCTTCCAGTGCGTACGACGCTTGTCACGACGGGCAGTCGATGTTTTTCTTTTTGGTACGGCCATTTTGAACTCCTAATCGTTCGGCCCAAGCCCAGGATTCATCCGTTCGGACGTTTCATCCTGTCCTTGAGCGCTTTCAATTTTTCCCAACGAGGATCTCCGCCGGGAACTTCCGACTTTTCGCCGGCTTCCCAGACAAAGTCCTTGTCCGGATCGTCCTTAACCGGATGGAGGGGTTCCTGGAGAATCACCAGTTGCCGCACGCATTCGGTCACATCTACATGGTCCTGGGTGCTCGGAACGCGAAAGCCGAAAGTCTCGTCGTCCGAATCGTCCAGTTCCTCTTCCGCTATTCCCGGAACGAGTTCCACCCAAAAGCTAATCGGCGTCTCGAACGGACTGTCGAAAAGTTCCAGGGAGCGGGAGCATTCTAAAATCTGTACCCCGGAAAGAGTCCCCGCGAGAAGCCACCTGCCAGAACCGTCGGGGACAACCGAAAGATCCATGGAAAGCGGTTCCTTGACGCGGAGTTCATCAAAAACGGCCGCATCGGAAGGTTCCTTTGCAAAGCTCAGCCGCAAGGAGCCGTCACAGGATGCGATTTTTGAAATCTCGATTCTCAAGGTAGCGCAAATATACTAGAAAAAAATCATTCGGTCAATACGCCCGGCAAAAACTTCTCCAAACGGGGGGCATTTCCCATCAAAAGGAGCCGCTTGTCGACATCGGAGGCGTGTAGGTGAAGCCCTGCTGCTTCAGCGTATCGCCTGCCGGAAGGTTTACGTGTACAACTTTCACGTAATCCTCGGGGCTGGACTTGCCGGTCTTGAGATTCTTCACCACCAGCTCGTCTCCCGAATAGAAGATGAAGTCCTGGGCGCCGGGCGACAGATTCAGCATCCGGACCGCGTCGCAGGAATTCACCGTCTGGAAACTGCTCGTTCCCAGGAATCCCACGCGAATGCTGTAAGTCCAGCACAGCGTGTCCGACCTGGAATTCTCGGAACCGTTCGCCACGAGAAATACCTTGCCCAGGAAATCCGCCGAAGGTTCTAGCCGAACGGTATCGACCGAAATGTCGCCTGTCGCGGACTTGAGGGTTTCCCGTGCGACATAGGCGGATGTTCCCGCGATCTGGCGACCGAGAGAATCCACGCCGCGGAACTCCACGCGGAAACTGTCGGCGACAAGGCCTAGCGACGGAGCGGCAACGTTCCAGATTCCGTTTGAATCGGAAATAGCCTGGGTAACGAATCCGTCGGCATCCGACGTTCCCAGTCCATAGAGGTCCGTCACCACATGGACGGCGACCCCCTTCAAGGGTTTCCCGTTTTCGTTCGCCACGACACCTTTCAGGCGTCTGGTGCGGGTCGGTTCGTCTTCGGAAAGCCCCCAGCGGAGATTTCCGATGTTGAGCGTATCGCCAGGCGCAAGCGAGATAGAAAGCCTGCGGACGATGAGGGAATCCGCGTATCCGGCGTTTCTCAGCTTCGCGACGGCCCCCGAATCCGCCGGCACTATCGACAGAAGGAAAGCGCCTTCCGGCGCAAGGATTTCGAACGAATCCGGAGCGAAGAGGTCAGCGTGGAAAGTCGTCGAATCCAGCGAAACGAAGAAATGCGCACCCATCCAGAATGCGGAGTCCTCGGCAGATTCCAGGCGACCGAGAAGGACTGCGGGCTTTTGCAGACGGACGCCGAGCGATTCCGCGGACCTGGTCTCCACGTTTCGAAGCAGCTGGACTTCCCGCAGGGAAGCGTTTTCCTCGTAGCGGAACTCGATGTTTACCGTATCCGCAAGAACGCTGTCGAACGCAAAGCATCCCGACCCGTCGGTCAAAGTTTCGAGAACCGCGCTGGAGATGCCTGTCCGGGCAGCGACCTGCCTGACCCGCACGCCGCTTGCCAGGGAACTGTCGGACAAGAGTACGGTTCCGGCAATCGTGTTTTCCGTATCGGTCGCCGTTCCGGCGATCTTGGAATCCGAACAGGACAAAAGACAGAAGCAAAGAAGAAGCGCTATCAGGCAACCGTTAAACTTCATCGTTTTCTCCTTCCTTGGCCGTACTGGAACCCGCATACAGGCCCTTCGGGGTTTTCTCCAGTTCCTTGGACAGCGGAAAGAACTGGATGTTCAGTTCGCAAATCATCGTTTCCCGTTCGTCCGAGCGAACGATATCGACGATTTCCTTTCGAAAGGTATCAATTTTATGGATGATGCGTTCAAGTCCCTGGGGAGAAACGCTCATCGTCGTGCACGAAACGTTGCGACGCTCCGTGCTGAAATAATCGATGGACGCCTTGCCAAGGTCCATCATCTTCTTCTGGAATCCGTGTACGACGAACGGAGGAATCTCCCGACCGCTCGTGATGGTCTTGTTTACGGACTTCCAGTAGCCGTTTTCCTTTTCGATAAGCTTCAAGTCGGAAAGCAACCGGATAGCCTGCCTTGCCTGCGGAACGGAAATCCGCGGGTTGAGGAAAAGCGCCAGATCCTGGTAATTGTCGGAAACGTTCAGGACGGAGAGCGCCTCGCGGACCGCGACATAATACCATTCCCTGTAATATTCCACCTGCTGGCGAGAAAGAGCCTTTGTCGTCTTGGGAAGAAGCGCGGACATCTGCTCGAAAATCGCCTGCTTGGATTCAGGGGTTTCCGCATGGGTAAAGTCCACCATCAGGCTAAAGTATCTGCCTTCCTTTTCGGAAAGTCCAAGCGCATGGACAAACTTCGGAACCATCTGCGGCGTAAGGGACTTCCTGCCCTTTACCAGATCCAGATAAAGTCCGCTAGACGTGTAGCCGGCACGCTTGGCAAACGCCCGATAGGAAAAATAGCGCTGAACCGACTTGCGATACTCGTAATAATCCTGCAAGTACTTTCTGTAATTATAGTAGGCAAACACGTTCATAACGATTTAAAGATACATTTTCGTTTTTTCCCGGGAACACTTTAAAAGGCAAAGTTTTCGGAAAACGATGAATTTCCGGGAAAAGAACAGTTTGAGAACGTTTTCGGCTTCGACGAGGATACGTTCGCCGGATTTTTTGTCTAATTTTAGGGAACACCCAATCCCATCCTCGAATCCCGTTCTGCACAAAGGACGGGATTCTTTTTATCTTGTGGGCAATGGAAACACTCAAGAGATTCTTCTTCAAGGCGCTTCGTCTTGCCGCCGTCTTCGCGATAATCTATCTCTGCCTTCTGTTCTATATGGTCGTTTCGGAACGCAGATATGCCTTTCCGCGCGCCCAGATCGACAAGGCTTCCGCGGAATCGCTCGAAAGGAACGCAGTCCTGTGCCGGACAGAAGACGAAAAGAAGCTCCAGGGATGGATTCTGAACGATTCCGCACCGACTACCGTGCTGTATTTTCCCGATGCCGGAGAAGACGCTTCGACATTTCTCGCGAACGCCCGAAAAATTTCCGATATCCGCCTGGTCGGATTCAATTACCGCGGTTCCGCCGGGAGCGAAGGTTCGCCGGGCGAAAAATTCTACGAAAGCGATATCCGTTCCATGGCGCGCTGTGCAGGTTCTTCGAGCCCGATCTTTCTAGGGCACGGCACGGGTGCTATCGCCGCCTACAACTCTTTCGCAAGCGGTCTGGGCAAAAAGGCCATCCTGGTAGATCCTTCCGAAAGCTTTAGCGCGCGGCTCGCGGAACGCTACCGTATCTTCTTTCCCGAATTCCTGAGCAGGACAAGGACCAGGATGCTGTTCGATCTCGGAGAGAATCGGGCGACGGTCGTTTTGGACAATCCCAGGCTGCGCGAACCTGTACAAAGGCTCCTTGCCGCCCACCCGGAACGCTTCACTGTCGTAGAGCGAAACGGAAGCTCCCTTCTCGAAACCTTGAAAATTCTCTTTGCGAAATAGTGCACAAATTAACGGAGCCGTCTTGTCCGCAACCCGCTATTTTGTTAGATTTCAGGATAGGAAATTTCAGGCAGTCTGAATCTGGAATTTTGCAACGGACTTTACAAAGGATCTTTTGCCATGGAAACCTACAAGGCCAGAATGGATATTCGCGGATTCATCCGCTTCACCAGGGAACTCGCCGAAAAGTTCAAACTGAAGAACACTCCGTATGCAGACCTTTTCATCGACAAGGTAGGCTGCCGAATCGCAATCGTCCCGACAGCGAAGCTCAAGGCGACGTCGTTTCGCCTTCTTCCTTCCAACGAAACGTATCTTCTCTATCTACGCGGCGCGATGAAGGCCGTCGGAATTCCGGTTGTTTCCGGGGATATCGCCATCACGAAGGAAAAAGACAAGCTCGTTTTCAGGAAAAAGAATTCCAGAAAGACCGGAGACTGGGCTATATACGCCTGCCGCAATTCCGCAGGGCTTCCGATGATTTCCATCGACCCGCGCGGGACGATGATTCTCGACAAGCGTTGCATCACCGCGCTCGACACGTTGAAGAACAACGCGATGACCCCGGAATACGACGCAAGAAAGAAAACGTTCAAGTTTACTTTTGGCAGAAAAGGGCTGCTCAACGTCCGGACGATCGACAGCCACGCGAGCCTTTCCATGATGGGAACCTTCCACGCCTTTGGCGTCAAGCTTCCCGACGTGCATACGCGGCTAAGCGTCAACATTTCCGAAAACGTCATGACTTTCAAGGTAGGGTAAAACATGATCGAAATTTTCAAGGCCTTCTACTCGGTTCACTATAATTTCGCGGCGCTTTCGCTGCTGCTCCTCCTGCTTGTCATCTTTCTTTTGACCAAAAAGAACTTCAAGTGGAGCCTCATCTTCCTCGCGGTGATCGTGGCCATCAACGTATTCATCTGGAAACGGACCAGCGGAAAGGTCTGGAGCGTTACGGAAACCCCGGAACAGACAGACGCCTGGATAACGCCAAATCCGGTTACGTACAAGTTCTACGCACCGGACCAGTGGGTCGTCAAGACCGAAAACGGCGAAGAAAAGCACTGGTGCTGGGTCGAAACATACAAGGAAAAGTTCCTGTCGTTCGACTTTGTCGATAAGCTTTGGGGTACCAAGGAAGCGAAAAAGCTCCGCGAAGCTTCCGAAGAACGTCTAGACCAGTAGATTTCGCTCCGAATCTTCCGGAAAACGGAAAACGGAAATCTCGCCGTTTTCCATTTTTGCATAGCTCGTTTCGAAAAGCCATTGTCCAGGCGAAACGACCCTTCCTTCGGGAACATTCCACACGCCGGGAACATGGTGGTGACCGTGCACGCAAATGTCGCAACGGTTTTCGCGCATTTTTGAACTCGAAGCGTCCAGGTATTCCGAAATCTGGATGACCCGACTTTTCCCGGCCTTGCGACTTCCGCTCCCGACGAGCCGCGCAATGTCCATCCCCAGATCAGGATGGATTTTCCGAAAGAGAAATCTCGACAGCCGCGCATCGAGAACCTTTCTCGCCAAGCGGTAGCCCCGATCGCTCTTGGGAATGCCGTCGCCATGCATCAGATAGACACGGCGCCCCTGCAATTCGCACACAAATGAACGATGAACGGACACGCCCAATTCCCGCGGAAAGAAATCTTCCAGGGCGAAGTCGTGGTTCCCCATCAGGTAATGGACTTCCGTTCCCGAATCCACCAGATCGCCCAAGACCCGATAGAGCGGAAAATGCCCGCGGGAAACGTAATGGCGATATTCATACCAGAATTCGAACAGGTCGCCGACCAGGAAAACGTGAGAGGCTTTTCCGACAAGACTTTTCAGGAAGCGGACAAGCCGTTCTTCGCGATCCGGAATCGCCCCCGGAGGATTTACGCCGAGGTGCGCATCGGAAAAGAAGTAAGCCGGCAAGGATTGCATGTTCAAAAATGTAATAATCTATCTTTTGTCCGTGAAACCTTTTCTCGCCATTCTATCCGCGCTTTTCTTCGCCGCCTGCGCGCCGTCCCTATACCATGCGGATTTTTCCGGCGATGTCCGGGAAAACGAAAGCCCGGATATTTTCTTTTTTGCGAAAGAAGGCGGAAATTCGATTGAAATTTCCGATGAGCTGAAAAATTTTTACAGAAGTTCGCTTGAAAAAACGGTTCCGATCGGCTGTAAGCTGCGCCTTTCGTTCGACGGCAAGGTCGAGGAACGCTACGCGAGCTTCTGGTATCTGGGAATTTTCGTTCTCGCGCCGCTCTGGCCCGCAATGCCCCGCGAAGACGATATTTCCATGTCGCTTTCATCGGAACTTTCCTGCGACGGGGTTACCGTCGAAAGGGCAAAGTTTCTCGAAGAGGAAAAGCTTCGCCTCTTCTGGTACGGTCCCTACCGAAACGGATATGTCCAGGAACGGGCAGACATGATCCATGCCAAGTTCGCCGCTCGGATCAGACAGTCCCTGGAACAAAACATTCCCGCAGACAACACGATTCGATCGGACTTTTACTAACTTCACGCCATGCACACACTCTACATTGTCGCAACTCCCATCGGAAATCTCGAAGACATCACCTACCGAGCCGTTCGCATTTTAAAGGAAGTCCCGCTCGTTCTTGCGGAAGACACGCGCCATTCGAGGCTCCTTTTCGACCGCTACGACATCCACACAAGAACGGAAAGCTATCACGATTTCAACAAGGAAGAAGTGACGCCCAGATATGTGGAGTATCTAAAAAACGAAGGCGACATCGCTATCGTGAGCGACGCGGGAACACCCGGCATCGCCGACCCGGCGTTCAACCTTGTCCGCGAATGCGTCCGCGAAGGAATCGACGTGCGAAGCGTTCCGGGAGCCTGCGCCATGGTAAGCGCCCTGGTTTCGAGCGGGCTTCCGACAGACCGCTTCCGCTTCGAAAATTTTTCGCCCAAGAAAAGCGCGCAACGCCTGCACCTGCTCGAGAAGCTGAAAGAGACGGCGGATTCGACGCTCATCTTCTACGCAAGCCCACACAACCTCGTCAAGTTCATCGATGAAATCCGCCAGGTATTTGGCGAAATCCCCGTTGCGCTGATGCGCGAACTGACCAAGAAATTCGAGGAGCATCTCGTGGGAACGCCTACAGAATTATTGGCGCATTACAAGGCCCGCGAACCGAAAGGCGAATACGTGCTGCTGTTCCATCCGCAGGGAAAGGGCGGACTATGATTTTCGCGTTTTTCCTGGTCCAGGCGGTCCTGGACATTGCGCTCGTACGGACAAATCCCGATGCCGAGGGAATCTATCTCTTTGCGCCGCAGATCGTTCCTTTCGTCTGTGCGCTGCCCTTTCTTTTTTCCGGAAAGATTCGAAACCGCTATCCCAAGATTCTCGGAATCTTTTGCGGAACCGGATTTCTGTCACTCGCCATCGACTATCTGCTGCAAACGCATGTCGGGCTGATTCAGCTCTGCACGGTATTCATTCCGCTTTTCCTGTTCGGGCTTTTTCGGTTCGCCGTCTGGAACTTTCGTCGCATCCGGGAAAGAGAATCGCGCAATGCCCTTCTAGCCTGCAGCATCGGCTGGGGATTTTACGCGCTTGCGTTTCCGCCGCTTCCCCTAGGCCCGGGGGCCCTGGTGTTTCTCGTCCCGTGGTTTCTAGTCCTCTTGCGGTCCGGAATGCAGACCGCCCTTTTCGCATCGTTCTGGTCGGGATTTCTATACAACGTCATCAATTACTACTGGATTTACAACGTGATGAATGTCGGGCCGGCAGTCCTTATCTTCATCGGGCTTGTCCTTCTCGTTTCCTATTTCAGCGTTTACAACACGATAGCCGCGGCGGTTTTCGTCAAGGCAAGAGACATCCGATTAAAGAAAGTTCCCATCTTCCTCGTGCTGTTTCCGCTGTTCTACGCGGGACTCGAAATGACGCGAAGCATCGGGGATTTCAGCTTTCCTTGGAGCCATCTCGGATACGCCTTCGGCAAGCAGCTCGAACTTCTCCAGGCATTGTCTCTCGTCGGCGTCTTCGGCTATACGGCGCTCGTCATCGCAAGCAACCTGTCCGTCGCCATCGCCTTTACCCAAAGAAAGAAGATTCTCTTCGCCGTCCCGATTCTTCTTTTCGCCGTCCTCTTTTGCTACGGCACCGCGAGGCTTTCCACGAAAGAAGCGTCCCCGTTTTATGCGGAAGATTCCGCAGATGCTCCAACCGTCGCCATTGTCCAGCCGAATATCGGTCAGACAGACAAGTGGAGCAAGGCCTACTACGATTCCGTTGTCCAGAAAACGTGGAGCCTTGCAAACGACAGCATCGACTGGATTTCGGAAGCCCCGGACCTTATCGTCTTTCCGGAGACCGCCATTCCGGACTTTTTGCGCAAGCGTTCCCGCGAAAAGGATTGGATTTACAATCGTATCAAGGATACGCAAACAAGCCTCTTCATCGGAACGCTCGACTACGACAGAAACGGCAAGCCACCGCGCCCGGTGAATCTTTACAACAGCGGCTTTCTCTTTAGGCCCGGAAAAACCGGCTACACGCGCTATGTCAAGACCCATCTCGTTCCTTTCAGCGAAAGGATTCCCTTTGACGATATTTTCTCCATCCTGAACTATGTCGATGTCGGACAGGGGAACTTCGTTCCGGGAAGGGAAAGGCCTGTTTTCGAGCCGTTTTCCTGGAGCCCCTTCATCTGCTACGAAACGATTTACGGCATGGAAATTCGCCGCGCGATCCGCGACGGTTCCCGGCTCATGGTCGATATCACAAACGACGGATGGTTCGGAAAAAGCACTGCCGCGGCACAGCACCTGAACCAGATCCGCTACCGCGTCATCGAAAGCGGCTACCCGGCGGTACGCTGCACCAACACGGGAATTTCCGCTTTCATCGACCAGTTCGGCAACGAGGACATGAAGACGGAACTCTACACGGAACGCGTCATCACGCGAAAGATTCCGCTCCGCACCCGGAACACGCTCTACTTCCACATCGGAGACGCTGTCGAATACGGGCTGCTCGGATTTTTCTTCGCCTACCTGATCGCGCTCTGGGGATTTTCACGCAAGCCTTCCGCGCGTTAGCCCAGAATATACCTGACCGTTTTTTCCAAGTCCTGATTCTGACGGCTGCGAACTTTTGCATAGCGTTCATGCGCCCGGTCCGCATAAAAAGCCTTGATGTCGCCATCTAGCAGCTGGATCATCCGGTTCCGGATTTCGCTCTCGGAATACGGATCGAAATACAGCGCGGCGTCCCCGCAGATTTCGGGAATCGACGAAGAACCGCTCGCCGCTACCGGAACACCGTAGCGCATCGACTGCATCGGCGGATAGCCAAAGCCCTCGTTAAGCGACGGGAAGATAAACGCGTACGCGTTTTGGTGCAGCAGTTCAAGTTCTTCTGTTTCTACATAATCGAGAAAGACGAATCGCTCCGGATGGCGGACATGCCGTCGATAGACTTTCGGATTCGGCACGCCTGTAAGGACGGTCTTGAAATCCGGATTGTCCTGCAAGAACGTTTCGTCAAGAGAATCGAAAGCCTTTACCGCGAGGAGATTGTTCTTTTCCCAGCGCGCTCCGCTTGTCAAGAGAAAGTACTTTTTCGAAAGGACTCCCGTCGGGAGCGTTCCCGTCGGTTCGACTTCCATCATCGGGCTGTAAAAGACGGGAATTTCCACGTGCGAAAGTTCCGGAAAAAAATTCCGGATCGAAGCGCGACTGTGCTCGCTCACCGTAATCGCGAAAGCGTTTCCTTCGGCAATCCGATGCGCGAGCCGCTCATACTTCGGCTTGTAAAAACGATTCTTCCACAAGTCGCGGTAGCGCACAAGCGCCTCCGCCTTTTGCGCGAAAGTTCTCGCGAAGCGAATTCCGAGCGCGCTGTATTTCATTTCGAGAGCGCGCACGCCGTGCCACGTAAAGACGAAACGCGGAACGGAAACGTCCCACTTTTTCTCTAGCGAATAGAGCGGCGTATAGAAAGTGTCGATCTGATTTTCGTCGATTATCCGCTGCGGCGTCTTATCGTTTATGTCGAAAAGAGGAACCTGGAATTTCTTACAGGCGGAGACGATTTTCGGGTCCAGATACTTTTGGGCGTCAAAAGCCGCAAAGAGCCTAACTTCCGGCGAAACCGTTTCCGCTCTTTCGAACAGATTGCGAAGCAGCGCAAGGAACACGACTTCGCCATACGAACCGCCGCCGTGAAATTTCGCATTGTGAATCGGCTGCACCGCGACCAGGTTGTAGAGCAGGTTCATCGGATTTTCCCCAGCCATTCCAGCGGGTGCGTCAGGAAAGGGATTTTTCTGTAGAGAAACGCAAGCGTTCGCGCAAAGGCGTAGGACCGCACGACATCCGCCCCGAAGACTCCCAGCTTTTTCGTCTGGAAGAGAAACGCCTCCTTCGCATTCCGAATGACGGAATCGTAATATCCGTCGATGTGAATATTTTTATCGCCATCTACCGTCACCGGGATATTTTTCAGGTCCGTATAAAAATTCTTGCGCAAAATCCTTGGCAAGAAAGCGTCCATCGAATCCGGGACGCGGTGGCCACAAGGATCGATGATCCGCGAACCGAAGAAATGGAGAATCTTCGCGTTCGGCAAGAAGCGCTTGCCGTAAGCGAGCTGGCAATTCCACTCGCCGGGCATCTTCCGAATCTTGTAGCCAAAGGAAAAATCCGCCTCGGCGAGAGCCGCCATGTCGTAAGGATAGTTTTTCGAAACCGAATATTCCCAAAGCTCGTGCCACTTTCTAAAAAACGCCCGGACTTCCGGCGTGTCGCTCGCAAACATCACGCCACCGTTAAAGAGCTCGTCGTTCAAGATAGGGGAAAACCCGAGCATCCTTGCCGCGTTCAGCACTTTTTTCCGGTTAATCGCCTTGTGCAAGTTGGTGTGAAAATCGAGGACCGCATAGATTCCGCCACGCCATTCCTCCGGGATTTCCAGGCTCCCCACGACCGCGATATCCGAATCCATATACAGAAAGTCTCCGTCGATCTCGTTCCGCATGACCGTTTTCAGATAGCGCGAACGCTGCATCGGCGAAAGCTTTTCGTCGAGAGAAAGAGCCTTGAACTCATCGACCGCCTCTTTCAACACGGCGCGCTTTCCCGTAAGCGTTTCCGCGGTCCTGTCGTCCGTGAGCAGCGTGACAAAGGCTTTCGGATTATGATCCCTGAGCGAAGCAATCGCCACAAGCGTCTGTTCGCAGAAAAAGTCCTTCGGGGAACTGGTCAAGACAAAGAGGTATTTGGTCATGGGATTTAAAATAGAAAAAGGGGAAAATTAAAATTCTTGCCGTTCCCGCTTTTTGGACAAGCCCTGCCACCAAAAAGTTCCGACAATTCCAAAAAGAAGAGCGGCGTACAGAATACCTTTTGAAAAAAGAGACGGAGAACAGAATCTATTTTCAACCAAATAGATAACGGCAAAAAGCAATATCCAAATACCCTGAACCATCAACCGTCCCTGGTAAGGCCAATAACCCATTCGCCGCAAATACAGATTCATCCAGACACACTGTAAAATCTGATACGACATGGAAGACACCGCAGCACCGGCAATTCCCAAAAATGGAATCAACAGGGCATTCATCAAAATCGCAAAAAACAGGGAAACGACATTCATCCCGAGCATAAACCTGCTTTTTCCGAGTCCGTTGATAACCGCACCGGAAAGCCCCCAAAATCCATTGAGCAAATTACCTAGCATCAAGATTCCCAGAACCGCTACGGGATTTTCCTTTGTTATAAAAGATTTTCCGGCAATCATCATCGTCTGTTCCGGGAAAAGGATGATAAAGAAACCGATTGCCAACTGGATAAGCGTCACCATGGAAACGCAATAGGAATAGACAGGCTTTAAATCCGTCACAAGACGATTTTTAGACATACCCGCCACGACAGGCTGTAAAATCGGATTGTAACTCTGGCGAACCGTTTTAAGCCCATTTGAAATCGTGACCATCACCGCGTAAATCCCTGCAGCTTCCGGACCGATCAAAACCAAAACCATCCACAAATCGACGCGGAGCAGGAAAGCCGAAACGACTTCCGAAAAGCCAATCGGCAGCGAAAAGTCTAAAAGTTCGCGGGGAATTTTTTTCTTTGTCATCCAGCTGATTTTGGGAAACTGTCTTTTCATCAAGACAACATACACCATAACACCTAGGACATTAGAGACAAACAATCCTACCGGGAGAGAGAGCTTATCGGCAAAACCGCCAAAATACAGACATAGGGCAACCAGCGGCGCAAAAGTCGTGACGGCAAAATCATTGATAAAAATCTTGTATTGTGGATGGCGGTTTCCTTCGGACGCCCCGGCAAAAAGCAACAGCACCGTATAAGGCAACACCGAAAGCACATAAAGGGATATTTCCAGCGAAGACAGCATGGAAAGCCCCGAAAAAAAACGTTGCAGGTCAAAAAAGGAGCCAAGCCAAAATACAGAGGAAATCAAAAAAGCAAGGATTACGACAATTTTCAAGGATTCGACAATTCCCTCGTGAGAAGGACGCCCGCATATCAAGTTTTGCGGCAAGTAGCGATGCATTCCCTTGTCAAACCCCAAAACAGCCACTCGGCTAAGAGTAAATACCAGAAGTTGCGTCGAGACATAGACGCCGAAGATTTCCTTGCCAAAGACACGAGCGACAATGATGGTCAAAATCGGGGCAATAACCTTTAATGCGGTCCCGCCAAAAGTAAACAGAGTGCTCCGCATTAAAAAGCGCTGGTCGGTCTGTATGGAATTCATATTCCTACCGAATTTCGCATAAAATAACGAATCCATTTGTTAACTTCATATTGTTCCACAATTTCGGCTTCTACATCCTGATAGGGAGTCTGCATAAATTCTTCCAGTCCTTCTAGTTTAAAATCGCGGATAATATAGATATTCGAAGGACGGTAGAAATCCATTTTTTCTATTTCAAAACAATTAGTAATCAATTTCTTCTTTAGAAAAATCGCATCGAACGGACGTAAGGAAAGCCCGCTTTGTCCCGGAGAAAGAATATCGACAATACATCTTGCTTCCGCAGACTTCCGTATGTTTTCCATGTTAGAAACATAATCCTCGTTTTTCTCGACAAGGATGAAATGGGTCCGGAAACCTTTTTCTTCAAGCGTCGTTTTCAAAGCGTCGATCGATGTCCTTCTCTTTTTGACGTATCCGGCAAAGTAAAAATCATAAAGAATCGAATCTTCGCTGCAGAAAACTTTTCGGTTGACATTCTTCATCCGAACTATCTGGTAACGACGAGAATCACACGCATCAAATGAATAAATTTTAAAATTTCTACTTTTCAAATACCGGATTGATCTTTCTATGCAGCCGTCATCGGAACTCCAACGAGACAAGGGATTCCACAGAAAGATGTCTTTCCCGACCGCCTTTTTGAACCGCCAATTCATCACGCGATATTCTTTAAACCCGCAACAATCCCAAAAAAGAATTTTGGCCTTGGAGGCATCAAAAAGCACCTTTCTAGTTTCCCTTGTATATCGAAAGAAATATGCCAACCAATGAATATGTAAAAAGAGAAATATCCCGTATAGAACATAGAAGCAGCAATTTCTTCGCAAATATAATGGTATCGATTTTACACTTTCAAGTGCGATTCCATCAACAACAAACTTTGTAGCCTTAAACTTTGGCTGATAGACAACGAACAACTTTTCCATACCATACCCTTTTGTAAAAAAACGGGAAATCCCGACTTAGCAAAAGATATATTTTTTACAGACAAATCTGTCAGTCATTCAAACATTCATGACCGGATTCGTTTAAAAATGAAAAAACTTTCCCCGCAAGAAAAACAACGGAAATTTAGTTTGTGGATTCAATTCTTTCGGTGCTCCGTAAAAACCATTTTTTGCCGAATAGGCCAGCTGCATTACACTCGCTTCCACCTGCTGTTCTCTCTTTATTTTTCTAAAAATTTCAGTTGTCATCAACGGATGCGGTTCCTTTTTCCCAAGCATCCCCGAACCGAAAAAATGAATTATCTTCGCCTTGCAAAGCAACGGGTAAATCGTCTTTACCCGATACAGGTGATTGTACGCTTCCCGAACCTGACAATTCCACACTCCGGGAAGTTCCTGAATCGGAAACCCCAATCGATGATTGCTTTCGTTGAGCGAAAACTGGTCGGTGTAGATGGAATGCTCGGTACAAAAAAGGTAAAGCTCATGCCACTTGTTGAAAAATTTCCTCGCAATGGCACTGTCCTTGGCAAAAATGACGCCTCCATTAAAATAAAGATCTTTCAGCGACATTGAAAAATTTAGCGTCGCGAGACTTCTCTGGAAGCGCTTGTTATGCATCCGATATCGGTCTTTTTCCCGAGCATGCAAATCGGCAACCAGAGCAACATCGCCTACATCGTTCGGCATTTCCAGAAATCCCGTAACCACCGTATCGCCATCCAAATACAGAAAATCCCCTTCTATGTGATTGCGCATATTCGTCTTCAGCAACCGGGAGCGCATCAAGGGGGAAATTTTTTCCGGGAAGGCAATGACTTTATATTCATTCGCCAGTTTTTTTATTTCGGAACGAAATCCGACAAGATTCGCATCTGTCGCATCATCGACAAGCAACGAAATAAACGCCTGGGGATTGTAATGCCGAAGCGTCATCGCGGACAGGAGCGTCTGCTCATAATAAATGTCCTCGTTTCCACTGACCAGTACATAGAGAAATTTTGTCATCGTTCCATTCTTTTGAAAGTGATAGAAATCAATACAAAATATACAAACAAAACAAATTCGCTTGGGATGTTTTTATCGCAATGCAAAACCAACAAACCGAAAAGAATCATCCCGTTAACGGGAAAAGTCTTTTTTGCCGTTCAAACTTTTTATATTCCCAATAATGAAAAATTCAATTCAACTACTGTCTTGTTTATCCCGTTCCGTGTCGTTTTCCAAATGGCTTCTCGTTTCGCTCGCCTTCTGGATTTCGCACATCCTGCTGCGCGTTCTGCTCCTTTTCCGCGAAAATCCCTATGGTTTTCCCTTTGTCAGCAAGCCGGACTGGTATATCTTCCATGCGGTGTGCATCGATTTCATCTGGATTTGCAATTCGCTCGCCGTTTTCCTCGCAGTCCTCTTTATCGCGAAAGCTGTCCGTGCGAAATCCGCCAAGACCCAAACTCAGCAAAAGTTCCCGTTCGAACCGATCTGGCTCGCTTTCTACGCGGTCTTCCATTCCGTCATCCTTCTCTTCACGCTCCTCGACGACGAAGTCCAGCGCTTTCTCGGGAGCCATCTTTCCTTCGGAATCATCAATACGTACAAGGACACGTCCTCGCTCAAGATGTTCTGGGACTACGTAGCAAACGACGGGTCGATCCCCTTTCTCCAGTTCCTTGTCCTTGCGCTGATTCTGCCCGCGACTTACGCCGTTTATCGTCTGGGAACAAAGCTTTACCGGCAAGGGAAAAAGCGCACGGGCATTCCGAAGATTCCCATCGCCATGTGCGCGTTTTACGTTCTATCCTTTCTGTTCGTCCATGTCATCTGGACGGGTAACGCCCGAATGACAAAGCTCAAACCGATCGTTTCCCTCGTTTACGACGAGCTGTTTTCCGAAAAACGGTCCGCGGGAGTTTCCGAAAGCGAAATTCTTCCCTATCGAGATTTCTACCGAAAACTATGGCAAGAAGTCGAAGGCGATTCCCTGTGGGAATTTCCGAAAGATTCCCCGCCAAGACTTCCGCTTTACCGCGTGCCTAGGCAAGAACTTCTCGAAAGCGAAAGCCTCCTTTCTCAACGCAGGAAGAAGCCCAACTTCATCGTCGTATTCCTCGAATCCCACCGCGGCCTGAACGTCGGATACCTGAACCCCGACAAGCCATCCCCGACACCGTTCCTCGATTCCGTCGCAAGCAACGGACGCGCCTTCATGCGGATGTTCGCCAGCGGGCTTCCCACGACAGGCGGCATTCTTTCGACCCACACCGGAATTCCCCACCATTCGAGGCTTTCCGAAGCGACAGACCTCGCGCACGTCAATCTGCCGAGCTTTGCGTCGGTCCTCAAGGATTCGGGCTACGTCGCCCACTACTTTTCCGCCGCCGATCCGGCCTGGGACAATCTCGGCGTCTGGATGGCCAAATGGTACAATGTAGAACACTATGACCGAAGTCGCGAAGACGATTCGACATTTTTCGACCATGCGATTTCCTATGTACGCGACACGCTAGCGCGCCAAGGCTCCCCGTTTCTCGCGACTCTCGCGACACGCTCCAACCATTACCCGTTCAACTTCGCGGCGGGAATGCCCGAGGAAGAAAAGCAAAAGCCGCTTACGGAAAGAATCCAATACACGATGCAATACGCCGACCGGCAGCTCGCCCGATTCATCCACGCAATCGAAAAGGAAGCATGGTTTGAAAACACCTACCTGATCATCTTGGCGGATCACGGATTTCCGCTTGGCGAAAACGGCGTTTCCACGATGAGCGGTGGAGGATTTTCCAATGCGACGTGGATTCCCCTTGTCATTTCCGGGGAAGGCGTCGAACCGATGCGCGACACGGCAACGACGGCCCAAATCGACATCGCCCCGACCATTCTCGAACTCGCGGGTCTCGCCGTCCCAAATATTTTCATGGGACACAATCTGCTGCGCGGAACGGGAACGGGACTTTCCCTTGGCGCGTATTTCCACACCGCGGCAGTCGGGCTAGACGGTTATCGGCTAGTTTCCCCCTACCCGATTCGGGCAGAAGAAAGGCGCTGGCTCTTCGAGGAAAGGGATACGCACCAAAACGAAAATCTCTCGAAAAAAAATCCGGAAACGGAAAAACATCTGGCAGGAATCCTGGATTCCCTGATTAAAATTTCGGACTACACGCTCGAAAGAGGGATGTAAAGTCGGCGGAAACAAATCTTTGTCACTGCTTGCAAACATTTTGACAAGGACAAGAAGAAATCTTATTTTAAAAACAATTCGGTGTTGGAGGAACCATGGAACTGTTAAAAAACAGGATAGCCTGTTCTATCTATGGTGCGCTTTTGTGCAGTGTCGGAATTGAATTCCGCTATACGTATGGACCCAAGGCCATGCGATGATTATCGATGCTTACCGATACTCGCTTTCCAAACGCCTGGATATTCGACTTCTGAACACGGACAATGACGGAACCGTGGAATGGCGGTCTCTGCGCTCCACAGAGATAAAAGGCTTTATTGCCGCCGAAGTCAGCGGAAGAGTTCGAAATTCCGATGAACGCATCCATACAGACTCGGATGGTGATGGCCTGATGGATTTCGATTAAATAGAACGGTTCGGAACGGATCCGGACAATCCAGATTCGGACGGAGACGGTATCGACGACAAGACCGAGATTTTTTCATACACGATTCGAAACATTCTTCCAGATTCAAACAAAACTGTTTGGAAAAACGGTTTAACTTTAATTGAGTATGCAGACATTGATGGAGACGGTTTGCGAGCAGAAATGGATTTCGATTCGGATGGAGGCGGCATTTCCGATGGCTCCGAGGACATAAACAAAAACGGAATTCTGGAAAGCGGAGAAACCGACGTCTATGACGCGGACGACGACGAAAGTTCAAACGCAGAATCCATCAATGTTCCGGGAAATACGACCCTGTATGCTCTCGGAAAAATAGCCGTCAATGACGGTGTGAAATGCCAAGCCGGGAAAAATTTTCGATGCGACATTGCCTCGGAATCCGGCGACAGCGCATATGCCGTAAATATCGGGAGAGGCGCCGAAGTGCGCCGAATCGAATCTAAAGGAGGCATTTTTCTGCGCGATTACGCAAGCGTGACGGGAAACATCAAAATCTATTCGCTTCCCGAAAAAAAACTGGACACTTACAACACAAAACAACGTAAAGTTTACCCGTGCATCCATTTCGACGCTAAAATCCCTTTGGCCCTATCGTATCGCAGAGCTTTCAACAATGCCGCCTGCAGGCGATTCTATTGCAGATGTCGCCTATGGCAAAAGTCTGACACTTAAAAACGGAGACCGAATCAAGACGCTAAAAGTTCATCCTGGCGGAACACTGTTCATTGCCCCTGGCGAAATGCATGCAGAAAACATCCAACTGGAATCTGGAAGCAAGGTGCAATTTATTAGTCCAGGACAAAGGACCGTTCTGCACTTAAACGGATCCGTCATCTGGCGAGCGCGTAGCCAGAACGAAGACATGGAACAAGTCGCCAAGGGATTTATGCTGATACAGCACGGAAGCGAAACGATGACGGTCGAAGGAATGTGGGCAGGAACAATTTTCGCTCCGAACGCCAACCTGATTCTTGGACAATCGAACAAAAAACTCTACGGACGTTTTTTAGGGAAAGACATTACCGTCCACCAATATGCTGCTGTTTACAGTATAAACTTCAACCCGGAAATCACGACTGAATTTGTCTGGAGGAAAAAATGAAAAAGCTCTTATTGACGACCCTATTTTTCCTTGTCACCTACGTTTTTGCGGACGACGAAACACCGAAGGTATTTTTTTATGATTCTGTAAAAATCAACTATGATAAAATTTCGGAAGCATGCAAAAGCGTCGAGGCTTTTCAAATCAAAAGTTTTCTTGACTATGGTTGCGGAGAAAACAGCATTCTATACGCATCACCATTAGACACAACCGTATCATTTGGCGTTATATTTGAAGAAGGATTCTTCATTGTAGAACGCATTTCCCAATATTGTGAGGGAAGCCTAGGAACAGGTTTTACCACCGTCGGGGAACCTGGAAAATTACAGTTCAGCGAAGTTTTGCAAGCTGAATTTTTAAGATTGCAAGAATTAGGCGTCCTTAACTTGCCAAAGGACTCGGCATACTTGTTTATTACACAAAAAATCGCAGCGATGAAAGAAGAGGATACCTGCAATGATATTGATTTGTCCATGGGAAAACCCGGAGCAGGACTTTACGGTTGTTGCTCGCTTGTCGAGCCATCGACTGCGATTCGCTCCCTGCAATTGCAGAAAAACAGCGAGTTGTTTGCATACAAATTAACGGAAAACTTTTTCCTCATCGAAGGTGTTCCGGAACATGCCGCATACAGGCTGTTCGACTTGAACGGAAAGCTCTTGCACACGGGGAAACTTTCCGGAATGCACCTTAAAATTCCGACACTTCCCGCCATCCTGGAAATCGGAGGAAGGTCCATTCTTGTGAAGCACTAGGCCTCGAAGCTTTATCCAATCGGTCCGATACTTGCAAGGGAAACGAGCGGGGCGCCTGCCGCGCGAGAATCGGAAAGGGAAATTCGGAACGTCACGCCGAAATCGTTGTCATCTGCATCATCCACCAGGACCTGCAAGATTTCGAGCGTTTCCGCACCCCACTTCGAAACGGTATGCGAAAGGGCTCGAGCTTCGGCGTCAAGGCGGAACTTTCCATGCTCCGCCGTATAGTCCGCAAAGATTTCGGCAAGACGCGCTTCCGTCCACGGAACCCCTTCCAGATCGACCAAGGGCTTTCCTTCTTCCAAATCCTCGGCAAGAAGGTCAAGCGCGTCCCCAAAGCGGCAATTCCGGAAAAGCGACAAGACGGAAAAGATTCGCGCACGAGAAAGCGCGAGAAATTTCTTTCGGTCAACCGTCACGTCGTTTGCCGCCTCGTCTGCATGGAATGCCTTTTCCTCGACAGCTTCCTTCACTTCGAATTCCGGATTCTTCAGGCGCTCCCATTCCTCAAGGAGGCTCGAATCCGTCCGGCGAATCATCTCGCCCAGATAGTCTTCCATTTCGCGGAGTTCATCCGTCTTCAAGCTGTCGGGAACGGTCTGGGAAAGAACCTTATAGACATAGTTGATGTGACGAAGCAATACCGCTTCCATTCGCAGGAGAGCGTACTTTTTGACATATCCGCTGAACGTGTCGAAACATTCGATCATCTCCCGGACAATCGATTTGGGCTCCACGTTCAAGGTTCCCACCCACGGATGCTCGTCCGCAAAGTCGTTGAACGTCGCGTAGATGAATTCCCGGAGAGGCTTCGGATATTCGACCTTGTCGAGCTCTTCCTGGATCTTATTGTATTCGGCGTGCTCCGCCTTGAGTTCCGCATACCGGGCGTCACGCGCCTTCCGAAGCTGGACGCGCAGAATCGGTTCGGGATTTTCCACGATCGATTCCACGAGGGAAATGACATCCAGCGCGAAGTCGGGACTTTCCCTGTCGAGCTTCGGAAGCGTATCGAGCAGATAGAGCGAAAGCGGTTCGTTCATCGCGAAATCGTTCTGCAAATCCAGATTGACGCGCACATGCGCCATTCCCGGTTGCGGATTCCGAACGAATTCCACTACATTCTTTTCGACGAGCGAACGGAACAGCTGGAACGCGCGATGCATCAGCTCCTTTTTTCGCTTGGCGCTTTCGTGGCAGTCGCGAATCAGTTGTCGCATGGCGAGGCATCCGTCCGTCTTGCGGGAAAGAACGTTGACGAGCATCCCGTGCGAAACGTCAAAGCGGGAAACGAGAGGCTCGGGCGGAGAATCGATCAGACGGCGAAACGTACTTTCGTCCCACATCACGAAGCCGTGCTCGGGAGGTTTCCGCTTCACGAACTTCTTTCCGTTCTGGGAAGACTTGGCGGCGAGCTTCGCGTTTTCGATCACGTGAGCGGGTGCTTCCGCCACGACATACCCGACATCGTCAAATCCTTTACGACCCGCGCGTCCCGCGATCTGGTGAAAATCACGCGACGCGAGAATCGCCGTCTTGTCGCCCGAATACTTGCAGAGCTGCGTAAAGAGCACCGTCCGGATGGGAACGTTTACGCCAACCCCCAACGTGTCCGTTCCGCAAATCACCTTGAGCAGACCCTTCTGGGAAAGCTTTTCCACCAGAATCCGATACTTGGGCAAAAGTCCCGCATGGTGAAGTCCGATTCCCTGCTTGAGAAACCGCTTGAACTCGGGTCCATACGGGCTCGAGAAACGGAATTTCGAAATTTCCTTCGCGATCGCCGCCTTTTCTTCCTTTGTACACAAGCTAAGGCTCGTAAAGTTCTGAGCGCTTTCCGCCGCCGAGCTCTGCGTAAAGTGGACGACATAGACCGGAGCCTTTCCGCCGTTTACAAGCCCCTGGACCGTCGTCGAAATTTCGTTCATCGAATAGGAAAATTCGAGAGGAACCGGACGCACCGTTCCCGTCACCGTCACGCAGGGCTTTCCGTTCAAACGAGAAATCGCCTGTTCGAAAAATGTCGTCTTTCCTATCGTCGCGGACATCAGGAGAAAGCGGGTCTGCGGAAGCGTCAAGAGCGGGACCTGCCACGCGACACCGCGCTCCCTGTCGGAATAGTAGTGGAACTCGTCCATCACGACATCCTGGATGTCCAATTCCGAACCTTCCGATAGCGAACGGTTTTCGAGAATTTCCGCGGTGCAGCAAAGGATCGGAGCGTTCGCGTTCACCGTGGCGTCACCGGTCGAGAGCCCCACATTTTCCGGGCCGAATTCCCTGCAGAGAGAAAGCCACTTTTCGTTTACCAGGGCCTTGATGGGGCAAGTATAGGCGGAACGGTATCCGAGCGAAAGGCTCATGAAATGGAGAGCGGTCGCGACCAGCGACTTGCCGCTTCCCGTCGGCGTATTCAAGATGACATTCTTGCCGTCAAAAAGTTCCAGAACCGCATTTTCCTGGGCTTCGTACAAGTTAATTTTCCGTTCGTCCGCCCAGGAAAGAAAGCGTTCGAGCAAATCTTCGGACGAAACGGTTTCGCCCTTCTTCGGTAAATATTCTTGGAGAGTCCTAGACATCGTATGCAATGTAAAAATTTATCCCAACAAAAAACTCTCCTTCGCGGGGAGAGTTTTCTCTAGGATTGCCTATGCGGCTATTCGCGGAAGTAGAGATCCAGATTGCTTTCGACATTCGCGGATTTTTCGAGGTTCGATACGAACTCGTTGAAAAGCATCGCATAGCCAAAGCGCCACGTGTTCGCCAGATCATCGGTAAGCGCAGTCTTCGCTGCGGCGGTATCCGGCAAGGTCCTCCCTAAAATCTTGACCATCGCGGCTCCGTCGTTTGTTACGAACGGCTCGCCCCATTCGCCGACTTTCTGCTTCGAGAAGACGCGGAAAAGCGCCGGGTTGGAATATCCGATTCCCGGAACGAAACCGTCAAACGAGGCTGTCGCCTTTTCGATGGTTACCTTGGCGACGCTCGAATCCGCAGCGGAAGCACCGCTGGAATCTACGGCCAGTTCGACTGCCTTCACCTTGTCTTCCACGGAGTTCAGATAGTGGAGAGCTGCATCCTTCGATTCCTGGAGAAGCAAGCCGCTCTTGATCTGCTCGTAGTAGGGCGCCATGCTGCGCTTGCCGGCGGCGAGGCTGTCGATTCGCGTAGCGACCAGGACAAATTTTCCGTTCTTCAGCGCACCGGAAACCTTTCCTTCCGCAAGGTCCGGGCGCTCCTTGTTCACAAAGGCGTAAGCGGAGAGACCGCCGACAAAGCCGAGTTCCGGAATTTCGTCGCTATGGCCTATCCACCCCGTTTCGCGAGAAGGAACGTTGCGGGCGGCTGCGGCCGCGGCGAACGAAGAATCGCCGTCTTCGACCGCACTCTTGATTCCGAGAAGAATCTTTTCCAGGCTATCGACGGTTTCCGGAGATGCGGTAACCGAGAAAAGGATGTGCGCGGCCTTCACCTTTTCCGCACCCGTGGAATCCTTGACCTTGCCGAGGCTCTGGATGATATGGTAACCGTAGCGCGTACGGACGGGTTCCGAAATTTCCCCGGAATCCAGCGCAAAGGCGACATCTTCAAATTCCTTGACCCACGTTCCGCGAGCCGCATAGTCGCCCAGGAGACCTCCGTTTGCGGCCGAAGCGACATCCTCGCTCGAAACCTTCGCCATGTCCTCGAAGCTCGACACAGAAGCCGAATCCTTCAGCTGGTAATAGACCGTCATCGCATACTTGAGAATTTCCTCCTCGTCCCTTGCGGTCGGCTGGAGCGGCAGATAGGCATAGGCCAGGCGGACTTCGTCCTTTTCGACAAAGAAGCTGTCCGGATGCGCGTTGAAATAGGCGCTCACCTTGAGACTATCGACCGAAGCCGGATCCACCTTGAAGTCATCCGCCGAGACAAAGGCGACCTCGACGTCCTGGGACGTCAGGCGGTTGTTCACGTTCCACTGGGATTCGAGGCTCGTCGGATGGGCATTCGCCGTCACAAGGATCTGGAGCTGATGCAGGGGAATGGTCATCGACTTGAGTTCCTGTTCATAGCTCTGCATGTTGATCCATTCATAGGCTGCCGGAGTTTCGAGCCAGGCGTCATAGGCGGTCTTGTCGAAAGCCGTATCGAGAAGGAACTGCGGAAGCGTCTGGATATAGGCCTGGATGTTCTGCGAAGCCTCCTGCTCGTTTGCGGAATTCGCCTGGATCATGTAAATCCGCTGTTGCGCCTCTTCGCCAACCATTCTGCGAACCGCGTCCGGATTGTTCCTCAATTCTTCCTTCATCTCGGCGACGGACGCATAGAGGGCGTTCGCGTCGAACTGGGACTTGAGGAGTTCCTGCTGGACAAAGGTCCGGAAGACTTCGTTGCGCAGCTGGGCGCGCTGTTCGTCCGAAAGGTTCTGTCCGCGATAGTTCGCTTCGGTAATGCGGTTTACTCGGTTGTTGTATTCCGCATAGGAAATCTCGTGCCCATCGACACGGCCAATCGGATACTGGTGAGACTGCTCCGGCGTGCGATCCATCGCCAAAAGTCCGAGCGCAATACCTACGGCAAAAATGGCAATGACCCATTTCGCATTTTCGTTAATCCATGTCAGCATAGGGTAAACTCCATTGATTTTTGCCAAATGTAATAAAAAAAGCTCTCTTCTTCGATAAGCCGGCTTCCATATAGCCGTAATTTCGCTTTTTTTCTATTATGGGGGTCGCCTTCGCAACCTTAACTCCAGAGGCTACAGTGTACGACATCTTGATCCTCGGCGCCGGCATTTCCGGTTTGAGCGCAGCCCTCAAGGCCGCAGAACATGGACATACGGTCCTCATCCTCACCAAGGGAGCAAAGCCGGACGGTTCATCGAACTACGCACAGGGCGGAATCTGCTCGGTAACGGATCCCAAGGATTCCTTCAAGCTTCACCAGGACGACACTTGCGAAGCGGGAGCGGGCCTCTGCAAAAGGAACGCGGTCAGGATTCTAGTCGAAAACGGTCCAAAGACAATCGACCAGCTTGTCAAATGGGGAGTGCGCTTCACCCCGGCGGAGGCAAACGATTCGGGCATTCCGTTCGATCTTCACCTCGAAGGCGGGCACAGCCACCGTCGCATTCTCCACGCGGCGGACTTGACGGGAAAGGAAATCATGCGGGCGCTCATCGCGAAGCTTCATGAATTTCCGAACATCACGTTTCTAGAAAACGCCCTGATAGAAGACCTTGTCCTCGACAAGACGAAAAAGCGCGTTCTCGGAGCGAAAATCATCCACCAGAAGACGGGAAGGACCGAAGCCATCTTTGCCAAGGTAACGTTGATGGCGACCGGCGGAGCGGGCCGCCTGTGGTTCCATACGATAGACCCGCCCGACGCCTGCGGAGACGGCATCGCCATTGCGGCCCGGGCCGGAGCGGCAATCCAGGATGTCGAATTCATGCAGTTCCACCCGACGTCCCTCTTTGCGCCAAGCCTCAAGAAGTCATTTCTCATCTCGGAAGCGGTCAGAGGATTTGGCGGAATTCTCAAGAACGCCAAGGGCGAAGAATTCATGAACGGCGTGCATCCGCTTCGCTCCCTGGCCCCGCGCGACATTGTAGCGAGAGCCATCCACCGCGAAATGGATCGCACCGGCGAACCCTGCATGTATCTCGACGTCACCGCGCACAATCCGAAAGACACGAAAACGCATTTTCCCCACATCTATGCGAAATGCCTTTCCGTCGGAATCGACATGACCAAGGACTGGATTCCCGTTGTCCCGGCGGCGCACTACATGTGCGGAGGAATCCTCGTCGATACATGGTCCCGGACCAGGCTCGAAGGCTTCTACGCGTCGGGCGAAGTGGCGGCGACAGGCGTCCACGGAGCCAACAGGCTCGCATCGAACTCGCTTCTCGAAAGCGTGGTCTTTGCCCTCCGAGCAGTCGAGAACATGGAAAAGACCGGCATGTTCAAGAAAAGCTTCCGCGCACCGACCATTCCTTCCGAAACGATCGTCATGACCCAGGACCGCCATTGGAAAAAGCGCGCTCTCGAAGCGAAAAAGATCATGTGGGACAAGTGCGGCATCGTCCGTTCCGTCGCGGGTCTCAAGTCCGGGCTCGAAAAGCTCAGGGAATTCAACCGCGAAGTCGAATCGGCAATGAAAATGCCAGGTCCCAAATCGGTTTCGCTTCTCGAATTTCGCAATGCGATCGAGAGCAGCATTCTCATCATGAAAAGCGCGCTCGCCCGCAAGGAATCCCGCGGTCTCCAGTCCATTCTGGACTATCCCAGGACCGCGCCAAAAGTCGTCCATCACAGCTTCTATCTAAAGTATCCGCTCGAAGAAAACTAATGCCGAGTTGACCGTCGAGAATGAAGCGTGGGGTGTGGAGAGTTGATAGTAGGTAGTAGATAGTTGATAGTTCGTTAAGCGACCTGTAAAGGCTTGTACGACAAACGGTCATCCTGGAGCGTAGCACCGCGAAGCGATAGGATCCCATAAGGCTCGGAATGGATTCTATCGGCTCTTTCAGAGCCTCCAGAATGACGGCAGACGGTAAAAGTTCGTTACGTAGAAGGACAGACTCGTTACACCGTCATCCTGGAGCGTAGCACCGCGGAGCGATAGGATCCATAAGGCTCGGGTTGGATTCTATCGGCTCTTGCAGAGCCTCCAGAATGACAGTAGGCGATAAAGGTTCGTTATGTTGAACGACAGTCTCGTTACACCGTCATCCTGGAGGGAGCACAGCGACCGACCTGTCTGCCGACAGGCAGGTAGGATCCATAGCCGGAACTTAGAACTGAGAACTTAGATGAGAGTGAAGGGTGGAGTGAGAAAAGTTGAGAAAGAAGATCGCTTCGCTCTTCTAAGCTCTAAGATCTCCTAACTAAGCTCTGGACATCGGGTAGGCCTGCCTGTCGGCAGACTGGCGCTCCATTCGCCGAGAGGCCCACCTGCTGCGGGCAGGCGGAAACGGGTCGCTTGGCGACAAAATCCTAGGTGTGTAACATAGAAAGCCTTTCGGCTGAAAGAAACAGCCCGCTTGGCAACTCTAAGCTCCAAGCGTTCTTAGCTCGGGTCTGAAAAAATCCACGGAAAAAGATTGTCGCGAGATTCGATTTCCGAAAGAATCGTCTCATCGACAAATTCCCCGGCAAACATCGCGGCAAGCTTCATAAAGTCCCGCTCGTGCTCTTCGAGACGCCGCTTCGCGTAATCGGCTGCCGAACGGTTGTGGATCATGAAGGCCCAGTCAGAGGACTGGAAAAGCGCAAGTTCGCGAACCATCTGGGCGAGTACGCGCTTCTGGAATTTAGTCGGATGCGTCTCGGAGCGGCATTTCCGGAACACGCCGAACATCCGGAAAAATTTCGGGTAGATAAAATCCACTTCCGGATTCACCCACACCGAAGCGAAGCCATTTTCGCCCCACGAAGAAAAGACCGGACGGTGAATATCCAAGTCCCGCGGATCGGGCGACAGCTCGTTTACCGAAGCGAGCCGAACTGACGAAGAAGCGGCAGCCCTTTCGAAAACGGACTCGATGAATTGCGGCCCTTCGAACCACCAGTGTCCGAACAGTTCCGCATCGTAGGGGCAAAGGATGCACGGACGCTTCGAATCCATTTCTCGCGAGAGTTCCATCGCCGTCCGTTCCCGATTCGCCACGAAAAGACGCGCGTGTTCCCGGGCTAGATTCATCGCAAGCCACGGACGGTAAAGAGCCTTGTCCTCTCCGCCTGTAATCCGATAATACTTGAACCCGGAATCTATCGGAGCGTCTTTCGCAAAGAAGTAGTCTCCCAGATAGGAGCGCGGAAGTTCCTGGGAAATGTCCTTGTAAAATTCCCGATAGTCGGGATGTCCGGGATATCCCCGTTCCCTGCTCCAGACTTCCACGGAACTCGACTGTTCCCGTCCGAGCGCCAAAAGTCCCGCAGGGGTTCTTACCGGAGCGAAGACGCCAAATTTCGGAGCGGGCCTCGCAAGCAGAATCCCGTGAGTTTCCATAAAGAAATATTCGAGTCCCTGTTCCGCGAGAAGCGCGTCCAGTCCGTCAAAGTATCCGCATTCCGGAAGCCATACGCCCTTGGGATTTTTACCGAACGCGTTTCGAAAGGCTTCCATCGTCAAGCGAAGCTGCAGGCGAACCGCTTCGAGTTCCGATTGACATGCCGGCAAAAAGGGATGTGTCCCGACGCACGTGAGAAGGGAAAGCTTTCCGCGACGTTCTAGCGACGCAAAAGCCGAAACGATGTCGCGGTGCAGGCGATGTTCCCACGTTTCGGCAAGCTCCACGATTCGAGCCGCATAGAACTTCGCGATTTCCAACCGATCCGGATCCCCGGAAAGACGCCTTAATTCCTTGGAAGCAAGCTCCTGTAGCTTCTGAAGATGGCGAGAATACCTTTCCAGGAGAAGATCGTCCGAAAGCATGGCGAGGAGCGTCGGAGAGACGCTCAGGTTCAAGACGCCCGGGACGCCCTTTTCCGCAAGCCTTGACATCGCCTGGACCAGCGGGAGATAGGTCTCCGTCAGGGCTTCGAAGAACCAGTTCTCTTCCAGGAAACGTTCATAGCGCGGATTTCGCACGAACGGCAAATGCGCGTGCAGCAACAGGTAGAGCTGTCCATTGCAATCCGAATTCATGCGCCCATCATCGTCATTCCGTACGCTTGACAACGACGGGAACTATTGTCGTCGGGAAATCGCCGTCCTTGTCCGTCGCAAAGACCGGAATAATCTGGGTGGAATCGGGAAGGTCCTGTTCAAAGGAGAAAGTTCCGTCCGGATTGAGCGGGAACGGTTCGCCGCGAACCTGGAGATGGGCATCGGGCCGCGTTCCTCCATAGACGATTAGACGCGTCTTGACCCACAGGAAGAAATCCTTGCCATAGCTGATGGAACCCGGAGTCGGCGGCAAGAGCGCTCCGCTCGAAAGGGACGCCGCGCTCGACAGCGCACCGGAGAAAAACGATTCCGAAGAACTCGCAAGATGTTCGAGCCACTTGGCGACAGACTGGCTGGAAAGACCGGAGCTTCCAAACCCGCCGATGCCTGCGCCTCCCAGGGAAGCCCTGAAAAAGACGTTATCCGTTTTCAGGTCCGAGTGTCGGACGTTTTCAAAGCTGAATACCTGCATGGCGGGCGCTTCGACCAGAGATTCGAACTTGCCTGCCTGGGTTTTCGTTCCCAGGGCGGCGCTGAACGAAGTTTCCTTCTGGTTTTGCACATACCAGCTTTTCGCGTTCGCCGGGATCTCGATATCGCGGAACTTGCGCTTCTTGTTCTTGCGGACAGTCAAGTCCGAAGCGACATCGTACAGGCGAAGCACAAGCGACTTCTTCCCGTGGAGCGCATTTTTCAGGCGTTCGTCCTTTACGTCCCAGAACGCATGGAGAAAGTTCGGATCGCGCTGCATCAGAACGAGATATTCCGGAGAAAACTCCGACGATACCTTGACGGTTTCGACTTTTCCCTTGCGTTCGCCTTTTGCCGCAGCCGAAGTTTTTTTCGCCTTTGCGACGGGCTTTTCCACCGCTACCGGCTTCTTTGCCGGGGCAGACGAAGTGACTTCGGTCTTTTTCGACGCGGAACGCCTCGCGGGAGCGGATTTCGTCACGGATTTCCTGATTTCCTCGACCTTGGACTTGACCTTATCCTTAGCCTTGCGAGAAGCCTTCTTCAGTTCTTCGACCTTGGATTCGGCCTTTTGCGAAATGACCTTCAATTCCTCGACTTTCGCTTTCTCCTTTTTCAAGGCGTCCTTGACGATTGTTCTTATCGAAGAAGCAACCTTGTTCCTTGTCGGAGAAGCTTTTGTTTTCGAGCCCATGTCGATCTCCTTTGGTGCCCTAGTGCACCGTTTTCGGCTTATTGCCCCAATTGCCTACGCCCGTCAGCCCAACGGAAACCCCGACGAATGTCTCGTCCCAGAGAGTCTCGTCGTCCGACTTGCGCATGCCGCCCTGCACAGCGATATCCACTTTCGTGTTTCGCCGCCCGAGAGGGAATCCGGCACCGATAGAGGCTCCGTATTCCTTGACATCTGCAATGTAATAATTCCTAAACCATGTACCTGCGCGGAAATCCATCCGCTGGACATATTTCTTGAAGTAATCCGTCGAGCCGCTTCGCTCGTATCCCAGGGCGACGACAAACTCCGTCTGGGTATCCGTCGAATCCGCAAGATTCCACGCTCCGGCGATATTCGCGATATCCGCATCCCAGCCGCGAAGCATAAAGTCGAGCATGACGTGATGGCGCTTTCTGTAACGGAAGGCAAAGCCCGTCGCGTATGTCGGCGGGACATCGATTTCCCGGGAAACTTTCGAAGGGACAAGCGTATCCGTTTGGCTGAACGTCAGGTTGTATTCGAGCTTGTTTTTCAGCGTGTACGCTGTCGTGTAGGAAAAATAATACGACGCCTTCAGTCCCTTGTAAAAGACGGCACCCGTGTAATAGGCCGGATGGTTCCTGATTTCAAAGCGACCCTCGGCAGATTCCGTGAGTTCCGCATTGTTCGTCGCCCAGGCATCCGCGGAAGGAACCTGGGAATTGTCCGCCCCCAGCGCAAGTTTCCGCGAGACGGAACCCATGACAAAATGCGCGGAGAATCCTAGCGACAGACGACGAAAGAACGGCAGCCGGACAGCGTACGCCGGAGTTATCTCGTAGATGTTTCCCTGATACTTGATGCTTGCGAGGCTTGTCTTCAGGGAATCATCGACTTCTTCGTCCAGGTTCAACGTGTATTTTTGCGAAAGCGCAAGCGATGCCGTACCGAAGCGTCCGAGCGCAAAGGCGAACGAGAGAGAGGGAATTTCCAGAGAAGACGACGCATAGGACTTTCCGCTGTTTTTCGCCACGTTTTCTTCAAAGAGAAGCGTCGCGTTGAACGAAGTGTTCCGCTCGAACGCGAGCGAAGCGGGGTTCCATTCGACATAACCGCTCTCCGCTTTCGCGCCTCCGGAGAATCCGCGTCCCAGGGTAATCGCCGTGGCCGCTTCCGTAGGCTTTCCCAGGGCTTCGAGGCCCATCATCGAAGCGGCGTTTCCCAAAGCGGCAAACAGGGTGGCACAGACAAGAGCCTTCCGAATCATTCTTTATCCCCCCGTTTCGTCGCAAGCCAGAGCTTGAGGTTCATCGGACGTCCGATATAGTCCGTAAAGTCGTAGCGCGAATACGTGTAGTGATTCAGGAACATCCGGACGGAATCCCCCTTGTCCGTTACGCGATCGTAGTAAAGCGTATCGTATGGCGAAAGCATCGAATATCCCATGCGGAGAACCACCTGCATCTTGGCCCCCTTCCCGGCGCGGTTGATAAAGGAGCGCATTCCGTTCGTAAGCTGCAACCCGAGCGTATCGCCGTCGAGAAAGACCAGGTTCGGATGCCCATGCTTCCTGATGTAGGACTTGTTCAGCTTGTAAACTTCGGATGACTGCATATCGTGCCCGCTCGAGTCCACAAAGGTCGATGCGACGACCTGCACCGGAAATCCCAGTTCGGAACCTTCCGTCGAAGAACTCCGCGGCATCGAAAGTTCGGCAAGAATGACCGCCTGTCGCACATCGATACTGTCTCCCTCCGTATAGGGGAAGGAATCTCCGTAGAAGTCGCCAAGAGCGGCAAGAATCCTTTCCGATGGAATTTCCACGAGAAGCGATTCCAGGACGCCGCCATGAAGCACGATGCAATCGGAGCAGGTCTCCGTCCGAGTGCTGGCTATCGCGGAACGGAACGCCCAGATGTTCTTATAGACATCGCGCCGCGAAGAACTTCCGCTAGAATCGGCATCGCGCGAATAGGCCTTGACCCGCAAGAACGGAACGACATCCGCGCTTGGACCGTAGAACCGGTAAACGCGCTTTGCCTCCGGAGCCGAAATCTTCAGTTGCAGACGCGCGGCATCCTTCACCTTCGTAAGCGACTCGTAGAACGCCCTAGGCAAGTCCAGGCGCAGAGCGGAATCCAGGTTGGAAATTTTCAGGCTAAAGACCGTATCCGCGGAATCCGCCGAGACAAAGGAACTTCTCAGGTTGGCGACCCAGGCGGAATCCTTTGTCCCGCCGACGCTGTCGATAAATCCCGAACCGTTTCCCGTTTCGAGAATCCAGGAAATCTTCACGTTCAGGGATTCCTTCAACGGAAGCGAATCCTTTAGCCCCGCCCGCGCATAGAATCCGGAGTCCGGATAGAGGGCGAGGAACGCCGCCCGGAAATCCTTCGCGCTGTCTGCGCCGAACTGGGCAAAGAAGCTCTTGTCGCGGAAGCCAAAATCCAGGACCAGTTCATGGGAAAAGCCGTTAGCCGCACCGAACACTCCCTGGTAATACTGGAGCCGTGGCGTGCTGTCAAAGCCTATCCGATAGGAATCGAGCGTAAGGTCGTCAATTTCGACCGTCTGCACCAGGTAATTGGAAGGAAATCCCTGGTCATCGAGCCAGGAGACCAAAGCGTCGCCGTTCGAATCGAAAATGCACGAAGCCAAAAAAAGCATCGGCAACAAGGCGACCAAAAACGCTGTTCTGAATTTCTGCACGGAAACTCCGAAAAAAGGAAACATCAAACCCAAATATACAAAGTCTTTTTTTGCAAGATTTCTAGATTTTCCGCGTTAAAACTTTTCTGGCTATCTTTCGAGGCATCCTATGAAACCTTTCCACGCTTATTTCCAGAACATCAACGGCAGCGACACCTATCCGCTTTCCGAAGTCATCTACCGGAGCAAGGTCGATGGAAGCCTGCTCGAAGTGCACCACGACCGCGAAGCGCTCGCCGAACGCTCCCCGGAAGAATGGAAGAGACTCTTTGCGGAACGCCGCACGAGCTTTAGGCCCGCAGACATGAGCGGTGTCTGGAGCAAGCGCGAAATGGTCCTTCCCGAAATTCCCGAAGAGGACATCGTTACGCTCCGCGAAGGGTTCAGCCCGCTGTTCGACGCAAGCGCGCTCGCCAGGGAGATAGGACTTCGGAAGCTCTGGGTAAAGCTCTGCGGAAACTCCCACACGGGAAGCTTCAAGGACCTGGGAATGACCGTTCTCGTGAGCCAGGTCAATTCGATGATCAGGCACGGAAAGGAAATCGACGCGGTAGCCTGCGCGAGTACCGGCGACACGTCCGCCGCCCTTTCCGCGTTCACGGCAAAGGCGGGCATTCCGAGTATCGTGTTCCTTCCCCGCGGAAAGACAAGCGTAGCCCAGCTCATCCAGCCCATTTCGAACGGCAGCATCGTCCTCGCTCTCGATACGGACTTTGACGGCTGCATGAAAATCGTGCAGGAGGTTACCGCGAACAACCGCATCTATCTCGCGAACTCGATGAACAGTCTCCGCGTCGAAGGGCAAAAGACCATCAGCCCGGAAATCTGCCAGGAACTCGGCTGGAAAGTTCCCGACACGATTGTCATTCCCGGCGGAAACCTCGGAAACGTCAGCGCGCTCGCCAAAGGCTTTGACGACTGTCTCGCCATGGGACTCATCGAAAAGAAGCCGCGCATCGTCGTCGCCCAGGCGGCAAACGCGAATCCGTTCTACGAAGCCTACAAGCGGGGATTCGACAAGCTTGTCCCGGTCCACGCGAAAAAGACGCTCGCCAGCGCGATCCAAATCGGAAACCCGGTCAGCTATCCCAAGGCGGAACGCGCCATCAAAAATTACAACGGCATCGTCGTCGAAGTTTCCGAAGAGGAACTCGCCAACGCGGCGGAACGCGGTGACCGCATCGGGCTTTACACATGCCCGCATACGGGGGTCGCGCTCGGAGCGCTTTTCAAGCTCCGCGAAGAAGGAAAGATCGACAAGGACGAGGAAGTCGTCGTCATCAGCACGGCACACGGTCTAAAGTTCACCGAGTTCAAGGTTGCCTACCACAAGAAGGAACTCGAAGGAATCGTTTCCCGATACGCGAATCCGATTTTCGAGGCTCCTGCGGAAATCGGCCCGGTGATGGACATTCTCAAGAGAGAGATGGCGAACCGGAGACGCTAGGAAATGGTTCTGAACGTCATCTGGCTTCTCTTCTTCTTCGGCGCGTTTCTCGCCTGCGCCGTCAAGTGCTTCGCCTTCGGAGAAACGGGAATATTCAACACGACGATTCTCGCCGCTTTCGACATGTCCAAGACCGCGTTCGAAATCGCTCTCGGTCTCACGGGCATTCTTAGCCTCTGGCTCGGCATCTTGAAAATAGGCGAAAAGTCGGGTGCCGTACAGATTCTCGCCAAAATCGTCCAGCCGCTTTTTTCAAGGCTCTTTCCCGAAATTCCCAAGGGGCATCCCGTCGTCGGAACGATGCTGATGAACGTCAGCGCGAACATGCTCGGCCTCGACAATGCGGCAACCCCGATGGGACTCCAGGCGATGAAGCAGCTGCAGGAACTGAACCCGAACGAAGACAAGTCCGTCGCAAGCAATTCGCAGATTCTGTTTCTAGTCCTGAACGCAAGCGGGCTCACGCTTATCCCGGTGAGCATCATGACATACCGTGCGCAAATGGGAGCAGTCAATCCTAGCGACATCTTTCTTCCCATCCTCCTCGCGACATTTTTCAGCACCGTTGCGGGCATCGTCGCCGTGAGCTTTTTCCAGAAGATCAAGCTGAAGGATCCCGTAACGCTCCTCTGGCTCGGAGGCCTTTCCGCAGCCGTCATCGCGACCCTCGCCTACTTCAGCCGTCTGACCGCGGATGCGCTCGGAACGACAAGCCTTTTTATCAGCGGACTCACTCTCTTCGGAGTCATCATCCTGTTTCTCGCGCTTGCCGTCCGTAAAAAGGTTCGCGCCTACGAAGCATTTGTCGAAGGCGCAAAGGAAGGTTTCCACACTGCGGTGATGGTCATCCCCTATCTCGTCGCGATACTCGTAGGCGTCGCCGTATTCCGCGCAAGCGGAGCCATGGACCTTCTCCTCGGCGGAGTATCGAGTGTTCTCGCCTTTCTCGGAATCGGGGGCGATATCGTACCGGCACTTCCAACCGCCATCATGAAACCGCTTAGCGGCAGCGGAGCGCGCGGCATGATGATCGAAGCGATGAAGACCTACGGTCCCGACAGTTTCGCGGGTCGCCTAAGCTGCATGTTCCAAGGCGCAACGGACACCACTTTCTATGTCATCGCGGTCTATTTCGGATCCGTCGGAGTCCGCAAGACGCGCCACACGGTCACGTGTTGCCTCATCGCCGATGCAGTCGGCGTCATCGCGGCAATCGCGGTCGCCTACCTGTTCTTCCCGCCCGCATAGAGCAAAGTCAAGAAAAGGTCTCTTCTAAATTTAGAGGTGACCAAAAGAAAAAGGCCGCACGGAATGCGACCTGGAGATGGAGAATTAATTTATCTGCAATCAGAAGCGACGTGGACGGGCTTCGCGCGGACGGGCTTCGTTGACCCGGAGGGCTCGACCGCCGACATCCTTGCCGTTCAGCTGTTCGACCGCATTCGCCGCAACGCCGTCATCTTCGATTTCGACGAATCCGAAGCCCTTGCTGCGACCGGTATCGCGGTCCATGATAATCTTTGCGCTCTTGATTTCGCCGAATTCCTCGAACAGTTTGGCGAGGTCCGCGTCGCGAAACGCAAAGGGGAGATTTCCAACATAGATGCTTTTCATAATTTATCCAGGCTGTTAGGTAAGCCTGCCTAAATAATAGAATTTCAAGCATCCGAAGAAACGCGTCGAGGAAACAGAAGGCATCTTTCGCAGCGATTTTCCACATCCCGGATTCCATAGCGAAATTCCGGATCCGGACACGGTTCCGTCGAACCATCCGGAAGAATCCAGAGTTCCCGTCCCGGGAAAGGGCATTTCCCAGAGGCGATTCCCTCTCCCGCCGGACGAAGAAAGGTTCCTTCGATACGAACGGGAAGGTTCCCTACGGTCGAAACGTCCAGAAAGTCTCCGGGCGAAAGCTCTTCGTCGGGTCGCCTTGCGGAAGACAGAAAAACCGCACGGTTCAGCTTGACGCGGTCGAAGCCCAGGGACGCGGCAAGTTCCAGGACAGGCAAGACCTCCGCACGGTTCGTCCTTGTCACCGTCATTTGCAGCGAAAGCGAAGCCAACGCACGTCCCGAGTCCCGGGAAAGTTCCCGCCGAACGCGAACAAGCGTTTCGAGGTTTTCCAGGTAGGATCGAACATCCATGCCCGGGCAGAGGACATTCCAGCTCGATTCCTTCACTCCCCAGCAACTCACCTTGATGTCGCTAGAAATCGGAAGCAGCTCTCTTGCCAGGCGTTCTGCACCCTTTAGCGGGAACGAACCGTTCGTGGTGATGTTCAGTTTTAACTTCAGTTCCGAGACCAACCGTTCCAGATTTTCGAATTGCGAATAAAGTAACGGTTCCCCCATCGTACTCGGAATCACTTCGCGAAGTCCCTGCCGTGCGTATTTTCGAATCGCCCTTTCCGCAATTTCCCAGGGCATTTCTCCCATTCCGAAAGATCTTTTTCGCTGACGCAAAAAACACAGACTGCAATGCAGATTGCAGAGATCGGGATTTGTCAACAAGGTAATGCGCCAAATTTTTCCCATGGAAAGCTTCGTGTCCTATCGTTCTCGCCGCACAAAAAAGACTCCCCCGACAGGAGAGTCTTTCCGAAGAGTCAAGACAAACTAATCCCAGTTCCCCAGCACGATCAGATCGATCGAATAATCCGATGTGCCTATATTTTTCGGCAACGCGGGAAGAACGACAAAGAAGCCTTTGCCTGTCGAGGCGTCAAACTTGGGCGTAATGACGACATAGGATGTTATCATTTCAAAGTCGTTCGCCTTGTCCGACAGCTTGCTTTCGTTGTAGCGGAAGTCCGTCATCTTCGCCGAAGCGGGATCTTCCGCATAGTTTAGACCGCTAGATTCTTCTTCCCCGATTTTCGAAGCGCTGGCCGCGCCTAGGGATGCATTGGTGAAAAGCGTCGCCATGCGGCTTTCCCGCCCGAGATAGAGGTCAATCGATTCCGCATTCGCGTCCCGTTCCGCAGAAAGATAGGTCGTCCAGGAATCCAGATCGATGGCGTTCTTTTCGACCGCCTGGGTGGAAAGCGTCACCTTTTTCGCAGTGAGAACGGGAACTTCCGCAGCGGAACTGCTCGAAACTTCAACCGGGCAGGTCTTTTCGAATGTCGTCGAATCCTTGGCGACAATCTGCACGGCATCGTTATGCGCATAGACGACGATGTAGGCAGTCAAAGTTCCGCAGTCTTCGAAAGAATCGAGAATGACAGCGGGCTTCAGCTCCTTGCCAATCGAAAGGCTTTGCCTCTGGGAATAGTTCACGACATCCATGGTGAAGTTCGCCTCGATCGGCAGTCCGCTCTCGTTCCCGAGAATCAGGGAAACGGAATCGATAAAAACCGCCGTATCGGCTTCCCAGTTGACGCCGACGCTTCCGTTAAACTTCAGTTCCGACGCGCTGGCGTAGGCTGTATTGAAATTCGAAATTTCGATCAGGGAATCCGCATTCGATTCCGGAAGAACGATCGGCGCCGCCGCGCTGCTGCTCGAAGAATCCTCCGTCGAAGAACCGGAAGAGGAATCGCTTCCGCAAGCGACAAGCCCAAAGGACGACACGAGGCAGAGAGACATCAGGATTTTCTTCAAGTTCATAGAATACCTTTCCTTTTTTTCTGAAAATACACAAATTTTCGGGAAAAGGTTCACTTCTTCGGGAATGTTTGCCGCAAAATGCATCCAAACGGCACAAAAGAAAACGGGAAAGCCGAATTCGACCTTCCCGTTCCAGTTTTTTCGCAACGCTACCGGCTACTTGATGGCGAGCATCGAATCGTCCCAGGCTTCGTGCTTTTCGAATCCCAGGAGATTCGCCGTCGTCGCAGCGAGGTTCGAGAGTCCCCAGTTGCCGGCCTTCAGGGAAAGCCGACCGCCGGTCACGTTATCGTAGAGAATGCACGGAACCGGGTTCAGCGTATGGGAAGTCTTGGCCTTGATCGAGCCGTCCTTGTTCGTTTTCGGAAGCCCGGTCTTCTTGTCGATATCGTACATTTCGTCCGCGTTTCCGTGATCCGCCGTGATTAGAGCGACGCCACCCATCGCGTCGAGCACGGGGAGGAACCGGGCCAAGGCCAGGTCCACCGCTTCCACTGCCATCGTCGCCGCCCGGAGGCTTCCCGTATGACCGACCATGTCGCCGTTCGGGAAATTGCAGCGGAGCGTGTTGTACTTGCCGCTTTTCACGGCTTCGATCATCGCGTCGGTGATTTCCGCGGACTTCATCCACGGGCGCTGTTCGAACGGAACCACGTCGGACGGGATTTCGAGATACGTTTCGCCGTCAAACTTGTTGGAGCGGTTGCCGTTCCAGAAGTATGTGACATGCCCATACTTTTGCGTTTCCGAGCAGGCAAACTGCTTGAGTCCCGCTTCGCTGAACCATTCGCCGCTCGTGTTTTCGATTGCGGGAGGCGGAACGAGGAAGCGCTTCGGAAGCTTCAGGTCTCCATCGTACTGGAGCATTCCCGCGTATTCCACCTTCGGGAAGCGGACACGGTCGAATTCCGTAAAGTTCTCTTCTTCGAAGGCGCGCGTAATTTCAATCGCGCGGTCCCCGCGGAAATTGAAGTACACGACCGAATCGCCATCCTGGATCGTGCCGACCGGCTTGCCGTCCTTCGCAATCACGAACGGGGGAAGATCCTGGTCTATCGCCTTCGTCTCGTCGCGGAGCGTGTTCACGGCTTCCGTCGTATTCGCAAAGAAGCGGCCTTCACCGAGAACGTGCGTTTTCCATCCGAGTTCGACCATCTTCCAGTTGGCGTTGTAACGGTCCATCGTAATCTTCATGCGTCCACCGCCCGAAGCGATGCACACGTCGAAGTCGTCCGAGCGAAGTTCGTCGAGGAACTTTTCGAACGGTTCCACGTAATCGAGCGCAGACGTTTCCGGGACGTCGCGACCGTCCAGCAAGACATGGATGCGGACCCGCTTGAGCCCTTCCTTTTTCGCTTCGGCGACCATCGCCTTTAGATGCGCGATATTCGAATGGACGTTGCCGTCGCTGAAAAGTCCGATAAAGTGAAGCGTGCCGTTCTTTTCGCGAACGTTTTCCGCGATTTCCTTCCACGCGGAACGGCGGAAGATTTCGCCCGTTTCGATGGACTTGGCGACAAGGGCCGCTCCCTGTTCATAGACCTGTCCCGCGCCAATCGCGTTGTGACCGACTTCCGAGTTTCCCATGTCCGCATCGCTCGGCATGCCGACAGCCGTTCCATGGGCCTTCAAAAGCACATGGCTGTACTTCTGCATCAGCCGGTCGAGCAGCGGTTTCCGGGCCTGCGCTACCGCGTTGCCCTCTTCCTTGGGGCTGTAGCCGACACCGTCCATCACGATCGTGACAACAGGACCTTTGATTCCTTCAAAACAGGAAAGTTTCTTAAGCATTTTGATACTCCTAATTTGTTTCGGGAGTAAATCTAAAAAAAATCCGCTCCGAAAAAGCGCTTGGAAACTCTCAAGCGTCCCTCGACTCACCCCTTGAAGCCGTTCGAAACGCTTGCGCGGCGCATCGTTCAATCTGGCCCCAAGGCACTTTTTTTGACCGGATGAAACCCATAGGTCCCGGTATCCTCCCCGGGACGCCTTGTTTCCTCATTCAACTTTATTTGATATACGCTACCCGGTCGTTCCCAGGTGTCCCAATCTCTCGGTTTCAGGCTGTACCACCGGTTACCCTGAGATAGTTCGACATTGCCACCAAAACCTCCTTGTTGACCGTTCTGTATATATCCATTACGCCGCTGTAGTAATACGGCTTGAACAGCTCGCCATTGTAGCTGAACGGGACAGATGCATCATAGCACCGATACGAATTGTCATCGAAATGCAGGCAAAATCGCGAACGGTCTTCGTAACGGGTAATTTTTACCTGCGTATGCAAATGGATCGTGTCTTCCACAGGTTCATGGGTAAGGCAGCCGAAACGCTGGAACGTGCCGTAGCTATCCGAGTGGACTCCAATTACGCGCGAATCGCCATTTTCCGAAACGCAAGCCGATAGCGACAGAAGCGAAAATAAAAGCAAAATCCTTTTCATCGTATTTTTCCAGACCAAGAGCCTGTCCATCCGATGAAGGGAAACATCGGGAACTCGACAGGAAAAGGGCGCGCCCACGGAGCAAGGATACAGTCGTCGAACTCCGTGGGCGCTACAACCACAACCCGACGACCGTAAATGCGATGTTTCACCAGATCCATCAAAACTTGACAACCGTGGTACACGGCAAAATATTATATTAGAACCAGCGTTTACAGCTTGCATTCCTTTTTAGACGCCGTGCTGACAAAATTATCAAAGCTAATGGTGCGGACGCCTAGCTTGACAATGGACGATTTTTCGGAATCGCTTTCCGCTTCGTTTACCACCGCCCAGCCAATGCTGTTCGTTCCCAAATCCAGTCCGAGAATCTTTTTCATCTACAATCTCCATCGACAAAATGTCAATATGCCTCAATATATACAATTTCCCATCAAAATCCTTTGTTTTTTGCTAGAATTCATTAAATTTTCCCGAACTTCAAGACATTTCGGCAATCGAAAAATTTTAAAATCTAGCTACATTAATTGACAAAATATGACATTTCAAGATTTATTCCGATTTTCAGGAAAACATCCTGAATTTCGCATTCGCTATTGACTTTCTCCCTTTAAAAGGCTATATTGAAGACGCTAACAATCTGAAAGCAATTCACAATAAGGATTATTCCGTTGTGAAAACATCTAGAGCGGCGCGCAAGCGTCGCTCTCTTTTTTGTCTTTAGCGGGCCGAACCGGAATCAGCCCCGCCCCCGGATAATGTCGCGCAAGCGGGCCGCTTCCTCGAAATCCAGACGCGCGGCGGCAGCCTTCATCTTCGCTTCGAGTTCCTCGATCGAATCGTTTTCGTCCGAGTCGTTCGCTTCTTCCGGAAGGCGCTTTCCCTGACCGTTTCTTTTCGCCTTTTTTCCCTTTCCCATGATGTCGCCGAGCGGATCCGGAACTTCCATGTCGCCTTCGAGCTTTCGGCTGACGGTTTTCGGAACGATTCCATGTTCCTCGTTGAAGGCCTCCTGCACTTGCCGTCTGCGGCGCGTTTCCGCCAAGGCCTTTTCCAGACTTTCCGTCATCGCGTCGGCAAAGAGGATTACCGTGCCGTTGACATTTCGGCTGGCACGTCCCATCGTCTGGATCAGGCTCCTGTAGTTTCGCAAGAAGCCTTCCTTGTCCGCATCGAGAATCGCCACGAGGGAAACTTCCGGAAGGTCAAGGCCCTCGCGAAGCAGGTTGATCCCGACAAGAACGTCGAAGTCTCCCTTGCGAAGCCCGCGCAAGATCTGGTGGCGTTCGAGCGTCTTGATTTCGCTGTGCAGATAGCGCGCCTTGACATTTACCGACAGCAAGAAGTCCGTCAGGTCCTGGGCCATTTTCTTCGTCAGCGTCGTCACCAGGACGCGTTCGCCCCGAGCGGTCACTTCCGAGATGCGCCCGAGCAGGACGTCCACCTGCCCCTTGACCGGATACAGCTCGATTTTCGGGTCGAGAAGCCCCGTCGGGCGATTAATCTGTTCGACAACGATTCCGCCAGTCTTCTTCAGTTCGTAATCCCCGGGAGTCGCGCTCACGAAGAGAACCTGCTTCGGATAGACCGATTCGAATTCGTCGAAGTTCATCGGGCGGTTGTCTAGCGCACACGGCAAGCGGAATCCATATTGCACGAGGTTCGTCTTGCGCGACTTGTCGCCCTCGGACATGCCGCCTATCTGCGGAACGCTCGCATGGCTTTCGTCAATCATCAAGAGCCAATCGTCGCCAAAATAGTCGAGAAGCGTAAAAGGCCGCGTACCGGGCATTCTCTCTTCCACGATCCGCGAATAGTTTTCGATTCCCGAGCAGATTCCCGTCGCCCGGATCATTTCCATGTCGTAACGGGTACGGCTTTCCAGGCGCGCACGCGCAAGGACACGCGAATCCGCTTCGGAAACGTTTCCCGCCTTGCGAAACGCCGCTTCCTCCTTCGTCAACTGCTCGAGCCTTGCGGAAAGTTCCCGTTCGATATCCTGCGCAATGCGTTCCCGGGAATCTTCGCGCGTCACGAAGTGCCTTGCCGGAGCGATGCGGACATCTTTCAGCTCTTCCTTGACATCGCCCGTCACCAGGTCGAACCGGCAAATTCTATCCACCTCGTCGCCAAAAAGCTCGATTCGGATTCCCACGTCGTCGTAGCTCGGATAGACTTCGATTACGTCGCCGCGGACACGGAACGATCCCCGTTCGAGCGCAAAGTCGTTCCGCTGGTATTGAATGTGAACTAGCTCCATCAGTATCTGGTCGCGTTCCCGGATTTCCCCCACTTTCAGGCGGACCATCAATTCAAAATATTCCTTCGGGGAACCCAGACCGTAAATGCAGCTGACGCTCGCCACGATAATCGTATCGCGCCGGGTCAAGAGATTCGAAGTCGCCCGCAAGCGGAGCTTGTCGATTTCGTCGTTGATCGAAGCGTCCTTTTCGATATACGTATCCGTGTGGACGATATAGGCTTCGGGTTGGTAATAGTCGTAATAGCTGACAAAATATTCGACCGCGTTGTTCGGGAAGAAGGTTTTGAACTCCTGATAGAGCTGCGCCGCCAGCGTCTTGTTGTGCGTAAGAACGAGCGTCGGCTTCCCCACGTTCCGGATGACGTTCGCCATGGTAAACGTTTTCCCGGATCCCGTCACGCCGAGCAGACACTGGAAACGTTCTCCGCGGGCGAATCCTTCCGAAAGTTCGCGAATCGCTTCGGGCTGGTCGCCCGCCGCCGCATAGTCGCTGTGCAGTTCAAACTTCGCTCGGGTCGGTTCCAGGAATTGCGGAAGCGTTCCCGGTTTGCTTCGTTCGGGAGAAAGTTTTTCGAGAAGAGGTTTCTGATACGGATCCGGGCGGATCGATTTGCGAGCGCGGGCCATGGCGACAATGTAGCAATCGGAGCCTAGTCGATCCACACTGCCTATTTGCTATATTGCTCTCCAGTCGCGCGACATGGATTCCCCGTGGAGCGTTTTTTTTCGAGGTATGGAATGAAGGAAGAATTCAACGGTCGCCAGGCGACGGGAAACGCCAAGCTTTGGCACGAAACGAAAATCGCGTTTTTCGCATCGAGAGATTCGAGCGAAATCGTCAAGGAAAAGATTCGCTGCTGGGGCAGAAACCAGGCAAGGAACGGGATCTGCCTTGTCGGAGCGTTCCATTCCGAAGCGGAAAGCGCCCTGTTTCACGCGGCGTTAAGAAACGGCGGAAAGGCCATCTGGATACTAGGCAAGTCCATCCCCGGGGAACTATCCCGCGAAGAGGCGAAAGCCCTCGCCGAAGACCGCCTGCTTATCGTCTCCTGCTTTCGGCGCGAACATTGCACCGCCGCAACTTCCCGCTACGCAAATCACGTCGCCGCGATGCATTCGGATGCCATCGTCTTTGCGCATATCTCGGACAGAAGCCGTCTCTTTCCGTTCTACCGCCGGATTAGCGAAAAGCGCAAAGGTTCCGTCACCCGGATCAAATAGGCGTTTCATCCGACAATCGCATTCAACATTCACCGTTCGTCATCCATTTGCATTAAAAAAGCCTGGGATGACTATCTATATCGGCAAACCCGGAGCCTTGAAAGGCGAACCGACTACATTTCGATTTTCGCATTTGCCGCGAACGGCAAGTCCTCGGCCCGTGGCGTCGCGACAAAGACCTGGCATTTCTTTTCGCGGATGATGTCCGCCACGGCTCCGCGCCTGTTCCTGTCGAGTTCCGCAAAGATGTCGTCGAGAAGAAGTACGGGCCTTGCCAGGTGTTCGCTAGCCAGGTCCGAAGCCGCAAGGCGAAGGGCTATCGTCGCGCTGCGGCACTGTCCCTGGGAACCCGCCGTCCGCATTTCGTGCCCGTGGAGCGAAATCTTCAAATCGTCCTTGTGCGGACCGGCAAGCGAAATTCCCTGCATTCTTTCCGCGAAGTCGAGAGATTCCAGCTTTTCGGCAAAGGCCTGGCGGAGGGAATTTTCCGACATCCCATGTTCCGCCACCGAGCTTTTGTAGCCGACAGCGACAGCATCGCCTTTCCCGTCGAGCATTTCGTAATACATACAGACTAACGGAGAAATTTCCGAGACAAGTCCCAGGCGTTCCTGCCAGACCGATGCCGCCAAATCGATCAGTTGCCCGGTGAGAACGGAAAAAAGTTCCTCGCCGCCGACAGCATCGCCCGACTTGTTCTGTCGCAGCCACTGGTTTCTCTCCGCAAGGACGCGCCGATAGCGACGGAGCAAGTCCGCATTGCGCGCGTTTCGAAAGCAGAGAAGCTCGTCCAGATAGCGGCGGCGTATCTCCGGAGCGCCGCGAACCATTTCCATGTCGGCGGGCTGCATGATGACCGCGGGTATCGTCCCGAAAAAGGAAGCAGCGCCCTTGCAAGGCGTCCCGTCCTTTTTCGCCGTAACGCCCCTGTTCCTGTTCACGGAAAGCGCCCTTTCGAAAATCCTTTCGGATTCAGAACTTTCCGAAAGCTTTCCCCGCAAGATCATCTCGGAAGCGTCCCAGCCTACCAAGTCCAAAAGGCTGTGCGAACGAAACGAAAAACCTTCGCAAAGAAGATGTATCGCTTCGAGAAGCGTCGTCTTTCCCGTTCCGTTTTTCCCGCAAACAACCGTAAAGCCGTCTTCGAACTCGAAATGTCCTTCCTGCATGTTGCGCAAGGAAACAAAAGACAGCGAACGGATCATGAAAGGCTATTGCCTTGTATTCAGGATTCCGCAAAGAATCAAGTTTCGCAATTCTTCCTCGAACGATTCCATCGGCAGGCCGTGCTTCTTTGCCATATGCAGCGAATGGGGATCGAGAACGGCTCCGTGCAAAGCCGAAAGAATCATGTAGGCGGTCATTTCCACATTGTCAATTCGGAACGTTCCCTTGGAAATGCCATATTCGAGTACGCGGCAAATATATCTGTAGGCGGGGTCGAGAACTCGCTTGACAAAGAAGTCCGCCAGTTCGGGAAAATTCGAAGACTCCGCGACCACGAGCTTCGGGATTCCCGAAATCTTGCTTTTTCCGCCGACAGCTTCGAACCACTTCTGGATCAAGATCGAAAGCAATCCTTCGGCGGAGCCGTCATACTTTTCCAGGATGGCGTCGCTCGCGTCAAAGATGGAGCTGACCGTGTTCATCACGACTTCCTGAAGAATCGCTTCCTTGTTCCTGTAATAGACGTAGAGCGTTCCCGCGGTGACGCCGGCCTTTCGCGCTATCTGGCTCACCTTCGTCGCGGAATATCCCTGTTCGACGAAAAGCTCCGCGGCCGCATCCAGGATTTCCTGGGGACGGACGTCTTTCTTGCGCTGCCAACGCGGACCTTTCGAAACTACGTTTTCGCTATATTCGGACATCATGGGACAATAATAGATTTTTCAAATCGTTCCGCGGAATCCAAAGCTTAGAGGATTCCACAAGTCCGCCTGGGATTCGTAAACCAGGGCGTAGTCGATTTCGAAGTCGTAGCGATTCTTTCCGAATCGGATGCTGAAGCGGTAACCCAGGCCGAAAGTGTAGTTCCTGTCGTCGAAGCCAAACCGGACAAGCCCATCTTCGATCGCTTCCCATTCCACACCGAAACGTCCTGTCCAGACATGGTAATCCGGGTCAAAGACCAAAAGCGTATCCGCTACCTGATAATCCAGGGCTTCCATCCAGACGGAGATCGGGCGCGTCAAGAGCTTTGTATGGTAACCCAGGCCTATCTGCAGGACTTTCGGGCGGATACCTTCGCTTTCTTCCACCGAATTGTCGTTCGAAGCGTTGCGCGTCCACCTTGCCGAAAGATTTCTGCTAAAGCTCAGATTCCGAATCATCACGGCAGAAGACCAGTGCTCGTTCCATTCCCGAAGCCATCCCAGGTTCAGGACGACGGGACTCTGGTAGGAATCCACAAGGCTCGCCTCTTCGTAATGCCCGGAAATGTCCAGGTTGTCATAGCTTATCGCGAAAGAGAGTCCTATCGCATCCTTTCTCGTCAGCCGATAGCCCACGCCGACAAAAGCCGTCATAAAGTAAGGCTGGGCGCTTCCGACCGTTTCGTCGTCGCTGTCGATGACTTCAAAATCCAGATCGGTCCGGTAGAGAACCGCGGCGCCGATACCCATGCGGTTTCCCACTTTCGTTTCGACACCGAGAGAGCCGCCGGCTCTGTCCAGGTCGCGTTTTTCCGCGGCTAGCGAGTAGGCTATCGTATTCCGAAACCCGAGAATCGCCGGATTGAAGTAGGCTGCGGGAAGAGCCGACGTATCCGCGACCCCGACATTTCCGCGTCCGAGTTCCCGTCCACCGGTTCCCATGCGCTCGACAAAGCCGTCAAATCCGCCAAGGTTCGCCTTTTTGTCCGCAAAAAGCATTCCGCAAGAAAGAAGTACGGCAAAAAAGAAAAGACGCTTCATGCTACTTGCCTCCCAGTGTCATCGCCTTTCCCCAGCCGACATGCCCGTGGTTGTCCTTGACCCGGACATAATAGACTCCCATCGTCACAGCGTTTCCGCCATCGTCGCGACCATCCCAAAAATCTTCCGAAGGCAGGGTGCTGCGCGTCGAACTTGCCATGCGCTCCGCGCTTTTGACTATCGTACGAACCTTGCGCATATCGTAGCTAAAGACTTCTATCGTTATCTTGGAATTCTTGCTTACCTTGTACGAAACCATGGACTGGTTTCCCGCCCCGATTACCGAAGGGATCATCCGAATGGTTCCGAGATCGCTTTTCAGGGAAGCCTGGTTCATGATGTGCGTCCAGGTTTTTCCCGTATCGGCGGAAACGGAAATGCCCGCGCCATTTGTACAGGCGACAAGTCCTGTCACCCTTGCCGTTAGCGGAAACGACGCGACCGCGGTCACTTCGACATTCCTATCGACAACGCCCGCGTTCAATCCGTAAAGCCACTGTTCTTCGTCGTCAAAGGGGATGGCCCCGACGCTGTCGAGTTTTAAAATCCCGCTTTTGCTGCCTTCCACGGCCGAGACGGAAAGAAAGGCCCTGTCACCGACAAAGGCGACATCGCTTGTCGTAAAGTCGCTTTTGTCATAGACGTTCTTCTGGATTTTCCCCGACGTATCGCGGAAAACGACTTCGGCAAATGGCTTTCCGCCATAAGATCGCCAGAGCCTATCTTCGGTACTCGTCTTGTAGCGCTTGCTCGTCTCCACGACAACCTGAAAAGGAGAGCCTCCGCTCCAGACTCCCGTCACGCGAGCCGTGTCAAGCCCCGGAACGCCGACCCTGGAAAGCTTTCTCGTCGTCATCTCCAGCGAGAAGAGTCCCCCGCCCGTCGCAAGCCAGAACGAACCTTCCGCGGCGCGTGCGATTCCATAGACCGCCGGATTGGTCGTCGAATCCACTTTCGATGAATTTTTCAGGGAATCCAGGGTAAGCGTTTTCGCGTTCACCACAAAGTGCGAACGCCTGGGAGAGTTTACGCCCGCACTGACGTCTTCCTTGAGAAGTCCGTAAATGCCACGCGCCATCCACAAGGCGTTCGAGGAAGAATCGAAGGCGAACCCGGAAACCGCATGGGCCATTTCCGGGTGCTCGGGAAATTCTCCCGGGGGCGTCGGAAGAGATCTGGAAGTTACGGCATTCGAGGCGCGACCGCTAAAATAGCCCCACGGGACGAGATAGCCCGAATCGCTTTCCAGGACAAGCGGCACGACAAAGCCCAGTTTCCCGGCACTTGCAAAGGGAGTCCGCCGATGCTCCGCGGTCACGTCCGAAAAGACTCCGTCCTGGACCGGCGTGATGGAATCCGGCAAAAGCTCCGTCGTCATCTTCGAGACGTTGACATTTTCCGCGCCGAGCGCAAGGCTTACCAGCGTGATGCCGCTACCGGACGTTCCACGGCTGACAACCCAGAGAGAACCCGTCGATGGGCCGGGCCCCGCGGAATAGGTAAAGTTACTCGCAAAGCCGTCATCCGACGCAAAGAGCGCAGAAACGAGAGCCAAGAAAGACAGACATAACTTCATGGTTCGAAAATTCATTTTCCTACCGCATATCGATGACATCGACACCCTTTGCCGGAACCAGTACAAAATCCGAAACCTTGACGCTGTCCACGCGCTTCAGGTTCGAAATATCGTAAGTCGAAACATTGCGGAGCGGATCCACGATCACGAGCCGCATGGGAGAAGCGTCTGCCGCCGAAAGCCACACTTCCATTTCGGCAAAATCCTTGCCGTAGCGAGAGGCGTCGAGCCTAACCGCGTTCGCCTGCTTTCCGCCGATCTTTTCCCGCTTCATCTCGATAGGCTTGCACGAAAGATACTTGAACAGCAGCTCCGACGGATGCATGTTGCTTTCCATGTCTTCCAGGAGCTTCAGGAGAACCTGGTTCGTTTCCTTGTTCCACTGCCAAAAATTCTTGCCGTCGCAATAGATTTCCATTCCCGAGATCTTCAGCCGGAACATGTCTTTTCCGGTAACGAGCAGATTGCCGCCCTGGATGCCCGTTTCCGGGGAACCCGCATAATCCACCCGAACCCGAAAGTCAAGGCTCCAGGCCTTGCCCGAATCGAACCATTTCCTGGAAAGGGCCATGACGGAATCCGCCGGAGCGGCAAACGCGCATACGGCAGGCAAGAGGCAGAGCGGCAGAAGAAATCGATTGAAAAATCCCATAATACGGGCTAATTTACAAAAAGGAACGCGGAACCGATGGATTCTTTTCGAGCATATTTCTATTTTGCAGAGCAAATTGTCTTTTGCAAAGGAAACTATGTTCAAGCATTTCAGCTTTTTTGTTTTTCTTTCCGCAGTCGCCGCTTTCGCTGTCGATGTTGAACTGCACGGCGATATCGATGCGGACTACGCGACATACTGGGACAAGGATTTCAGCCCGACCAACGCGGCAAACCAGGATATCAAGCTCGAAGGAAAGGTCCTCCTTGACGAAAACGTTTCCGTAAGCATCAAGGGACGTTCGCACAGCAACTACGTGACGAAAGGCGATTCGGGAATTTCCATGGTCCGCCACGAGAATCGCGCAACGGCGATGGGCGACGCGGAAAACCGCTGGACCGCCTTTGACTTTGACGGCATCCAGTTCGCGTGGCAGTTCACGCCGCTCGTTCGCGTGGTTTTCGGCGATCTCACTTACAGCGCCGGCGGATTTTCCTATTTCTATTGGCGCGACACCGAAGACTATGCGGTCATTCTCCAGGACAAGCGCATCCGCGGTATCGGTTTCGAAGTCGAAAACGGCAAAGCCTACATCGGCGCGACCGAAAACAATTCGCACTCGCTCGCCACGTTCATCACCTACGGTTTCGACCTGATTTCCAAGACGGAAGAGCGATTCACGATCACCCCGAGCCTCGACTGGGTTTTCGGAAAGGAAATCAGCCGCTCCTACACCTACGCGCTCGGAACGGAAGTACAATACTCAAAGAGCACGGACCGGTTCAACTACGGAATCACGGCGACCTGGGGAATGCATCCCTACAAGGGTCACGGCGTACATTCCTTCCTCGTCGAGCCGTCCTTCAACTATCGCTTCTTCAACCTGGCCGCGAGCTATTTCCAGGCTCTTCTCGCCGACGACGAAGCTCCCGCCGAAGACCAGATTTTCACGGAAGACCAGAGGATGTTCTACATCGAACCGTCGCTTGACCTGCACAAGAAGTTTTCGATGGGTCTCGCCTACGAGTTCCACGATCCGAGCCAGGAAGTCGGAAACGACAGCCGCCACTTTGTCGGACCGTCCTTCTATCTCTACCCGACCGTCGAAGCGGAAATCGTCTTCTGGGGTGGCTACAACATCTGCTCCTCGGGATCGAACCACGTTTCGATGGGAATCAGCGGACACGTTGAATTCTAGCGCATCCAGTCGGCCCGGTCGCATACTCGCCCTCGATTCCATTCGGGGGCTTCTTTTGTTACAGATGACGCTGGATCATTTTTCCGGCCCGATTTCCCATTGCCTCTACCAGTGCTTCGGATTTTTTTCCGCCGCGGAAGGATTCTTCTTTCTTTCCGGCTTTGTCGGGATGCTTGCCGTAAGGAGCAAGGCCGCGCGCGGCGAAAACTCCGGCTGGATGAGAACGCGCGCATTCCGAATCTGGAAATTTCACGTTGCGACGCTTTTTTCCATCGCCCTCCTCGCCTATTTTCTTTTCCCCTCTCTCCGAAAGTTCTTTTCCGGTCTCTACGGGCATCCGATAGGCGGAAGCCTCCTTGCCGGAATCCTCGCCTATACGCCGGAATGGATCGACGTCCTGCCGCTCTACGTGTTTCTTCTCCTTGCCGGGTCGTTCGTTTTCCCGGCCATGATCCGGGGGCATCTGAAACTCGCCTGGGGAATATCGTTTTTCGCCTGGCTGCTTGCCCAGTTTTCCCTAAGAAGCCATGTCCTGGAAATTTTTCCCGACTGGATCTATCCGGGATTTTTCGATCTTTTCGCCTGGCAATTCGTCTATTTTTCGGGAGCGGCAATCAGCCTGCTCTGGAAATCCCAGGAACTTTCCGCGACATTCCTGCAACGCGTTTTTCCCGTTTCCGTTTTTTTCTGCGCATTCTGCTTTCTCTGGTCACATCGTCTGCTACCGCTTCCACCGCCAGGCGACTTCTGGATTTCCAAGGAACACGTCGGCGCATTGCGCTTCCTGAACTTTCTCGCCTTCACCGGGATAATTTCGTCTATCGTTCGACGCAAGCCGAGACTTCTGGACTTTTCGCCTTGCAGGACAATCGGACGGCATAGCCTCGAAGTCTTTACCGGGCAGACCGTCTGCGTCTATCTGTGGATGGCGACACCGGCAAGATTCCAGTATCACGCGCCGTTCAACGTTTTCGCGCCCATCCTCTGCTGCGCGATTCTCTTTGCCATCGCTAGAAGGCTAGAACGAACCCCGTGACAAAAAGCCCGACACCGAGAACGCCGAATCCCAGCGCGACCAGTCCCTTCGTATCCCCGGAATCGTTCAGGTCCCTGTTTTTCTTCACCAGCCTCTGGGTGTCCGCGCTTTCAAAGGCGCTCTTGTTGTAAGCGGTCTTCTTGTCCGCCGCGTCGCTCCAGTCCCTTTCCGCCAGATACCAGAATACGCCGCCGGCAATGATCGGGGCGATGGAGCTCCACAGAAGGCCGCGCCCGATATAGCGGCGAGAACGTTCCCTGTCATATTCGCGCTGCATTTCCACGACGCTCGAATTATCGACGGCTTCCAGCTCCACGAACATCGGGTTCGGCATAAAGGCCCTGACTTCGACCGCGACAGCGGTATCGAGATAGCCGACCTTCCGCAGATAGACAATCTTTTTCACCGAAGGATCCGTTTCAAACGAAACGTCCGTGATGTATTCGGGCATGACGCTTTCGTTCGGTTGCTTGTCCAGATAGACTTCGACTCCGTCGGGAATCGTCGCCACGGTCAGCTTTGTTCGCGGGCGTTCCACTTCGATGCGAACCCTGTTCAGCGAATCCGCATTGATTTTCACCGTCTGCGTTCCCCACCAGTCCACATCCTTCAGCTTTTTCTTGACCGAAATCGTGTACTTTCCCGGCTTGATTTTTCTGATGGTGTCGGGGGCTATCATGTCGAGAGGTTCGCCGTTGATGAAAAGTTCGCAGCTGTCCGGGAAAGAGGTCACGAGGAGATTCGCGCCGCCTTCGGGATAGAGAGGTTCCTCTTCTTCGACTTCATCCGCGAAGGTAAAGTCCGACAGGGCGAGATTGACCGGTTCGCCGTTTTCGAGATTCGTCATCCGCTTCAGTTCGTACTTGAATATTCGGATGTACTTCGCCTCGACGGGAATCGCCGCTTCCCGGGCGAGAGAATCCGCCAGTTCCTTCGCACGGACGGAATCGGCTTCAGCCTTGGCCCTTGCGAGGGAATCCTCTTCGGCGCGCTTTTCCTGGGCGAGAATCGCCGCTTCGAAATCGTCCGTTTCCGCCACGGGTTTCGAAACGGAATCCGCCACGGCGAGGGAATCGGGCTGCGTGTCGGAACTGTCCGCATATTCGGGAATCGCTTCCGCATCCGGGGAATCCTCCTCGGTCGAGTCGGGGGAAATCCTGTCGAGAAGCGCCTCGTCCGCCTTTTGGATGTCGGCCTTTTCCGCGGAATCCAGCGGCAAGAGATAGACGGTATCCCGAGCGAGCTTCACGAACTTCGCATCCTGCTCCACGGAATCGTTCGAAAGGACATAGCGCACCGGAACTTCGCGCGCAAACACGAACGCGCTCAAAATGGAGAGAGCCAACAGAAAAATTCTAAAACGAGCATTCATATCGGTAAAATAATTTAAATCCGTTCAAGTAGGACAGCCGATTTCGCCATTTAGGCTTTTAAATCTTTTCCAGTTTCGCGCAGTAGATGGGACCGCGGCCACCGCAACGGTCGGGAAGCATCTGCAGCCCAAATTCCGTTACGTCCGTTCCCGAGATTTCCGGGGAAAGTTCCATAACTCGGACCTGTCCTTTTCGCTTCTTCAGAATCTTTCGGACCACATCGTCGTTTTCCATCCGGGTCAATGCGCAGGTGCTGTAGATCATCCGACCTCCCGGCTTCAAGGCATCGACCGCGCTCGCAAGAAGCGCCCCTTGCGTCACCGCGATATGGGAAATGCGCTTCGGAGACCATTCCGCGAGATGCTTTTCGCTTTCCATCACATGGCGTTCCGAGGAACAGGGAGCGTCCAGGAGAATTCGGTCGAACGATTCCTTGCGATACATGCCGAAGCGCGCTCCGTCATATCCCGAGACCTTGACAATCCGGGCAAGATCCTCGGGGAGCGTATTTTCCACGTTGTGCGAAAGCCGCAAGCGGCGATCCGGGGAGCGGTCGTTCGCCTGCAACGAGCCTTTTCCCTCGAGGCATCCGGCAAGGACAAGCGTTTTTCCGCCCGGCGCCGCGCACATGTCCAGCACGTCCATGCCCGGTTCCGCGCCTAGGGACCTGGCCGCGAAGCAGGAAGCCTCGTCCAGAAAATAGGGTTCCTTTCCCGAATACCGGATAGTTTCGTAAACCGTTTCGCCCTGGAGCGCCGGGAGAAGCGCATTCCAGCGTTCTCCAAAATATTCCGAAAGAAAAGTGTAGAAATCCGCCTTGGCCATGTGTCAAATGTAGCTAAAGTCCGCCATTTCTCCGAAGAACGCCTATCCAACAAGAAAGGCCGATTCCTGAGAACCAGCCTTTTCTTATTGAGCTACCAGGATTCGAACCTAGACAAACAGATTCAGAATCTGTTGTGCTACCATTACACCATAGCTCAATGGTCGAGGCAAATGTAAAAAAATTTACCGAATCGGCAAGGGGGGCATCGCAAAAAGAGCCCAAACTTGCGTTTTTTCCAGCGAATTCATCCAGGAGAGCAGGCGAACCTGGTCCGAAAGGCCGCGCGAAAGGTAGGAATCGTCCGCGAGAATGGATTCGAGAACCACGGTGCGACTTTCCGAAAGTCCCGCCAGGCGTTTCGCTTCGGAAGTCGCCATGTCCAGTCCGCCGATTCGGTGAACCAGCCCGTTTCGAACCCCTTGGCTTCCGGTAAAGACTCGCCCACCGGCAAGGCTCCTGTCCAGGGAATCGAGAGAGAGACCGGTCGCTCCGCTGACGATATCCAGGAACCTTCCGTAAAAAGAATCCAGATAGTCCTGCAGGGACTTTTTCTCGCTTTCCGTAAAGCCCCTTCCGATTCCTTCCGCATCGGCAGATTCATGCGTCTTGACCGTTTCCGCTCGAAGCTTCAACTTGTCGAAAAGTCCCTGGAAGCTGACCTTTCCGCCAAAGATTCCGATGCTGCCGACGATGCTCGCCTTTTCCGCGATGATTTCGTTTGCGCCGCAAGCGATCAGGTAGCCACCGCTCGCTCCCATGTCACCAATGCTCGCGATAACGGGCAGTCCCGAACGGGAAACCGTCCGCAGACGATGCCAGATTTCGTCCGACGCCAGCGCGGAACCGCCCGGGCTGTTGATTCGGACGATCAGCGCGGAATATTCCGGGGAACGCAAGAGCCTGTCGAGCGCGTCGAGAACTTCCCTCGAACCGGTACTGCGGGAACCCGTCAGGGGATTGTAGCCGCCCGAACCATCCACGATGGCGCCTTCGATGTTCAGCAAGGCTATCTTGGAACGCGGTCGCCAAGTTTCGTCAAAGACGCGCATTCCCGCTTTCGGGGTAAAATTGGAAACCGCGACCAATGGACTTTCCACGCCATAGAAGGTCTTGAGCGCATAGGGAGCGACTTCGTCAAGATAGAGCGTCGTATCGACAAGTCCCGCCTTCCGCGCATCGGACGCAAGCAGGCTCGGTCGCGCAAGCAGAGAATCCAGAAGCCGCGGATCCGAAACCCGCATCCGGGCATCCTCGGTCAGGGCATTCCACCATTCGCCGTAAAGGCTTTCGTAGTTTTCGCGCGCTTCCGCACTCATCGAATCCGCCGTGTAGGGTTCTACCGCCGACTTGTAGCTTCCATGTCGCAACAGTTCCACTTTCACGCCGAGCAGGTCGAAAAGTCCCTTGTAATACAGGACTTCACCGCCGACTCCGCGAAAGTTCACCCGGGCAGACGGTTCCAGGACGACCTTCGTCGCCGCGCTCGAAGCGAGAAGAGTCGTGGGCCGCAAGTCGTCCAGATAGGCGACCGTTGTCCGTCCGCGCAAGTTCAGCCTGGCGATTCCCCGTTCGATTTCCTTCGAAATCGCCGTTCCCGCCCTGTAGCCCGAAAAGTCAAAAATGATCAGTTGCGCGCTTTCGTCGGCAAGCAGCAGGTCAAAATGCTCGCGCAGGGATTCCACGCTGAGCGAACTCGCCCCGAGGCCGAAAAGCGAAAAGCCGGATTCCGTCTCCGTCAGCGGCATGGAAAGCGGTACGCGCACGACACGCGGAAGCAGGTAGGGATTTGCGCGCCTTGCCAAATGGTAACCGAGCGAAACGTGCCGCGGTTTCCAGTCGTCATCCACAAGAACGGTTCCCTTGAAGGAACGCCCGAAATCATGCGATACATAGACGCGGTATTCGTCATCGCCATGGATGGGAACCTGCACGCCCAGGTTCAAAAGTCCGAAATCCGCATCGAAAAGCAGGCGATGGTTCTTTGCGTTTTCACCGGCATAGCTCACGGAAATTCCGTCAAGCGGTCGGATTGTCGCACCGTATTCCTGGACGCGCCGAGATTTTTCCGGGCCGAACTGCAAAGCGTTCCGGCTGTCAAAGCCGAGAGAGAGAAAGGGGAACGGTCGAACGAGAATGCCCGGAGTCATCGCCCAGTCGGTTCCCGCAAAATCCGCACTCCGAAAGGCGCTCCATGACGCCCCCAGAAACGCAAGCCGGGAAAACACCGGAAACGAACCGACCAGATTCCAGCGCGACTCGTCTAGCGAACCGTAATCCGAGCGGTATTCGAAAGACGCCCCAAGATAGTTTCCGTGAAAGCCCGTCGAAATTTCGTAAATGCCGCTCTTCGTCCGACCGAAATTCAAGAGGGCTCCCGGAGAATCGAAAGCCGAAAGCCCCGCCGGGTTTCCAAAGATCCCGTTTGAATTCGAGAGCGACGGAAAGCTCCGCTCGCCAGGCAAATAGGCAAAGATTGTCGTGAAAGCCGCCAAGATCGAAAAAGAGAAGCCGAATTTTCCCATGCAAGACCTATTCGTTTTTGAAAAAATTTAGCTCCGTTTTCGAGAATTCTCAATCGATCCGGTAGATTTTGACTTCCTTCAAATCAAAACGGTTGGCAGACTTTCCCAGGTTGAATTCCAGCCGCGCAAAGAGATCGGTCACAAGAGCCGTGTATTCGAATTCATAGGATTTCCAGACCGTGTCCATGACAACTGTCTTCTGGAGCGCCTCGGTCACATACGTACTGTAGGATCCCAGACGCACCATGAACGACGAAGGCGAAGAAGCAACTCCCGTAAAGACAAGCTTGTATTTCCTGTTTTCGAGAATCGGGATATCCTCGTGAATCAACTGCACGCTGTAATTCTGCGTTCCGCCGTTCGTCACGCGAACAGTCATCGTGTTTCCGGCAATGCTCGTATCGGCGACGCCGCCAAGCTGTTCCACGAGAATCCAGTCACGTCCCGATTCGAAGCTTCCGTTCGATACCCAGTTGAAATCGACGATATCAAAGTTTTCGAGAAACTCCGGATCGTAGGAATCGTCCAGCGTCCCATCCGAATAGCGGACAATGCGATGCTTCGCCGAGAATGCGGAACCGAACCGAGCCGTGAGCGAATCCCACAGAACGGCGTTGTGCGAAGCGTCGAACCGTACCGTGTCGCCGTCCCTTTCCGCGCTCGAAAGCGGAAGGTCCCCCGTCCAGACAGGAACGCAGAAGCTCACCGTCAGGGAAATCGTCCCGTTCAGGGAAGAATCCAGCTGGCTCTTCAGGTAGCGCACTTCCAGGGAATCCAGCCCGGAAAGCGAGAACGCGAACGGTACATAGGAGCCGTCCCAAAGCAAGGTGCCGGTCAGCCGGGAATCCCTACCCGCGGGAGCGAAGGTCACGCCGACTTCCTTCAAAAGACCCGCGTTGTCGATTTCGATATCGCCGAATGCCGCGTCCCAGGAACTTTCCTCGACCGAAGAATCTTCCGCAAAGGCGATTCTCATCGGGGAATTTTCCGAGCGTTCGGGCCAAAGCGTGAGACCGTCTGACAGGTTAAAGCTCACGTAGGTGTAATAGCTCGAATAGGCGGCCAGTCGGGAAAGCGAAAGTTCCAGACCGTCGATAAGGACTTTCGACAAGCCGGAAGAATCCGCCAGGCTTTCGCCCGGAATCCCGTAATCGACGACAAAGCGCGCCTTGAACGCGTGGGCATAGACCTGCGGATTTCCGATTTCGATTCCCGCACGGTCCGAGCTTTCGCAAGCTAAAAGGACCCAGACGGCCAACGCGCCGACAATGAAAGATTTCAAGACCCGCATCACATTCCTCGCGTTAAAGGAAACAGCTGGATGTTTATCTGGACAACATCCTCGCCCGTTCCCGCTTCACAGGAGAAATCTAATAGTTCTTTTCGCATTAGTTGCAAATGTTTTTTCAATGCGGGGAAATCTTTCCGTCGAATGGCAAATGTCACCGCCGAAATGTCGCGCTTTTCCGCCGGAACCTCTTCAAGAGACTCGCGCGCCTTCGAAAGCATCTGCCGGTGGTATTCCTTGACCAGCAGATCGTTCACCTCGTCATCCGTTGTTATCAGGCTCTGCGCCTGCCGGTAGCCGTTAGCTGTCCTGGAAAGCAGACCCAGGGACGTCAAGAGCCTGAGCGAGTCCGCGGCTTCCTCCGGAGAAATCTTGTTTCCCAGATGTCTCGAAATCCATTCCGGCGCGGGATTGAAGCGAGCGAGCTCCACCATTTCCCGGATAACCGAATGATACCATTCCGTGAAGATGCGAAACTGGGCGCGGTCCATCCTATGAAGCCTCGAACCCGGAGTCGAACGGACGAGCTTTCCGTAGTAGAAAGCCTTTTCCTTGTCCGTCTTCGCCTGGTTGAAAAATACCAGGTTTTCAAAATACTGGGCACGCTCTTCGGCGAACCCCAGCCCCTGGACAATCTTCACGACCGTATTCTTCGTGATGTTGCGCTTCCCGTCCATGACGAGCTTCAGGTGCGCATGGCTCGAAAGTCCCGCCTTTGCCGCAAAGAAGCGCAGACTGAACGCCGACGACGTCGCCTTTCTATACGTATAGTAGTCATGCAGAAACACGCGATAGTTCGTGTATTGCAAAATGTCCGGAGCGGACGGCTTCTTTTCTTCTGCGCAATCTTCCATGCCTACAAAATAACCATTCCTCTAATTTTTCCGGACGCTTTCTGTATTTTAATGTTTACAATCGTAACCGGACCGATCGCTTTCGCCAAAAACGAGCGCCCACCGGTTGTGATTCCAAAACTTTCCGTGTAAAAATTCCGCATCCTCCGCGATTCCTTCCATCCGGAAACCGAGCCTTTCGGCAAGAGCGTTGCTTTTCGCGTTTTCCGTCGCCGCGGAAACTTCGACGCGATGAATTCCCGCGGTCCTTAAAAATCCCAGCACGAGCCGTCCCGCTTCCCAAGCAAGGCCTTTCCCTTCGAACGCGCTCCCCAAAAAATACCCGAGAGACGCGATGCGGTTTTGCGCATCGATCCACTGCAAGATGAATTCCCCCGCCAAGGCTCCGTCTTCTTCGAGGCGGATTCCAAACGCTCCGCCGTTTCCCATCCTTCGCTGCGTTTCGTATGCGTCTATCGAGGAACGCGCATCCTGCAACGTACGAAAGCCTTCCACCCAGGGAAGCCATTTTCCCAGGGAGCTTCGCGAGGTGTCCACCAGGTATAGAAGCTCTTCCGCATCCGACATTTCGAGAAAGGAAAGCACGACGCGACCGCCCACGAAAACGGATTCGGCAAGCGACGAAAGCTCCCTATTCGACATCGCGCACATAGAAAGCCCGCTGGCACTCCGGGTCGGCAAGCGACGGACAGTCGTCGAACTTTTTCCCCGGATAGTAGTCGCCCGTCACCCGCGCAAGGCGAACTTTCGCCGTATCCCGCCATTTCCCGGGAAACGCGGACGCATCCGACAGGTAGATGCTGTCTCCGAGGATCCTGTTTCCGTCCGCATCCACGTCGTAGAGAAAAAAGCAACCCATCCGCGCGCAGCGTCCCGTGAACTGGAAGGATACCTCGCCGTAAATCGTCCGGCAAAAGGAAGACTCGGCAAGTTCCGAAGAAAGCGTCCGAAGATTCGCGACGGAACCCTTTTCACACGTTTCGAACGAATCGTCCGTGCCGCAGGCAAGCAGGAAGGGAAAAAGACAGAGAAGAGGAATCCACCGCAGAATCATGATTCAAATATGGTAAATTCCAGTCAAAAGATTTCCGCGAAGGAATGCTCCCCCGAGAAATTCGCCATGAAAAAAGTCCCGTTCCGATAAAAGAACGAGACTTATGCGGGTGAAAGGACTTGAACCTTCATGTCCTTGCGAACACTAGAACCTGAATCTAGCGCGTATACCAATTCCGCCACACCCGCGAGTGTGTGTCCCAAATTTTAAAACTTTTGCCGTTTTTGTCAAGGGCTCTTCAAAAAATTCGCCCGGATAAAGTCAGCGGAGAAAATCCCGGATCCAGGATTCCCGGCGAAGCGTCCACCAGGACCAGTCGTGCTCTCCGCGTTCGTCGAAGCGAATCCGGCAGGATTTTCCGCCTAGCGCCGAGCAAAAGGCTTCCATCCACGGAACGGTTCGGTCCGACGGGTAGAGCCTGTCCGAGCCTCCCTGGAGAAAGGTCCACTTCCCCAAGCGTACCCTTGGATCTTTCGCCAGATTTTTCGCATCCGCGACCGCGGCGAGATTCGTGCTGACAAGAAGCCTGCCGAGAACGGCACGCTTTCCGTAAAGCGTATAGCCGACAACGCCGAGACCACCGTCCGAAACGCCGACAAGCGAGACCGTGTCTATTTTCAGCTTCCAGCGGGCTTCCAGGGAATCGAGCATCCGATCGACCGCGCCGAGAGGCGCTCCCGAAAGCCAGTGGTTCTCCCTGCAGGCGGAAACGCTCAGCACGGCGCTTTCCCGCGAAGCCTTTTCCAGAAAGGGAACGAGAGCCGCACCCGCCTCGTAGCCCTTGTCGCACTTCTTGCCCTGCATCCCGCCATGGAACCAGACAAGCACTCGCGGACGGGAAACTTTCACGGGATGCCACACCGCGGAAGGACTCTCGAAAGTTCCCAGAACAATCCGCATGGAATCCGCGACAAAGGGGACGGAATCCGCCGAATGGGCAAGGACCGCGAAAAGGAAGAGAAAGGCGAAAGCTCTCATCGCCTGCGCCTCAGGGCCCTCCGCAGGGCAAGGAAGGCAGCACCGAGCAAAACGACATCGAACACGCCCGACCACATCATCGCCCGCACATGAAAGCCCCGTATCGCCAAGGCATCCAGCCCCTCGTCGTTTCCCGCGATAGACGTTACGATCCATTCCCTTGGAGAAACCCGAATGCCGCGAACCTCTATCGGCGCGGGCATCCCCGTTTCCGACCAGAACGAGATCCATTCCCCGAGAATTTCCTCCTGGTCAGAGGGCAGGGCAAGCGTGAACGTCGCCTCCCGATCTTCGTTCAGGTAAAAGAACGTCCTGTCGAAAAGAGGAATTCCCGTTCCATGAAAGCCCCGCGGAAGGGCGACCGAAGTGATCTTGCCGTAGAACAGGTACTCTTCTCCCGCAAGGCTCTTGTAAAAGGGAAGAGTCTGCAAAAAGAGATACGAAGCCAGAAAGCACAGGAAAGCCGCAACCGACAAAAAGAGAAACCGCACGGAACGGGACATCTTACTTCCTCGAACGGATGACAAAAAAGAGGGTAAACAGGAGCAGGACGATGGAAACCAGGTAGAATACCTGCTGGATCCACAGCTTCGCTTCCCGGTTTTCCAGGGAACGCATCTTGAACATCTGCAAGAGATTCTCGCAGCGGACCAGAGATTCGTCGTTACTTATCCGAATCCAGAGAGACGAGAGATTCGCGTTTTCCCGCAATGAATTTTGGTAACGCTCCCCGAGAGGCTTCGGCAAGCGCGCAATGTCAGAGGAATCCGCACGGGCGGCAAATCCCATCCACGCGGAGTCCAGCGTCCGCACAAGCGGTTCCGCAAGCGAAGCGTCAAGACGGTACAGATCCCGCGTCAGCAGGCGCGCGCTGTCCAGCCAGGCAGAACGGGCGGGAACGTAGCGCCGAATCGAAGCGACCCAGCCGAGCACCGACGTCTCGAATTCGGAAAAATCGCGTTCCGGAGGCATCCAGCCCATCGACCGGGTCTTTTCCGACGCGGCATACACGGCGACCGCCGTCTCGCGCAAGCTGCGCAGGGAACTCATCAAGACGGAAGTATCTTCCGAAAAGACGCGAACCCTTTCCATCCGCTGCATCACGCGGGACGCGAAGAACTTGTATTCGGAAAGGGTTTCCTCGTAACGCCCGTAAACTTCCTCCTGCTTTTTCTGCGAAAAATAGAACAGGACGGTCAGGGCGAGCGTGAGCAGAAGAACGCCCCAAGCGAGAGGCGCGTTGATCCGGCTTTTCAGGATTTCTCGAACCGACTGGAATTTTTTCGAATCCATGCTAGGAAATTACCTTTTTTCTAAGTTGTGAACATGGACAAAATCCAAAAATTCGCACTTTTTACGTTTTGCCTCGTCGCGCTCGTCGCCTGCGGCGAACAGGAATTTCGCGAAACGGCGCACTACAACGGCATCCGCAAGACGCGCGTAGCCTACCGGGACGGAAAGCCCGACGGCGAATTCAAGCGCTGGACGTCGCACGGAGACCTCGCCGAATCGGGATTCTACAAGAAGGGAAAGCGCGAAGGGGAATGGACGGAATGGTATTCCAACGGCAAGGTCCAGGAACGCGGGATTTACCAAGGCGGAAAGAAGGAAGGACTCTGGAAAGGCTTTTTCCGGGACGGAAAGCCATCCTCGGAAAGGACATTCCAGGACGGCGAACCGACCGGCATCTGGACAGAATTCTACCCAAACGGAAACACCGGGGAAAGGAATTCCTGCTTTCCGAAAAACGCGGTCGGGACACGCGAAACATTCGCGGCAAGCGGAACGACGATTCGCAAGGAACAGTGCAAGAACGGGATTCCGGAAGGCATCGTCGAGACATTCTACCCGGGCGGAGCAATCGAATCCCGCTCCGAATACCATGCGGGGAAGCTCCACGGCAAGTCGGAACTTTTCCGCGCAACGGGAGAACTCTGGAAACGTTCCTTCTACAGGGACGATGTCCGCGACTCGGTCTGGACATACTTCGCGAAGGACGGAAACGTCGAAAGGCAAAGCGTCTTCAGGAACGGAAACGGAATCGCCTACGGGGAAATCGGCGATGGAGGCATCGACGCCGAAACGACCTTTGTCGATAACAAGGTCCAGGACACGCTCCGCTACACGCTTCCCGGACGCAAGCTCCATTACGTGGAAGTCTGGAAAGACGGCGAAAAGCAAAAGCTCCTTTCCTTTTACGATTCGACAAAAGTTCTCGCCAGCGAGGGAAACTTCCTGGGCGGAAAGCCCGGCGGTTCCTGGCGAAACTGGTATCCGGATGGCACGCTCAAGGACAGCCTTTTCTACAAGGACGGCGAACCTTTCGGCGAGCAGCTGCACTACGATTCCACGGGAAAGCTCTACATGCGCAAGGTACAGTATGGAAAGCGCGGACCGATGCAGGTTGGATTCGAGTAGGGTGGGGATTTTCTATCTTTTGAAGAAACCGAAAAAAATTCCATGACCAAGAACGAACTCATCGCTAAGCTCAAGGACATCGAATGGGATGACTTTGAAGTAAAGGAATCCGCGGCGGAACTCCCCAAAAGCGTCTGGGAAAGCGTCAGCGCGTTCTCCAACACGTCCGGTGGATGGATTGTCCTTGGAGTAAGACAGAACGGGAACAAGTTCGAAATCAGCGGAGTCCGAAACGGAGAAAAAATCGAATCGGATTTTTTCAACAGCGTCCGAGGAAGGCAAAAGCTAAACCAGCCTATCGTCGCCAAGGCAAAAAAATATCGGATCGATGGAAAACTCGTTCTGGCATTTTTCATTCCATCATCTCCCTTCAAGCCGATTTACTTTACATCCGAGCGCAATACGTTCATTAGAACGGGAAGTGGAGACCGCCGCGCAACCGACATGGAAGTCATGGCGATGTTCCGCGACCAGGCATTCGGCACAAAGAGCGAGCAACTCGTTCCCGATTCATCCCTTGCGATGCTCAATCAGAATTCTCTAGAATCCTATATCGAACAGATCAAGGCTTTCAATCCCGAGTTTCCTTACAGCAACTTGCCCGTTGAAAAGTTTTGCGAGAAAACCGGCATCACGAAAAAAGGCAAACTGAACTACGGCAGCCTCTTGATGTTTGGCCTGCGCGACGAAATCCAGTATCACGTAAACAATTTCTGGATCGACATGCTGGAAATTCCGGGCACCGCCCAAGGAACCGCTGAACCGCGCTACACCTTTCGGATGCCGGAGCAGGAAAATCTCTGGGAATACTACAACGTATTCATCCAGCGACTGCGAACCCATGTCGATGCCCCGTTCACGACTGGGCCAAACGGTTTCTCGCCGGACGACAATTCCCAGCTTTACGCCCTGCGCGAAGGCCTGGTAAACATGCTCGCCCATGCGGACTACTTTAGCCCGGCTCATTCGACCATTCGGGTTTTTACGGATCGGATCGAGTTTCAGAATCCCGGGCGTTTTCCGTTTGATCTCAAGGAACTCAGAGAACAGAATCATTCCATGCCGCGGAACCCGACGCTTATCAAGCTTTTCCGCTACGCAAAACTTTCGGAAAATGCAGGCTATGGAATCGACAAGATGCTTTCGTGGGAAAAGTTGACCCACAGGAAAGTAAAGTTCGAAAGCGACCTGGTAATCTCTACAGTAATCTATAATAGAAATTTGACGACGCCACCAAGCGTTCAAAATGAGCCTTTAAATGAGCCTTTAAATGAGCCTTTAAATGAGCCTTTAAATGATCTGGAAATTCGGATTGTCGCCGAGCTGAAAAAGAACCCCAAACTCACCAAGACGGCACTAGCCCAAAAGCTCAAGAAATCCCGAGCGACAGTGACCCGAGCCTTTGCAAGAATGACCGTTGCTGGGAAAATCCGCCGCATCGGTGCCAAGAAAACTGGTCGGTGGGAGGTGTAGTGGGTGAGGTTGAATGAAATGTTCTGGAAAATCTCTTCAAGTACAATCACAAACATCATTGCCGCGCCGATTAAGGCCCATCCCAGGACGTTCCTTTTTTTAACCATTCTTTTGTGGCAATTTGAAGGAAATTTTATACGGCAGCAAATCGCCAATTTTCTCTTTTGTTCCGCGTTAATCTTTTTTGTGTGCTCCACAGCATGCCTAATCAAAAAGTTCAGTTCCAAGGGAAGTCTGTGTTTCCTTGCCCTTTCGCACATTGCAGTCTATTTCTGTGCATTCCTGAACTTCTTCCTCTATTTCTTTTTTGATTGCAATATCAATGCCGGCATTTTACTGCTAATCAGTGAAACGAATCCAAATGAATCGTCTGAATTTGTCACGACCTATCTTTTCACGGGGAAATTTCTGCTTTTATGTTCCGTATTCATTCTCTATGCCTTGCTGGAACATTTTTCATTAAAACTCATCAAAAAAATCAAATTTAAACAAGGCTGTATTTTCTGGAAATTGAGGAACCTGGCCATTTCCATCTATGTATTGCTTTCGATTGTCATGCTTGTTTTTTATGGGCGAAATTTTTCGCTGGATTTTCAAAGAGATTGGCGAAAAGCCAACCGTTCCGCCCTCCACTGCATGTTTCCCTTTAAAACATTCGAAGCCTTTTCACAATTTTTGCAGGAACGGAATGTTTTTGAAATATGCGCTCGTTCTAACGAAAACCTCAATGCGACATCGTCAATTTCCACTCCACAAACAATAGTCATCATTATAGGCGAATCCTTTAATAGGCATCATTCAAGTCTCTATGGCTATCCGCTTTCCACCAATCCAAGACTTTCCCGTCTCGAAAACATTTTTGTATTTGACAATGCAATTGCCCCAACCAATGCGACAAGCGATGCTTTTCGACACTTTTTGTCCCTTTCAGGCATTGACGATACCAGCAACTGGAACGAAAAACCTCTATTCCCCGCTCTTTTCAAGGCTGCCGGATATAATGCAATCTTTTACTCAAATCAATTCGTCAAAGATGCCAACATGTCAACTTGGGACGCCTCCTGTGGATTTTTCAACCACCCACAGCTTGCGCCAAAGCTATTCACGCACAGAAACAAGAAAAAATTTCAGTATGATGGAGACTTGCTGGAAGAATATAACCAAAACAGACTTTCACTCGAAACGGATTCTCTCAACCTTGTCATGATACATTTGCTAGGGCAACATATTGCTCCAGAAAAAAGATTTCCTCCTGACCGCGCATATTTCAAAACCGAAGATTATTCATTTCGAAAAGAACTTTCAGACGACCAAAAACGTGACGTAGCCGCATACGACAACGCTACGCTATACAACGATTCCATCGTCTATGAAATCATCCGGATGTACGAAAGCGAAAATGCCCTGGTCATCTATTTTGCAGACCACGGTGACGAAGCGCACGACTATCGCGTTCATACAGGAAGAACCTATGGAATCGAAAGAATTGGAGCGCCCGCTCTGCATTGTCAACTAGACGTTCCGTTTCTCATTTGGATTTCCGACAGCTGGAAAGCCAAACATCCCGATGATTCCCTGCGTTTCGCCAAGCACAGGCGCACCCCGTTCATCACGGACGATTTACCGCATATTCTGTTTGATGTTGCAAACCTAAAGACAGAATACTACAGGCCATCGCTAAATCCACTGTCGGATTCTTTCAACCTCTCGAGAAAACGCGTCATTCAACCGAATGCCTCCGAACCCATGGATTACGATTCCATCTGCAACCGGTTCGGTCCATGGAAAATCGGAATGAGGCCATAACGGACAAGGTTTCCGACTAATTTGTAAATTTTGGAAATCAAAAGGATTCAGGAATATGAAAAAGTACAAAATCGGATATACTCAAGGTACCTACGACATGTTCCATATCGGGCATTTAAACTTATTGCGCAACGCCAAAACCCAATGCGAGAAATTAGTTGTAGGAATCAACACAAATGCACTCGTCATGATGTACAAGAACAAGCATCCGGTCATAGACGAACAAGATCGTGCGGAAATAGTCAAAGAGTTAAAAAGCGTTGACAAGGTCATACTCTGCAACACACTATCAAAAATTTCCATATGGGAAATTGTTCATTTCGATGCGATTTTCATTGGCGACGATTGGAAAGGCAACGCTCGCTGGAGCGAAACGGAAAAAGAACTCGCCCCGCTCGGCGTGGACGTTGTTTACTTACCCCATACCGATGGGATTTGTTCCACCTTTTTAAGGGCTCAGGAACAAGAGAGGATTAAAGAATAGTGCCAGAACTTCCGTTAGCGACCGAGAGGATCGATTTAATTCTCGTCTATCCATATGGAGCGAAGCATCTAAAGCTCTTTTCCGATTTGGAAAAGAAAAAGAATGTATGTCTGCGCTATTCAGGACTTAGCGAATCACAATCCCGCATCGAAACGATTCTCAGACGAATTCACTTTAGCAAAAAGCTAAATCGACTTTCTGACATTCCCGGAAAATATTTCTGGCATGGATACTCAGATATCTTTTCCCTGTTGAAAAAGACTAAAAACGTTTTAATCATCGACAGCGCCTTGCGCGACATTCCTGATTCCCTGATAAAGAAAATGCAGGCAAACGGAGCTCGCATTGATCTGTTTTTAATTAATTCTATGAACGCCGCTTCCCCAAGATTCTTGGAAATCAAGGATCGCATTTCATCAAATACCTGGAATCACGTCTATACATTCGATCCTCTGGACGCGAAAAAATACGGATTTACCTACCAAGGATTCAACTATTATTCAAAACAGGAAATTTTCATTCCGCGAATTCCAGAAAAAGATGCATACTTTGTTGGCGGAATCAAAGGGAACCGGGAAAAGGAAATCAATTCCATCTATCGGGCCATCGCGGCATATGGTGGAAAATGCGATTTCAACGTAATGGTTTACAAAAATCAAAGTTACGAAAAGATCGAAGGAATCCACTATATACTCGGCAACTGGACCCCCTATGAAGAAATTTTAAAAAACGTTGCAAACTGCAATACGATTATCGAAATTTTACAGGAGGGACAAAGCGGGGCCAGTTTACGATATTTTGAAGCCGTATGTTACAACAAAAAGCTTTTGACAAACAACCCGAACATTGTAAATTTTCCATTTTACGACAAGCGCTACATGAGAATTTTCCGAGACGCAAAAGAAATCGACCCTGAATGGGTTTGTCAAAGAGTTTCGATCGAGTATCATTACGGGAATGAATTTTCCCCCCAAAAAATACTGGACGAATATGCTCGTCACGGCAAATAGCTACTTTTGATTTCGAAATGTCATCCACTAACGAGCGCAGGACTATTCTTTCCGGACTTCTTTGGAAATTTTCCGAAAGAATTTCCGGACAAGTCGTATCCTTTGTCCTATCCATTATTCTTGCCCGCATCTTAATGCCCGAAGACTATGGCGCAGTCGCCATGGTTCAGCTCTTCATCATTTTTGCTAATGTCTTTATCAATAGTGGGCTGGGGACGGCTCTAATTCAAAAAAAGGATGCGGACGAAATCGATTTTTCGACAATGTTTTATTGCAGCCTCGTTTTATCGGCGTTCCTTTATGCAATTACATATCTGACAGCCCCGCTAGTTGCCAATTTCTTCAAGCTGGAAAATCTCGCTCCGATTATCCGGATATACGGATTGATCCTTTTTCTCAATGCATTCAACTCTATCCAAAGCGCCTATGCCTCCAGACACATGCTATTTAAAAAATTCTTTTATTCCTCGCTAACCGGAACAACTTTATCCGGAATAATCGGCATCGCTTTGGCCTATTGTGGTTTTGGAGTCTGGGCGCTGGTTGTCCAGGCGATCTCCAGTACATTTTTCAACATGATCATTCTCAATTACACCATCAAGTGGAGACCAAAACTCCTCTTTTCGAAAGACCGTGCAAAAAAAATGCTTTCTTTCAGTTGGAAAATTCTCTGCGCCGATTTGATCGGAACGATTTTTAACGAAATTCGACAGATTCTTATCGGTCGATTTTATACTCCTGCCGATCTGGCCTTTTACAATCGGGGAAAGCACTTCGCCCAATTAATCGCCCACAACGTAGATTCAACCATTTCCGCCGTACTGTTTCCTGCAATGGCAAATCACAGCGATAACCTGGACCAAGTGAAATCGATGACCAGGCGTTCCATTTCGGTGACATCCTACGTTCTCTATTTTTGCATGTTCCTGTTGGCTATTGTCGCCAAGCCTCTCGTCCAGATTCTCTTGACCGACAAATGGATTGAAGCGGCATCCTACCTGCAAATTATCTGCATGGCACATCTATTTGGAAGCATTTCCATCACCAATCTGCAAACGCTGAAAGCTATCGGTCGAAGCGATGAAGTGCTAAAGCTGGAGATTCTAAAAAAACCCGTTTACCTTCTGCTCATTCTTGTCGCCATTCCCTTTGGCGTAAAAGCCTTGGTACTCACAATGCCTATCTATTCGCTATACGCTCTTTTTGTCAATATGACACCAAATAAAAAAATTTTGAATTACGGGAAAATAGAGCAGATAAAGGATCTTGCACCGGCAACACTTTTGTCCTTGGCCATGGTCACCATTGTGTTCCCAATTTCTCTGGTCATCAAAAATCCCTATCTTCTCTTGGCTGTTCAGGTTTTTGCATGTTGCATCCTGTATATTGTTCTTTCCCGCCTGTTTAAGGTGCAGTCCTACCTTTATTGCAAATCCTTGATTTTTGATCACATCCTGAATCGGAACAAAAATGCCCAAACGTCTTAAAGAATTTTTACAGCCGGTATTCCTGCTTCTTTTTCGCCTTTTTCCACTACAGAACAAGGTCGTCTTTCGAAATTTCAATGGAAGAGGACTCGGAGACGACCCCAAATACATCGCCTTGGAAATGCTGCGTTCCTATCCAAGGATCAAATTGATCTGGCTTGCGTCCAACCTCGGCGAATCCCATCCGAAAGGCATAAAGTTCATACGCTTCAATTCCATTCGCGCCTATTACCACTTGGCGACAGCAAAAGTCTGGGTGAACAATATCAAGCACTCGTCCATGTTTATTCCCAAACGGAAAAAACAGTTTTACATCCAGACATGGCACTCCACTTTTGGCGTCAAAAAAATTGAAGCGGCGGCAAATCTCCCCGACAGCTATATTTCAAGAGCCATGCAGGATGCTGCACAAACCGATTTAATGTACGCCAACAATGACTACAGGATGAATATCTACAGAACGGGATTCTGGTACAAAGGCCCTGTCATAAAAAGCGATGTTCCCAGGAACTCGATTCTTTTTCAATTGTCCGAACCCTCTAGACAAAGAATTCGATCTTTCTTTTCAATTCCAAAAGATTCAAGCATCGCGCTCTACGCCCCCACGTTTCGCGAAGACAAATCCAACATATCGATTTACAGATTTGATTACCAAAAAATTCTTTGCGCTCTAGAAAAAAAATTCCAGAAGAAATTTACAATGCTACTGAAATTGCACCCGAATGTTTCAAGACAACAGAACGCCTTGGCTTTTTCAAAAGATGTGCTTAACGCATGCGACTATCCGGATATGCAAGAGCTGCTTGCCCTCGCCGATGTACTGATAACCGACTTTTCAGCAAGCATGTTTGACTTCGGCTTTCTTCGAAAACCGGTGTTTCTCTTCGCCCAAGACTATGATCGGTACATTAAAAACGAAAGAGATTTGGACATCGCCATCGAGGACTTGCCTTTCTCGATGAGCAAATCCGAACTCGATTTGACAAATCAAATCGAAGCATTCGAAAAAGACGAATACGCTAAAAAGGTCCATCATTTTTACACGCAATACGGTTTAAAAGATATGGGCAAAGGGGCAAAGACTATCGCCGGAATCATCAATGATCAAATCGCCTCCCCTAAAAAACTATATTAGTGTCCATGCATTCCAAAACGCACGCATTTCTCGTTCTTGCGCACAACAATCCCACACATTTAGTCCGCTTTCTTCGTACGCTAGAATCCCCAAATCACTATTTTTTTGTACATATCGACAAGAAATCAAGAGATGACTTTTCCGAATTGAAGGAAATTTCCAATTGCACTGTAATCGAAAAAAGAGTCAGTTGTAATTGGGGCGGATTCAGCCTTGTCAAGGCGACCCTGAATCTGATAGAAGAATCTTACTTTTCCGGACATTTTTCCTACTTTCATCTATTGTCCGGAGCCGACTATTTTTGTTCTACCAATGAACACTTTGATAGTTTTTTTAACGACACGGATCAAAGCTTTCTTTCCATTTCGGATAGCACGCCATTTGAATGGCGCTTGAAGATTTACACATTCAACGACATCATCAACCGGCGCGGAAAATGGAAGAATATTCTATGGCACACGGACGACATTCAAAAGAAATTGCTCAAACACATCACGCTTCGAAAGGAAATCAAGGAGCGCTTTTATTACGGTTCCCAGTGGTTTTCTCTCAGCCATGAAATCATTCACTACGTGTTAAAGTTTTGCAAGACAAACCCACGATTTGTCCGGCGCTTTTATCTTACCTTCGTTCCCGATGAATCGTTCTTCCATATGATTATCATGAACAGCCCGCTGGCACGCAAGATTACACAGAGCAATCTCCGATTTATCGACTGGAAAAGAAAAGTCCCCAAGGAACCCCTCCCCAGGACACTGGACATCGACGATTACGACGACATCGTGAAAAGCGGGAGCTTCTTTTGCCGAAAGGTTTCCAAGCCGAAGTCCGCCGAACTTTTGGACAAGCTAGACGAATTGCGAAAGGATGGACAGACATGAGCCAACCTCTGATTTCCGTTATCGTTCCCGTTTACAAAGTCGAAAAATACCTGCCCCGTTGCATTGAGAGCCTTGTTCATCAATCATACGCAAATCTCGAAATCATCCTGGTTGACGATGGTTCTCCAGACAATTGTCCTGCCGTCTGCGATGATTACGTCAAAAGAGACTCCCGATTACAAGTCATCCACAAGGAAAACGGCGGGCTCTCCGACGCAAGAAATGTAGGATTCGATCATTCTACTGGCGAGTACATCGCTTTCATCGACTCCGACGACTACGTTCATCCCCAGATGCTGGAAATTCTCTGTCGGCTACTGATAGAGGAAAATTCCGAAATCGCCGTCTGCAATTTTCAGCCATTTTCGGGAACGGCTCCAGAAAGTCCATCCGAAGAAATTAGGACAGAAACACTCTCCGGAATGGATGCGACAATGCGCCTCTATCAAAGAAAATATGCGACGCAAGCCGTTGTCGCCTGGGACAAGCTGTATCGCCGGCACATCATAGAGGAAAATCGATTCGTGGTCGGGAAATTCAACGAAGACGAGTTTTTCTCCTACAAAGCGCTGTTGAAAGCCTCTCGGGTAACATTCACTTCGCAAAGACTTTATTACTACCTAATTCGTTCTACAGGCATATCCCAGGCGATTACAAATCCCAAGTCCTTAGACGGCCTAGACGCAAAGCAGGAAGCGATTCGATTCTACGATAAAAATGGTTTCCATTCCTTGCTTCAATTGGCCGTTTCCAGTTTCTTGAATTTTTCGGCAAAGCGTTATTGTTTTGTCAAAAGGCAAAACGGAAATCATCGAGAACTCTTAAAAGAAATCAAACTTCGCCATAAAAAAATTCTTCAGGAATTTTCAAGTTCCATTTCGCCAAGCGAACGAATACGCGCAATGCTTTTTCAACTATATCCATTTTTGTTTTGGTTTTTTATTAAATATGACAAGATAAGATACAGGAAAATTTCCAAATAGACCGATGTTCCTTCTGTCAATTTTAGCATACCTTCTCTTTTTCACGTTGCTTTTCCTTATTCTGAAAGGCGACCGTGAGAAACAATTGCTCGCCCTGCTTCTGGTGAACATTCTTTTCTACATCAACATCGGCCTAATCGAAAAACCGGAATTAACTCCGTATCAACTTTTGCCCTATCTATTTTTTATAAAAGAGGCATTTTTCAACTTTCATCAATTCAAGGAACAGGTAACTTCCTTTCCTGTCAAGTTTGGGCTGGGATTCATTTTTCTCGCCTACTTCGCGACATCTTGGTCTAACGGAGGAGACCTTCACGATTACTACGAAGTATTTCGTTACTGCTTTGACAAATACGTCCCAATCATCGCCGTTTTCATTTGCGCGAAGGAAGTCGAAGAAAAAAAACTTGTCAAGCATCTCTTTGTATTTTTCCTCGTCTTTTGTGGGATGGGATTCATCGAATACCTGTTGAACTACAACTACGTTCGAGAAGCCATCGCCACCGCCTTCCCCTCGACAAGAGTCTCGGACATGTTCGGACCGGCCGGCATTACAAACGGTTTTGGCTCTTCTGGATGGAGAACGCGAATTTCCATAACGACAAAGCATCCGACCGTCCTAGGCGTGCTGTTAAGCACAATGTTCCTGTTTTCTCTTCCGTATCTTAAAGTTCCAAAAAACCAATTCGATACTCGCAAGAGAAACTTTGTCCTATTTTCCATTGCATTTACGGCAATCCTTTCTGGTTCAAGAACCGCTATGGGATGCATCGGTCTCGGCCTTCTGATTTACTTTACCATGTCGCTTTCCTTCAAGAAAAAGCTTCTCTCCATCATCCTCTATGCCATAGCCTTTTACGGGCTATCTTCCGCGGCAACCGCCGCCTTTTCCGCAAAGGAAGGGGGAAGCTCTCTGGAATTGCGACAGCAACAGTTGTTGTTTACCATTATTGAATTTGCCAACAAGCCCTTGTTCGGTCATGGTCTCTACTACACCAATCACACAATCTTGGCCACCGATGACGATGGGAAAAGAGTCAACTTTGACAAGGAAGATACCCAAGGCCTGGAATCCATCGTTTTCTACGCTCTTCTCGACATCGGATTGTTTGGGGCCTTGGCTTTGTTAGCCTTTTACGGGCAAATATTTCTGTATTTTTTCAGGCACCGAAAAGAACACCCCAGATTGGCAATGCAGGGAGCGCTTGAAACTTCCATGCTCGTCCTATTCTTGATTCTTTCCGGTGAAATCGGACGCAATACGGAGATTTGCCTTCTTTTCGTCGGCACATCCCTAGGCCTCCTTCAAAAGGAGATCCTGCCGAGATCCGAAGTCAACGATTCTCGAAAATCCGCAGATTCCGAAAACGAATAAAGGAATCTCTCCGCGGAGCAAAGTTTTTGTCATTCCCTCCATGAAACGTGGAAAAATAGAATCGATCTATTTTTAAATCGGAACGATTGCGAAAAACCAGGGAATCCAGATTGACAACGAGTTCTCCATCGAACCAAGTTTGCAAAATTCCATTTGCCAAAATTCCTCTTTCGGAATCCGCATCGTTCATTTTGACCCGCATCAAGATCTGATGCCATTTTTCGGGAATGACTCTTTTTTGCGAAATCTTTCCGTTCAAATTCCATTTGAAATTGTCGGCGTAACGTCCCTTTTGGCCGTAATGGTAAACATATTGCGTTAAAAATCCATCTTTTTTCCACATCACTCGATTGCTCCACCCATCCGCTTCTTTCGGCATGTCTCCTCCCGTATAGCATTTTCCGCCACAAAATCCTGGCAACTTTCCGCCGTTTCTGAAATCAAAATCCTTTTCGAAATACACTTCGTATGAACACCATAGTTCATCGGCATTTAGTTCGTCAAGCGGCAAGGAGAACTGAACGGCACAACCATTTTTCCTGGAAGTACCGACACATCCCTTGGGATACTTTAACCGCAATACGGTTCCGCTGGAACCATCAATCCACTCCGCAAGAACCGAGCGTTCGATCCGAGTTGCGGCAGCATTTAAGTTTTCGGAAGAAATCGGGATTCCCGCAAAAAACAATTGGTGCAAAAGGAAAATCAAAAACAATGGAATCAGCGTCCTTTATAAACATCCGCCAACAAGGATTTCCACTTGGGAATAATTTCCGATATTTCAAACCGATGAACAGATTTCAAACAATCCTGCGCAACGCGATCTCGAATTTCGGGATTTTCCATCAGCCAAGTCATTCTTCTTGCGAACTCGTTCAACTCGCCAAAAGGAACCAGAAAACCGTTTTTTCCATCATCAATGATATCCCGAATGGAAGCATAACTGTCAAAGGCGACCGGAATAACGCCAAACTGTTGCGATTCCGTCAATGTCAATCCCCATCCTTCAAAAGCAGAGGTCATCATGAGCAAAGCGGCTGTCTTGTAAAAAGGAATCGGATCTTGACTTTCCAAGAATCGAACATGTTCGAGTTTCAACCGATTCGCCAGTTCCTTGTAAAAAGGAAGATCTTCGCCGTCTCCCACGATGCGAAGAACCCAATCGGCAGATATTCTGTTTTTTTCTACCAGTTGCCATATTCTCAACACCAGAGAAATCCGTTTCTGTTGTTCTTTCATCCGAGAGACAACAAGGACCTCCTTCCTCTTGGAAAACAAGATATCCGACTTTGCGATCTCTGCAAACGACAGAGGATTCGGAATCGAATAGAATCGGGAAGCAGGGAGTCCTAACAGACGTCGAAAATCCGATTCAAAGGCGGAAGAAAGCAACAAGACTTTGGATATTCTCGGAAGGTTCTTTTTCCAGCGATTCCGAAACCGTCGAATTTCCTTCAAGTAGAAAAAAGGATACAGAGCGATTCGCAGCAGCCTCTTTATTTGCGCAGTTCCATTTCCAAATGATTTTGTCGTAGCGACACGCCAGGATTTCGTCCAGGTTGGAGGCGCCGTATGCCAAGCGACGATATATGGAATACGCTTTTCCTTTTCACGCAAATACCGAGAGACGACTCCATCATAGGCAAGCTGCTGAACAACCACATCGATCGAATTTTCCGAGAAAAACTTCTCGACACTTACTGGCATTCCTTCTAGAAAAAGTTCCTTTCCCGAATCTTCCAGATAAAAAGACTGGACTCCATGTTCAACGAGGCCTTTCATCACCGAATCGGTGACCCTTTCCACGCCTCCTGCGCAAACATTCAGAGGCTTGTTGAAAACAAAGAGAACGTTCATTTCAAGATTTCCCGGATTGCGTCAAAATTTCGCTTGCAGTTTTGATTATCGAAATACTTGAAAAAATTTTCAACGCGCAATCGATAAACATTCTCTAGCTCACAATTTCTTGCCAAATAATCTTCAACCTTATCCACTACGCTTTCGATGTCCAAGCCTACAGGACCAAAGCCATCCCTATCCGGATCAAAATATCCCATTCCCTGGTGACTGGCATGGTAGGCATTTCTATCGAACTGAAACAGGATTATTGGCTTTTTCATATAGGAGAAATCAAACTGGACGCTTGAATAATCCGTAATCAGCAAATCGCATTCGATGAGCAGTTTCTGCACGTCAAATTTTTCAAAGGACGCAAATACGATTCTTTCGCTATTTCCCGGAAAGATGTTCAAATATTTTTGTACTTCAAAATGAGGATAGAAAATCAATCGATAGTCATATTTTTCCAAAAGTTCCTTTAATCGGGAATTCTGGACTAGGCCTCCAATGCTTTGAAAATATTCAGACGTCCTGAATTTTTTTTCGGAGGCACCCGAAAGAAAATGACGCCATGTCGGCATCAGCAAGATTTTCCTCGAATCCGATTTGTTCCCCGAAAGAAAATCATAGCGAGCAAAGCCCAAGGTTTTCACGATCTCATGCGGATGACCAAAACATTTTTCGACATATTCCGATTCCCGCTCGGAAACGGTCACAAAAAGATCGAACGATACCTTGTCTCGGTGCAGCCAAGGACCGTCGGCCTGCGTTACCCCATGTTGCAAGAAGACATATTTCCCCGTCACAAACATTTTCTTCAAGATCTTCACTTTGGACATACGCAAGAACAAGTTATGTTCCGGAGCGCCTCCAAATATGTGGGCACTGACTTTTACTTCGGCAGCCAGATAAAACAGGTAGTGTTTCCAGGAGCCGAAATCAATCAAGCGCTCTCTGGAGAAAAAATTCTTGCAATCGGGCGAATCCTTCTTGATCAGATAGAACGCGTTTATTTCAGGATGTGTCTTTCTTACATATTCAAAAAGGCGGAAAGCGTTGTCCCGAGCATCAACGCCGCGTTCCGCAAAGACCCACACGTTGGCAAAACGTTTGGATCCTTTTAAAAATAAAAGAAAAAATTTGGCGAACAGGCACTTAACGACAATTAAAAGCCACTTTCCATACTTTCCAATGCCATTTTTTTTCAATGCGGCTCTAATCATAAAGCGAAATCCATTCCTTCCTGTGAGCGCTCCAGGATCGCTTTTCCATTTCGGAATAGGCCAAGCATCCCTTCTTCGCCAGCGATTCGCGCGTTTCCTTTTTTAGGGAATCCAATGCGTTGCATAGCGCGGGAAAATGCGATTCTAAAGAATCATAGCGGTAAACGAAAGAACAGTCTTCAATATTCCGGTTTCCACGGATGCAGCCAATTTCCGGACAAAGCATCGGAGTCCTATACGAAAAGGCCATCCACAAGGTTCCGGAATTCAAGGCACTGTCGATATCGTAAGGCGTAGCCAAGACATCCGATTGTTCCAGGTAATCTCCCATGCAATCATTTTCGATAAACCGAAAATCGGTAACGATCGATTTACAGGATCCTATTTTTCTCTGGATTTCTTTCCGATAATTTTCATCACTGCATTTTCCACAGACAAGCAACACGAAATCCGATTTAGACAGTTCCGTCTTTTTAAACCCGTCAATTAACAATTCCAGATTTTTATATGGTCCTATCTTCCCTGTAGAAAGAATGATTTTCGTTTTTTGAGAAATCCCATACTTTTGCCGAATGTCTATTTTTCCACAACCAAAATTTCGAAAATAATCGCCGTGGGGAATGCAGCGGATTTTCCAGCGGAAATGTTGCAGTTCAGGAACTTCATTGAGCGTTTCCGCACATAAGACATGGATTCGATCACTCCACCGCATTAGAATTTTCATCAAGATTCTTGAATACTTTCGACCCTGCTTTTGATCATGGGCGACCTTGTTATGGACCGTCCATATCATTTTCTTTCGAAATGTTTTCAAGCAGCACAAAAATCCCAATCGAAAAATAAAATTCAACAAACAACGGAGCCCATTATTTCCGCGAATGTTTTCCAACCAGTTTAAATGACATATTTCCGCAGAAAAAAAAGCCCCTAACTGACCGTGAAGAACTTGATTCATCCCAACAACCCGAAATTTATCGGAAATCGTTTTTGCCAAATTTCCTAAATAAAAATTTTCCCCTGTCCTTGCCTGCGGAAAAAAAAGAATTGTTTTCAATATCACCCCAATTTCAACAACTTCTTATAGGCGCCGACAAGCTTCGGCTTTTCAAAGTCCCACGAAAGCTCGGTTTCGATGCGTTTGCGTCCAAAAGCACCCATTTTCGCCGCATCAGCCGGATGATCCAAAAGCCAAACAATTTTATCGCCGAAATCTTCTACGCTCGTATTCTTGGCATAAAGCGAAGCTTCCTGGGCAGAAAAATGACCTTCCTTTAAATCGTATTGGACAATCGGCTTGCCGAACGCCATGTATTCCATGATTTTATTCATCGTCGATTTATCGTTCATTTCGGAAGGAACATCGGAATTGACACAAACATCTGCCGTGTTCAAGACATCTGCCAAATATTCATTCGACACGCGACCCGGAAATTCTACAAACTCTTCAAGCCCTTTTTGACGGTTTAATGCCCGTAGTTCTTCTAAAGAAGGTCCGCCACCCATGACGCAAAAACGTATATCCTTTCGATTTCGTTTATTTACAATATAATCCACAGAATCCAATAGCAATTCAACGCCTTCCTGCTTTCCCATTACGCCCACATAGCCAACCAGATATTTAAAGCCACGCTTTACGGCAGGTTTAGCGGGACCGACCGCCAATTTTGAAATATCCGGACCGCTACGAACAATCGTCACGTTTTCCGGCTTCATTTTTCCGCGTTGGATAGCGATTTCCTTATACGATTCGTTTGTCGCAATGGAATGTGAAGCGAAGAAATACGTCAACCGTTCAAAAAAAAGCATCAAACGATATCCCCAGTTTTTCTTGCCAAATTTTGCAAGCCATAACTCCGGGTTTATATCATGGTGATCAAATAAAAGTTTGCATTTTGTAAAAGCAAGGAATGGCAGCGCAGGAATGAAAAGTAGATCAGGGGGATTACAAACATGAACCACATCCTGAACGCCATGCTTACGAAAAATTTTCACCAACAAGCGAAACTCATGAAACAAAGCCGAGCCATATTCAAAAAGATATTCCACAAAGCGTTTCGCTTCTTTTAAAGGATGTCTATAAATTTGAATTTCGCTAAGCGTTTCTTCCGATTCCGGAAAAGTCTTCGTTTTGGGACAAATTATACAAACCTCTGCGCCTGCATCATGCAAGGCGTTTGCCTCCTGCCAAACACGACGGTCAAAAGGAACAGGAAGATTCTCGACAACAATGGTAATTTTTTTTCCCTGAAGTTCCTTTCCCATTATTTTATTTACCAGCAAAGACCTTCGTAATTTTTCAGGGAAAGAACCGACTCGTCTTTCAAACGCACCAAATCCAAAAAACATATCTTGGGATTTTCATAAATCATTTTCGGTAATTCTGGATTTTTGACAGCAATAATAATCAACTCCGATTCGTCACACAAATCATGAATATCATTTTCCAATAGGTTTTCCATTCCATCCGGCAACCGGGAACCGATATCTTCCCCCTGAGCCTTGGCGAGGTTCAAAAAACGATCGTAAATTTTCAAGGAAAATCCATTTTCCAAAAGGGTATCCGCTAAAGCGACAGAAGCGGAATTTCGCAAATCATCGGTACCAGCCTTAAAAGTTAAACCGACAAGACCTATTTTCTTCTTGCCGCTATCAAAAACCCTTTTCAGTACACGTTCAATATGCTTTTGATTGCTTGAATTTATGGAAGAAAGCAAAGGGACTTGCACATCATGACTTGACGCCAAATAATTCAATCCCTTTAAATCCTTGGGTAAACACGATCCCCCATAAGCAAATCCTGGCATAAAATACATCGGGGAGATATTCAGTTGGGAATCCTTGCAAAAAAGCCTCATTACTTCATGGCTATCAATACCTAGTTGCTTGCAAACAGCTCCGACCTCATTTCCAAAAGCAACTTTCAATGCATGAAAAGAGTTGTTTACGAATTTAATCATTTCAGCAACACGAGGTGCCACTTCAACAATCTCGCTCTTGAGAGGAGAATATAGCGACCGGATGATGTCGCAAGCTTTTGCACAATCACAGCCGATTACCGTGAGAGGCGGATTCATGAAATCGTCAACAGCCTTACCTTCCCGTAAAAATTCGGGATTCGAAACGACGGAAAAATCGACATTTAGCTTTTTGCCGGACAGTTGTTCCAATCTTTTCCCTATCCGTTCATTGGTTCCTGGAGGAACAGTACTTCTCAACACCACCAGGTGGAAATCATCCTTTTTTAAAAGCGCCTTGCCGATGTCCTCGACAACAGAATCGATAAACTGCAAATCCAGTCCGTCTTTATCCGTTACAGGCGTTCCGACACAAATAAAAGAAACATCGGATTCAAGAACCGCTCGCTCTGCGGATTCCGTGGCAGAAATCCTGCCAGACGCAAATCCTTCGGCTATCAATACATCGACATCGCGTTCCACAATCGTCGGACGCCCTGAAGAAATCAGAGCGACTTTCCGAGAATCCACATCGCAACCAACAACTCTGTATCCTAATTTAGCAAAGCAGCCAATGCCAACACAGCCAACATAACCTAGTCCAAAAACGCTAATTTTTCTCATATAAAAACCAATCGAGGCTATTCCGCCTCACCCTTGCCCACATTCGCCACGTCGAATCCGATTTTACGGAGCGCGGATGCGTCAAGGATGTTTCTTCCGTCAAACACAAAGGCAGGCTTTTCCATGCCATTGTAGATGCGCTTCCAGTCGAGTTCCGCGAAGCACTTCCATTCCGTGCAGACGACGACCGCATGGGCGCCTTCGGCTGCCTTGTAGGGATCCTCTTCAAACACGACCCGGTCAAGAACGTCTTTCAAATCGCGCTTCGCGTCGGGAATCGCCTTCGGGTCGGTGACGACCGGACGGGCGTGCTCGGCGAGCAGGTCGCGCACGACGAGGTTTGCCGGGCTTTCGCGGGTATCGCCCGTGTTCGCCTTGAAGGCAAATCCGAAGACCGCGATTTTCTTGTCGGCGATCGTGTTGAACATGCGTTCGAGCATCCGGCTCGTGACGCGGTGAGTCTGCCATTCGTTAATCTTCACGACGCTTTCCCAGTAGGCGGCGACTTCGGGGAGTCCGTAGTATCCGCAAAGGTAAACGAGGTTCAGAATGTCTTTCTTGAAGCAGCTGCCGCCGAAGCCAATCGAAGCCTTGAGGAACTTGGAACCTATCCGGTGGTCCTTTCCCATGACAAAGGCGACTTCATCGACATCAGCGCCGGTACGCTCGCAGAGTGCGCTGATCGAGTTGATAGAGCTGATGCGCTGCGCAAGGAAGGCGTTTGCCGTGAGCTTCGTGAGTTCGGAACTCCAGAGGTTCGTCGTGAGGATTCTGTCGCGCGGGACCCAGTGGGCGTAGATGTCCACCACCTTGGCGAGAGCCGCAAGTCCCGACTTCGTCTGGTGACTGCCGATGAGCACGCGGTCCGGTTCGAACAGGTCCTGGATGGCGGTGCCTTCGGCGAGGAATTCCGGATTGGAAAGGACTTCGAAATGGAGTCCCTTGTCGTTTGAATTCAAGATGCGTTCCATCGCCGCCGCGGTGCGGACGGGAAGCGTCGATTTTTCGACGATTATCTTGTCCGAAGTGGCGACTTCGAGAATTTCCCGGGCGGTCTTTTCCCAGTATTGCAGGTCGCTCGCCTTGCCCGCGCCCTGTCCGAAGGTCTTGGTCGGCGTATTGACCGATACAAAGATGATGTCCGCTTCGCGAACCGCATTCGGAATGTCCGTGCTGAAGAAGAGGTTGCGCCCGCGAGCGCGCTTCACGACTTCGTCGAGGCCCGGTTCAAAGATCGGGAGGCTTTCGCTGTTCCAGGCGTCAATGCGCGCCTGGTTGATATCGACGACGGTCACTTTCACGTCCGGACACTTGTCCGCGATGACGGTCATCGTCGGTCCGCCGACATATCCGGCACCGATGCAAAGAATTTTCGTCGAAAAATTCATCATATCCTAAAACTAGAAACTTTTTTGGTAGGATATATCCCAGTCGATACCGGCTACCCCCCAAAAGTCCACCCCGTTTTCGCCTTCGACGTGATCCAGGTTACAGTATCTGCGGATTCCCGCGCCGAGACGCGCCCGAAGACCGTAGGGAAAAGAGATTCGATAGGTTAAATCGGCGACATATTGCCGTTCCACGATTCCCGACAGGGTCCGCCTTGCCGAAATCGCTTCGTCGTAATCCGTATAGAGTTCCTTGTCTCCCTGCCTGAGCCAGGCGAATTCCGCATTCCACTTGTGCCGTCCGAGCGTCCATTCGACAGTAAGCCAAAGATCCTTGGCGTCCGGGCCGCGGCGATACCCGAGCGGATAATCGACAAAGAACATGTCCGCAAAGTCCGCATCGGACTGCGAGCGATAGTTGGAACGATACAGGCGGCGGCTCGAATACTTGAGGAGCGGGAGCCGTTCGTTCCCCGCGGCGGGGTCCGTGAGAACAGCGTCCAGGCGAAAGTCGAAAGTTCCGAATCTGTCCGTCTCGATTGTCTGGCGGTAGCCGACCAGATGGCTCAGAATGTTCCGCGTCGAATTCTTTCCGGTTTCTCCGACCGGACTCTTGATATCGTCGATTCCCAGCTGGTAGTAGAAACTCGATCCGCGAATCGGACGCAGCCCCAGTTCGAGCGTCGCGTTCGCCTTCGTGTACCCCGTCGCATAGTTGTCGTGCCAGAACATGAACGGGTTGATGGTCCGAAACTCGATCTGCTTGCCGCCGACGACGGACTGTTCGATCACGTAGAACCAGACGCGCCCAAAATCCACGCCCAGACGGTGATAGACGAGTGTCTTGTATGGTTCCGCATAGACGCGGTTCCGCTGGTTGTCGATTTGCAGGTTCGCCTGCTTCCAGGCCTCGGTCGAAGAATCGACTTCTCCACCGGGAGTGGAGGCCGTTCCGTGCAAGTGCGAGTTTAGCGAGCTGACGAAGAAATCGTAGCGAAAAATTCCCGGCGAAAAATTCCAGAGAATCGCATCGTGATAGGGTGCGCCTCCCAGGGCGAGCGTATTCGGAGAAGGTCCCATGTCGGGCTTGAAGCGCCCAGCCTGGACAAATCCCACGCCGTATTCCCACTTGGCAAAGCCCTTGATCGGGACATTGATGTCAAGGTTGTCGGGCAAGTAGGTCGTATTCGTCGAAAGGTCGTCTTCATACCACGCTTCGATATCCTTTCTGAGCGGGAAGTCAAAATAGACGGTGAAGTTTCGGTAGCGACCACCGAGATACAGTTCGAACATCGGGTCGATCGTTTCGTACTGACGTCCCGTTTCTAGCGGAATCTGCAGCCCGCGCCAGTTTTCGCCGTAGCGATCGACCGTATCCGCAGCAAATGTCCTTGCCTTGGGCGCGCCATAAAGTCCGAGGGAAACCTTGGAACCGACAAAGACGACCGTTTCCGAAAAGGCCGAAGCGAAAAGAAAGACAAAAGAGAACAGTGTCGATTTTAAAAGCCGCACGGTTTTAAAATATAGACAGATTTAGATATGTGCTAGAACTTAGTGAATCATCGATGGCCAAGAGGAATCAGTAGTTAAAGCGGGACGAGGGACAAGGCGAGAGGGAGGAGGGTGGATAGAGGTTAGTTATTAGTTGAGAGTGGAATGTGGAGTGTGAAGAGTGGAGTGTTCGTTTAGCGACCTGTAAAGGCTTGTACGATAAACCGTCATCCTGGACCCTGTAAGGGGATAGGATCCGTTTCGAAAGAAACGCTCGGAATGGATTCTATCACTCCCTTCGGTCGTTCCAGAATGACTGCGGACGGGGATTCTACCTGCCCGCGGCAGGCGGGTCGAGGCTTCGCCTCTCCAGAATGACGTTGGGCGGTAAAGGTTCGTTATGTCGAACGGCAGTCTCGTTACACCGTCATCCTGGAGGGAGCTCAGCGACCGATAGGATCCATAAGGATCGGGATGGATTCTATCGGCTCTTTCAGAGCCTCCAGAATGACGGTAAATTGAAACCTCTAGAAAAAAGCGTGGCTGTTTCTATCGCTCCGCTCCAGAATGACAGGGTGGATGCAAGGAAGGGGGATTATCAGAGCTTAGAACTGAGAACTTAGATGAGAGTGAAGTGAGAAAAATTGAGAAAGAAGATCGCTTCGCTTTTCTAAGCTCCAAGCTCTCTCAACTAGGCTCTGACGTTCCCCAAACCATTTCCGCATACGGAAGTTCTTCAAAACCGGATTTCCGATAGACGTGGACAGCCCGGACATTTTCCCTTTCGACTTCCAGCCGAAGCAGATGACCTGAAAAATTTTCCTGAACGAATTTCAGAAAGAGGCTCCCGATTCCCGCGCCGCGAAACGAATCCTTTACGTAGATGTCCTCGATCCAGACCGTCCTCTTTCCAAATTCCGTCGAATAGCCGAACGCAAGCATCGCATAGCCCGCAATATTTTCGCCATCCAGAAAGACATAGCCCTCAGCAAAGGGTGAATCGCCCACGCATTCTTCCACGTCCCGCCTGAAAATTTCCTCGGAACCGTTCGTGAAAACCGCGGGAGAAGCGTAAAAAGTCCGCATCATCGAAACGACCTGCTCCAAGTCTCCGAGGTTCATTTTTCGAATCCGAACCGTCATCTGAATTTCTCCTGGAAAAGCTGATTACACATAAACGAAATTTTTCTCGTCGAGAAGCGGATTGCCGTCGAATCGGTAAGCGGCAAGGACTCCGGTCCCATGGCAAGAGGCGACGCTGTAATCCAGGCAGCAGATGTTCGAGCGGAAAAGTTTCGGCAAGCCTTCGAGCCAATAGTGTCCAAAGAAATCGGGTCGCTCCGATTCGCCATAAAACGCTCTCGACAGGATCCTTTGGGAAAGCCTCTGGGCGGGAATCCTGGTTCCGGGCTGGAAAGCGATATCGCGGAGAGTTTTCCCTTCGGGATCTTCCCACCACTTGATGCGTGCGCGAACACGACGGATGCCTTCGCTGTCGAAATAGAACGCGCCATTTTCAAGCGCGACTTCCGGACCCTGTACCGTATCCGACACGGCATATCGAAGATTCTCTTTTCGAAAGATCCGGAAAAGGTTTTCCGAAGAGCCTATCGTCTCGCAATTCTCGTGGCGAAGAATCTGGATGTTTTTATCGCTAAAGCAGGCGTGCTGCGCCCGAAACGTCGGCGTTTCCATAAACAGGGGAAGCGTCAGGAACCAGTTCAGCACGTCGAAAAATTCGCCCTGAAAACCCTGGTAGGATTCGAGTGTTTTCGCATGAATCAGAATCTTGTGGATGCTGTGCTCCCGGAGGTATCCACCGCCGCGCTTCCGTTGCCAAAAGCACAGTGCGTTAAACTCGTGATTTCCCAGAAGAGCCGTCGCCGCACCAGAATCCACCATTCGCCGGACGATATTTACCGTTCCGCGGACATCGGGTCCCCTGTCGATGTAATCGCCCAAAAAGACGGCGGTATTCGTCGGATGGCGATACGCTCCATTAATTTGTACGTATCCCAGCTTTTTGAGCAGGTCTTCCAGCCGTTCCCGATGACCGTGTATGTCGCCGATAAAGTCTATCACAGCGTTCCTTCCTTGAATCGCCGGATCATCGTGCCGGAAACGCTCAGGCGCCCCGTATATTCTCCGATTTCTCCGCGAGGAACCCACTTCGCAAAGGAAAGTTCCGACTCCTGCACGGTGATTTCCGGAGAGCCGGAAAGCTTCGCCGTAAAGCCAGCGATGAGGGAATTCGAAAACGGCCACGGTTCGCTTGCCACATACCGAATGTCCCGAATGGAAATTCCCGCTTCTTCCCGAACTTCCCGCGCAGCGGCCTGCTCTAGCGACTCTCCGACTTCGACGAATCCCGAAATCAGATAAGGCTTCGGGTCGGGATTGTTCAGGTTGCGAGCCATCAGGAGCTTGTCTTCCCACGTGACGGAAACGATGACGACCGGGCAGATTTTCGGATAGACGGTCGCCCCGCAATGCTTGCAAAGGAAGGCCCGCTCATCGGATTTTCGCGTCATCGGATTTCCGCAATGTCCGCAGAAACGGTTCGCCTGTTCCCATCGGGAAATGTGCGCCGCAACCGCTCCGCCAAACGCAAGCGAAAGTTCGGGCATCGTCCGAAAGAAACGGTTTCCCGTAAATTCAAGTTCGCGGGATCCGGACGTAAAATCCATGTCCGAAGAAAAAAACGCTCGATCGTCAATGGAAAAGAGATAGTGCAAGGATTCGGAAATTTTCGGGCACGACTTCTCCGCATCCGAAACGGTCGGGATAGAGAAGGAATCTCCCGACTTTTTCAAAAGGACTTTCGTGCCCTCCGTATAGATCACGAGATCGGAAGGCTTCGGTTTCTGGACGCGAAATTCGTTGTGCATCACGTGTGGCGCGATTTCATACATCATACGCGAAAATTCTCCCTCTTGTGTTCCTTGAGAAAGGCGAGGGCGCGGCTCTTGCGGCGAGCGTGTTCCTGCAAATCGACCGCGACATCGAACTCATCGACGATTTCCCTTCCGAGAATTTCTTCGAGAACATCCTCAAGCGAGGCGAGACCGGCAATGCAGCCGTATTCATCGACGACAGCGACGATATGCCCGCGCTGTTTCAGGAACCGGAGAAGCAGCTTGTCGAGCGAAAGGCTGTCCGGTACAAACTGAATGGGCCGCATCAGCTTTTTCAGAGGCACGTCGCGCTTTCCTTCCGCGACCAGGTTATAGACATCGCGCCGAAGAATAAGCCCGACCCACTTTTCCCTGTCCGCGGGATCGTAAAGCGGAATCCGGGAAAAAGGCCAATTGGGATTCTTGTCCAGTTCCGCGCCGATCGTGCTGTCGAGCGGAAGCGTAAAGGCCACCTGCCGCGGGGTCATGATCTTTCGGACAAGGACCGATTTCAGGGAAAGGATGTTCTTGATGACCGCAGCCTGCTGTCTATCGAGAACTTCGTCGCGAAGCCCCAGATTGACAAGGCTGTTGATATCCTCGACACTTACTTCCGGATCTTCGTTGCCGCTCCTTGTCCAGCGCTTCGTGATAAACAGGCAAAGCTGGATAAGGCCGGTGTAAGTCAAGAGAATCGTGATGTAATACATCGGCACGGCGCAGATGGGACCGACCCGCTTCGCCTGCTTGACGCCGATAGTCTTTGGCGAAATCTCGCCGAAAAGAAGAATCAGGATGGACATGACAATCGGAAGGATCACCTGGACGGTCATGCTGAAATGCGCGACGGCAAAGGATGTCGCCAGATACACGCCAAGCGTGTTGGCAACCGTGTTGAAAATCAGGACAGACGCGATGTATCGATCGATATTGTTCTTGACATGCGCAATGTAGCGCGCCGTAAAGGCGCCTTTCTTTGCCAGGGTTTCCACGCCGGACACCGGGAAGCTGTAAAAGGCCGCCTCGGTAAAGGAGCAGAACGCGGAACAGGAAAGGCAGAAGATTGTGGCGAAAATCGTGAGCAGCATGTCATAAAGGTAGGAATTGGGATTCGGAAGGCAGGAGCCGGAAACCAGAAAATCAGGTTCGAAAATACGTCAAAACTTGCGCATCGAATATCCGAACGACTTCCGATGCGTGACGTTCGCAGTTCGCAAGCGAGCACTTCACCAGTTCAGGGAGCACGGGAGTCTTTCCGCAGATGTCTCGTTCGATATTCGGAATCGTCAGAAATTTCGTGCGAAGAAAAAGTTTTCCCAAAACATAGGTCAAGGGATCGATTCGTGAAGCCGCGACGCAGAATGCGTTCGCCTTGAATGCTTCCACAATCGCCGTTCCGGGTCCCGCGACGACAAATTTCGCTCGGCTTAACAGGGAAAAGCGATCCTCGGGGCTCGATGGCGACAGGATGACGGAAAAATCGGAAGCGAGTTCCCTTCGCAAGAATTCTTCGGTGCCGATTCGAGACGCGACAAAGCTCACCGCCACGTTCTCGTTCATTAACTTGTACGCAATCTTCGCGTAGAGCCTTAAGTTTCGGCGGATCTGGGAAATGCGGCTACCCGGATAAAGCAGAGCGACGGTTTCCCGCGGCAAGGGAGAAGCGTCCTTTTCGAAAGTATCGAAAGGATGCGGAATTTTCCGGACATGCAGCCCGTGCGTTCGATAGGCGTCACATTCCACGTTGAACATCGCCCGGATTTCCACGTTCGAGCGTGCCTTCGAAGTCAGGAAGCTTTTAATCCGCTTGGGTTTCCACGCCCAAATCTGCGGAGGCTCCACGTAGATGACGCGCTTATCGAGCCCGAGAGCCTGCTTCATCAGCTTGAGATTGAATCCCGGATAATCGACAGCGACAAGACCACGACAATTTTTGTCACGCAACAGATCGCTCAGCTTCAAGAAATGCCTTCTCAGCTTTCCGAAACGCAAAACAGTGTCGAGAAATCCGTTTACAGGCAAATCGTCAAACGGGACAACCGTTTTCAGACCGGCTTTTCGCATCCGATATCCGCCGGAACCGATTGCATCCAGACCTTTTTCGGAAACTTCCCGAACGACGGATTCCCCCAGAATGTCTCCGGAATCTTCTCCCGCGCAAAACAGCCAAAAGGGTCGATTCAAGCTCAGCCCTTGACTTTTGCCGACACCCAGACATTCGCCGCGCCGAATTCCTTCTGCAGCCATTCGAAAATATCTGGCGTGTAGGCAATCTTGACGACCTGCGCCCGAAGCGTATGCACATGGCCCGAAAGGGTTTCCACGTGAAAGACGACTTCCGCGGTATGCTCTCCGGGAAGAGCCTGTGCCATTTCGAGCCTTTCGAGAATCGCGTTCATGCGTTCCTCGACAAGTTCCATCGACGAAACGGTCACATGGATAAAGTTCACGAGACGCGCCCGAACCTCGTCTATGGAAAAAGCCTTATCGACGATGATTTGCAGCTTCGACGGATCCTGGTTTTGCGGCGTGAGCTTTCCGCGGACGATGACTCGGTCGTCTTCGCCAAAATGATCGCGGCAACGCTCCCAGGAATCCGGGGGGAAGAAAATCGATATTTCGCCCTGGAAATCCTGCAATGTCCCGGATCCCATCGTTTTTGTTTCGTCCTTTTTACTTTGGAACGACCGAAGACCCGTGATGATTCCCCCGACACATACCGTCGCCTTGGGATTTTTCGAAACGATTTCGTCGAGTTCGCTTTCCGCAAGACTGTTCGTGGTGAAGCCGCGAAGTTCCGGTCGGCATTCGTCGAGAGGATGCGCCGAAAGATACAGTCCAAGGACATCGCGTTCCTTGTTTAGAAGTTCCATCAGTCCCCACGGCTGCGCGTCCTCGTAGGTCTCGTCCATCCGCACTTCGGGCTTTTCTCCGCCACCCATCAGATCGAACAGGGACGTCTGCCCGGCATCCTGTTCCCTGCGGTGACGGTTCGCGACTTCTATCGCCTTTTCGACACTTGCCATGAGCGTTGGCCGGTTAGGAGTCGTCGGAGACATCTTGTCGAAGGCTCCCGCCATGACGAGGCTTTCTAGAGCCTTCCGGTTTAGCGGAGGACGTTTTTCCGCTTGGGCGGTCTGGTAGTCGCCGACCCGCTTGCAGAGATCGAAGAGCGTCTTGTAGGGACCGTGGGCTTCGCGTTCCGCGACGACATCTTCGATGACGGGAAGTCCTACATTCCGGATTCCCGCGAGACCGTAAAGAATCTGCCCGCCTTTATTCGCCGAAAAGACGCCTAGCGACGTATTGATATCCGGCGGAAGCACCTCGATTCCCATCCGCTTGCATTCCTGGACGATCGTCACGATGTCTTCCGTCTTCCCCATCTTCGACGTCATCGAAGCGGCCATGTATTCCGGGCCGAAATGAGTCTTCAGGTAGGCGGTCTGGTAAGCGACATAGGCGTACGCCGCCGCATGGCTCTTGTTGAAGGCGTATCCGCAAAACGGAAGCACCGCGTCCCAGACTTTCTGGATCATCGCCTTGTCGTAGCCGCGCGCGACGCACTTTTCCTTGAATTCCGGTTCGAGCTTCGCCATCTTTTCCGGCATTTTCTTCGCCATGATTCGACGGATGTTGTCTGCGCCGCCGAGCGTGTAGCCACCGAGAATCTGCGCAAGCTGCATCACCTGTTCCTGATAGACGATGACTCCATACGTTTCCCCGAGAACAGGCTCCAGGTCCTTGTGGTAGCAGTCGATTGTTTCCGTGCCGAGCTTCCGCGCGATAAAGTGCGGAATCTGTTCGATGGGTCCCGGGCGGTAGAGCGCGTTCATCGCGATGAGGTCGCTGATTCGGGATGGCTTCAGTTCGCGCAGATACTTCTGCATTCCCGGAGATTCGAACTGGAAAACCGCCGTCGTCATTCCCTTGCCGAGAAGCGCGAACGTTTCCTTGTCGTCCGTCGGAACCTTGTCCATGTCTATCTCGATGCCGTGCGTCTTCTTCACCATGTTCACCGTGTCCTGGATGATAGACAGGTTGATGAGACCGAGAAAGTCCATCTTGAGAAGCCCGATCGTTTCGGAATAGTGCTTGTCGTACATCACGACGGGAGTGTCCGCGGGAGCAGCCCGGTAAAGAGGCGCCAGGTTATAGATAGGTGTCGGCGTAATGACGACGCCGCAAGCGTGCACGCCGGTCTGGCGCGGAAGATCTTCCAGACGCTGCGCGATATCCCAGAGTTCCCGGTAGGATTCGCGACCTTCAATGAACGAGTGAAGTGGCGCCGGATCGTAGTCCGGAGCGACAGGCGCGCCTTTTTTCGTCTTTCCCGTCCACGCTTCCTCGAGACTGAAGTTCAGGACCCGTTGCGGAAAGAGCTTGATGATGGCGCCCGCTTCGCGGTGGTCAATACCTAGAACGCGCGCAACGTCCTTGATGACGGCCTTGGACTTGAGCATTCCATAGGTGATTATCTGGCCGACGCAATCCGCTCCATATTTTTGCGTCACGTAATCGATGACGCGACCGCGATCCCTGTCCGCAATGTCCGTATCGATATCCGGCATGGAAACTCGCTCCGGGTTGAGAAAGCGTTCAAAGAGAAGTCCGAACTTGAGCGGGTCGATGTTCGTAATGCCGATGATGTAGGTGACGATGGACCCCGCAGCGGATCCGCGCCCTGGTCCCACGGGAATTCCATGTTCTCTCGACCAGTTGATGAAATCCCACACGATGAGCAGGTAGCCGGCGACGTTCATGTTGCGGATGCAGTTCAGCTCCTTATAGACGCGATCGCTCACTTCCGTCCCGCGCTCTGGATACAGGAGTCTTTCTTCGGGATAGCGTTTTTCGAGGCGCTCCCTGCAAAGGTGGATCAGGTAAGCGTCCGCATCGCCACCCTTGCGGCAAAGCTTGTCGCGCTCCATGATTTTCTCGACCGCCTCCCTGTCTTCGGCGGTGAAGGTTTCGATGGTCTTGTCCTCGTACTTTTTCAGATATTCCTTCGAGGCCTTTTCGAACGCGCCTGGATATTCCCTTGAAAATTCCTCGTCCATCACCCGGTAGATTTCCCTGTATTCCTCGGACGCCAGGAACTCCTTCGGAATCTGGTAACGCGGCCAGAAATCGTCGCCGATACCCGTCTTCACCTCGAAATGGCAACGCGCTGCGATTTTCGCCGTATTGTCGATCGCTTCCGGAAAATCCGCGAACAGGGAACGCATTTCCGACTCGGAACGAAAATAGAACTGGTCCGTCGGAAACCGCCTATCGGTAAATTCCTTGAATTTCTCGACCAGGGCGATACAGCGCAAGGCCTTGTGCGCACCGGCATCTTCGCGCTTGATGTAATGGACGTCTCCAACTGCGACAAGCTCGCGCGAAAGCTCCTTCGCAAGCGAAACGGTGAACAGGTTCAGCGTCTTCTGGAGAGGGATTCCGTTATCGCAAAGGGAAAGGTACAGATGGTCGCTATCGAAAATCTTGTCGAGAGATTCGATATACTCCCTGGCCTGGGCTTCCCGACCCGCCACGGCATTTGAACCGTAACGGCTGAAATAGTCTCCGGCAATGGCGATAAGGCCTTCCCAGTGCGCCTCCACGACAGAAAGCGGCACCGAAGGTGTCTCCGACCAGCGGGAAGAATCCTCGTAGCGATAGCTTACGATGCGGAGAAGGTTGTAGTAGCCCGTCTCGTTTTCGACAAGAAGCGTCAAGCGTTCGAAGCTTTGCGGATCCCTCGGATTGCAGCCGGACGTTTCGATATAGACATGGCAGCCCAGGACAGTCCTTATCGGCGGAAGTCCCTTTTCCTTGCGCTTCTTGTTCAGTGCCTTTCCGCGTTCTTGGAATTCCAGGATGCCGAACATCGCCCCATGATCGGTAAGAGCGACCGCGGGCGCGTTGTCCGCAGCCGCGGCGGCAAAGATGTCGTCAAGCCGGGCAGAAGCCTGGAGAACCGAAAATTCCGAATGAAGCTGGAGATGTACAAAACTCATCGCGGGCCTCGTCCGTCAAGTGCGCGCCATCCGGAGTTCCGCAATCGATTCGAGCGGCAGTTCCAAAGCCGTTTCGTTCGGTTCGAGAACGATTCTCGCGATAAATGGAACCTTGGAAAAATGCAAGGACTCGACTTTGAATCGAATTTCATCGGGAAGCTTTGGCAGTTTCATGTTCTTGACTTCCTTTTTCGAAAGCTTCGCTTCCAGGGAACCGCCCGTAGAACGCGCATAGCGCAACACCTTGAAGAGATCGACCATGGCAAATTTCTGGAAATCCCCACCATACTTGGTCGTTTCCAGCGCGACAGAAACGGACGTTCCGTCTATTTCCGGCTTAAATAGGGAATCGGGTTCGCCATTTTGTGTCCAGCGCAACCAGAAAGCCTTGCTCCAATCCGTATTGTGAAAGGGCTCCACCGTAACCGAGCTTGCCGAGACAGCGGGCTCCAGGCCGTAATGCTTCAGAAGATCGCGAATTTTCGCTTCGAATTCCGGCTTGACGATAAAGCCGTAGCCGGGAATCGCCTCTTCGACCATTTCCATGAACTGCGCAAACTTTTCAAGCGCTTCGCGAATTTCCGCCCGGTCGATTTTCAGAACGCGGACCGTACTGAACGAGGAATCATAGTAGCACGCTTCCCATTCGTGCATCGCTTCGAGCACATTTGCGGGGGCGCTGATCCAGCCTTCGAAACTTTCGACGGAATCCTTTGAAAATCCAGTCTTCAACCCGTTCAGGAAGGAGTCCCGGGAAATCGAAAAGCGAAGATACTGTTCATCGTTCTGCACGTCCGCGAGACAAGCCGACATGAACAGGACACGCGGAGCGCTCTTTACCGAAATGACCATTTCAAAATTCGGGAGCGTCGAAATCTGGGCGCCGAGCATCGGCGTCGCACCGGCGGAAAGCCATTCCTGCGCCCAGGTGGAAAGCCGGACAGCGACAATCTTCCCCGAATGGACGGAAAAGTCCAGCATCCCCAAAAGCCAAAGTTCGGCAAGAGGCTTCGGGAGTACTGACCAGCGGACATCGCCTTCGGAAGGCAACCGGAAAGTCGGATCCAATATCCAGAGAATGCGTTCCGCATGAATCGCGGAAATGTTCCGCCGGATGGAAAACAGAACGTGCTTGAAAAAATCGTTCGATCCGTGAAAGCGTCGCTTGATCCACCACTCGAGAATTTCGTTCTTGAGCCGAAAACCGTTGTGTTTCAAGAAATCCAGCGCGACATCCGTCACGCATAAGTCCATGCCACGCTGTTCAATCCATCCGCTTGCCGACAGAAATTCCATCAAAAGGACGATTTCCTCGCGGGAAGCTTCGGCGGAAAGCGTTTTGGAATAACGGAACGCCTCTTCGCAAAACTGGATAGAACGACGATGCAGATTTCCGGTTCCGTTCATCTTCATTTTTCCAAGGCGCACAAAGGAAAGCACCAGACAGAGATGCCAGACGAGCATATCCTCGTAGCTGAAGAAGCGCATCTTTTCGTCCGGAGCGCATTCTTCCGTCGCGAGCAGCACGCTTTTCAGAAAGTCTTCAAAGCCAAGATAGACATAGGAACCTTTTTCCGTCTTGGAACGCCACAGGTAAAGTCCCTTGGCGGATTCTAGAAGAAAGGGTTCGACTTCGTCACGCTTGTTCGCCGGAGCCGCCAGACGCAACTCGTTAAGTTCGAGTCCGCGACTTTCGCTGTGGTAGATAAGGAACAGGCAAAGGCGTTTCCACGGTTCGAGCGAAACGTAAAATTTTTCAAATCGCGCGGAATCGGTAAAGAATCCAAGCGTTTCCGAAAGAATCTTCGCATTGTTCAGCAACCCCTTGGAACCGAACGCCTTGGCATGCAGTTCCTTGAGCTGGGGCTTGGCCATGTTATCCAAGAAATCCTTGACAGCGAGCATAAAATCTCCAACAAACAGTGGCCAAAGATAGAAATTTTAACGCTCTAGAGACCGAGCAGGGACTTTAATTCTTCGAGACTGTGCGCCACCTCATGCTTGCCGTTCCAGAGTTTCGTAAAGCTCTTTCCGTAAGCCTCGCCGACAAGCCTGTTGTCAAGGAAAAGCGCTACGCCGGAATCGGATTCGCTCCGGATCAGGCGACCGAGACCCTGACGAAGTTCCAGAACGGCTTCGGGAATGTAGAGATTCCGAAACGCGTTTTCTCCCTTCGCCTTCATCTTTTCCGAAAGGCTCGCAATCAGGGGATTCGACGGATTGGGGAACGGAAGCTTCGGAATGACGAGCAATTCCAGCGCGTTTTCGGGAAGGTCGATTCCCTCCCAGAAGACCTGGCATCCGAGAAGGCACGCTTCGCGTTTTTTCCGAAACATTTCGACCAGGCTGTCCATGCCGCCGTCTATCTGCTGGCACAGAAGCAGCTTGTCCCTTGCGGCAAAACGAGGCGCAAGCGAGTCATGCACCTTTGTCATGCTCAGAAGGCTCGTAAAGAGAACGAGCGCGTTTTTCCTGTTCTCGGGGAGGATCTCCGAAAGAACGCTTTCAAGTGCCTTCTGGTATTCGGGAACATTCGGCTTCGGCAGAAAATCCGCGATGACGATTCGACGATTCCGGTTTACGTCAAAATCGGACGGATAGGTGCGAACAAACGGTTGCCTGGACTTTGGAAGCGTCGGATCGAGCATTCCCATGCGATGCTCGAAGTATTCGAACGAACCTTGCACGGAAAGCGTCGCCGAGGTAAACGTCGCGCTCCTTATCCACGGATAGAACTTTTCGGTCCACGGCTTTCCCGGGTAAAGCGGAATCGCACGGAGAATCAGCGTATGAGGATTCCCGGGTTCTTCCATGTAGAACACCCAGTCATCCTTTCCCGCCATGACGATAAATCCGAAGTCCTCGGCAAAGCGACCGATTTCCATCGCGGCGCCTTCCAGATTCCGGGCGAGAAGAGAGAGAGCCGGAATATTCCGCAAGCTTGCAGAAAGACTTTCCGAAATGGCCTTTACCGAATGGCACGCTTCGAGAACGGGCTTCGGATCCGTATCGTATTCGGCAAAGATTCCCGTCGAAAAGCGGAAACCGTCCGTCTTGCGCTTGAAAACCTTCTTGCCGAGCTTGAGAAAGAACCGATGCAGCGACTTTTCGCATTCCGCCGTGGCGACCCGCAACCGCTCGCAGGATTCGAGCAGCGAAACGTCCGCATTCAGATTTCTCAGCTGCGCTTCGATTTCCGCGACAAGCCCCTTGCCCTGTTCCTTCGGATGCACCAGGACCTTCGTGATGTTTCGCAGACGGAAAAAGCGTACAGTCTTTCCGAAAGCGGAATGGCTCATCGAAGGCAAGCGGTGCGCTTCGTCGAAGACGATATGGTCATAGGCGGGAAGCAGCGCGAAGTCCAAGGCAAGATCCGACAGGAAGAGCGAATGGTTGATAAAAAGAAGATTCGACTTCGCCGCCTGCCTGCGCACGTTCAATCCAAAGCACTTGCCGTAATGGGGACACTTCTCGCCAAGGCACGTCGAAGCGTCGCTCGCAAACTTGTTCCACAGCAGACGATTTCGGGAAAGATTGAATCCCGTATTTTCGCTGCCGTCGCCAGTCCGCGTCTTTTCGATCCAGGGAACGAGAGTCATGAACGATTCGCGCTCGTCGGGAGCGAGCAGCACATCGGGAGAATCGAGATGTTCCTCGAACTTTCGAAGGCAGATGTAATTGCCGCGTCCCTTCATCACAAGCGGGGAAATCCTATTTCCGAATAACGGCGCGATCATCGGGAAATCATGCCGGACAAGCTGTTCTTCGAGCGTTCGGGTCGCCGTGCTGATAACGACCCGTTCCCCGGAAGCCGCCTTGAGCGCGGCGGGAAGGAGGTAAGCGAGAGTCTTCCCCATGCCCGTTCCCGCTTCGAGAACCGAGATTCCGCCCTTGTACATGTTGCGTTCCACGACTTCCGCATAGTTCGCCTGGGATTCGCGAGATCTGTAATTCGGAATCACCTCCGAAAGCTTCCCGTTTTCCGCAAAGAATTCCTTCACGCGAGGCAAACATTCGCCCGGATTCCGGGCCGGCGACGAGATGTCTTCCGGATCGAGCGGAGAAAGCCTTTCGTGCGATGGAACGGCATCCTCGAAAATCCTTTCCCAGACCGTTCCCTGCGCAAGCCGATAGAGATGGTGCTTCGCAAACGAATCGAAGGTGTCGATTTCCCGGAGCGCCTTCCAGAAAAGCTTTCCGCAGGCATCCGCATCGGGGAGCGCTCGGTGCGCGCGTTCCCGCGGAATGTCAAGATAGGAGACAAGCGTTTCCAGCTTATGGTTCGGGACCGTCCTGAACGCGATGCGCGAAAGTACAAGCGTATCGAATACGGGATTCGAATCGATGAAAATTCCCAGCTTGGCAAAGGAATTCTTCAGAAACTTCGTATCGAACAGAGCGTTATGCGCAACGAGAGGAAAATCGCCCAGAAACAGCCGGATTTCCCCGGCAACACTCGCAAAGTCCGGCTTGTCCGCCAGATCCGCATCGGAAATTCCGGTAAGCGAAGCGATGAATGGGCGAAGCTTTTGCGCGGGCCTGATCAAGAAGTCCCTGTTTTCCACCGGTTCGCCATTTTCAAAGCGTTCCAGGGCGACTTCGATGATTTCATCGTGTTCAAAGTCAAGCCCGGTCGTTTCCAGGTCTAGTGCGATATACGCGTTCGGTTTCATCTGGTACCTTCATTTCTCTTGCCCGCCGAAAGGATCGGCAAGCGGGATTCGATTGCTTGCAATGTATTTGCGCCACGTTCGATGACAAGCGTATCCGCCAGGGCGCGCCACGGCATTCCATGGTCAAATTCGAAAAGATTTCCGGCATAAGGCGTATCCAGGGAATCCTTCGTCTGAAAATATTCCATCAGGTATTTTCCCTCGATAAGGTCATCCATCCGGAAATTCCCGTCAACCGTACAGTTCGCCGTCACAAGGACATCGGAATCGACCTTGCGAACGCGCACCCGAGTTCCCGTCGAAGCGCCGGGAATCTTTCCCGAAAGGCTCGAAAGCTGCAACTTCGGGACCGTTTCGAACTTCACCCATACACGCGTCTTCTGCGTCACGACCGTATCGCGCTTTCCCGTCGCGGAATCCGGAGAAGAGAGCGTCGAATCCGCATAGCGTTCCAAGAGTTCCACTTTCGCATCCGTCTGGAACCTCTCGTCACCAAACACCAAGAAGCGGACCGGATCCTTTCTCGCAATCTTCACGGGAAGCGTATCCTTGTTCTGGACAAATACCAGGCATCCGCGGAGTGAATCCAACAGGGAATCCGCAACGGGCTTGCCATAGACGACTTCGACGGAATCCTTCGGGAAGACATTCTTCGCGCCGCTTGCAGGAACGGTCGAGACCCTTGCCGGCGGAAGCGTATCGCCCTTCATCTCCTTCCAGTCGATGGAAAGCGTCGAAAGCCTTTCGGAAAGCCGACGACCCAGAGAATCCCGACCGGCCTTGCACGCAAAGGTGTAGGAAGAATCCCGGTTCGCCAGGGAATCGAAGTAGAACTCCACGTCGTCGCCTTTTGGCGAGCGGTAGATCCAGTTCGGAGAAATCCGCTCGGAATCGGGAGAAAAGAGCGCACAGTTTTCCTTGGAGAGAAACGCGCTGTCGAGGAAGATGCTCCTTGAAAACCTAGCCGAGAGCGAAGCCCTTCCCGTCTGCGTCACGGCATCTAGCGAAACGGGCGTCGTGTCCTGATCGGCAAGAGCTATCCAGAGCGTGTCCGCGCTCTGCGGCGAAAGCTCCAGGTCAAACTCTCCCACACCGGCAAGTTCCACGGAAGGTTCGATTTTCTGGTTGCCGTTCTCGTCGAGAAAGGCGACAACGCGGTAGCGACCCGCTTTAAGCCCCGCCAGGTGAAAACGCCCAAGGCTATCCGTCTGCGTCGAAAACAGGGGAATTTCCCGGGTGAGCTTCGGAAGCGAATCCGCCTCTACGCCCAGGGAATCGCGAAACTTTTCCAGATAATGGTGTGCGGAACGCTCTGCGCTCCCCATCAGGAAAAGCCCCACCGTCGGATAGTGTTTCTTCTTCACCATCGCGGAAGTCACCATGACGCGCCCCGACACGGAAAGCGAATCGATGACCGGTCCCGTCGAAAAAGTCAGGCGAAAAGGCTCCGCAATCGCGTTGCCGCGCAAGTCCTTGAGCCCGCTCGCAATCGTCAGCGTGTATGTCGTATTCTCGTCGAGCCTCGCCTTCGAACGGATAAAAAGCTCGTCGCCATCGACTTCGAACTTCAATCTCTTTTCGAGCGGCGGCGAAATCGTCACGGCACTCCGCGGTACCGAAGACGCAATCCACTCGTCAAATTGCAAATGTACATTCAGTTCCGGAGGTACGTTGACCGCTCCCGGAGCGGGAAACACGCCCGCAACCCGCGGCGGATACTTGTCTTCCGGCCCACCCTGCGGCGCAATGGACGTCGCGCAGTCAGCGACAAGCAAGATCAGAAGGAAAAGTGCCCACCAGCGAAATTTCATCTTGCCGCAATCAGTCTCCAATCAGATGGATGACTTTTCCAATCCGAGAATAACGGATCCTGAAGGGAATCTGGAACCACGAAACCGGATCGCGGAACGAGAATTCCCCGTCGGAATTGTCGAACGAGAAATAGACGACAAAGGCCTTCGCCTTGACATTGTTCTGCGAAACAAATCCCCAGTAGCGGCTGTCCGCGGAATTGTCCCGATTGTCGCCCATCATGAAGTAAACGGGGCGCTTCACTTCGTAGCTTTCCACCGGAACCCCATCGACAAGGATTTGCGCCTTGAGGGAAAGCGATGAATCCAGCGAGACGTTATAGGCAAGATCGCCCAGTTGCGCCCCTTCGAAATAATCGTAGCTCACCGGTCGGGAAAGCCCCGGATAACTACCGTTCGGGTCAAGTCTTGGAATGAACCCCGTACGGGCAAGATTCGCAAGCAAGGCAAAATCCATCCGCCCCGCTATCGTGTCGCCTTGCCGAAGCCCCTGTCCCATGACGCGCCCCTGCGAAAGCGCCACGTTCAGCAAGAGGCTCCGATCGCTCTCGACGGGAATTCGGAAATTTTCGAACACGTGATTTGATACTTTCACGGAATCCTCGAAAAGGGAAAGTTCGAGTTCCACCTTTTTATCGATGTTTTCCTGCGTCATCAGGGATTTTACCCACCAGAGCCTCGGAAGCGAAAGCCCTTGCAGGTCGATAACGTCTCCCGGAGCGGGAATGCGAACCGGTTCTAGCGAATCCCGCGCGCTTGCGGAGCGGAAATACGCCGAATACTTTCCCTTTCCGGGAATCTTTTCACGAGGAACACCGTTCAGGAACAGTACGCCGTTTTGCACGGAAATCGTATCGCCCGAAGTCGCGACGCACCGCTTGATAAAATCCTTCGGACCGTCGGCATAGTGCACCAGACGGGGATTTCCGGGAAGCGGCCTGGAATCCCAGTAAAAGTTTCCGAACATCAGCCCATCCGCCAAGTGCGTGTAGCGCGCATAGTCGTAGTCGGGATAGGCAGGGTCGCCCGGATAGCGAAAGATGACGATGTCGCCCTTTTTCGGACTTGTCACGCCAGGAAACTTCGAATGCGTGAACGGTATCGGCGAGCCGTAGGTAAACTTGAGTCCCAAAATGAAGTCGCCCGTGAGCAAGGAGTCCTCCATGGAACCGCTCGGAATCTGGAACGCCTGGACCACGTACTGAATGACGACCAGCGCGCAGGCAATCGGGATGACGAATTCCCGCATCGCGGCCTTTACATAGCGAGATATCGATTTTCTTGAAACCATACCCTCATAAGATAGAAATATTCCCGGAACCTCTTCCTGGACGCAAAATTCCCAGGAGCATTATTTTCTATCTTGCGGACATGAACGATATTTTCGAAACGTATCGAGGGCTTGTTTTCCTCTTTTCTATCGCGATTCTTTTCTTGATTGTCTCTCGCCATCTGATTCTTCCGTTTTTCAAGAAAATCGCGGCAAGGAGCAAGAACAAGTTTGACGACAGGCTAGTCGAGCACAGGACAGCCGAGCGAGCCGTTTTCATCATCCCCGGGTTCATTCTCTATCTGGGACTACCCTATGCCTATCCCCATTCCACCTTTCTCTACCATTTTCTCTTTACGCTGAACAACATCTACATCATTACCGTCGCGTTCTGGGTATATGATTCCGTCCTGCATGCGTTAACGGACCACATTCTAGTCAATTCTTCCAAACAGGGAATTCCCCTCCAGGGCGTGAGACAGGCGGCGCTTCTCATCGGATTTCTCGTCTGCACCATTCTTGTCGGCTCCCAGATCACCGGGGAAAGTCCCATCATGCTGCTTTCCGGCCTAGGCGCCCTCACGGCAGTATTCATCCTCATTTTCAAGGACTCCATTCTCGGATTTACCGCCGGAATCCAGATAGCGACATTCGATCTTGTCCGCACCGGAGACTGGATCGAAATCCCAAAGGAAAACGTGAACGGGATAGTCCACTCCGTATCGCTCACAAGCATCCGGATTACCAACTGGGACAACACGACAAGCATTCTCCCGGCATACAGCATCGTTTCCATGCCTTTCAAGAATTGGCGGCTGATGCAGGAGTCCGAAAGAAGGCGCATTACGCGGACACTCCCCATCGACGCGCGTTCCATAGCGACGCTTTCCGATGCACAGAGAGAGGAGCTCGCCAAGAATCCGCTATATGCGGAAGCCTTGGAAAATCTCGATTCGAAACTCGCTCCCGGCGAAAAGCCGCTGAATCTAACCGCTTTCCGGCTGTGCATCGACGCCTTTCTGCGATCCATCCCCGAAATAGACGTCTCGCGCTGGCTCATCGTCAGGGAAAAGGAAGCGACGGGATACGGAATTCCCCTGGAAATCTACGCGTTCACGACCTATTCGAAATGGATGGACTACCAGGAATTTTCCGCGACTCTCGCCGACAGGATCGTCGCGAAGCTTCCCGAATTCGGATTGCGACTCTACCAGAAAATCTAGAAGCGGGCCGTCTCTCGACTATCGGCCAAGCTCCAATCCAGTGCAAAAAAAAAAGACATCCTTCGGGTCTATACGCTCGAAGCTACTCTTTTAAAAAAGATAGCCCTCCTCGCCCGTCTGTTTTTCAGGGTCAAAAGACCGGGCATAAACATCGGGGCAAGAGTTCGGAGCTGATTGAATCTTGTTAGATCGGGCATAACTACCGAAGGATGCCTTTTTCAATATAAACAGGAAAATCCTTCGAAGCAAGTATTTTTTGTCTTTATTTCCGCACTTTTGTCATCGACGTGTCAAAATGTGATGTAGCTTGCAGCCTGTCGAGTTCGTCGGACAGCATTTCGGCGAGAACTTTCGCCACTTTCTGGCTTTCCAGATAAAACTCCTTGTAACGGGCATGGCGACGACGCATGTCGAACAGTTCCGAGGTGATATCCATCGCCATCAGAAGCATCTGCTTGCGCATATCCATCCGAGCGTCCGCCTTGACATAGGCTTCGACCTTTTTTGTCACGTAGGCGACAATCGCAGAAAGTTCCGCATCGGTGAGATCCGTCTGGATCTGAAACCGGTCGTTTCCGATTTCGACCCGAGTTGTGTGGAGGGAAGAATCCCGAGCGTCCATTGGTCACCTCATTCCTTCATTCCGACGCCAAACGAATCGGTGGCTGCGAACCACCTCAGCCGAAAAAATCCGCTTGCGCAGACTCCCCTGCCGAACCGTTCGACTGTTCCTCGGAAACTTGCGATTCTTCGCCTGGAGACTGCACCGGGATTTCCGTTCCGAGTTCGTTCTCGATCGTCGAAAGCAGGTTCTGGAACTTTTCCTGCGCGTTCTGGATTTCGTTCCCCTGTTCGCTCACCACCTTGTCCATGTCGGCAAGTTTCGTCTCCTTTTCGGAGAGCGTCGCCTTTACGGACTCCAGTTCCGCATCGCGTTCGGCAACCGTTTTCCGGAGCGTTTCCGCTTCGGATTCCTTGCTTGCCAATTCTCCCTGGAGAGTTTCCATCTGTCGGGACTTTTCGGAAAGTTCCGTCCGCAAGTCTTCCAGTTCGGCGGTTTTTTCGGCAACCGACTTTTCCGCTTCCGCCTTTTCGCTTTTTAGACGGCGGAGCGCTTCGAGCATCGATTCGATCTTTTGGGAAAGCAAGTCCAGATTTTCGAGATTCATCGTTCAAAACTCCTTCTTGATATACTTATAAAATATACAAAGTTGCCGACTTCCGACGGAAAATATCAGACAAGGTCACCTCTAAAAATTGCTTTGGTTAAGAAAATTTGAATGAGACCAAGCGAAG
>CAVKYI010000005.1:0-122214 GCA_963660435.1 Sodaliphilus sp.
ACCAGCGCGAAGCGTCGCAACCAAATTTTTGAAAATTGAATTTTTAGAGGTGACCTAAAGCTCCCGATAGAGAACCCTCTTTCGGCACGCAGCGAATTTCTTCGCAAGCGAAAGGATTCTTTCTACGCCTAGATTCTCGAAATCGACGGGATGAAACACGAGGCGCGGAACACCGACCGAAAAGCGCAAGACAGCTTTCGCCGAAGCCATGACAAACGGAACGCTCCATGCCGGAAGTCCCGCAAAGCTTATCGCCGGAGAAAAGACGTTTCGACGATTCAGGGACTTTCCGTTCACGAAAAGGCGTCCTTCGCAAAATGCGATCCTTTCCAGAACCTGCCTTTTCAAGGAGGGATTTCCATACCACGCCGGAGGAACGAATCCCGAAGGCGACGAAAGCGAAAGGGCGTTCCAGAATTTCATCGACAGCTCGAGCAGGGCAAGGGAATCCCGTTCGCAAAGCCCGGCAAATTCCGCTTCTCCGCCTGTCAGGAGAAGAGCCGCTTTCCCGATAACGCTTCGGGCAGAAGAGCGATCGGCAAGATGCCTCGCCCCGTGCAAAAGTAGTTCGTACCCAAGATTATTCAAGCGTACGACCTCGTTTTCAAAGGCAAGGGCGTCGGTTTCACGAACATTCTCCGTCGAAGGGATCACCGCAATCGCAATCGGCCCTTCGACGGCATCCGACAGCAGGCGAACATGCTCCGAAGCCTCTCGAAAGTTTCTTGCCGAAAAATCGTGGTAGCAGAGAATGAATTTCCGTTCCATGGAGTCCAAGATAACAAAACGCAAAAAACGAAATTGCTAGATTTGACCTTGATGAAAAAGAAATCGCTCTACATCTTCGACATGGACGGAACGCTGTTCAATACGCTAGGCGATTTGAGTGTCGCCGTGAACCACGCTCTCGCCGAATTCGGCCTCAAGACGCTCTCGACGGAAAAGATCAGAAGCTATATCGGAAACGGTTCCCTGAAGCTTATCGAGCGTTCCCTGGAAGGGGCGGACGCTCCGCTCGAAGAAGTGCACAGATGCTACAGCGAATTTTACGCCGAACATTGCGAAGAAGCGACCGTCCCCTATCCGGGCGTCGTCGATTTCCTGAAGAACTTTCCCGCGAAAAAGGCTCTCGCGACAAACAAGCCGCAAGCCCCGGGAATCGCGCTTTTAAGGCACTTCGGAATCGAATCCTGCTTTAGCGCCTTTGCCTTCGGCGATACGGTTTCCGAACGCAAGCCGGCTGCGGAACCCTTCCTGAAGGTTCTCAAGGAAACAGGCGTTCCCAGGGAGGAAGCGGTCATGGTCGGAGACGATGCGCCGGATATCCTCGGAGCGAAAAACGCAAGGATAGACAGCGTCTTCATCGAAAACGGTTTTGGCAAACGCTCGAGCTTTGCCCCCGTTGAACCGACCTACTCCATTTCCGATTTTTCGGACCTCAAGAATCTGCAGTTCTAACGATGCCGACCCGCTACCTGATCGATACCTACGGTTGCCAGATGAACGAGTACGACTCCGCGCTCATCGCGTCGATGCTCGAAAGGAACGGTTGCCTTCCCACCGAAGACCCCGAAGAAGCGGACCTGTTCTTCTTTAACACTTGCTCCGTCCGGGAAAAGGCGGAAGAAAGCGCCAAGGCCCGAATATCCAAGATGAAGTTCTTCAAGAAGCACCGTCCGTGGATAAAGTTCGTCGTGACAGGCTGCATGGCGGAACACCTGGGCGCGCGCCTAATCGAACAGGTCGATTGCGTCGATTATGTCATCGGTCCGGACCAGTATGGCAAGATTCCCGAGCTGCTCTTTCCCCATCCGCTCGCCGTAAACCGGCGGACGCTTTCGAAGCGGATAGTCACGGGCTTTGACGACGAGGAAAACTATCTTGGCGAATACGCAAAGCTTTCGCACCCGTTTTCCGCCTATGTCACTATCCAGCGGGGTTGCAATTTCCGGTGTAGCTACTGCATCGTCCCCTATGTCCGCGGACGGGAAAAGTATCGCGACGCAAGCGATGTCATCCGGGAAGTCGAAGCGGCAAGCGAACGCGGCGTGTCCGAAATCTGCCTGCTCGGCCAGACGGTCAACGCCTACCGGGAAAGGAACACGGACTTTGCCGACCTGCTGCTCAGGATTTCGGAAGTGAAAGGAATCCGACGAATTCGCTTCATGAGTCCGCACCCGAAATTCTACACGGAAAAGCTTGTCGAAGTCCTGCAAGGGACGCCCGGAATCTGCCCCCATGCGCACATTCCGCTCCAAAGCGGAAGCGATCCGATTCTAAAGAAGATGCGGCGCCGCTATACGGTCGATGAATTCATGCGGATTCTCGAAAAGTTCCGCGGCAAGAATCCGTTCTACGGACTGACGACTGACATCATCGCAGGCTTTGTCGGGGAAACCGAAGAAGATTTCGAAGCGACCCTTTCCGCTGTCAGGGAAGCCCAGTTCGACGCGGCGTTCATGTTCATCTACAGCCCGCGCGAAGGCACCGAAAGCGCAAAGGAAGCCGAAACGCTCGACGAAAGCCAAAAGCAGAAACGCCTCGAAAGGCTGGTCGAGCTGCAAAACGCGATAACTCTAGAGCGCAACAGGCAGATGATCGGTCGCACCGAGGAAATTCTAATCGAAGGCCCATCCTCCAAGGATCCAAGCGAATGGGTCGGCAAGACCGGCAGTTTCAAGAAAGTCGTCATCAAGTCCCAGACGGCTAGACCGGGCGATTACGTCAAATGCCATATCGACGATGTCCGCGGATGGACCCTTCGCGGAACGCCTGTCGGAGAATAAGGAGAAGCGATGCGTTTTTATTCCGTATGCCTGTTCGCGGTCGCGCTTTTTTTCGAAAGCGTCCTGGCTGTAACCGTCGAAGACGCCCAAAAGGCCTACATATCCGGCGACTGGATTCGCGCGGCGGAATCCTTCGAAGCAGCCTGTCCCTCTCTCGGGGCGAAAGAGCGTTCCGAATGCGCGCTATGGGGAGTGCTCGCCCGTTCCCAGGCCGGAAACGCCAAGGACTTTTCCCTCGCTAGAAAAAAGCTCGACAGCCTGATATTCGCCACGCCGGATTCGCTCCCCGTCTTTTCGGATCTCTACATGACGCGCGCCCAGTTCGAACTTTACCTCAAGCGCCCGGATCTCTCTTTCCGAAGCCTCAAGACGGCTTTCGCCAAGGCGGAACCGCGACAGCTCGCCGTCATTTTCCAAGTCTGCCAGAGCCTCTACAAGGCAAGCCCGATCGATTCCGTCCAAAGCCTGTGCGCGGAAATCGAACGCGCGAAATCCGGAGCGCCAAAGGAAAGCTCCGCCACTGCCGGTCCAAGTTCGTCAAGCGGGAATCTTTCGAGTTCGTCCGCGGAAAGTCCCCAGATCGAATCGTCTTCTTCAGGGCCGAAGGAATCCGCAAGCGAGGTTTCCAGCTCGAGCGTCGCATCTGCCAAGGAATGGTCGCTGCAAGTCGGCGCTTTCGGCATCGCTTCCAACGCCGAAATGCTCGCAAACTCACTTCGGGCGAAAAAGCTGGAAGTAGCGATACAGGAATCCAGAACGGAAGAACGTACGCTCTACCTGGTTCATGTCGGGGAGTTCGAAACCCGCGAACAGGCGATCGAATACGGAAAAGGCAAGCTCGAACCGCTCAATCTGGAATTTCAGCCCGTAAAAATGCGGAAATCTTTTCAAGAGCCGGTTCTAAATCCATAAAACAGTTCTATATTTGAAACACGCCCTTGCCGGGGTGGTGAAATTGGTAGACGCGCTGGACTCAAAATCCAGTAGAGGCAACTCTGTGAGGGTTCGATTCCCTCCCCCGGCATTATCGAATTGCCGAGGAACCATGAAAATAGCTTTCAAAATTCTTTGCGCCTGCCTATTTGTCGCAACAGCTTCGTTTGCGCAGGATGATTTTGAAACATACTCTTCCGAAAACGGGAACACTTCCTATTACGCCCCGGCAGAAGATACCGAAGGCGCCAACTATTACAGCGCGGACGACCCTAACGCCCCCGAAGCGACATCCGATGTCGGCACGCTGAACGCATCGTCGAGCGAATGGGCGGGTTTTGACTACGAAGCCGTGGGCCTCACCCAGTGGGAATTCCAGCAGGCGAAGGAAAGCGGCATGAGCCGCGACAAGCTTACCCAGCTGACCGAACTGGGCGTTCGCCCGTCCGAATACCTCCAGGAACCTTGGAAACGTCTCGGTGTGACCGAGGAAAGCTGGCTCGGCGAACGCGCGAACGGTCTCGAAGATTCCGATATCGACCGGACTTATCGAAACCACGCCGGCGAACAGAATTACGCCTACATTTCCCTCGCGATTCCCTCGTTCTACCAGTGGAAACACGAAGAAACCGTCAAGGCTATCTGGATGGACGCTCTCTGGGTGGTCGGCGTTGCCGGTCTCACCTACTTTGCCATCAACAGCGACGACTACGACAATACGTGGGTCTATTGGCTGATACCTGTCCTCGGGGCACACGTCTGGTCCTTTGCCGACGCATTCTTCGGGACGCAGTGGAGCAACAATCCCGACGCGAACCGTTTCAGTCTGGGCATTGGACCGAATCTCGACCGAGGCGTCGCCGGTATCTTGCAACTGCGTTTCTAGAAAAGATGCAAATCGAACTTCTCAAGTGCAAAATTCATCGCGCTACGGTGACCGACGCGAACCTGAATTACGAAGGCTCCATCACGCTAGACAGAGCCTTGATGGATGCGTCCGGAATTCTCCCTTTCGAAAAGGTCGGGATTCTCGACATCAACAACGGCGCGCGCTTCGACACCTATGTAATCGAAGGGGAACGGGACTCGGGAACGATATGCCTAAACGGCGCCGCAGCCCGAATGGTCCAAAAGGGCGATCTCGTCATCATCGTTTCCTACGTAGCCCTCACGCCGGAAGAAGCGAAGTGCTGGAATCCGACAATCGTCAAGGTCGATTCCCGGAACAGGCCGCTATAAATCGCTATATTTACCGCGTGACATTTTCTCTAGCCAGAAAAATCTTGCCCTTGCTAAGCCTTGCGGGAATCTTGCTTTCCTGCAAGGAAGAAGCGCCGATTGTCCAGGAAATACGCGAAACGCCCGGTGACATCCAGGTGTTGAATTCCAGCGGCATTCCCGGAGCGGCAGCCAAGATGCGCGACTATCTGCGTTCCCAGGGATTTGACGTGCTCGAAATGAGCAACGAAAGGCTCTGGAATTACGAGGAGACGATCATCGCGCTTCGCAATCCGCATTGGGCAGGGGCCGAAGCTCTCGCCACGGCCCTTCACACCGAAAACGTCATTCCGCTCCAGAACAAGCGGGTTCTCTTCGACGCGACGGTCTATGTGGGCAAGGACTTCGAAAAAATAATTCAGGCAGGTTCCAAATGACAACAGCCAAGACGACCACAAAAAAGACAACCACACGAAAGACCGCGACGAAGGCCACCACAAAGGCCAAGGTTTCCAAGGCGACAAAGACCTCGGCAAGGAAAACGGATGCGGTAAAGAAAGCCGCGCAAAAAAAATCCGCCAGGAAGTCCGCCTATACGGAAGCGGTCCAAATGGCCGCAACCACCCTTTTCGAGCTGCGCGCCCTGAATCTGGAACTTCTGGATCTCCAGGGAATTTCGGAAACTTCCGACTTCATGATTCTCGCCACTTGCGAAAGCGAGGCCCAGATGCAGGCGATTCTCGATGCGCTTTCCAAGGACTTCAAGGCGAGGGAAATGCCCTATCGGACGGAGTACAAGCCGGGCATCAATATGCGCTGGGCCGTGTTCGACGCGGGATTCGACCTGATTGTCCAGCTTTTCGAGGAAAGCAAGCGCGAAGAACTCGCCTTTGACAAACTCTACGGCGACGCCACGATTGCAAAGCTCGAAGAAAAGGACTTTATCCGGACAAAAGCGAAAAAGGTAAAAATCGAAAATGAACTCGTTTGATGTCGAAATAGCGAAGTCTGTCGCCGCAACGGGAGCCTTCGACTACGAGCAGGCGAAAAAACTGCTCACCATCCCTGCCGACACGGAACACGGCAACTTTTCTCTTCCCTGTTTCGCCTTGGCACGAACCATGCGCAAGGCCCCGAAACTCATCGCCGAAGAACTCGCCGAAAAAATCCAGCTGCCCGAAGGCCTCTCCAAGGTCGAAGCGGTCGCCGGCTATCTGAACTTCTTTATCGACCGGAACTTTCTCGCCAAGTCCATTCTAGAAGAAATTTCCGAGAAGGGAATCGATTACGGCCACGCAAGCCCAAACGGCAAGACCGTCTGTATCGACTACAGTTCCCCGAACATCGGCAAGGAACTCGCCTTCCACCACTTGCGTTCGACCATGATTGGCAACAGCCTTGCGCGCATTTACAAGGCAAGCGGCTACAAAGTCGAACGGATCAATCATCTCGGAGACTGGGGGACCGCCTTTGGCAAGCTCATCGTCATGTATCTGCGGGAGAATCGCCCGACGGACGACGCGACGCTCGAAAGCCTGACCGTCAAGGAGCTGAACATCCTCTACGCGAGCTTTTCCAAGGCGGCAGAGGCGGAGCCATCTCTCGAAGACGATGCGAGAAGGGCCTTTGCGGAACTTGAACGGGGAAACGCCCAGTATCACAGGCTGTGGCTTGCGTTCCGTGCCGCGACGCTCAAGGAACTGATGCGCATCTACAGGATGATGGGCGTCGATTTCGACCATTACACCGGCGAATCGTTCTACGAAGACAAGATGCCCGCGGTCATCGAGGAACTCGAAGCGAAAGGCCTCCTCGAACGCAGCGAAGAACGCGACGTGGTAAAGCTCGACGACTACAAGCTGAACCCGTGCCTTATCCGCAAAAGCGACGGCAGTACGCTCTACGCGACCCGCGATCTCGCCGCAGCGATCTACCGAAAGAAGGAATACGATTTCGACAAGTGTCTCTATGTCGTGGACCTGGGCCAGGCGCTCCACTTTAGACAGGTCAAGCTCGTTCTCAAGAAGATGGGACGGGAATGGTACGATACGCTCGTCCACATTCCGTTCGGCGTAATTCTCAACTTCATCGACGGCAAGTGGGAAAAGGGAAAGACGCGTACCGGCAAGGCAAAGCTTCTCCGCGACGTCATCGAAGCCGCCCAGCAAAAGATCCTCGAATTTATCGACAAGAAAAATCCGGATCTGGAGAACAAGGAACTGATAGCCCGGCAAATCGGTATCAGCGCCCTTACGTTCAACGATCTCAAGAACCACCGTCTGATGGATGTCAAGTTCGACTGGGATTCCGCGCTGAGCTTCGAAGGGGCGACAGGCCCCTATGTACAGAACGCCCATGTCCGGCTCTGCAGCATCATGCGCAAGGCCGGTTACGAAGTTTCCGCCAAGGATGTGGACTACAGCCAGCTCGAAGACGACAACGCTTACGAACTGGTCAAGGTTCTCGCCCAAAAGGCGGAGAGAATCCGCCAATCGGTCGAATCGGACGAGCCTTGCGTTCTTGCCCAATACGCGCTCGATATCGCCGGCGCGGCACACAAGTTCATCCACGAAGATCGCGTTCTGGGAAGTTCCGAAGAGAAGTCCAGGCTTTTCCTCGTCAAATGCACGCAGACCGTGCTGGAAGACGTTCTGGATTTGCTCGGGCTTTTCCCCGTCCGCACGATGTAAGATGCATCCGCTGCTCCAAAAAACTCTCGAAGGAAGACGCCTCTCGCCCGAAGAGGCGGTAGAGATTCTAAGGAACGCGGATTGGACGGAGGTCGTCAAGACGGCGGATGACGCGCGAAACGAAAGGCTTCCGGGTAAGCGCGTCGGCTATACGGTCTATCGGATTGTCAATTACACGAACGTCTGTTCCATCGGATGCGACTTCTGCGCCTTTTCCCGAAAGGCCGATGAACGCGGAGCCTATACGCTTTCCCTGGAAAAAATCCGTCAAAAGGCCGAAGAAGCCAAGCGCCTTGGCGCGGACCAGATTTTTCTACAGGGCGGCGTAAACGAATCGCTCCCGATTTCCTACTACACGGATGTCTTGAAGATGCTCACCCGGGAACTCGGGATGAGCGTCCGCGGATTCTCGCCAGTTGAACTTGTACACATCGCAAATGCGCACAGGCTCTCGCTCGACGGGCTGCTCGGCATCCTGAAGGAGGCCGGACTTTCTTCCGTTCCCGGAGCGGGAGCCGAAATCCTTTCCGACAATATCCGAAAACGGCTCAGCCCCAAAAAGCTCAGCGCCATCGAATGGAGAGACACCCTTGCCGTCTGCCAGAAGAACGGTCTTCCCGGCAGCGCGAACATCGTCATCGGCTCCATGGAAACGGTTGAGGATGTCGTCACGCACCTGGAACTTGTCCGTTCGCTGCAAGACGAGACGGGCGGAGTGAAAAGCTTTGTCGCCTGGACATTCCAGCCGCAGACCGACCGTTTCCCGATTCGCCACGTATCTCCGATGGAATACCTGAAGGTTCTCGGACTTTCGCGACTCTATCTCGACAACATCCGACATATCGAAGTTTCCGTGCTCGGAATGGGAAAGCAAATCGGGGAACTTGGACTTCACGCCGGAGCGGACGACATCAACAGTATCGTCCTCGAAGAAAACGTGCTGAAGTCTAACGGGATCCAGAGCATCGCCGAAGCCGAAGCCTTTATCCGGCAAGCGGGCTTTGAACCTTATCGCAGAGACTTGAACTTTTCTTGCGACGGCTAGCGATGCGCACGCCGACCGTTTTCAGGAGACTCCTCCTCAGTCAAATCGCCCGGGAATCTGAACTTGAACGCATCGCGGCCATCGGAGATTACGAACAGATTCGCGATTACAGCCTCGTTCTCGCAAGCCAGGGAATTCCGCATCACATTCGCCGCGACGACCGCGGACCCTACCTCATCGCGGTCCGTTTCGATCTGCTCGATTCCGCCGAAGAACAGATAGCCCTGTTTCAAAAGGAAAACCCTCCTCGCGAGGAAAATCCCCCTCTCGCGCTCCGCCTTGCCATTTCTCCGCTGATCGTTCTGCTTGTCCCCTCCATCTTCACCATACTCCAGTTTTCTAGCCATGGCAGCCGCTTTTACCATTCGGGCGTTTCCGATGCGGAAAAGATCCTTGCCGGCGACTGGTGGCGTCCCATCACCGCGCTGACGCTACACGGCGATGCGCACCATCTGGTTTCAAACCTCGTTTCGGGCTATATCGTCCTGAACCTTCTCGCCTTTCGAATGCCGCTCTCCCGCATTGCGTTTCCGCTAGCTGTCGCGTCGTCCATCGCCAATTTCCTTGTCGCCTGTTCGGTTCGCTCGGATTTCCGTTCGCTCGGATTTTCGACATTTGTCTTCTGCGCGCTCGGCGCGCTCGCGACCGTCGAATTTCGGCTCGTCCCCAGGGAATCCCGCGGAATCCTGCGAAGGTTCGCCCCCCTCTGCGCGGCAATTCTACTTGCCGTCTTTCTCGGAATCGGGGAACATTCGGATATCCTTGCGCATTTCTATGGACTCTTGCTGGGAATCGGCGTAGGATTTCTTCCCAGGAAAAGGGTTCTCCTCTGGGGATGTCCCACGGGCATCCGGGATCTGATCGCCTGGATTTTCTTCTTCGCCTTTTTCCTTTTCGCCTGGTGGCGCGCAATTTTACTATCTTTATAGAAGATGGGAAACCTTTTTCAGACATCGGGATTTCGGATCCAGGAACACGAAGCGGACGAACTTCTCCGCGTCTTTCCCCTGCAAGTTTCCGTCGAAGAAAATCCGTCTCTGTTCTTTCGGATCGACGACGATTTGCAAATAGGCGCTTCCGTCACGTTCCGTCTCGTTTCCGGATTTCAGACCGTCCAGTGGAAATGCCTCGTGTCGAGAATCGAAGGTTCTTCGTGGCGCGCGGAACTAAGGCAGGGACCTTTCACCGCATTCTCCGTGACACACGGGCAGACCGTTTCGGAAAATCTCCTGGAATGCACGGACGAAATCCTCTTTAACGGCGAATCTCCCGATCTGGAAAGCGCGCTAGAAAGAGCGAAAATCCGATACGCGTTTTCTTCTCGAAAAGCGCTCGTCCAGGCAAGAAACGCCTTCGAATCCCGCCGAAAGACCGAATCTTTCCAGGCTTTCTCTTCCGAAAGCCTTTCCGCGGGCTAGCGCGAAATTTCATGTCATACCCTTCGCTCGAAGCGGCGCTTCAGGATCTCGAAAGGCACGGAATGCTTCTCCGTATCAAAGAAGAAGTTTCTCCCGACCTGCTCATGCCCAAGATGGCGGAGATAGCCACGAGAGAATCCATGCCGGCGCTTCTTTTCGAACGCGTCAAGGATTCTCCATTCCGAGCCGCAGCCAACATTTTTGGAACGATGGAACGCGCTCGCCTTCTTTTTCGCGATACATGGAAAAAAGCCGAAACGGCCATCGCCTTTCACGCCGACCCGATTTCCATCCTGAAGAGTCCCGCGCGTTTCGCGACCCTTCCCGGAATAGGACTTTCCGCACTTCCCCGCAAAAGCCTCTTCGCCCCGGTTCTCGCCGAGACGACCACTCTGGACCGATTGCCGCAAATCCGACTGCACAGGGAAGACGGCGGTGCCTTCCTGACCTTGCCGCAGGTCTTTTCGCAAATGCCCGGTGAACTCAATATCCTGAAGTCCAACCTGGGCATGTACCGCATCCAGATTTCGGGAAACGACTACGTTCCAAACAGGGAATGCGGTCTGCACTACCAGATCGAACGCGACATCGCAAGGCACCACGAAGCGGCCATGGAAAAGAACGAACCGCTCAAGGTCAGCGTCTTTCTCGGAGGCCCGCCGGCGCATACCCTCGCCGCGATCATGCCGATGCCGCCCGAACTTTCCGAACTGACTTTTGCGGGACTTCTCGGCGGAAGGGCGTTTCGCTACAGGGACTTCGACGGCTGGAAAGTTTCGTCCGACGCGGATTTCTGCATTCTCGGAGAAGTCGCTCCGGATCTCAAGCCCGAAGGACCTTTTGGCGACCATATCGGCTACTATTCCGCAAGGCACGAATTTCCCTACCTTCGCGTCAAAAAGCTTTTCTGCAAGAAAAACGCGATTTTTCCCTTTACGACGGTCGGCAGGCCGCCCCAGGAGGATTCCGTTTTCGGCAAGCTGATCGGAGAACTGGTGCGACCGATCGTACCGGAATCTCTGCCGGGAATCTGCGAAATGAATTCCGTTGACGCCGCCGGCGTCCATCCGCTACTCCTCGCAATCGGAAAGGAACGCTACACGCCGTATCTTTCGGAGCGCGAGCCGATGGAACTGCTCAAGGAAGCGAACGCGCTTTTGGGTTACAACCAGGTTTCCCTTTCCAAGTATCTCTTCATCGCCGCCAGGGAAGATTCCAGTCGCCTCGATACGCAAAATATCGTCGATTACCTTGTACATATCCTGGAGCGCGTTCACCTGGACAGGGATATTCATTTTCAGACGGAAACGACCATCGATACGCTGGACTATTCCGGGAAAAGGCTCAATCACGGTTCAAAAGTCATCATCGCGGCGGTTGGTTCGCCTATCCGACAGCTCGGACATTCCCCGGATGACGGAATCTCGGAACTATCCCTTCCGGAGGGATTTTCGAACCCGCGTACTGTCTTTCCGGGGGTAGCCGTAATCCAGGGAAGTTCTCGCGCAAGCATCGATGAACTGGCCCATTCGCTTTCCCGCTGGAACTCTCGCGAAAGGTTTCCGCTTGTTACCGTGGCGGACGATTCTTCCTTTACGGCAAGGACCCTCGACAACTGGCTCTGGGTCACCTTTACGCGCAGCGATCCGGCAAGGGACATTTACGGAGCGAATTCCGGTTTCGATCAAAAGCACTGGAAATGCGAAGCCCCGCTAATCATCGACGCCCGCACCAAGCCATATCTGCAAAGGACTGTCGAAGACGACCCGATACTCGAAGCCCAGGCCAGGGAAATCCTCTGGAAATCGATGAAGCATCGCCCATGAAAACCTTGTTCTGGAAGTCGATCGGATTTTTGACGCTTTTCGCCTTCGAGGCGTTCGCAAGTCCGTTTTGCGGAACGGGACAGATTCAAGAACATTTGCGAAACGCCAAATCCCCGAAAGCGGCTGCGCGGACAGCGAGCGTTTCCTCGACAAGCTGCGACCCGGAATTCTACTACGACACGTCGGCGGTCAAGGAACGAAAGACGGCCCACTTTCGAATCTACTATGTTCTCGAAGGTCCGCACAAGACCACCGAAACCTGGATCGATTCGCTCGCAGGCGTCCTGGAATTCGCCTGGAACTTTCACGTTCAAAAACATGGAACAAGAAAGCCGGTGGGCACAAACCCGACATGGCATTTTCAAAAGAGCGGCGACAGCGACCTGTACCCGGTAGAGGTTATCGACATTAGCCTCGTACGCGATAACGCGGAACTCCTGGGCGGTTTCTGCACGGCCTGCATGGGACTGACCTTTCCCTCCGATGTCCTGAATCCCGCGGCAACGGAAATCATCATCGACAACGACTTTCTTTACCCGGACGCGAGCAATCCCTCCACCAAGGAAATTTCCGGTTCGTCTTGCCGTTACGCCCAGGCGACAGTTCCCGTCACGAACGACTTGACCGGGAAAAACTATTCGAAAGACTACGGGCTTGCGCTTCGCACCACTGCCGCACACGAACTTTACCACGCCATCCAGGCGACATATGTCGATTTTATCGAATACGATTCCTACTGGTTCGAAGCGTCCGCGACCGCGCTCGAAGAAATCGCCTCGCCCGATGCCGACGACTACTGGATCTATCTGCCGTCCTTTTTCAACTCCACGGGGATCTCTTTCGACTGGGCCTCTTCGAATTACGGCATTGCCGTCTGGGGACTTTACAACCTAAACGCCTGGAACGAAAATTTCGACACCAGGCTGTGGGAGCGTTTTTCTTCCATGCCGGATTCTAGCTTCGAAACCGTTTATGCCAAGGAACTAGTCTCCCGAAATCTCGATCCGGATTCAGCCTTTGCCGATTTCGCCCAGAAGCTTTTCTTTTCGGGTATTCGCGCCGACTTTTCCGATTCGTCGTTTCGCTTTACCGACGATTTTTCCGATTGGCCTTTCGCGCCTCTTGCAAAGAAGCCGACGGTTTCCCCTGTCACGCTCGAAGCGCCCGCCATCGACTACTACCGGATCACGCAGGACTCCTTTCCCGAACTTTCGAGTTTCAAGGGAAAAGCCGCGGTCGCCCTATACGGAAAAAAGCAAAAGACGACTTTCTATTCCATGGACACGATTTCATGGACAGGACTTTCTCCCCTTGTCGCCCAGGCGGAAAACGCGGTTCTTGTCCTCTCCAGGTTGCGGGACGTTTCTAGCGGCACGGTAAGGACGGATTCGCTCCCGATGCGCAGCTACCCGAACCCATGGCGAGGCGAAACGCCGCTCTGCTTTGCTTCTCTCCCCGCAACGAAACGTTTTCTCGAAATCCGTACCCGCGCGGGGAAACTCGTCCACAGATTTTCCTACACGGGAACGAGCCTCTGCGTACGAGCCGAAGAAATTCGGGAACGGATGGCTCCCGGACTTTACTTCTTCCGAGCCGGGGCGAGGAACAAGGCGACGCCGTTCCTCGTCGTCTATTGAAAATCCGGTTCATTTCTTGAAAGGAAAAGAAGATCTCCGTCCAGGTCTTCGGAAAGGCAAAAGTCCGGTTCGATGCCTGTCCGCCAAGCGAGACCGTTTTTCATCTTCTGCGGAGAACGAATCACATGGAAGCGGTTCCACATTTTAGACTTCAGGATCTTTTGGGCAAGCGTTCTTCCCGGTTCAACCACCAGTCGATGGACTCCCATCCGCGAAAAATCATCCAGGACCCTTTTCCAGTTTTCATCAAAGTCGTCAGAGGCTAAAAGGCGAATGTCGGCGACAGACGAAACCTCTTCCTGGAGAGCGCGGCTAAAGACAATCGTCTTGTCCGACGGATTTTCAAAAAGATGCAAATCCGCCCGAAGCTTTTGATTTCCGCAAAGAACAGACCGATGCGGGCTATTTCCCGCGACTCCGCGCACCGACAGGCGCGGGTTGTCCGTATTCGCCGTTCCCCCGCCAACGAGAATGTATTCCGCCGAACGCCGCCATCTGGCGGTCCATCTGTCCGCGGCCCGACCCGTTATGCGCACCGGGCTTCCCAAAGCGCTCGCGATAAAGCCATCCGCCGTCTCCGCGATCTTGCATTCGACAAAAGTCCGCCCGGTTCGTACAAAGTAATCATACGCTTCATAGAAAGAAAGGTATTCCCTTGGCGTATCCACGCATAGGGAAGCGATTCCCGCATCCGAAAGGACCTTTTCGCTCTTGCCAAGGACAAGCGGATTGGGGTCCCGATGGGCAAAGAAGACATTGCGGATTCCCGCCGCGATGATAGCGTTTGTACACGGCGGCGTACGGCCAAAGTGGCAGCAAGGTTCAAGCGTCACATACAAGGTTGCGCCTTTCGCCGCTTCGCCCGCATTCCGAAGAGCCATCACTTCCGCATGGGGACCGTGCACGACTTGCGTGTGCCCGCGACCGACAATCGCGCCGTCCTTCACGACGACCGCCCCGACCGCCGGATTGGGAAAGGAAATCCCTACCGCCGACAGGGCCTCTTCAAAAGCCGATTCAATGAAATTCATCGTTATCTAGAGCCACTCGGCTTACTCCGTAAAGGACAAACTGTCCCACGTCGTTCTTTTCAAGAGTGCTGCGAGTCACGAAATTGACAATGCTGCCGTCCCGATTCCTTACCCGGACGTTAAATCCTTGCGGCTTGTCGCGCGTCATCCCGTTTTTCAAAAGGGCTTCGATCCTGCTGTTCAGCATCTTGCGGAATGCCAGGATATCCTCTTTCAGGAAAAATTCCTCGTTTGACGGAAGCAATCCGGCCTTGAAATCGTCAACGCCAAAACGCTCGTGCGTAACGTCCGTAAGAAGCGTCAGCGCCCTTGAAGAACAGTCCAAGGTCCAGATGATGTTGAACGAATTGTTCAGCATGATGGCCATCCGACGCTTTGTCTCGATCAGTTCTTCGCTGATGCGCATTCTGTCGTTTATCGGAAAATAGGAACAGTAGAACAGGAGACGGGAACCGTCTTCCATGAAGAATCCATAGTTCTCGTACCATTGCCAACCATAGCGGATATCGCGCAGGCGAATGCGAACCGAGTCGAAGACTTTCGTCTTGCAAGCGGCGCGAAACGCAACCCCTAGAAGTTCCAGGTCGTCGGGATGGATTACTTCTCGCGGATCGTGTTTCGAAACGTTCTCGGTAGAAAGGCCGACGATTTTGAGCAGCGAATTCGAAGCGGTTGTCACACGCGTCGTTTTCACATCCAGGATAGCCCACAGGGATTTCGTATTTTTGGCTATCGTATCGATAACCCGAATCTTTTTCTTCAATTTCGCATTTTGGACAGAAATCCAGACAAGAATCACCAAAAGCGACAAAGTTAAAATTATCAGCACAACCATAGCCACAATTTAACAAATGAAGTCAAGTAAAAAGACATTTTACTTGCATGTATTCTAAAATTTACTTTTCGCTTTGAAAGATTCAAGGGATTTTCGGTAAAAAAGGCCACCCATTCTGGAATTCATGTAGTCCCCATCCCGATGCATCCCAAAGGCAGCCCCCCAGTTTTGAATGCCGACGGCAAGGCCTACGCCGATCTTCGGGCCCGGATAGGCGACACTTCCCTGCAATTCCAAGATGCCCAACCGTATTTTTTCGCCAAGCGCGACCAGAAGTTCGCCAGGACGCCGATAAAGGAACGCCGCTTCGCACCAGAACTTTTCTCCCGGAATCCAGAAAATATTTCCCGCAAGCGACCCGTGTTCGAAATCCGACGGAAAGTTCCCCCACAGTCCCCCCGAGAACCGAGAGATTCCATTCCAGGAAATTCCCGCTCTGCCCACTGCCCGCCACCAGGCCGCTTCGCCGGGAACCACCTGGATATCGACATTCCCACCCACGCCGATAGAAAACGCGGAAAGGGCAAGGGATGCCTCCATGCCAAAATTTTCGCTGCGATACAGCGAATCGAGAAAGGAACTCGCAAAGGACGCGCCGGACCGGAAACGTCCATTTCCCCACTCGGAAAAAAGGCCGAAAACTTCGTAATCGACGCCTTCCATCGGCTCGGTCCAGAGAAGCCCGATCTTAAATCCGGAAACATTCCTCGCCGGATTCTTCCCCAAGAAGTCGAACCAGCCCGGATTCCAGGGTTCCGGCAGCCGAACGTCCGCCCAAAGCGTTCCCAGAAAGAGCAGAAAGCAAAGGAAAACTTTTTCCATACTTCCTCACGGGCGCAAAACGACACCGATGCGCTTTTCGGAATTCTTTTGCGAAATCCGCAAGAAATTCGGACCGGGAAAGCCCTTGTCGAGAAGCGGGACTTCCGTCCAGCGATTTCCAGCGGCATCCGCGGCTAGCGTTTTCTTCCACAGAAGGCTTCCCTTGCCAGAGATCAATTCCACAAGAACCTCTTCGCGGCTTTCGACCCGAATCATCAGCGGATTTTCCCTGTTCTTTCGGGAAAAGATTCGCGCGTTCCATTCCACCCGAAAAGGAAGTTCTCCGCTCGCATCCGAAGCGAGACTTCCCGGCGTCTGATACCCCGGACTGTTTTCCTCGCGGCCCGTCCCCGCCGAAAATCCCGAGGGACAGCGCACCTGGATTCGCGCAAACTTTCCCCATCCGACCGAATCCACTTTTTCCTCTCCGTAGCACAGATAAAGCGAATCGGAAGCGTTTTTCAGATAGCCAAAATTCACGTGGAGAATTCGCACGTCGTCGTTTCCGACATAGCTTCGCATCGCGTTCGTATCCTTGGAAAGGACTACGCTTTCTCGGCTTCCGATTTTCGCGTCGGGCATTTGCGCGTTCCGGTTTCCGCATAGGCTCATCCCGGAAAGGGAGATTTCGCGGGAACCTTCGTGATAGATTTCAATCCACTCCGGAACGCCTTCTTCCGGGCACGGATGCACTTCCGAGAATCGCACGGGGAAATTTCCGGCAAGAGCCACCAGCGTATCGAGCGTATCGTTTCCGGGAACATCGTCCGGAGGCCATGTCGCGATTATTTCCATCGCCCTTGCCGCAAGACGCGTATCGAAGCGGGAACGGGCTCCCCTTTCCAGAAGACCGGTCCACGAATTTTCCGAAAGGGATGTTTCCGATCGGAACGAAGCCCGCACCCAAGCCGAATCGCAGCCGAGGAGCGTCCACTCGCCTTTCCAGACCGAAGCCTCCAGAAAAAGCGTATCGATTTGCAAGCGGCAATCCTCTACACCCGATTCGAAATTTCCATCCGGAAATCCGGGAGTCGGCAAGGCAAATTCCCAGGCAAAGGAAGAGGTATCGCTTCTCGCAAGCGAATATCCGGCTTTCGGTATCGGAAGTTCCGCGATATCTTCGCAAGAACCGCTTTGGAGTTTCCACGTATCCTTTCGAGAATTCGGCAATGCGCTTCCCAGGAGACTTTCGCAAAGGAGACTTCGGGAACTCGGGCATAGCGACGTGTCGCGGATGAGCAGAATTCGGTCCGCGCTTTCGGGGACCATTCCCTCCCAGACTTTTTTCCGTTCGTGATAGACGGAAACGGTATCGCGAAACGAGGTATGCGGAAGGCGGATTTCGACAAATTCCCCGCGGGCATCTTCCACGTCGGAAGGATCGGGCAATATTTCGACAAGGCGCGGACACGCCCCCAAGGCAAGGGCAAACGCCACGGAAATCAGATTCATGAATGTCTAGACGCAAGTTCCGGTGGCAGGCGTCCCGAAAAAAAAGGAACGCCTACTGGATTGCGTATTCTCCAGGGAGAATATAGCGAAGCGGGTTCTCCGGTCTTGAATTCAGCCAGACCTCGTAGTGAAGGTGAGGGCCGGCGGAAAGTCCGGTGTTGCCCATGTAGCCCAATAACTGATAACGCTTGATAAGCTGGCCCTGCTTGACGGAAATGGACTGCATGTGACCGTATTTCGTCACGAAGCCGTTTCCGTGGTCGAGGGCGACATAGTTTCCAAAGGAATCGCTACGACGCGCGATAGTCACCACCCCGTCCGCCGTCGCGTAAATCGGCGTCCAGCGGCTGTTCGCAATATCTACGCCGTTGTGCATTTTTCCGACTTCGCCCGTAATCGGATGGACGCGATGTCCAAAAGCCGAAGCGTAGCGACCCGTCGTCGGGGATATCGAAGGAATGTGCCGCCAGTTCGCATACTGCTGGCCCGCGAAGCCGGCGATTTCCCTAAAGTTCCTTTCGTTTTCCAGGGTCTTCGCGCGGAACTGCTCCGCTTTCGCCTTTAACGAAAGGGACTGGTCGAGAATCGGCTGGGCAACTCTCGAAAGACGTCGTTCCGGACTTTCCGGTCCGCCGATGGACATTTCCCGGCTGGAGCGATCCGTCGGGTTCAGACCGAACTTGTAATGGAGCAGATCCTCGTTCGCAAAGCGGGACTCCATCATCCGGTTTAACGAATCTAGGCGCACTTGTTCGCGGCTTAGCCTGTCGGACAAGGCGATGCGATGGCCAATCATCCTGCTTTTCAGGAATCCATAGGAAAACTGTACGCCGACCTGGACAAGGAGCAGAAGAATGCCCAAAAAGACAAGAGCCTTTCCCGCGCAAAGGATGCGCTTCGAAAATTCGGGAAGCCGCAGAGAGCGCGACTTCGAGGAACCTTCGACATGAAAAGACAGCTTGAAAAATTTCATGGTAGAGGCAATTTAATAAAAAAACCGATAGACGACCAGCGACTTGCTGTATTCGTAGCCGACAACCAGGAGAGGTTCCCCCGAAAGCGGACTTTCTTCCGCGGGGATAAGGAGGATTCCTTCGGGGCCTCGGTCTTTCGCATTCGCCATGTAATCTACCAAACGCGGTTTTTCCGGATTTTCAAGAGAAAATGTCGCGATTCCGCTCGAACGCTCCAGTCCCAGAAAGGCAAAAAGCTTTCCGCGAATTTTCCCGACAGTGACATTTTCCGGTTCGGGTCCCTTCTTCTTGCTGCGGACATCGGCCTTGACCTTTTTCTTCTTGGCGTTCCAGTTGAAAAGCGTCGGGTATCTTTCGGCAATCGTCTTTTCGAGGACTTCCCCGCTGTTCCAGAGCCGCCTTCCCGTTTCGCCGTCAAAAAGACTCATGGAACGTCCCCCGAACGTGTTGAGATAGCGACACGGTTCGTTTCCGTCACAGGGATTTTCCGCATCGATAGGGAGAGGCCCGAGCCGCCGCACGAGCGTTTCCGTAAAGACGCTTCCATCCAGGATTCCCGCTTTCAAAAGCAGGTCCGCCCGGGTCTCGTCCGAGTAGAAGGAAAGATCCCGGCTTGCGCCTTCATCCGCCGAAAGCAGGTAAAGCTTTCCGCCCGATTCAAACGCGGCGATTCCATCCGGCTGGAGCTCGCCCCGAATCGGAGCCTGTTCAATCGAGATCTTCCCGTCGTCCCGATAGTCGAATCCGTTTCCTTTTACGGAATGATCGACCGAGCCTAGACCCCAGATTTTTTCGACAGTCTTTTTTCGGACATCGATTTTCGCTATCGCGTTGTTTTCCTGGAGCGCGACGAAGGCAAGATTTCCGTCGGGAGAAAAGGCGATATATTCGGGTTCCAGGTTTTGCAGGTAGCTGCCGGGACCGCCGAGCCTCACCCCGGAACTTGCGAGGGAAAGACTGTCAAAAGCCGCAAAGGTCAATTCCTGCGCCGTCGCGCGTTCCACTCCTTCCGACAAATCGACAAGTCCGATACTCCCCTCGGGATCTTCGTGCGTATCCTCGTCGATTTCCCCTTCGCAGGCGACAAGAATCGTTTTTCCGTCTGGCGCAAAGGCTACCATGTCGGGATGCGCACCGGTCGAAAAGCTTCGAATCCTTGCCAGCTTCTTGTCCTGAACCCGATACAGGTGAACGAATCCGGGCGATGTTTTCGGAATGTTCGTCTCGGCGACAGCGACAAGGTCCCGGTAAGCGGCGACGCTCGGAACTTCTCCGCGAAAAGTCAGGATGTCCAGCACCTGGGGCTTTGCCGGATCGCTTAGGGAAACCACGGAAAGTTCTTCATCGCCCGATGCGACGACAAGAATTTTCTGCCCGGGAACATAGGCGACGATTTCCGCACCGGGAAGACCGTCCGATTTGTCGAGACGTCCCACTTCCCGAAGCTCAAGCGCAAACGAAAAGGATATCGCCCCAAGAAAAAGAAGACAGCGGACAATATTCATATTAAAGAAGCCACCAGCCGAGCAGGAAACCGATCAGCGCCCCGCCGAGAAAGGATCCTGCCGTCGAAGCCATTTCCATGGAGCGGTCGCGATTCGCGTTGCGGTCCATTCGGGCATCGACGGCAATCGTAAGAGCCTGCTTGCACTTTGCGTAGTTTGCGGAAAGCATCGAATCCGACGGGCAGGTTTCGGGAGGCGCCAGGGAAACCTCTTCCACGGAAGCTTTCGCAGAATCCACTCTTTCGACAGTCGCGAGGGAATCCGAGACGCTTTCGGCAAAAAGCGTCACCGAAAGAAAAAGCAAGGCCAACAGGATTTTTTTCATATTGCAAAATTAATTACATTTTGAATCCTATGGAAGAAGATCGCGTCAAAACAGCGCAAAGAGTCACGTGGCACGGCTTTTTTGTCAATCTAATCCTCACCGTCGGAAAACTGCTAGCCGGAATTTTCGGGAATTCGTCCGCCATGATAGCCGACGGAATCCATTCCCTTTCGGATTTCGCGACCGATATCGTCGTACTGGCCTTTGTCCGCATTTCCGGAGAGGAACGCGACAGAAATCATCCCTATGGACACGGAAAGTTCGAGACGATGGCCTCGATGCTGATCAGCCTCGCCCTGCTCGCGGTCGCCATCGGAATCTTTGTAAACGGCGTCCAGAAAATCGTCCAGATTCTCCAGGGAGACATTCCCAAGACTCCGGGAATCATCGCCCTCGTCGCAGCGATCGTCTGCATCGCATCAAAAGAAATGCTCTACCGCTACACGGCGCGCGCCGGGCATCGCATCGACAGCCAGGCGCTCATCGCCAACGCGTGGCATCACCGTTCCGACGCTCTTTCCAGTATCGGGACGCTCTTCGGAATCGGCGGAGCGTTCTTTCTCGGCGGAAAATTCACTATTCTCGACCCGATCGCCGCGGTCATCGTCAGCCTTTTCATCATCAAGGTTGCTTTCCAAATCGGATTTCCCACCGTCCAGGAACTCCTCGAAGCGTCCCTTCCTCCCGATGTCGAAAAGGAAATCTGCGATATCATCCGCAACACGGACAAGGTTCGCTGGCTGCACAATCTGCAGACGAGAAAAATCGGGAACGATTACGCCATCGATGTCCACATCAAGCTCGACCGGGACATTTCGCTCGTCGAAGCCCACGACATCGCCACATCCATCGAAAGACAGCTGCGCAACAAATACGGCAAGCGTACACAAATCAGCGTCCACATGGAACCTCTATCGGAATCCGGAAATGTCTAAAATCCTTTTTTCATTAATCGCTTCAAGCCTCTTTTTTCTCACCGCCTGCGACGATATCCGAACGGAAAAATATCCGAGCGGAAAACCGTATCGGCAGGTTCGTTACGAGAACGGCGAAAAGAACGGCCTCGAAACGGAATTCTACGAATCGGGTGCCGTCAAGCGGACGCGGAACTTTGTCGCGGGAAAGGAACAGGGAAAATCCGAGGAGTTTTACGAATCCGGCAAGATCCGGGGAACTTTTTACTACCGGGACGGCGCGCTGGACGGAACGGCAAAACGCTTTTACGAAAACGGAAAAGTCCAGTCGATTACCTTGTACAAGATGGGAACCGTCACGGGATTTCCACAAACTTTCGATTCCTACGGAGACCCCGAAATCCAAGGTTCCTACGAAGATTCCAGGGATGGAAACCGCTATGAATGGGTGCGCATCGGAGGCGCCGTGTGGACCGCGGAAAACATCAAGTATGCGCCGGTCAAAGGATCCGTCTGTATGCAGTGCAACGTCTGGGGACGCCTTTACGACTGGAACAGCGCGCAAAAAGCCTGCCCACCGGATTTTCGGGTTCCGAGCGTTTCCGACTGGGAAAAGATTTCCCAAGATGCCGGCAAGGATCCGGCAAAAAAATTGAAAGCCTCTTTCGGGTGGAACGATAACGGCAGCGGAACCGACGAACTTGGCTTCGGGCTTCGCGCAAGCGGCGCGCACTTTGAAAAGGCAAGCGTCCCTGAAAAATCGAGAAAGTTTAAGGATGCGGGCGACAAGGCCTATCTCTGGACAGCCAATGGAACGGTCGCCGTTTTCAGGAAAAATTCCAGCCAGATTTCCTTCGAAAGGTTCAACCCGGAATTCGGCGCGAGCCTCCGCTGCGTATTGGGTGAATAGTCTTTTTGTCGCCAAGCGACCAGTTTCCGCCTGACCGATGCCCAGAGCTTAGTTAGGAAATCTTAGAGTCGCAAAGCGGTCCGCTTTACTTTTGAGCCTAGATGTCTGCGATTCTAGAATCTAAGTTCCAAGCTCTAAGTTCTGACTTCCCTCCAGGATGACTGTTTATCGCACAAGCCTTTACAGGTCGCTTAACAAACTATCAACTAAGCTCTAGCCTCCCGTTCCAAGAAACCACCATGCGGAAAGATTAAAGGTCACCTCTAAAAATTGCTTTGGTTAAGAAAATTTGAATGAGACCAAGCGAAGGCAGGAATGAAAAGTGGCGAATACTGGATGTATTTGCCACTTTGAATGACGAACCGGCGCGAAGCGTCGCAATCAAATTTTTGAAAATTGAATTTTTAGAGGTGACCTAAATTTATATATTATACGATATGCCTATTACCCGATACATTCTACAAATTCACTGTCCCGACCAAAAGGGTCTGATCGCCGGCACCACGCAGGTTCTCGCCAAGGCCGGAGCGAACATCATCGACTTGACGCAGCACACCGCCAAGGATATCGAAACGTTCTTTCTCCGGGCTGTTTTCGAATGCGAACCTTCCGCGGCGACAGAAGTCCGCGAACATCTGAAAGCGATCGCTCCGCATCTTTCGCTCGAATGGAACCTTTACGATACGACAAAGGTCCAGCGTCTCGCGATCTTCGTTTCCAAGACGGACCACTGCCTTTACGACCTGCTTCTCAAGCATCGCGATGGCGACCTTCCCTGCGAATTCAGCTGTATCGTGAGCAACCACACGGAACTAGGTCCTGTCGGCGGAACCTTCGGCGTCCCCTTCTACTATGTTCCGAGCACGGGCGACAAGACCGTTTCGGAAAACCGATTCCGCGAAATCATCCAGGAGACGAAAACCGACGGAATCGTTCTCGCCCGCTACATGCAGATTCTCTCGGCGGCATTTACCGAAGAGTTCCGCTACAAGGTCGTGAACATCCACCACGGATTTCTCCCGGCGTTCAAGGGGGCGAAGCCCTATCATCAAGCATGGCACAAGGGCGTAAAGATTATCGGCGCGACAGCGCATTTCGCGACAGAGGACCTTGACCAGGGACCGATCATCTGCCAGGATGTCCAGCGCATTCCCGAAACCGCCTCGATCGACGAACTTGTCGAAATCGGAAAGGACATCGAAAAGCGGACTCTCTCCTCGGCGGTCAAGCTCTGGCTCGAACACCGCATCTTTGTCTATGAAGGACGAACCTTTATCCTGTAAGGACTTTTATGGCAGACGAAAACGAACACAAAATCCAGGACGCCGAAATCGTTTCGGCAAAAGGCCCGGAAGAAGAAAACCAGGCATCCCAGGCTCCTGCAGAAAATCCAGAGCCTAGACAAGACACAAAGCCTCAGGTCATCATCCAGCATGAACGCGGCGTTTCCTACTATGTCGGATTCGCGCTTCTCACCGTGCTTGCGATATGCTTCTTTTTCATCCCGGGGATTTCGCTCGTCTATCTCGTGAGCTGCATCGCGGCGATTTCGGCTCCGGTCGCCTGGATCTTTGCCGCGCTCCTCTCCGTCATCGTCTGGTTCATCTTCAAGCTGAAAATCAAGGGATTCAAGAAGTCGTTTTTCTGGTATATCGGTCTTTGCGTCATCATTTCCATCATTCTGGTTTCGCTCACCGTCCTTACCAGCTATCAAGTTCTGAGCGGGATTTTCTCCCTTCTCGTCGGAGGTTCCAACTGATGATCCGTAAAGATTCCTTTGTACACTTTCTAGTCGAAACCGGGGCGCTCAAGTTCGGAGCCTTTGTCACCAAGAGCGGACGCCACACGCCGTATTTCATCAACACGGGAGAGTTTCGCACGGGCAAGGCTCTGTCCCGTCTCGCCGAATTCTATGCCGAAGCCTTTGTCGAGCATTTCAAGGACAAGGCGGTAAACCTTTTCGGACCTGCCTACAAGGGAATTCCCCTGTGCGCCGCGACGGCGATTTCCCTCTACGAACGCCATGGTCTCGATCTGAGCTTCACGTATAACAGGAAAGAAGCGAAGGACCACGGCGAAGGCGGAAACCTCGTCGGCGACACTTACAAGGAAGCGAAAGATGTCGTCATCATCGAGGACGTGATTACCGCGGGAACATCGGTGAACGAAACGATGCAGACGATGAAGAACTACCCGAATGCGAAAATCCGGGGACTTCTCATCTCCGTTGACCGCAAGGAACGCCTCGAAAACGGAAAATCCGCCCTTTCGACCGTCGAAGAGACTTACGGGATCGAAGCCCATTCGATTATCGACATCGACGACATCATCGCGTTTCTCGAGAATTCGGAAAACCGCCAGAAAATCGGGGCGCCAAGCGACATTCTCGAAAAGGTCCGCGCCTACCGCAAAGAATGGGGTGTGTAAAATGCGGGCGGCGATTCTGCTGTTTACGATGATTCTCATCGCCTGTTCGGGCAAGCAGTGGAACGCAAGCCACCCCTATTACCGGGAATCTCCGAGCGCAAGCGAAGACATTGCGCTGGTCGGGCTTCACCGGGCAATCGTCGTCACCCGAGACAAATGGTTTTCCAAGAACCTGCAAATTCCGCGGGATTCCGTCTATGCCATCCTGAGCGCGCAGGCGGAAAAAGCCTTCGAAAGCGAGCTGAAAAATACGCGCTACCCGAAGCTTACCATCTGGCCGGATTCCCTCTACGAAACATTCCCCGAAGATACGCAAAGGCTCGATGCCCGAATATTCGTCAAGGGGCGCTTTCCCGCCCAAGGGAAAAGCGTTTCCCTGCAAGGAAATCCAGCGCCTAGGCATCTGATTCTCGTCCATGAATTTACGCTCGGTCTGGATCTTTCCAAGGACAACCTCTACGATTACGCGCTCACCGGTCGAGAAGCCGCCGAGAAACGAACGTCGAACTTCTTGACGGTCATTCTCGCCTACACGCTCTGGGACAACGAAAAGCAGCGCGCCCTCTATTCGGCTGTTTCCGAAATTCCGCTGGACATTCGGGACGGAATTTCTTCGGAAGCGGTCGCCAAGGTTTCGGCTTTTGCCGCCGACAGCCTCGCTCGCGGAATCGACGGAGGCGTCCAGTGAAAGTTTTTTCCTTTCTGTCTGCCATCCTGCTCTTTTCCGCGGAGCTTTTCGCCGGAGAAATTTTCTTTAAAACGCCCTTCACCCTCTGGAGCGACCCGGATATTCTCCTCTGGAGCCCGGACAGTACCGTTCCGCTAGACCCGAAAGAGTTTTCCCTGTCGCTCAAGCGGAACAACGGAGGCATTGGAAATCCGTCGGTGCGAATCGCCGGAGAATGGGAAAGGGATTCTAGCGCATCGCTCTATTCAAGATGGCTCAGAAACAATCTGGAACCGAAAACGCCTCCCGAAAAGCTCAAGGCCCGAGATCCAAGGGTCCAGGCGAAAATCGCATCAATCGAAGACCGCCTTTTGCTCTTCATGACGCGTCGCGGAAATTCCCTGGTCGTCGCGCTCTTTGACGAAACGAGTTTCGCGCCCAAAATCGCCGGTTCGCTTCCCTACAGGGAAGACAAGATCCAATTGGGCGACGACATTGCCGAGATTTTCTTTGACGGAAGCGCCAAGAGACGCCTTTCCGCCGAAGAGAGAAAAAGAAAAGCGGTCGAACCGGACGAATATTTTTCGGAGATTCCCAAGTTTCACGGCTGGGTCGGAATCGCCGGCGGCTATACGCAGGCCCAGATTCCGTTTACGCCGGACAGCTGGTATCGGAGCCATCTCAAGAGCCGCATCAAGAATTACCGCAACACCAAGGATTCGCTTTCCACCTGGAACTTTCTGGAAGATTCCTCGCCGGTCCTGAACGTTTACGCCGGCGGACTCTGGTACGACTTCATCGGAGCGGAAATCTTCTTCCGATTTTCTTCCCACGACGCAAAGACCGATGCCCGCGATACGATCTACCGAGAACTGGATCACTGGACGTTCTACCGCTACGAAGTCGGACTCAGCCTCTTGTTTTCACACCGTTTCCATGTGCGAAAAAACATCGACGTCTTGCCGCACGCATCGCTCGGATTCCTTTACAGCTTTCTCTCGGAATCCATCGACACGAAGAGCGGAAAAGAGCCGTCGAGCGCCTACAAGGCCCGCATCGAATTCAGGGATTTTTACAAGGGCGCGATCCTCTCGGCGGGAGTCCGCGGGCTTTTCTTCGACCATTACGGAATCGACTTGCGGGCGGGAATCGCCGGACGCGGCAGACTTCTCGACAGGGAACCGTCCGTCGATGCGGTCGCCGAACCGACAGAAATCGGAGGCTCCACCATCGACTGCTTTATCCAGCTGGGCCTTGAATACCACTGGTCGCTCTAGAGTTTAGAGTGGAATGTGGAGTGTGAAGAGTGGTGTGAGAAAAGTTGAGAAAGAAGATCGCTTCGCTTTTCTAAGCTCTAAGTTCTCTCGACTAAGCTCTGAACATCGGGCTGGATTCTATCAGGGCCTTTGGCCCTTCCAGAATGACGCCAGGCGGTAAAGGTTCGTTGTGTTGAACGGAAGTCTCGTTACACCGTCATCCTGGAGGGAGCACAGCTTTTCTGTCATCCTGGAGGGAGCACAGCGACCGATAGGATCCATCGTCAGAGCTTAGATGAGAGTGGAATGTGGAGTGTGAAAAGTGGAGAAAGAAGATCGCTTCGCTTTTCTAAGCTCTAAGTTCTCCTAACTAAGCTCTGAATATCGGGTAGGCGCTCCCTCCGCCGTCAGGCGAAAACCGTTCGCTTGGCGAAAAAAGCATAGACGTGCAACGTCGAAAGCCTTTCGGCTGAAAGCAAAAAGCTCGCTTGGCGACTCCAAGTTCCAAGCTCTCTCGACTAAGCTCCGCTTACCGTTCCTCGTCGATAATTTCCGCGCCGAGCGCTTGCGTCGCTGTCACCAGATGTTCCTTGATCTTGCGATAGGCGCCAAGCAAATCGGTAAACGTCGTCATGAGCAGCGGATCGTCATTGACTTCCGCCACGTGTCCCCAGTGCTTTGCACGATATTCTCGAACCTGTTCCGTAATTTCGTGTCCTTCTCTCCGCACGTCGGCGAGTTTCTGGACATCGCGTGAATTTTCGAGGACGACGGTCACATCGTTCGCGAGCCTTTCGACGCTATCGTGAAGCAGCAAGAGATCTTCCTGGTGCGCCTTGTCAAAGGCTACGTTGTGATCGCGCAAGCGAAGAAGGAGCTTTAGCACCTGCGTCACATAGTCCGAGGCTGTTTCCAAATCGTCGCTCATACGAAGCTGCCGTTCCGCATCGTTCGCGATGCTTTTCGAAACGCTTGTCGAAAGAAGTCCTGTCAAGAATTCGATGACTTCGGTCTGGGCCGTATCGAGTTTCGCTTCGGCTTCAAAAATGCGTTCCACAGTTGCCTTGTCGGCTTTTCCATTCACGACGTTCCGCAAATCGGCGAGCATCTTGCAGACGGTCTGGTTCATCATTCCCATTTCGCAGGCGGATTGCGTAATCGCGGCAAACGGAGACTTGAGAAGCGCCGGTTCGAGCTTTGTCACCACGGCATGCTTGGGCTTGACCTTGTTCGGGAAGAGCTTGTCGAGGAGAACCGGAATCTTTCCCGTGAACGGCAACACGACAAGGGTGTTCACCACGTTGAATGTCGTATGGTAAAGCGCAATCGCAAGCATCACGTTCTTCGGATCGTCCGGATTGACGATTCCAAAAATCGTATTCAAGAGCCAGCGGACACCGCTCATCGTCGGCGAGAAGATAATCGTCACCCAGATAACGCCAAAGACGTTGAAGAGCAGATGAAAGATTGCGGCCCGACGCGCATGGCGCGACGTGTTCGCCGCGATCATCAACGCGGAAATCGTGCATCCGATATTCTGTCCCAATACAAGCGCCGCCGCCGTATTGAACCCGATAAGTCCCTGCGACGCAAGGACGATCGTCACGCCCAAGGAAGCGGAACTCGACTGCATGATCGTCGCCATGAGAAATCCCACGAAGATGCACGCGCAAATGCTCGGAAGGCTTTCGGCGTTAAAGACCGACAGCGCATTCAAAAAATCCTGGTTGTTCGAAACGGGCGCAAGCGCCCCCTTCATCACGTAAAGCCCTACAAAGACAAAGCCCACGCCTAAAAGGGCGAGGGCTGAATACTTGACTGTTTCCTTCTTGGAAAAACAATAGACCAGGGCGCAAGCCCCGGCAAGAGGCATCCCATACTGGTCCATGTTCAACACGAGAACCCATCCCGTAATCGTCGTTCCGATGTTTGCTCCCATGATCACGCCAAGCGTCTGCCCCAGCTGCATGATACCCGCATTCACGAATCCGATGACCATCGCCATCGTCACCGCGCTCGACTGCACAAGGCACGTTACCACAAGTCCGACCAGCACTCCGAGAATCCGATGGTTAGTCACCCTGCTTATCAGCTTTTGGAGAGTCGGACCGGCAATCGTCTGGAGTCCCATCGAAAGGAACCGGAGGCCGAGGAAAAAGATTCCCACGCCGCCGATAAGGAGCGTTACAATCTGGGCGATTTGCGAAAACAGCATCTTGAAGTCATCCTTGTGGTGAACGCCTAGCGCATTCGTTTTTACCTATTCTTGACAAAACCTTTAAAAATTTAGAATTTCGATGTCAAAAGTTCGTTTACCCGAATTTTCAGAGCGTTCATCGAACCCGAATTATCGATGTGCTCGTAATGATCGTTCGGCGGCATCGGGTCCAAGGCCTGGATCTGCATTCGCCGCTCGGCATCTTCCCGTTCCAGTCCCCTCTTCAAAAGGCGCTCCAGACGAACCGCGTCCGGGGCTTCGACCACCCAGATTTCGGAAAGCTCTCTCGAAAATTCCGGCCATTTAAAAAGAAGCGCCCCTTCGACAGCGGCGAGCTTCGGTGGATTTTTCAACCGAGAAGCGCTTGAAATCTTGTTCCGCACCGCGGATTCGAGCAGCGGATAGACAATCCTTTCCAGGTCGGAAAGCGACTGCGGCTCCCGAAAGACCCGCCCCGCCAAGGCCGCCCGGTCAACCGTCCCGTTCCGGACGCATTCCGCGCCAAAGCGTTCCGCGATTCTATTTCGAAGAAGCTCCGATTTCGCATACAGCAAGTGCATTTCGTGGTCAAGATCCAGCACCAAGGCTCCCCGTTCGGAAAGAAGTACGCCGACAGAGCTTTTCCCGGAACCGATTCTACCGCAAATTCCAATGGTCTTCATACTCGGAATTTAACTATTTTTAGGGCACTATGAGCTCAAAATTCGAAACTCCGATTACCGATGTTCCGCTGTTCCACCAAGGGAAGGTTCGCGACATGTACGACCTTGGCGACAGCTTCCTCATGGTCGCTAGCGACCGTCTTTCCGCTTTCGACGTGGTCCTTCCCACCCCGATTACCGGCAAGGGAAAGATTCTCAACCAACTTTCGCTCTTCTGGTTCGAACACCTCGGAATGCCGAACCACCTGATCACGGCAAATGTCGATGAATATCCCGCCGTCCTCCAGAAGTACAGGGACTATCTGCGCGGGCGTTCGATGATTGTCAAAAAGGCAAAGCGGCACAGCGTCGAATGCATCGTGCGCGGCTACATCGTCGGCTCCGGCTGGAAGGATTACCAGAAGACCGGAAAGATTTGCGGACATGTCCTGCCAAAAGGTCTCGAACTTTGCGAAAAGCTCGAAAAGCCGCTCTACACGCCAAGCACCAAGCCGGATGTCGGCCACGACGAAAACATTTCCTTTGAGCAGACTTTCGACATCGTAGGCGAAAAAGTCGCCACGGAACTCCGTGATCTTTCGCTCGACGTTTACACCAAGGCGCGCGATTACGCGGCGACCAAGGGAATCATCCTCGCGGACACCAAGTTCGAATTTGGCGAAATCGACGGCAAGACGGTCTTAATCGACGAAGTCCTGACGCCGGATTCGAGCCGCTACTGGCCCGCAGACAAGTACCAGGTCGGGAAGAACCAGGAAAGCTTCGACAAGCAGTATATCCGCGACTGGCTCGAAACGCTCGACTGGGGAAAAACCTACCCGGGTCCGGAAATTCCCGCGGAAGTCGTCAAGAACACATTCGACAAATACGTGGAAATCTTCGTGCGTCTGACGGGACACGAACCGGAACTTTAATTTTTCAAGGTTCAAAAACGGGTCCGAGAAATCGGGCCCTTTTTATTTCGACTAGAGGTTGTCGAGCAGTACCTGCAGACCGGGCTTCTCGCTCTCCACGCGACGAAATGCGCGGCTCAGCCTTTCAAGGTTTTTCAGAGTTTTCCGATCCGAAGCCAAATTCACGATTGCATCAATCAGGATTTTCGGGCTGATGTTTTCGACGGGAGCCATGTTTTCGATACCGTATTTCCGCAACCGCAAGGCGTTATCGATCTGGTCTTTGCCCAAGGGAAGAATTAGAAATTTCTTGTCGTTATAGACACATTCCTTGATGGTCGCCAGTCCACCGTGAACCAGGGCGAACTCCAGGTTCGGCGAAGAAAGGATCGCCCGCTGCGGGACCCAGCTCGCAAATGTGATGTTCGGCTGGTCCTTAAACTCCGTCCATTCGTAGTCATGGATAAGCTTGGAACCGACGCCCAAGACCAGGTGATAGCCGGAAAGCTCCGCGGAGCGCATCGCCTCGCAAAGACAGTGGAATAGATGCCGCGCCTTGCCCTCATAATCTAAGACCTGCGAACCCGCTGTCACAAAGATGAGCTTTTGATAGACGGCTCCGGCTACAGGATTTTCCGGCTGGAGGAGCGAACCGTCAAAGCCCTCGCTTGAAGCCGAAACCAAATCCCTTTCCAAAATGCACGGCTCGACATAATGAACCTTCTCGCCGGGATTGTAATGGGCGTATTCGTATTCGCGCGGGCAGGGAATCAGCTCGTCAAAGGCTTCGAGGTCCGAGACAAACTCTTCGATTTCCACTTCGGGATCCTGCAGCAAATCAACCGGATTCTCTCCGGCAGCGTCTTTCAATTCCGCATACCGGCACAGGTTCACCAGCTTGAAGTATTCCGTCGGGGAAAACGCCATCAGGTTTTGCACCGCTCGCATCGCCGGGTCTTCGCTCGGATGCCTCAGGTAGGTTGTCGAAATGACAACGTTCACGCCGTAGATTTTATGGATCAGCAGGCTTTCCAGCGAAGTGAAGTAGCCGGAAACAAGCAGGTCGGGCTTCAAACCTGCCATCGTCCTGTAAAAATTCTGCGCATCGGCAAACAGTTCCCGGTTCAGCTTTTTCTTGTAACGCGACAAGTCCTCACCGAGAGCGCTATAGGCAATCGCCCAGATATGGTCCGGTCGCCAGCGTTCATTCGGACTCGTATGGCTTTCGGTCGTGTAGCCTAGGGGATAAATATTCTCGAAAATCGAGGAATAGGGGATGGGAACCAGCGTATCGCTTTGGCTCTTTATCGGATAGGCTTTTACAATCCCTTCGCAATCGGGAATTCCCATATATCTTACGGAATGTCCCAGTCGAGACAGATCCTCCGCCCATTCCAATGTCGGCAACCAGTGCCCCTGTTCCTTGTAAACATCTGGCCAGAAGAGAATTGTTTTGGGCATAGAAAAACTCCTTAACTAATTATCTTCGTCTCGTCCGAGAGGATGTACATCTGCACCGCCAAGTTGACCGATTCCGTCGTGTCCTGGAATATGACGACATAGCCAAACCTTTGCTTGGCTTGACTTTGGAGAACAGGATGACCTAAAATTTGATCAATTGTCATAGATTAGTCGTCTTTTATGCAACGAACAGAAAGCTTTTCTGTCTTATACTCAAAACAATAACCTCCATATCTTCCGATTATCATATCTGAATTATCCTCGAGTACTTTATAGTGTATTCTTGCAAAGTTGTAACAAGTATGGGAGCTTCTTATATAAGAGTCACTCAACCAAAAGACAGCATTTTTACCGAATTTCCACCAGCCAATAACCAATTCATACTGACCAGCTGGAAGCGCACTAAACCCAAAAGCATCATAACCAGGCCCTAATCCAGAAACATCCCAAAGAAAATCAGCTCGTAAATTTTGGCCAGAATACCCTTCACTATGCTCACTTACAAATAGACTTAATTTGAGCCATTCTTCTCCTGTAGGTAAATGCCATCCTTTAGGACAAGCATCTAGGGCTCCACTTCTTTCATAGAATCTTCCGTAAATATCACAATTAGGGTCGTCGGGATGACACTCTGATCGAGTAGTATCATTGTATTTTAAATTTTCAGCCATCCACCACTGTTCGCCAATTTTTACGGTTTTGTAGGTTTGTCCATCTCGTTCATCGTATAAAGAAGCATAAGTACAACGATCATCTAGTTCCGTTTTGCAAACACCTATAGACACTAAACTACTAGAAGAAGCCTCCATTACGCTCGAAGAACTCGCTTCCGTCGAAGATGAAGACGCATCTAGCTTTACGCTCGAAGAACTCGCTTCCGTCGAAGATGAAGATGCTTCTAACTTTACGCTCGAAGAACTCGCTTCCGTCGAAGATGAAGATGCTTCTAACTTTACGCTCGAAGAACTCGCTTCCGTCGAAGATGAAGATGCTTCTAACTTTACGCTCGAAGAACTTCTTGTTTTTATCGGATCTACTTTGCTTGATGAAGAATGTAATTCATGCTCTTCTGACGAGGAGATTTCATCAGGAGCATTAACAACGCTATTATTTGAACAATCATCACCACAAGAATAAAGCAAAAAAACAATACATAAAACTAAAATCTTACAACGCAACATCATTCGTATCCTCCCATTCTAGCTGTGTAACTTATATGTACAATTACATCCTTGATGTCATTCGTACTGAAACCATGATCAGCATTCTTATCCCATGTATTTTGGAACCCATTTATTGCTAGAGCCCATTTAGAGATGGCCCCAGCACCTTCAAAAGGTCTATATTTATCCGTACCGAATACAAAATTAAACTTTCCCGTTTCTTGATGAGCGGTACTTGTGGCCATATTTTGAATACCTATTCGATTTCTGATTGAAGATTTCCCTTTTATGTCAAGTGAGTTTTCAGTCATTGTTAATTGAGCGTTCAGATAATGGCCGCTATAGTCAGGAACAATGACTTCTATCCGAACATCACGAATTCTTCTAAAATATTGATTCGGAAAATCAATTTTATATAATAATTCGGGTATAGAAAATTCACACCAGCCATCGTCCTTTAAATTCTTCAATGGCGAAGGAATCGGTTCTCCTTTCTCATAAAGATCCGTCCTATTCTCCAATTCCCACAGACTTACCGGTCGCGTTATCTCCAGCTCGTTCCTGTCGTTTTCCAGATAGGCGACTTCCATCACGTGCAAGTCGGCGAGCAGCTTTTCTCCCGCAAGCAGTCCACTGTGCAGGCCGTCCCAGTACGAGCCGCTGCCCTTGATGAACGTCCTTGACGACTTGGCGTCGATATCGGTGTCGCCTATTTCGAAGTGGTAGCACTTCTCCGCCTTGCAGGCGACCTTCACCGCCAGCTGGAAAAGGCTCTTATATACGCCGCCGGTCTCCTTCTTCAGCCAGCCGTAAAGCTCGCCGTTCGTGTACTTCTCCGACAGGTGCTCGTACATCTCGTCCTTGAGCTCGGCTTCGCGCTCCGCCTTCTCCACCTGTTTTTTGGCGTAGTCGATCCTTATCTCGGCGACGGTCTTCTTCTTTTCGAGCGCCTTGGCCCTGTTCGCCTTTTCGGTCTTCGCCATCGTCCAGTCCTGCAGCCTGCGTTCCGCCTCGGCCTGCAGCTTCATTTTGGCGGCGGAGACCTGACGCTGGACAAAACGGGAGGCGTAGCTCTCGGCCTTGTTCACCAGGTTCTCGGCAATCTTCGTCCCGCCGGCGGAGAGCGCGCTGAACGACGGACCGCCCAAGCCGTTCGCGATGGCGCCAATGTCCAGGTCGGGAATCTTGTAGGCAACGGAAGCCGCCTCCTTGACGCTTTCCACCGTTTCCTGGACTTTTCTGGCCTTTTCCATGAACCTGTCGTACTGTTCTTCCAGCTTGATGGGCTTGTAGTATTCTTCCTGTTCAGCTTGTTCCGCTTCGATATTTTCTTGCTCAATCTCTACCGATTCGAGTTCCTTTTCGAGTTCCGCCACGTCCATGTCCGTGACCGTCTTCTGCAGCGCGAGCATCGTCCTTTCGTGCGACGCCCGGAGCACGGCCAGGGATTCGGCATCGTACTTTTCGAGGATGTCCAGCAGGTCGCGGCCCATCCGCATCACGTCACGAACAATCTCTATCGCCTTGGCGACCATCACTTTAAAGCGGTAGTATGGCAGCGCAGACGAAGCGTCGGCAAGCGCCTCGCTGACGGAAATCCCGTTCGCTTTCGCCTTCACGAGCAGGGCGGGGTCGATAGGCGGCGCAAACAGCGCGAGCGTCCGCTTGACGCCATCGATGTTCAGGCTGTTGCGAATCTTGTAGAGCCTGTCCGCCACGGTGTCCCAGTAACCCGCCAGGGTCTCGTTGCGGGGCACGTTGAAATAGAACATCATCCCCGTAGTATGAGCAAGCTGCATGGTTTTGCCCGGAAGCAGCCGCTGCGGCGTCTCCTTTTCGCGGCTCTTGCCCGTGAGCATCGTGTCCTCGTAGGTGACGAACGCGTTGTTCATCACGCCTGAGCCTTTCGCCATCAGATCCCGCACGGTGAACGCTGTGGCATTCTTCGGGTCAGGAACCTCGGCGCTCTTCGGTCCGAGAATCTCCGCTGCGAGGATGTACATCTGCACCGCCAGGTTGACCGATTCCGTCGTGTCCTGCGAGAACAGCTGGTCTCCCCAGCCGATCAGGGCATCGAGATATTTCATCACCACATATTTCTGGTAGGCGACCGGGCGGTAGCGCGCAATTATCTGCGGATTGAACGGTTCGTTCTTCCAGCGGTCTATCAGCAACTGGATAGCCTTCCTATCGGGCAAGGCATCGTGAGGAGTCGGGAACGACAGTTCCGAAAGAATCGACCGATCGGCATCCGGATTCGCAAAGAACGGCAGAAACTTCCAATACCGGGCCCCTTTCGAAAGCTCCCGGACAAAGCGCTTTGTCCGTTCGTAAGGCGTGAGATCTATCCGCGGGTCGAACACCAGCTGGAGCCAGTTCAGCGCCGCTTCATAATTCTGCTCGGCAAGCATCCTGTCCGCCAAAAGCATCGGGATAAAGAAGAACAGTTCCCAATTGTAAATCGAAGTCGCCGAACCCCAGCAGAAATCGACAGTCGAAGACGGATAAGGTTCCGCAACGACGCTGCCCGGCAAGTAACCGTGTTCAAACAGCGTCTGTGACAAATCCCAGGCATGCCAGTCGCCCGCCGTGTAATAGCCGAGATAGACGCTGAAATAGTAGTTGTAGTAAGAATAGGAATAATAGTAGCTGTCCGAGACGGGCAAAGCTTCTGTCTCGCGGCTGTAAAGCCATTTAGGCCCGCCCTGCAGAAAACGCCTGCGGAACTCGCCCGCTTGAGGATTGGAAACCATTTCCACGTGGTAGTTCGGGATGCTGTTCGCCCCCGACCCGCTGTCGCCGGAAACGGTGCGGACAAGGAAGACTCCCTTGGAATCCATGAAGAAGAACGGCCTGTCCTCGTGGCAAATAAATCCCATGTTCACGGACAGCAGCTTGAACGGGCCTCGCGTATTGCCAAAGATTCTGGTTCCGTTCTGCAAGACCAGAGAACCGCCCGCGTTATGGAACAAGTTCCCTACAAGGCGGCATCCCGACGGAGAATGATTCTTTACAAATTCACCATAAGTGAAAGCAATCGGATTCCCTGTATCTGGTTCAACTTCATTGGAAGCCGAATCAGCTCCATCTTGCGTAAGCGAGAAGTTTCCGATATGGTTTATCCGCTGGTCCGCCCTGTATTCGCGCGAAACTTCCGTTTTTAGGATGTAAGTCGTCGCCGGTGCACCATCAAGGCTTTCCGCGTTTCCGGATATCGGCGAGGAATTCGCCACAGGAACAGTAACCACATGTGGCGTATCGACAAAATCGGGGAACGTGCGCCAAACCTGCAAATTCAAGGCGTCGGAATTATCGGAGACATCGATAACGAAATAGCGTTCGGCGAGGCTTTCGTTTTCACCCAATATGAAATCAAGCTGGTTTTCGGACACATCATAGACAGCCTGCTTCCCGACTTTTACGCCGGTCCATTTTGTCCCCGTGAAAGCGGTCCACTTCAGTCGCAGCTCGGCGTAATACTCCACGGAAACCGCTGCCTGCTTTCCACCGGATTCGCCAGTCTTTTTCTGCTTCTGGCCCTGCACGACCTGCAACCAGGTAATGTACAAATGTCCGCCAAGAATCGCCGGTTGGATTGCCGCCCCGTCGATTTCAACGGGAATTTCTTCCCACGGAGTCCAATTTCCGCCGTATAGCGCGGTCGCCTCGTATTTGCGATAATAGTAAGTGTGGGGTTCGCCACGCGTGCGGCCAACGATGTGCAAGGTATAGAGCACGCCCGCGACACTTCCGCCATCCTGTTTGCAGGCTCCGACGATATCGATTTCTGACGTGTCGCAAACCTTTTTCAGGTATTCGCCGAGAGCCTCGGTCATCGCTTCCTGATCATTACCGACTTCGGCCAGGCGATCTTCCAGTTCGACAAAGAACGGCGTCTTGTCGCTTCGCAGGTCACCGTCTATCCAGTTTTCGGGATACAGGAACACTTTGCGGTTCGCAACCCAGACCTGGAAATTTTTCATCCATTCCCACTGTTCCCTTTGCGTGTCGTTCAGCGTGTAGCCGCCTTCGAGACCCATCAAGGCCCGCTGCACGTAAAGCTGGATGCACGATACCGCCTGGACTGTCCGCGAAATCGCCATGTCCGGTTCCATCTTCACGTCGAGAAGGTAATAAGAATAGATATCGCTTTCATCGACAAAGACCGCGGGATAGTTTCCCGCTGTCGCCGGAATCTGCGACTCGTTGCAGACCACAGCCGCCAAGGCATCGCGTTTCCGTTGCCGAATTTTGTCGTTCACACCCTGGATGAAACGGTTCCATTCCGGATTGGTGCGTGCCAGTTTCAGATTTTCTTCAAACGTCTTGGCATATTCGGAATACGAAGCGTCGTCTGCATCCAGCAAGTTTTTCAAATCCGCGGGAAGCGTATTCGTCTTCCGGTATAGGGAGAGCATTTCCGCAAACCGGCACCACGCCGAAGGCGAATCCGTTTCCAGAGACTTTACCGCGAGGCTGTTTTCATCCCGTTCGAAATCAATTCCAGAAGCCGCAAGTATCGCGACAAAGGCATCGTTCGAAATCCGAATTTTTTCATCCGAGGCGTCAAGATTTTCTAACTCGCTGTAATTGTAAACTTTCCCCAAAATTCGGGAAGATGCGGCGAATGCGCAAAGCACATCTTCAAACAAGCCATACGGCGTTCTTTCCGCTTCGACTTCCGATTCGCCAGCATTCGGCCTTTGCCTTTCAGCAGGCGGAATCAGATTTTTCCAATCCCATTCAAAGCCAAGGTCCAACGACTGCGTAAATTGATAAAGCGCCGAACAACGGACAATCCGGTTGCAGAGAATTTCTATCAAGGCGACATCATTTTCGCTCAAATCGTTTATCGATGCGATATCTTCTCTAATTGCAAAATTTTTCCATTCCGCCAAATCATCCAAAGCATCGTCTTTCAGTTTTTCAAAAAGTTCCGCAAGCACATCCGATGTCATCGAGAATTTTTCGGCAATGAGGGAAAGCGACCTTTCAAAGGCAAGTTCATCACGAAGCGCGTTGTAGAATGCGGTCCCGCTTTCATCCGCGGCAAAAACCTCTTTCCACGACGGGGATGGCTCCGAAACATACCGGAGCACATCTTTTAGACAGGCGTTCCACTTTCCGCCAACATCCGGTTCAAAGTTATCTTTCCACGCGTCAAAAATTTCCTCTGCATTTTCTTTGCCCAATGTTTTCAACAGCCCGTGAATCGCGGTTTCGTAATCGACTCCATCAAATTCATCCAAAGACTTCCGTACATTTGCATTGAATTCCAAGGCAAAGGAAGAAGATTCTGTCGGCGAGATTAATTGCGGTTCGAAAATCGATTTCAAATCGCCGACCGAAAGAGACGAACCGCGCAAAAGCTCCAGCTCGTCGATAGTCTCGTTGCAATTTTTCCTACCGTCCAATTCAACGGGAAAACCGATGCGCTTTAGAAAGAGATAATCCTCTACGGAAAGCCCGTTCCCAACAATCCAAAGGCCGTATCGATACAAAATTTTCAGGCCATCTTCAAACGCCGAGACCAAAGACCGCTCTTCGACCGGTTTCCAGAATTCCAGCAAGAGGAGCACAGCGTCCCGGGAATCCATCCCCAGACAGACATTCGCCGCCACCGAGAGAGCATTCTGCAACTTGTCGCGTTCCTTCGCAAAGTCAAGTACGGAACCATCCGCAAAAGCCTCTTCGGAATAAGCGTCAAAAAGCGAATCAATCGGGAAGATCTTTTTTAGCGCATCCCTTGTCAGGGAACATTTTCCCAAAAGTACAGCGGCTTCCTGAACAGACAATCCTATTCGAGCTTTCAGTTCCTGGATTTCCGCGAGTTCATCGACTTGACAGTTCCATGTTTTCGCCACATCGTCAATCTTCCAGCCAAACGCCATCCGACGACGGATAAAGACAGAGAGCTTAAAGAAAAAGTTTTCTTCGTCCGCATTTGCCGCAAAGAGAATCCTGTAACCGCCTACATCCGAAAGCTGGAACGACTCGGAATCCGCATGAACCGTCACGCCCGAATCCTCGAACACGGGCGACGCCAGTATCTCCGCAAATTCCTCGTAGGTCAATTTAGCGCGGTCAAGGCCAAACGCCAAATAGCTTAAAACCCGATGCCACTCGCAATCTTCGCTTTCAATCTGCCGGGACTTGTCCGGGAAGAAGAGACCCTCGTTGTCATTTTCTGTCAAGCCCCAAAGTTCCCACACCGGATGGGAATTTTCGATTCGATTGGAAGACAGAAGTTTTGGGTCATAGCCGTGCAAGAATAACACCGCATTCCAGGCATCCTCGCAAGCATTTTCCGTTTCCACTTTGCCCAGTTTTCTTGCAATGGACGCGTTGTCCAGCGAAAGATTGGCGAAAATTTCCGATACCCGCATCCGGTCAAAGTTCTGCGAAAGCGACATCGGATAGATTTTCTCGCCAAGAGCCTTCATCGCGGTCGCTTCGACATCCATTCCCGAAGTCGAGGCTTCCGAAGTCCAAGGGCAAGGATTCGCTCTTAAATCTTCCACCGTAGCCTTTTCCGGCGTCTGGTTACAGAACGGGACCGCCTTTTGGTCTGCCGAACTCCTCGCTGCGAGACTTTCCAAAAGTTCTATCGCCAGATCGATTGTCGGGAGCGACACCTCGGCGTTTGACTTGGTCATCTTCAAAGCCAAGACATCGGGCCGACGGCTGACGAACTTGGTATAGGCTTGTCCCTGTTTCAAGAATTCAAGCAGGTCCAGCAAATACGCCGAAGGACTCAGGATAGACTGGTTCTGGGTTCCCGAATTGCGGTTTATGCTCCCGAACAGAGTTTTCCAGTTGGCGCAACTCTTGCTCGGAAAACGCTGTCTTGCGACATTGCCAGTCCGGGAATTTGCCGCTTTTAATTTCGCTTTCCCGCTTTGGGAAGCGGTCGCGTTTTCGTTTTGCAATCCACGAGGCAATGACAAAATCGCATTGTCGGATTCGTTCAGGTTGCCGTGGTAACGCTCGACATCGAGAGTGGCGTTCGCGACAAAGCTCTTAGCGAGGCGGTGGATGTTTGTCGCCAGTTCCTTGTTTCCCATGCCCAGGCCATGCCTTGCGACAAAACTTTCTTCATCCGCAAGGGCGATTTCCGATGCGGAATCAAAACCGTTGCGGACCAGGTAGGCAATCGCTTGCGGTTCGTTCGTCAAACGGAAAAGCCGCTGTAAAATCTTGATCTTTTCCTTTTCGTCATCGCTTGCTGTCGCCTCGGGAATTTCATCATCCTGCGCATGGGCCTCTGCGGATTTTCTCAGGAACATTTCCAGGTCAGAGGCGTTTAAGTCAAAATCCATCCACGGTTCCGATTGCAGTTTCCCGATCAAGTCTTTCCACGGTTTTTCGGAATCATCCGCCACAAAAAATTCCGAGAGCTTTAATTTCAACTCCGTCTGTGGAAACTTCGCCCGAAGTCTTTCTTTCAATGTACGGATGGCGATCTGCTTTTGTTCGTTTGCCGTCGTACCGGGAAACAAGTCCAATGGAAGCGCAAGCGAAACATCTCGGCACCAGCAAGCGTAACGCTCGGCTGTTCTTTCAATCGTGTCACGCCAAAAATCCGGGTCGCTTTCCAACGCTTTCCCATACTTCAGCAGATATTCCAGCTTCCACGCACCGAGCGAATCGGCTTCCGACACCAGAGAATCCGGCTTTGCGCACGGCTTATACGGAGAATTTTCCTTGTGCAGCAAGGTATAGGCGCTCACGACCAGATCGGGATACCAGTTGCAGAAATCGCCCAGCTCTACCAGGAATTTCAAATCGTCAACTTCCGCAGAGGACAAGAACGACGGATCGTCCTTGAAAAAGGCAATTAAATCCTGGTAGTTGGAACCGCAATCCGAAAACATGTCAAGAAGTCTGTCGAGACGTTCCTGGTGTTCCACCAAACGGGTTAGCTTGGGACGGCCCCGCCTTCCGTTTTTCTTGTTGGAATCGGCATTTGCGTATTCATTCGATTCCAGTTCCAATTCCTTGGCAAGGAAAAGGTAAAAGACAAAGAACGGTGAAAAAGTATTTTCCTGCTCCGTTGCGACATTTCTGGACTTTTGCAGGTAGTTCCAGATTTTTAGCCTGAATTCGTTCGCCGAAAGCGTCGAACTGACAAGATTCGCCGAGATAGACTTTTGAACAACCTTCTCGCATTCATCGAGCCCTGCCGCCAAAAGCGTCGAAACATCGACAATCTTGGCATTTCGTATCAAAGGATAGAGATAGGCGGCACAAACGGAAACGCTTTCCTGCACCGGAGCGGTTCCCGAAGCGAGCGCACCCCGGAGCCCCTCGACGGAATCTACCAGTTCATGCGCAATCTGGAACGATTTAAAATAGGCCCGAGCCTTCGCTTCGTCCACATCTTCGCGCCCGATTACCAAGGGAAACCGTGTGACGCTATCCAGAAATTCGGAAATTTTATCTTGGAGCGAAACCTTGATCGTTTCCTTGTACGAGACAACCGTCTGGTAATAGATTTTCAGTATATTGTCGAGACGTTCAAACTCCGATTCGATCGGCTTGTCGGTTTCCAGGTCAAGGACAAAGTCGATTTCCTGATCGGATTTTCCATTGAAAACCAGCGGCGCCGAATAAAAACTTCTGGGACTGTCGCTATCGTTACCGTCACCGCCTTTTTTATAATGGACCTCGGCGAAGAGAGAGACTTTGTCCTTTCCTTTGGCAATTTTGCTGTCGAGCCTTAACCCCTGCGGAATGGAGGATGCATTGTAGATAATTTCGTAATGGCCGAATGTGTCAGGATTTGCCGGATTCCCCAGCATCGCTTTCTCGAAAGTGCCGGTTTTCCTCCCAAAATCATCGACCGATTCCCGGTAATAAAGGCAGAACGCCGCGACCTCGATGTCGGCTTGCAAGGGATAGCCGAGAGGATTCTTGATATTTCCAAAGACCCGACAATCGTCACTCGTCAAGGATTCAGGAACCGTATTCAAGCGAATTTCGACAACCTGGTGTACCGATACGGGGCTTGGAACATCGTAAGTGGCGAGGCTCCGTCCCTGCAAATCGCGCACGACAACTTGGAGAGTGGGCGCGATTCTTGTAGCGCCCTGCTTCTGGAAAGCCGATTTTAAATAGGAGCAGGAAAAATAGCCTTTGGCATTCAAGGAAGCCTGCGCCAAGAGGGTCGAATATCCATTCCAACGATCGTAAACAAAGACGGTACCGGCGCCTAGAGGCGACACCGAATTGTAAAAAACAAATCCTTCGACGCTCCAGACATCGTCCGCAGAGGAATTGGAAATATCGATACTTTCCAATTCAAACGGAGTTTCCGTGGCGGCATACGTATCCGACTCCCACAGCAAATTCCCGGCAAGATCAAATAGTCGAACGACCAAATCGGGATGGTCGATGGAAGCATTCCCCTTCTGGAACATGTAGGAGGAAAATACCAACGAAAAAGATCCGTCTTCGCCGATGCCGCATTCCGCCATCCAGTCCAAAGTCCCATCGACAAGCCGATGGTAGGCTTCGATTTTTCCCTGACAGAAAGGAACGCCGTTATTCGACAGAATACCGGAAACATTCCAGATCTCAGGGACGGGGTAGGACAACGGCAACTCCTTCTCAGTGATTTTGAAACAATCTTTACAAAAGAAATATAATCACTTTTCACAGCAAGTGCAAGTTTTTCAAAAAAAAATACATTGACGCTATGTAAGAATTTACGTCGGTTGCTGTTCCTCCCCCTCGAAAAAGACATTTCTCCATGGAAATTGGGCCCTTATCCCTTAAACCAGAGATTTTCCAAGCCTTCGTAAGTGAAAAAATCAAGACCGCGGAAAGGCGAAAAGCCCTCCGAATTTTTATACCCGGTAGAAGTATCGAACAAGCCCTGGAGCGACGAAAGCAAAGTCTCCCAGTCCTGGAAAGCATCGGAAGTCGAACCTTTAACTTTCAAAGCGACGCTTACGCTTGCGTCCTTGGTCGCATTGCCAAAACTCGCCTGGGCATACCGCTGTAGCTGGGTATCTTTTGTGTAATAATCCATCAGAATCACCCAGTCGCAAGATTTGCGTTCGAACTGGAAATCGCCAAAACATCGCTTGAAGAAATTTCCGTTTCCGACGATGAAACCGCAGCACTGGAAGCGGGGTCGAATCCAGAACTTGAAGACGCTTCCACAGAACCAGATTCACCTCCGGCACTCGAAAGCATCTCTCCGGACGACGACAAGGACGCCTCTGCGGAGCTAAAAATTTCGACACTTGACGAAGACTCGTCTAGCGGAGCATCGGACGCGTTTTCGGAACAAGCCAAAAAGCCAAGAGAGATGGCGGCGAAGAGCAGAGGGAAAGACTTCATTCTTTTAAAATAAGGCCCGTTCCACGAAAAGTTTTTCCCTGTAAGAAAAAATTAGAACGTTTTCAAATTCGAAGCATACAAAAACGGCCCCAGACAAAGGAGAGCCTGTGGGCCTGGGACGCAAAATTTCGGGAAGCGCTTAGTTCGTTTCCGGGGCCTTTACCAGGTCGCTCAAGCGGCTCGAATCGACCTGCTCGAATTCCCTCACGATTTCATCCGAAGGCTTTTTGGTGCAAAGGCTCACCACGACGATCGTGGCAAAGCTCAACACAAAGCCCGGTACAAGCTCGTACAGGCCAAAGATCGCGCAGGAAGCCGCAAAGTTCGAGAGGTAGAACTTCCACACAAAGGCGAGAATTCCGCCGACGAGCATGCCGCTGATGGCTCCCGCGAGGTTCGTACGCTTCCAGAAAAGCGAAAGCAGGACAACCGGGCCGAAAGTCGCGCCGAATCCCGCCCAGGCAAAGCTTACGAGACTCATCACCACGTCCAGGAATCCGTGCGAAGCGTTAGGACGTCCCTGGTAGGCAAGAAGCCCCGCGACAAGAGCGATCACAAGCACGATGCCACGGCTTACGAGCATCAGTTCCCTGTTAGACGCATTCTTGTGAATCACCCGCTTGTAAAGATCGTTGCTGAAAGCCGAAGCCGAAACGAGGAGCTGCGAATCCGCCGTGCTCATGATAGCGGCGAGGACGGCCGCCATGAGAATCGCGGCAATCACGGTCGGGAAGAGCTTCGAGGCGAGCACCATGAAAACCTTTTCCGGGTCATCCAGAACGATTCCCTGCTGCATCAGGTAGTAGCGTCCAAAGACGGCAATCAGGATGGACGCGCCGAGCGAAAGGACGACCCACGTCATCGCTATCCGGCGGGAATGCGTTATCTCTTCGGGATTCTTGATGGACATGAAGCGCACAAGGATATGAGGCATTCCAAAATACCCGAGACCCCAGGCGAGAGAGGAAATCAGCGAAATCATCGTAATCGCCTTGCCCGTCGAAGCGTTCGTGAAGATGTTCATCAGATAGGGGTTCACCTTGTTCATCGCGTCGATCGTCGGAGCGAAACCGTCATTCAGCGCACAGATCATCGCGGGAATCATCAAGACGGCGACGAGCATCAAAATACCCTGCACAAAGTCCGTCCAGCTCACGGCAAAGAATCCGCCGAGGAACGTGTAGCCGACAACGACCACCAGACCGACGACCAGGGAAACCGTGTAATCCCATCCGAAGATGGTCGTGAAAAGCTTGCCGCAGCTCACAAATCCGGACGTCGTATAGAAAAGGAAGAACGCGAGGATGAATACGGCGGAAATAACACGGATAATGCCGCGTTTATCGCGGAAACGGTTCGCAAAGAAGTCCGGGAGCGTGATCGAATCGTTGCAAAAGTAGGTGTATTTGCGGAGTCTGCGCCCGACGATTTTCCAGTTGACGTAAGTTCCAATCGCAAGTCCCACGCCAATCCAGGCTTCCGAAAGTCCGGAAAGATAGATGGCGCCGGGAAGCCCCATCAGAAGCCAGCCGCTCATGTCGGAGGCCTGCGCGGACATCGCCACGACCCACTTGTTCATGCTGCGGTTTCCCAGATAGTAGGAATTCAGGCTGTTCGATTTACTGGAAAAGTAAAACCCGATTCCAAGCATCAAAAGCAGGTAAACGATGAAAACGATTATCGTCGTCGCCATAAAGTCTCCTCGAAAAGATCCAAGCCAAAGATAAAAATTAATTCTTGCCGAGCGTGAACACTTCGCGAAGTTCGGCATCGGAAAGTTTCGCAATCCAGCTTTCGCCTGTGGAAACGGTCATCTCGGAAATTTTCCGCTTGCTTTCGATGATCGCGTCGATGCGCTCCTCGAACGTATCCTTTGTAATCAGGCGGTGAACGACCACGCGGCGGTTCTGCCCGATTCGATAGGCCCGATCGGTCGCCTGGGCCTCGACGGCGGGATTCCACCACAGATCGTAATGGATGACCTGCGAAGCGGCGGTCAGGTTCAAGCCCGTTCCGCCCGCCTTGAGCGAAAGGATCAAGATTCGGCGAGAAGAATCCGCTTCGAACTCGGTAATGACCGATTCCCTTGCGGCAAGCGAAAGCCCCCCGTGGTAAAAGAGCGGTTCGGTCTTGAGTTCCTTTTGGATGATCTTTTCGAGGATCGTCCCCATTTCCGTAAACTGGGTAAAGACCAGAACCTTTTCGTCCGAATCGAGAATGGCAGACAAGATGTCGATAAAGAGTTCCGTCTTGCCCGAAAGCCCCACGGAAATGCTTTCGTTTTTCAGATATTGCGCCGGATGGTTGCAAATCTTTTTCAACGCAAGGATCAGCTGGAGAATCTTTGTGCCGCGTTCAAACCTTTGCCCGGGATCCGTCGGATCCAGATTCTGAATTTCTTCCATAAAGCGGTCGTAGGTTTCCCTGTAGAGTTTCGCCTGCTCGGGCGAAAGGCTCGCCCAGTCATTCTGCGAAAGTTTTCCGGGAAGGTCCGCGATGATGGACTTGTCCGTTTTAAGGCGCCGCAAAAGGAAAGGCGCCGAGATCTTTTGAAAAAGTTCCGCCAGATGTCTGTTTCCAAGGTTCTGGATGGGCTTTTCGAATTCCTCGCGAAAGGACTTGGCGCTTCCGAAAAGCCCGTGGTTGCAAAAATCCATGATGCTCCAGAATTCCATCAGGCGGTTTTCGACAGGCGTTCCGCTCATCGCAATCTTGATATGCGCAGAAAGAGCCTTGACTGCCCGCGTCTGGGCCGTTCCCGCGTTCTTGATGTTCTGCGCTTCGTCGATGACGATGACTTGCCACTTGACGTCCTTCAGCTTTTTCCCGTCCGACCGCAAGATTCCATACGTGGTGAGAAAAACGTCCGCCTCCAAACAATCAAGCGTCCGGTTTGCCCCATGGTAAACGGACACCCGCAATTCCGGCGAAAACGTTCCGAGTTCCCGCTTCCAGTTTTGCAAAAGTCCCGACGGCACAACGACCAGCGCCTTTTTTTCGTCAAGGGCTCCGTCATTCTTCAATTGTTGCAAGAGCGTTATCACCTGCAAGGTTTTTCCAAGCCCCATATCGTCCGCAATGATGCTTCCGAATCCAAGCTTGGAATTGCCGAGCATCCACGCAAATCCGCGTTTTTGATATGGCCGGAAAGTCGCTTGAATTTGTGGCGGCACCTCGATTTCGCCTTCGCTCTCTTTCTTGAAGCGATGAATTTCGGCGAGAGCTTCCGGAGCGATATCCACCGATATTCCTTCCAGTTCCCCGGAAAGCGCAATCTGGAGAACCTTGATCGCCGGAATTCCGAAGCGATTTTTCAATCCGTCCTTCAAGCGTTCCGCATCTTCGGGCTCCACATAGAAATATTGGCCGTCATCATACAGCAATCCTCCGAAATCCGCATAGCGTTCCAGGAAAGCGCTTCCGCCAATCGCATGATCCCCGACAAGAACCGACCAATCCAGCTGCAAGAGATTCTCCAGCCGCGAAAACCCGGCCCGGGCCTTTTCCTCGGAACGAACGATTCGGGGACACACCCGACCGCGCACGACACGCTCCAATCCCTTCGGCAATTCGAGAGAAATTCCAAGGACGCGAAAAAGCGGAACCGCCATGTTCAGGAAGCGGACAGTCCCTTCCCCGGAAAGATGGATATTGTCCGTCGCCTTCTGCGAAACATAGGAATCGTATCCATCGATGTAATTTCGAATCGGCAATGACGCCCGCAAGACTTCGCTTCTCCTTTCGCTCGGAAAATCCCGGGTCCAGAGTTTCGAAAACGGATAGACTTCTCCCGTTTGCCTATCTACGAAATCCAGATCGACATCGATCTTTCCGAATCCCGCATCGGCACCATTCACGACGGGCAAGAACGGGGCTTCCGACATTTCGTAGCCCGAAAGCCATTTTTCAATCTCCTGCACGTCCGAGGACGCCCGACTAGACGAAAAATCCAAAGTCGCGTCACCAAAGAACGCATACAGAGCATCGTTCGAAAAGCTTTTTTCCACGCCGCCTTGCACATAGGTCGAAAGAATCGCGATGACTAGCATTTCGGCGGAGTTTTTCACGAAAAGCCTAGGCGATTCCATCTCCGAACGTACGAATTTCGGCGGGATTTTCGCTTGCAAGGCGTCCAGAACCTTTCGCACTTCGGGAATCGATCGAAGAGGGAGCCAAAAGACTCTGGCGTTTTTCCCGTCGATGGCGAAAAGTTTCGGATAGACCGCGCCGCTGTTCAGGATTTCGAGAGAAACCTTTCTCGCCAAATGGAGAAGCCGCGCCGAAGCGTCCGCCTTCGACATTCCGGTTGGACCTTCCACCGAAACCGCGTCCAAGGCCCACTCCAGGGGAACCGTTCCAAACATCCAGCGCGATTTTCCTATGTAGCGGACAGCTCGCGCTTCTTCCAGATCGACGGGCTTTTCCGGGTATCTTTCAAAATTTTTCGAAAAGATTTCCAGAAGAATCTTTCGATACTCGTCAACAAGGGAATTTTCGAAAACGGAACCGGGAACAACCGCATTCAAGAGTTCCTTGCGGACATCGGGAATCCTTATCTGGACAAATTCGACCATATCGCAAGAGCTTTCGGATTTTTCGCACTCGCCATAAATGAATCTATCCGCAAAGTCAGGCAAAAAGCGCCGTTCCCTTTTCACGGAAAGCTCGCCTTCCCACGAAGTCTGCGTGCACTCTTCCGCGAGAAGTCCCATGTCCAGCCCGCGAATCGCAAAAAGAGCGAACGGATTTCTATCGATTTTCCTTCCGACGGCAAAGAGCGCCGCATAGGCATGGATGCACATCCCCCGCATTCCACAGGAACACTTGGCGGAAAATTTCATCCCGAATCCCGGCAGGATCTTCAGCCCGACGCCTTGTACAAAATCAAGCGTTTCCTTCGGTTCTAGCCGGCGAGCGAGCGAGGTCGCAAGCGGAGCGTTTTTCCTGAGTGCGTCCATCAGAGCGGATTCCTCTCCGTCCGAAAAGCGGGAGAGCATCACCGTTGTCCGTTGCGAACTCCAGGAGCCATCCACAACGCGGGCGTCAATCGTCCTTCCCGAAATCTTGATATCGACAGCTCGGGCTTCCGATTTCGCATAAAGAGGAAAGGAACGCTCGACAGCGTTCCGCCATTTATCGCCCCAAAGGGTATGCCTTGTCGAATCCAGCGCCATTTTCGGCAAAAATAAAAACTTTTGCTCAAATGTGCATTAGATTATCTCTAAAGGTCACCTCTAAAAATTGCTTTGGTTAAGAAAATTTGAATGAGACCAAGCGAAGGCAGGAATGAAAAGTGGCGAATACTGGAGGTATTTGCCACTTTGAATGACGAACCAGCGCGAAGCGTCGCAACCAAATTTTTGAAAATTGAATTTTTAGAGGTGACCTACACAAGTTCTCGAAAATCCTGTATTCTCTCGCGCAAGCGAACCGCCTCAGAGCGATACCGTTCTTCGAAAAACGTGAAAATTTGCATAGAATCGGCATTTTTGCAAATTTCTCAAATTAATTTGTGCTTAAATGACGGATTTTCCGAAAAACTTGCTATATTTTGCGAAGAAAATCAACAAGAGGTATTTTCATGGCAACAGTGATTCGTCTCGCCCGTTTCGGCAAAAGACACAATTCCGTTTACCGTGCAGTCGTCATCGACAACCGCAAGGCTCGCAACGACAGCTTCATCGAACAGGTCGGATTCTACGATCCGAACCACAAGAAACCGGTCATCACGTTCGACCAGGAAAAGGTCCTGAAGTGGCTCAAGACCGGTGCGCAGCCGTCCGACACGGTCGCCTCCCTCCTTCGCCAGACCGGCATTCTCGATCTTTTCCACGAAATCCGCGCTGGCCGTTCCATCGAAGGCAAGACTGCCACTCCGCGTCCGGAAAAGGTCAAGAAGGCAAAACTCGGCCCCAAGGCCAAGGCTCGTCTCGAAGCGGAAAAGGCCGCGAAGGAAGCCCCGGCAGAAGAAGCGGCTCCGGCTGCAGACGCCGCTCCGCAGGCCTAATTTCCGGAATCGGTTCGCCGAACCCTGTGCGGAAAACAAGCACGGGGTTTTCTTTTGAAGCAACATGGAAAACGCAAACGAAAGGAATCTGGTCGTCGTCGGCCACTTGATGAAGCCTCACGGATTCAAGGGCGAAATCAAGTGCGCCCCGCAGACACACGATATAACGCGGTGCCAAAAGTTCACCACGGTATATGCGCAGTCGAAGGACGCGACGGTTCCGCTCGAAGTCGAAAGTGCGCGCATCGCTCACGACACCTGGCTTCTCCGTTTCAAGGGCCATGATTCTCCAGAATCGCTAAGACCCCTGATCAATGCGGACATTTGCGTTCCCATGGAAGAACGGATCCCCGCTCCCGAAGGCAAGTATTATTTCTCGGATCTTGAAGGCTTTTCCGTCATCGGGGATTCCGAAACGGAAATCGGGAAAGTTCTCTCCGTCGAATCTCTTCCGAGCGTGAACGCGTTTCGCTTTGTGTACAAGGGAAGCGAGATCCTCGCCCCCTGGACAAGGGAATGCGTTCTGTCCATCGACAGCGAAAAACGTACGGTGCGCATATCCGAAGCGTTTCTCGAAAGACTTTTCGCGATGAGGGTCGAATGAAGATCGACTGCATCACGATTTTCCCGGAAATGTTCGTTCCCATGGAACATTCCATCGTCGGCAGGGCGCAGAAGAACGGGCTTTTCTCCTTTCGAACGGTCTATCTCCGCGACTTCGCCGTGAACGATTACGGCCAGGTCGATGACGCGCCCTACGGCGGCGAACCGGGCATGGTCCTCCGACCGGAACCGCTCGCTCGCGCCATCCAGAGCACGCGGGCAAGGGAAGACGGCGGAAAGGTCATCTACCTCACCGCGGACGGAATCCCGTTTTCGCAAGGAATCGCGAAATCGCTTTCCGCGGAAAGTCACCTGGTCCTTGTCTGCGGGCACTACAAGGGAATCGACGAACGCATCCGGGAAAACTATGTCGATATGGAAATTTCCATCGGGGACTTTGTCGTAAGCGGTGGCGAACTTCCGGCAATGCTCCTGACCGATGCCATCGTGCGGCTTCTCCCCGGTGCGCTCGGAAACAAGGAATCTGGAGAAACGGACTCCTTTGCACAGGGTCCCCTCGGCTGGCCAGTCTATACCAGGCCCGAGGTTTTTGAAGGCAAATCCGTTCCAGAAGTGCTCCTTTCCGGGCACCATAAGCGGATTTCCGAGTGGAGAAGGGCGGAATCTTTAAAAAGAACGAAAGAAAGACGCCCCGACATCTACGAAAAATTGCAAATAGATACTAAATTTGGCAAACAATAACAGAGGTCACAGAATATGTCCCTTAACATCCAAGCGATTCAGCAAGAAAACAAGAAAACGGATCTTCCGGCATTCCGCACCGGCGACACCATCACGGTGAACGTCAAGGTCATCGAAGGCACCAAGGAACGCATCCAGCCGTTCAAGGGTGTCGTCATCCAGCAGAAGAGCACGGGAATCGGCGAAACCGTCACCGTCCGCAAGATGTCCGACGGCGTGGCCATCGAACGCATCTTCCCGCTTCACAGCCCGCGCATCGCTTCCTTCGAAATCAATCGCCAGGGCAAGGTCCGCAAGGCTCGCATCTTCTATATGCGCAAGCTCTCCGGCAAGGCTGCCCGCATCGAAAAGCGCGAAGGCTAGTTTTCCCTCCGGTATCCCTTTGGTTTCGGAGGGTCCCGTAAACAGCCTTTCCAGTCTCCCGTTTGAACGCATTTCGCTTCAAGCGGGTTTTGTCGTTTTAAAAAAAGGCGAACGCGCCTCCGAAATGGTCTATGTGGAAGAGGGCGAACTCGAAGCCTTTGACGACGAGAAAGTCCTCTACACGATACCGCAAGGTTCGCTTATCGGGGTTGCCTCCGTCATGGACGGGCTGCCGTTTTCCGAAAGCGTACGGACAGGCAAGGGCGCAACCGTCATAAAAATCGACAAGAAGGCGATGGAAGGCGTTCTCCGAAAGCTCCCGTCCTGGATGCTCGCCGTGGTTTCCTCGCTTTCGTCCGAATACAGGCATCTGAAGAGAGCCGCCGACAAGTCGATTTACGCGGATTCGCTCGAAAGCTTTACGCTCTTTCTCGCGAAGCGGACAGGAAGCAAGGCTCTCGATACGGTCCAGGTTCTCCGGGAATACCGATGGCAGACCCGCGCGACAAGGGAAGAAACGGCTGCCGCTCTCAACGAGCTTCTCCGGCGCAAGTTCGCAAGGCTCGAACCGGACGACTCGGGAAAGCCGAACGCAAGACTTTTCACGGTAAAGCCCAAGCTGCTGAACATCCTCTTCGAATATCTGCGCTCCCGTCGCGAAGGGGAAACCTATCCCCCGTTCGGACTGTCCCCCAGGGAACGCTTTTGCCTCGAAGCGCTAAGCCTCGAAGATTCCCTGTTCACCAGGACCCGCAAGGAATGGCTGGAATACCTGACAGGAAAAGTCTCCCACGCGGATTTCATCGTCATCATCAAGTTCACCGAACTCGGCATCTTTTCGAAGGTCCCGGACACGGACAGGCTTTTTCTCGAAACGGAAACGCTCGACAAGTTTCTCTGCGCCGTCCATGGGGAACGCAACATCAAGGGACTTCTATGAAAAGGCTGCAGGCCAGGGACATTCTCTTTGCGGAAGGCGATAACGACGGCAAGCTCTTTATCGTCCGGAAAGGCGCCTTTGTCGAGCAAAGAAAGGAGGGCGAAAAAGTCCGTTCCGGGAAAACGGTTCTCGCCCATTCCGTAGTCGGCACGGAATCCCTCTTGAATTCCTCGCCGCATCGCTACACGTTGCGCGCGATGGAAACTTCCGAAGTGGAAGAAATCACGCAAGAAGATCTCTCGACCGCGTTTCGGGACTTGCCCGCCTGGTTTTCCCCGTTCCTCCGCTTTATGGAATCCAGGGTGCAAAACGCAAAAAGGAACAAATCGACAATCGACAAGATCCACGCCATCCCGACAAGTCTCTTCGTCTGCGCGAAATACGCGAAGCATTCCAAGGACGCGCTCCTTGACCTGGAGAAGATCGCTGGCGACATCAACGCCATCAACGGACTGGATTACAGCGAAACGCTTGATCTCTTCCAGGGATTTTGCGACCTGGGCATTTCCGAAATCGTTCCGGGCAGGCAGCCCCGGATACGCTTTTACCGCAAGGAACTGCCGCAACTGCTCTATCGCACGCTGCTTGCCCGCATGGCCGGGAAAGCCTTGCCGCACTCCATTCTTTCGGCAAACGACCAGACAATTCTCACCGCTTTCGTTTCGGCGGCAAAGACCAGGGGACGCGAAAGCGACAGCCGGATTTTCATCTTCGCCAAGGATTTCATCGCGACTTACCGGAAGCTGTTTCCGGGAATCAATCTCTCCCGCCGCGCTTTTTCCAATCTGGCCCAGTGCGGCTATCTTTCGTCCGTTCCGGAATTTTCCTCGGGCGTGGAACTGGATTCCATCGAAGAATTTTACGGTGACCGGGAATCGCTCAAGGACTTGCTCGAACTGAACCGTGTCTATCCGCTGCTCGACAAGCGTCTGCCGAAAGCGCTGAACCGTCCGACAGACGATTTTCGCCATTAATTTTTCTAAATTGTGGACATTCACATCACCAAAAGGATTTTTATGAAGTATTCCGCCCTCCTCGCCCTAGTCTTTGCCGCATCCGCCTTTGCCGACGAAGCGGCTCCCGCCGAACAGCAAGGCGGTTCCATGTTCATGGGACTTCTTCCATTCATCCTGATGTTTGTCGTCATGTATCTTTTCTTCATCATGCCCAAGCAAAAGGAAATGAAGAAGCTCGATGCGATGCGCAAGGCCTTGAAGAAAGGCGACCAGGTGCTGACGACGGCAGGCATCATCGGTTACGTCATGAACATCGAAGGCAACATCGTCTCGGTCAAGACCGGAAACGACACGAAGCTCGACTTCGAACAGGCTGCCATTCTCCGCGTACTGAATGCCAACGCGGATGACAAGAAAGCGGCAAAATAATGGCCGTTCTGGAAATCAAGGTTTACGGCAATCCCGTTCTGCGCGAAAAGTGCAAGCCCGTCGAAACGGTGACTCCGGAACTTGTCGCGCTTGCGCACGACATGCTCGACACGATGTATGACGCCGGCGGAGTAGGCCTGGCCGCACCGCAAGTCGGAAAGGATGTCCGTCTGGTCGTCATCGATCCGGCCCGTCCCGACGAAAACGAAACTCCCGCACCCCGAATCATCTTCAACCCCACCTGGGGAACGGAACCCGATTCGGAAAACGTTCCCTACGACGAAGGCTGCCTTTCCGTTCCGGATGTCTTCTGCAACGTCTATCGACCCGGAAAAATCTGGATCCGCTACACGGACGAAAACGGACAGACGGTCGAAGAGCGCAATATCGAAGGTCTCCTTTGTCGCTGTTTCCAGCATGAATCGGATCATCTGGACGGCAAGCTCTTTGTCGATGTCATCTCGACCGCGGACAGAGAACTCAACCGTTCAAGGCTCCGCGACATGGTAAAGAAGGAAAAGAAGAAACTGGAATCGAGGAAAACGGGAAAACGATGATAGAACGACTTCCGCTGCTATTTCTCGCTATCGGGCTTTCAAGCTGCGCACCGCTTCCGCCGCTAGTCACCGATCCGATCGAAGAAACGAAGCCGACGGAAGAAGTCCAGTCGTCTCCCGAGAGTTCCGATTCCCTCGCCTCGCCGGTTGTGGACACATCGGTGTCCTCGGACAAGGATTCGACAACCCAGGTCGAAACGTTTACGCCGCTTCCTCCGGCAATCGCCCCATCGGCATCTGTCTCGTCCGAGCCTACCGGGCAAAGGAGCCTGTTTCCGGCAAGACGCCTTTCGAAAGACCAGCGAAGAGATTTTCGCGTCGGCATCCTGGTCGGGGTTTCCAAGGTGGAGATTTCCGGGAACCATTTCGCAATGGGCATCCACGACACCGACTCCACGTCTGGCAATCTTCTGTCCGGAAGCCAGAAACTTTCCGCAAGGAACGGGCGTGTGCAATCTGCGGCAGGGCTCTCGGATTCCGTCTGGATTTTCCCCACGGAATCCCGGATTTCCGTCGAAGGCAAGGAATACCGCGGAAAAATCCTTGTCGTGAACGCCTCGGGAAAGATAAACGTCATCAACGTTCTCCCCGTCGAAGACTATCTAAAAGGCGTTGTACCGCACGAAATCGGCAAGCTGGATTCAAGCATGTTCGAAGCGCTCAAGGTCCAGGCGGTCACCGCGCGCACCTACGCCTACCGCCATTACGATTCCAGGATTTCCCAGGGATTCGACGTCTATGCGACGGTCAAGGATCAGGTCTATAACGGCAGCTCGGGCGAATCTTCCCTGACAAACGCGGCGATCGACGCCACGAAAGGTCTCGTCTTGACTTATGGGGGAAACCTTGTCGAAGCCTATTACCATTCCACCTGCGGAGGCTACACGGAAGGCGTCGAAACCTGGGGACTTTCCCCGGTCCCCTATCTGCAGAGTCAAGGCGACATGAAGAACGCCGACAGCGCCTGGTGCACGGGACCGTACTCTGCCTGGAAAAAAGTCTATAGCGAAAAGGAACTTGTCGCGATGTTCAAGCGGAACTTCAAGGAAGCCCGCGCAGAAGGGAAATCGAATTTTGGCGGCATCCAGCAAATCGAAATCAAATCGACATTTCCGGGCGGTCGCGTCGCGGAACTCGAAGTCCTGACCGACAAGGGAATCTTTACCGTCCGTGGCGATCGTACGCGCTGGCTTTTCAAGGAAGGTTCCAAGATTCTTTTCTCGTCCAGGTTCAAGATCGAAAAAAACGGCAAGGTCTGGATTCTTGACGGATCGGGATTTGGACACGGAATCGGAATGTGCCAAATGGGAACTCGGGAACGCGCAAAGGCGGGACAAAGCTTTGAAGCGATTCTCAAGGCGTATTATCCGGGAACAGTCCTAGAATGTATCCAGAGCGAAGAGTAGCGATTCTCAGCGAAGGTTGCGCGGCAAATTTCGGAGACGGCGAGGAAATAGGCGAAAAGTTTGCCGAAGAGGGTTTTCTTGTTTCCTTCGAGTTCCCGTCCGAACAACCTGACGCGATAGTTCTCAACGCCTGCACCGTCAAGGGCATTTCGGGAGCACTCAAGCTGGCAAGGAAGATCCGCGCGAACTTCCGAGAAGTTCCTGTCTGGGTTACGGGTTGCGCGACAGAGGACCTGAGACGCGAACTGTCCCGACTCTATCCGGACTTTTCTTTCGGACCAAGGGACGCCCACAGGAACGAAGAAGCCTTCCGGCAATTTACACGCAGGCTGAGCGTTTCCGAATCCAGCCAAGAAGCTCCTCTCCAGGACATTTCCTGTCACCGCGGAATCGGCATCGTCAATATCGAAGAAGGATGTCTCGACAGTTGCAGCTATTGCTCCACGCACCTAGTCAAGGGCGTTCTAAGAAGCGCCATGCCGGAGACGGTCATCCGTCGCGTCCAAGGAAAAGTGGAACAGGGAAACAGGGAAATCTTCCTGACGGGACAGGACACCAGCTGCTACGGATTCGATATTCACACGAACCTGGCGGAACTTTTGCAGTGCATCGTCGTAAAGGTTCCCGGCGACTACAGGATCCGTGTCGGGATGGGAAACCCGCGGCACGTCTTTCGCTATCTGGACGCTCTTGTCGAAACATTCACCGACGAGCATCTCTACAAGTTTATCCATATTCCCGTGCAGAGCGGCAGCGACAGGATTCTCCGGGCGATGAACCGCCGACACACCTGCTCGGATTTTTTCAAGATTACCGAGACATTCCGTGCGCATTTTCCCGATCTGAATCTTGGAACAGACATCATTGTCGCCTATCCCGGAGAAACGCGCGAAGATTTTGCAGCGAGCCTCGAACTTGTACGAAAGGTCCAGCCTTCGATTTGCAACATCACGCGGTTCGTTCCGCGCGAAGGAACACCGGCGGCAAAACTTCCGGATGGCATGAAAAAAGAAGAACGCTATGCCCGTTCGGCGGAATTGTCCCGCCTCTTTCAATCCATCGCCCTTTCTGGCAACCAGAAGTTCATCGGCAAGAAATTAACCGTTCTCGTCGAAAAGAAAGGTTCGCGACAGGGAACGACCATCGCCCGGGACGATTTTTACCGCCCTGTCGCCCTCCGCGGAGAATACGATTTAGGCAAGAGAATTGCCGTACAGATAAAAAAAGCGGAAACCTTCGCCCTTATCGGGGAACCCGTCTAGCTATTTGCCGTTATAGCGTTCCATGCACTTGGCAATTCCCTGCCCAAAATAACAGGCGACCAAGGCGGGAACCCTTTCTAGCGCCTGTTCGAACTTTTCCCGGTCCTCGTCCGAAAACCTGGCAAGCACCCAATTTGCCAGATCCCATTTCAAGGGACACTTGCCCACTCCGAAGCGCACCCGCGGAAACCTGTCCCCGATGTGTTCGATGATATTGCGAAGCCCGTTCTGTCCACCGTGGCTGCCACCTGCCCTGACGCGGATCCTCCCGACATCCAGATTGACGTCGTCCGAAAGAACCAGCAGATTTTCCGGAGAAACCTTGTACCAGGTCATCAGCGCCTGAACCGATTCACCGGAAAGATTCATGTAGGTTTGCGGCTTTGCGAGCAAGACATCTCTCCCGGCAATAGAAACCTTTTGCGTCAACGCCCGATGCTCGGATTTCCAGGGCCTTGAAAGGTCTGACAGCCTCTCGATCGCCATGAACCCGGCATTGTGATGCGTGTTTTCGTACTGGCTTCCCGGATTTCCCAGTCCTACGATTAGATTCATAAAGGCTCCTCTGTCCTTGCGACGTCAGTGCGTTTCGCTTTCGGACATTTCCATGTTTCGAAAGAACTTCAGGCTCTCGAACCTGTCTTTTAAAAGATCGATGCTTCCGCCTATCATGTAAAGCGAACCGGTAACGAGAACGGGAGAATTTTCCGCGGCATCCTGGACCGATTGCAGGAAGTTTCCGGATAGCGGTGCGGATGTTCCCACCTGGCAGCCCAAAGATTCCAGTTCCGAGGCAACGTCTTCGATTTCGCGAAAGCGCTCATAGGGAGTCCGCGTCACGTGCCAGACAGAAACGTGCGGTTTCAAAAGCAGGATCATTTCTTCGAGAGCCTTGTCCCTTAACGCACCAAAGACGCAGTGAAACCTTTCTTGCGGATAATACTCGCCAAGCGATTCCGAAAGCCGGCGAACGGCATGGGGATTGTGCGCTCCATCCAGAAGCCAGCGAAATTTTCCGTTCGCGTCGATTAGCTTCTGCATTCTTCCTGCCCACAGGGACTCCTTGAGCGCGGCCCGTGCCGTATTTTCGTCAAAGCGTTCCCTGAGAAAATCCCTTGCGGCGGCAAAGGAAAGCGAAGCGTTTTCGATGTAGTGATGCCCGGGATTCGGGACTTCCAGATTTTCGATAGTGTCCGGGCAGATTAGCGTCGCCGGTATTTTCTGCACAGAATCCTTTGCAAACCGTACAAGGTCCGATCCGAGTTTCCCGACAAAAAGTGTCGAACCCGGAGAGAGGATGCCCAGCTTTTCCCGCAAGATGTCTTCTTCCGTCTTGCCGAGAAGTTCCGTATGTTCTAGCCCGATGCTCGTAAGGATGGCCCTCGTTCCGCAAGCGGTCCGCGTCGAATCCAGCCTGCCGCCAAGCCCCGCCTCGATGACCGCACAGCCGACACGCTTTTCGGCAAAGAACAGAAAACAGCCGAGCGTGAGCGCTTCGAAAAAGGAGACTCGAACCTGCAACGATTCGGAAGCGTCGCGAACCTTTCGCATCAGACGGTCGAAATCTTCTTCGGAAACAGGATTCCCGTCGATACGGATCCGTTCCCGCACGTTCACCAGATGCGGACTCGTGTAAAGACCGGAAGAGACTCCGTGAGCGGAAAGAATGTTCGCAAGATAGAACGCCGTGGAACCTTTCCCGTCCGTACCGACGACATGAATCGACTGAAACGTTCTTTCCGGATGTCCAAAGGCTTCCAACAGCCTCTCCATGTTTTTCAGGTCACCCGTCATTCCCAAAGGCGCCAGGGAACGAAGATATTCAATGCCGAATTTTTTCATCACTCCAAATTTAGCTAACATTGGATGCAACAAGCGAGATTCTATGAGTGAAGAAGCACTGGAAAAAGCCTGGAGCGATCATTCGCGTCTCTGGGAGCACAATCTATGGGTTTACCCGGTCATCAGCCGGCGAGCAAGAGGACTGTCTATAGGCATCAACCTGAATCTCGACAAGCGCTGCAATTTCGATTGCGCATACTGCCAGGTCGATAGGAATGTGCCCGGTCCAAGCGAGAAAATAGACATTTCAAGAATCGAAAGGGAAATCGAGAACATCGTCTCTGCCTACGAAAAAAACGGCCTCGCCGATTTTTCTTCCTTCCGGAATGTCGAGGTGGAGAAGCGGGAAATCAAGGACATCTGTCTTTCGGGAGACGGAGAAAGCACGATGGCTCGGGAATTTCCGGAAGTCTGCCTGCTGATGCGCAAGATGCAGGACAAATACGACCGTCATCCCTTGCAGCTCACGCTCATCACCAATTCGACTCTTCTCGACCGGCCGAATGTTCAAAAGGGGCTCTCCCTTCTCACCGAAAAGAAGGGCGAAATCTGGACAAAGCTCGATGCCGGCAGCGAATCCTGGTATCGGAAGATAAGCCGTTCCCGGGTTCCCCTGGAAAAAATACAGGAAAACATCGAAGCGACCGTCAAGAAATTCCCGATTCGAGTCCAGACGATGCTTTGCAAGATAGGTTCCGAATTTCCCGACGAAAATGAAATTAACTTGTATGTAAACAGACTGAAGAAAATCTACCTTTCCAACCCAGAGAACCTGCTCGGCATCCAGCTCTACGGCGTCGTCCGACACACGGCGCTTCCCGACGTTCACCCAATCGACAAGGCGTTCTTTGAGGAAGTGGCGAGTAGAATCCGCGCCGAGATTCCCGCGAAAATCGACATTTACTAGCCTTACAATCTCTAAAGGTCACCTTTAAAGAATGTCTCGATTTTGCAGAACGCCGTGAGAAAGCGTCAAGCGGCGAAACGGACTGTTCATGTAAAAATCCGGATTGTGCGTCGCCATGAGAACGGTCGTTCCCCGCGCGTTGATTTCCTTGAAGATGTCGAAGACCTCCCGGGCGTTTTCCGGATCCAGGTTTCCCGTGGGCTCGTCGGCAAGAATCAGATAGGGATTATGCACCATTGCGCGGGCAATGGCCACGCGCTGCTGTTCTCCCCCCGAAAGAGTATAAGGCATGGAGAGCCTCTTTTGGGATATTCCCACCAGGGAAAGCGCATCGAAGACCTTTGCGTTCAGCTGCCTTGGCGGAGTTCCCGTAATTCGAAGCGCCAGGGCGACATTTTCAAAGACATTTCTGTCCGGCAAGAGCTTGAAGTCCTGGAACACGATCCCGATGCGACGACGAAGTTCCTGGACATCCGAATCCGTCGCCGTCTTGGAGTCGAAAACGACATTCTTCGAAAACTGCACCATGACTTCGCCACCATGGAACGCGTCCGGGCGTTCGTCCATGTAAATCAGCTTGAGAAGCGTCGATTTTCCCGCCCCGCTGTGGCCGGTCAAGAAGACAAATTCCCCCTGGGCAATGCGAAGCGTTACGTCGGAAAGAGCTTTCCAGCAATCTTCATAGGTTTTCGTCACGTGCAGGAACTGGATCATGCAAGTCAATCCTTCATGCGGATTTCGACGTGCACTTCGTCGCGCCACTTCTTGACAAATTCACGAAGCTTCCTGTCTTCCATGTAGTTGATGGCGAACATTTCTATCTTCATGTAGTCATCTTCGAGCGTGTAGTCGCGAACCTGCTTCATGTCTTCCAGGCGAAGCAGGTGATACTCGTTCCCGGCAAGGAACGGATCCGAGATTTCGCCCACGGAAAGACTTGAAACGACCGGCAGGAACAGCGTATCGACTTCCGTCTTTTCCAGCCAGCCGAGATTTCCCCCGTTGAAATTCGATTCCTTGTCCGAACTGAACTTTCGTGCGGCATCGGCAAAGAGAGAATCCGAAGTCAAGGCGGTTTTTAGCGAATCCGCAAATTTCAAGACGCGGTTAGAGTCCGCCGCCGTCGGAACGGTCTGCAAGAGAATCATCGCCGTGCGAACTCCATCCTCCTTTCGCCCGATGACCCGGATAATCGTCCAGCCCCGTTCGGTCTTTACCGGATTCGGCGTATATTCCCCATTTCCGACTGTCTTGGTAGCCCGCTCATAGACGGGGTCCAGAAGCCCCTTCTGGACGTATCCAATGTCGCCGCCCTTGCTCGCCGTGGAATCCTGGGAATGATTCTTGGCAAGGACTTCCCACATGATGCCGTGATCCAGGGAATCAATCAATCGTTCCGCTTCGCGCCGTACCGAATCCACGACAAGCGAATCGGGATCGATCTTCAAGGCGATGTGAGAAAGACGCATGCAGTTGTACTGACGCGGAATGGAATCTCTGTAATGCTCGTAGAACTCGGCAACCTCCTTGCGGGTAGGCTTGATTCCGCCTGCGTACTTTTGACGAATCCTTCCGATAGTCATCTGCTCGCGAATCTGCTTACCGAGATTTTCCCGATATTGCACCATGCTCATTCCCAGCTGGGCGCGAATCGCCCGTTCGAGAATTTCCATGCTGATGTTTTGCCTTGCCGCCAAATTCTGCAGATGCTGCGAAACGCGCAACTCGACATCGTCATCCGTAACCTGGATGGAATCCCTATCGACACGGGAAAGCAGGACCTTGTCATCGATAAGCTTGTCGAGGACAAAGGCAATCTGCTCCTTTTCGGACATCCTGGACGCTTCCGCCGAGTTCTGGAACTGGTAAAGATTTTCCATCACTTCGGATCGCATGATGGGTTTTCCATCGACAATCGCCGCAATGGATTCGAACAGTTCCGGGGCGGCGAAAAGGGACGCCGCGATAAAGAGAACAACGATACATTTTTTCATAGAAACTCGACTCAATGAGTTGCGGATTTGGAAATTTCCTCGGGATAGATAAAGATCGCCTGCCGTTTCTTGACGGAATCCTTGAACGCCGCGATAAATTCCTTTCGCTTGGCATTTGCCGCAAGAGTCCGCGCAAGTTCCGCGACATCCGCAAACGGACGAACCGAACCCGAATCAACCTTGGAGATGACAATGACGCTCTTGAGATTCTTCCCGCATGCCTTCGGTGGCGTAATCTTCCCGACGGCAAGCTGCCCCGGATCGACTGCCGGACAATCCAGCGGAAAGGCCGTCACCGAATCAAGACTCTCCACATCGCGGACAAGCCAGCTCTTTTCGGGCTTTTCGAGAATCGTCCTTTTCGACATGGGACCGTAATACTTCCACGCCGTAGCGCCGCTCGCATAGGTGACAACGGCGATATCGTAAACATTCGCGTTCAACGCGAACAGCTCGGGATGTTCGTCGTAATAGGCCGCGACATCGGATTCGGAAATCGAAAGCGTATCCGTCACCTGCGCAAAATACGCACCCAGGACAATTTTCTTCTTCGCGTCTTCCAATAGACGTTTCACTTCCGGCATTTCCCCGATGCCATCCGCCAAGGCGCGTTCATAGACCGATTCGCGGTTCACCCAGTTTTCGACCTGTTCCATCCGGGCTTCGAACGGAAGGGAGTCCCAATTTCCGTTTTCGCTTAGAAAGGAAAGCTTCAGCTCCGAATTTTCGACGCGCGCAAGCGTCGGATCGGAACTTTCGCCCAGATTCTTGCAGGCGACGAGGCAAAGTACGAAGAGGATGAATAGCAGGGAAAGGCGCATCGCCCACAAAATAGAAAATTTTGAAATTCAGCGCCTCCTGAAACGCTCGCGCAACTTGAGCAACGCGTCCTTTTCTATCCGCTCCTCGGGAACGTTCGAAAGGACAGAACGCCTATAGCGCAAGAGTTCGAACTGTTCCGCGAGAACCTGCAAGGCGACCTTCGCCCGGAACATCGAAATTTCGTCTTCCGCCTTCTCGGAAGAGAGCAGCAAGTCCCTCGCGTTTTTCAGTTCGGCGTCTTTGATGAACCGCCCCGAAAAATACGGAGAAAAGGCTTCGCGGAAATCCTTGTTCGTCGGCAGGGAAAGACGCTCGTTCCAGTCAGGAAGTTCTCTTTCCGGTTCCAGGAACGCGGCAATCATCCGCAGACGGGCGTAGAGGTTTTCCTCCGCGGCGATCTTCCCGGCAAGGCCCAGGACCGGAGCGGAAACCTTTTCTCCCCGACGAAAGCGGACAAACGCTTCCCGGAAATTTTCCCACATCCGGACAAACGCGGAAACGCCGAGATAGGCCGCATCGAAAACCATGCGAACCAATCCTTCGCGAGAATCCGTTTCCTGGGCTGTACGCGAAGAAGAAAGATCGGAAAATGTCCTCACCCTGTGCGAGCGGGCAAATTCAAGCCCGGCAAAGCGCGGAAGCGCCCTGTCCAGATAATCGTGCGTGAACTTTTCCCTTTCCGAATCGTTCATGGCAAGCAACGAGCGCAAAGCCCATCCCAAGTCATCCTTTCGGTTCAGAAAGGCGAAGCGCGATTCGAACAGGGACTTGAGCGGAGAATCTTCAAGACTTGCGTTTTGCGCGCGACGGCGAAACTTCTGCCAGAATTCCGCTTCGGCGACATTCATCGGGCGAACGGAATCCGGAGCCCAGCCATAGAAAACGCCAAGAACGGGAAACGAAAGAGCCGCATTCCGGGCAAGCGGACATACCCTATCGAAAAAACCACAGGCGCCACATTCCGGGGAAAGTTCGAACAGGAATTTTTCGGAAGCGCCGGGAACGGATATCGACAGATGAAGCCTTAGATGATGCTCGCCTTGCGGATTCAGCACCGGAAGCGCTCCCTCGAAGGCACCGAAGTCCAGGAACGCTTCGTAGAGGGAAACCATCGGGGACTTTAGAGGATTCCTTCCCAGAAAATCGACGAGGCGATCGTCCAGTTCCTCTTTTTTCTGTTCGAATTTCTTGCGGTCGGTCTTGGGAAGTTCCCGAACGAACGATTCGACCATCCAGGAACGCCACTTGGAAACTTCGCGAGCGAGAATCGAAGGGGAAAGCCTAGGCAGGAAATCCGCGGGAATTTCCAGGGAAAGGCCGTCCCAGGGCTTGCCGGAATCAAAGACAAGCTCTCCGCGAATCTGCCTGTCAAGAATTTTCAGGAATTCCACGACGCCGCCGTGCCGCGCCGCATTCCTCTCTTCGGCGGCGCGCGCGATCTTTTTCCGATACGCCGCGGCAATGACCGGATTGTTCCGGAACGATTCCAGATGTTCCATCCCGGTTTCCGAAGCCTGCATCCAGTCCGCCACTTCGTAGCGAAGCGCCTTGTCCGTATTCTTTTCGATAAACTCCTGGAGCGTCTTCAACGAGCAGACTCCGGGAGCGCGCTCCACCAGGTAATCGACCTGCAGATCGTCCGACGGGGCAAGCCCCCAGCGTCGCAAGCGAACCTCGCTCGCCCGGAGCGTTTCCAGGACCTTTTCGTTGTGACGCATAAACGGCAAGGGTCGCGGCATATCTCCCTCGACAATCGCTTCGAGAAAAAAGATTCTCGCCGCATTCTCGGGATTCACCCGCCCGTAATCGACGCGGTGCGAACGGGATAGCAACATCCCGCGGAAAGAGACCTCTTCCACGGCTTCCACGAATCCCCGCTCCGGATTCCATTTCGGTTCGAACCAGCGGTAAGTACAAAAATTCCCGGCGACCTTGACTATCCATTCCGGCAGGATTTCCGCGGCTTTCGTCAAGAACACGCGGCTCGTTTCGCGGACTTCCGCGGACAGCACGAACTCGGGAAACTTTCCCGCCAGATCGCTTCCGGGAAACAGATAGGCGTCCCGACCGCCGACAAGGCGATAGCAGCCGTTGTCCTTGTCCCGCCGAGCGACCCCGCCCAGAAATCCCGAAAGCAGCGCGATATGCAGGTTGTCCCGGTGAAAGGAACCGAACGGACAGACATAGGAATCGAACCGGGCTTTCAAAATCCGAGAGAACTGTTCATACAGATCGATCCATTCCCGACAGCGCAAAAAGTGCAGGAAATGCTTTTCGCAGTACTTGCGAAGCGAATTCCACGAAGTTCCGTTCCACTCCCGACAGAATGCGTTCCATTCCGCAAGAAAAGTGAGAAAATCGCTCTTGTGGCCACCCAGCGACCTGTGCATCCGACGGGCCTTTTCCCTTTGCGGTTCATCCGACGGGAAAAGCCTCGGATCCTGGATGGAAAGCGCGGAACAGACGATAAGCGCCGGCTGCAAGACTCCGGAATTTCTCGCCCGGAGAAGCACGGCGGAAAGCGCGACATCCATCGGAAGGTGCGCCATTTCCGCACCGAACGGTGTCACGCGCGCACCGCGTTCTACGCTCGAAAGCGCCCCCAGTTCGAAGAGCGTCTTGTATGCGCCGCGAAAAGCCGACCGGGGAGGCGGCTGGATAAACGGAAATTCCTCGACGGAAAGTCCAAGGCTTCGCAACTGCAGAACCACGTTGGAAAGATTGGAACGCCGGATTTCGGGTTCCGTAAACTCCTCGCGACCTTCAAAATCATCTTCCGTGTAGAGACGCACGCAGACACCGGGCTTCACGCGCCCGGCGCGACCCGTCCGTTGCCGTGCGCTCGCCTGGGAAATTTTTTCCACCGGAAGTCCCTGGATTCGCGTCTGCGGATTGTAACGCGAAACCCGCGCCATTCCCGTATCGACGACATACGCGATTCCCGGAATGGTAAGCGACGTCTCCGCGATATTTGTCGAAAGGACGATGCGCGTCTTTCCCGTCTTCCGAAATACCTTCTTCTGTTCCTGCGGTCCCATCCGCCCGAACAGCGGAAGGATGTCGAAACTTTTTTCGTCAAGCGCTTTCTCGAGTTCTTCGCAAAGGTCCTGGATATCGCGTTCCGTCGGCAAGAAGCAGAGCAGATGATCCTTTTCCGATGATTCCAGGGAAAGGATAGCGTCGCGAGCCTCATCGACAAGTCCCGAATCGCCCTTGCTTTTCGAAGCGTTCTCCTGCGGATCCGCATAGACTACCTCGACGGGAAACGTCCTTCCCTCCGCTTCGAGAACCGCCGACCCTTCGTAAAATTTTTCAAAGAGCTTCGCGTCAAGCGTCGCGCTCGCGATTACCAGGCGAAATTCCGGACGTTCCCGGAGAACCGACTTGAATATTCCGAGCAGAATGTCGATGTTCAAGGACCGTTCGTGCGCTTCGTCGATTAGAATCGCGGAATACATCCCAAACAACCTGTCCCTGCGAAATTCCTGCAACAGGATGCCGTCCGTCATCACCTTGACGGGAGCGTCCTTGGGACCTTCTTCCAGAAAGCGGATCCGCGTCGAGACCAGGCTTTCGTCTCCGAGTTCTTCGCGCAAGCGGTCCGCAATCGACATCGCGGCGAGACGCCTCGGTTCCGTCACCCCGATCCTTCCCTTCGCGGCGATTCCGCTTTCTAGCAGGAACTTGGGAACCTGGGTCGATTTTCCGGAACCCGTGTCCGCCTTGACGATAATCACCTGGTGACTTTCGAGAAGCGAAAGGAACTCCTCCCGTTTCCTGACGACGGGAAGATCCGGGTATTCGATTTTAAGTTGCGAAAGATTCTCGGTCACAGGCGTTCGATAAATTCGGAAACATCCTTGCAGGTTTCCAGATCGATTTTCAGGTTATCGACATCTTCCTTGGATATTCTGCCGGCATCATTTTCGGGACGGGAAATTTCCTCGTGCCGCCCAATCGGCGGCAAGGCGTTTCGCTCCGGATCGACGCATTCCCGCAACGCATCGACAACCCTGGAAAGCTTTTTCCGCAAGGAATGAAACTCCTCCCTGTCGAGTTCAAAGACTTCTCCGTCGATAGTAATCAAGGGAGACTTGCAGCGTCCGCAGACGCAGACGACCATCGAGCTCTTTTTTCCTTGGAGCGAAACGTCCATTTCGTTTCCGCAGTGAGGGCACTTGATATGCATTTCATCCATAGCCCTAATTTACCTTTTTCCCTTTCGAAAGGACAATCCGTATAAAAAAAGCCCCGGGTAGAGCCGGAGCTTCCTTGAATCTTCGAGAAGATTACTTGACGTCGTACTGGGCAACGACCTGGCCGTTCGCATCGAGAGCGCGGATAACGTCGGCATCGCGTTCGAGCTTGAGGTCGGCCTTGTTTCCCTGGGCATCGATAATCTGGACAGCGAGTGTTCCGTCTTCGTTCTTGATGGCGGAAATCTGGTTGCCCTGGGCATCCTTTTCGAAGTACGTGTCGTTCGAAGCGATCGGATTCGAACCGGTCCAGAATTCGACCGTGTTCAAGATCAGGCCATCGATAAGACCGATGCAGATTCCATAGACCGGGATGACCCAGAGAATGAAGTGCACGCAGGAATTGAGCCACTTGTTGCCAAGCGTACCGTTCCATTTGTAAAGCTTGTTGGTAAGGCCGTAGCTACCGTAGCAGGCGGTCAGAGTGAAAGCGGCAGCGAGTGCGAGCGCGATGAGACTTTTTTTCATGATGAACTCCTTGTGAAAATGAATTTCGGTTTTAAAAGTAATAAAAGAAGGATATTTCCGCTAGGTGAGCAAAGTCACAGAAAAGGATTTTTACTCCTCCGCTTCGCCTTCATCCTCCGGGACTTCCGCGGCAAGCGGCTGAGCCTCGCCGAGAAGGGCGCTAACGTCGATGCCGAGAAGGCTTTTCTTCTTGTCGAAACTCGCCACGATGTAGTAGTCGCTGTTCCACGAAAGCGTGCGGAGCGTTCCCGAACCGTCCGCCGTTCCCGAGAGCTTCGCCGAAAAGACCGAGGGACTGGTCAGGCGCTTTTCGATCGTGGCAAAGTCCTTGGACGTCTTCGCCTCCTGATTCGCCGTGCAGGCGATATTCCAGAGGACCGCATTGTTCTCGATAACGGAATTCTGGCCTTCCACGATGTTTACCGCCTGCTTGTAGTAGGCTTCCGTCTTTTTCAGGTAGGCGTCTTCGGCCTGGGAGACGTAGGCACCCTTTTGCATAAAGAGAAGGGCGAGAATGGCGACGTTCAGCGCAAGAGATGCAATCAGGATATACTTGAACTTCATACGGTTTCCTCACTTGGTTTCAAACTGAAAGGGGGACGGCTTGGAAACGGCAAATGTAGCCGACGGGGAAAGCTGGGAAAGAGCCCGGTAATCCACCGAGACAAAGCTCCCCTTACGGAACGTAAAGAGCACCTTGCAGTCCGCACCGCAAGAAAGCGAAGTCACGTCGCCGGAAGTTTCCGCCTTCAGGGCCTTGCCCGTATCGAGTTCCGCGACGCGCGCATCGAAATCCGACTTGGAAAGCCTTTTCGATGTCGTTTCGAAAACAATCCGCCAAATGCGGTTGCCGTTCGCGATGAATTCGTTCTGGGCTTTCACCACCTGGGAAACCTCGTCCGTATAGGCCTTGGTCGCCTTTCCATACGAAACCTGTGCCTGTTCCTTGTAGTCGCTCTTGATAATCAGCATGATGACGACGAGTGCGACGTTCAGCGCAACCGAAGCCACAAGAATCAGCTTCATTTTCTTCAAATCCATAGCGTATCTTTTCTCCTAGAATGGGATGATAGTCATAAATGTATATTTTCAAGGCAACAAGCGCAGGTAAAAAATGCAAAAAAGGCTTTCCTTGGCCGTTTTCGAAAACTTGAAAGAGATTCTCAAGGCGAAAAACGCCGCACACGAGTCGATGTTCAAGTTCAGCTGGAAGAAGCTCCCGCCGTTCAATCTGATCTGGCCTCAGGTCGATTACATCCGCATCCAGCGCTTTATGGGAGACGTGAGAAACCAGGCGCTCTCTCAAAAATCCTTCATCGAAGCGAACCGCGGAAGTTCCGCACCCGAAGAGGCGGAATTCCTGGACGCCGTTCCCGCCTACGTCGAAGCCTTGGCGAATTCCTGCGACTGCCTCGCCCGCGTCGCCAGGTTCAAGCAGGAACTCCTCGAAAAGAAGCAGAAGCGCGACCTCTTTCTCTTTAACGACATTCTCAAGGCCTACGAAGCGTCCCAGGCGGAACTCGTGCGGGCAGGCGCCTTTGTCCAGGTCGCCTGGGGAACGCTAGCGGGAAAGCCTTTGCAAGATGGCGACGCCGAGCCGAAAGCGCCATAGAATCCGTTGCATTTTACGGGACTTTTTTCCCGTGAGAAAATCCGTTGCATTTTTGCCGTGGCGGCGGTATTCGACAAGAGGCTTTTCCAGAAAGAAGACCCTAAAATCCTTTTCGGCGCAAATGCCAAGCCACTGATCGTGCATCGGGAGGTTTTTCGGAAAAGGCAACGCGCAGGAAAGAAGTTCGCGCCGAAACGCCATGCAGCAGCCCGTAAAGCTGTTCTTTAGCCAGTTCGAAAGGACACCGTGCCGCGGCGGACGAACATTGAACATCCGGACGCATTCTTTCCACGTGCCGTTTGCCGTTTGCGCATAGACGAACGCATCGGACAGAACCAGGTCGGACGTTTCGAGGGCAAAAAGCATCTCCGCCTTTTTCGTCGGAAGCCAAACATCGTCCTGGTCCGAAAGAAACAGAAATTCGCCGCGGGCGGCTTTCAGGGCGCGTTCCAGGTTGTAAACGGGGCCTAGCCTTTGGAAAGAAGGCTCCAAAAGACGGATTCGGGCATCGGCAAAACTTCTGAGGATGCGGAGCGTTCCGTCCGTGGAACCGTCATCGGAAACAATCAGCTCGTCTTCTTCCGAAAGCTGCGAAAGAATGCTTTCAATCTGTTCCGAAAGAAACGCCTCGCCGTTGAAGGTCGCCATACAGACCGAAATCATCCGACATTCTCCCGGTATATTCGGATGAGCTTCCGAGCGGATTCCCTTTCGTCGAAGCGGGCAGCCGTCTTGCGCGCAGCTTCCGAAAACTTTTGCCCGGAAAGGGCGTTTGCCGTAAGAGCGTCCAGGGATTTTTCAAACCTTTTTTGCATTTGGGAAAAATCGATTTCTTCGACGAGGAATCCCGTTTCTCCGTTTTGTACAATTCCCTTGAGCGACGGAAGAAATGTCGATACGACGGGAAGTCCGCACGCCATCGCCTCGCGGACGACAAGAGGACCGCTTTCAAATTCCGACGCAAAGACGAAAGCCGAGGAACCTTTTAAAAATTCGGAAACTTCCGGTTGAAATCCGAAAAGTTCCACTTGCGATTCCAGGCCAAGCTTTTGGATTTCGCGTTCCACGTTTGCGCGGTCTGGTCCCTCGCCCGCAATTCGGAGCTTTTGACCGGTCCGCTTGAGCCACGGCGCACACAGCCGAACGAGAAGCGGCACGCGCTTTGACGGAATGAGCCTCGAAACGGAGACCAGCGTGCCATCCGCCGAATAAGCCTCTACGCCCGAAAACCGTTCGAGTTCGACCCCGAGTTCAACGGTCCGGATTTCACGGCGTGAACATTCCATCCAGGCTCCGGAAATGCGCTCCGATACGGAGAGAACCCGATCGAAATTCCTGATTTTTTTCAGTTCAAGAAAAAGGCGCGGCTTTTTGTAGTCCGAAGGAAGTTCCCCGTTGTGAATGGTAAAAACGGTGCGGCTCTTCGGGCTGTAAAGTTTGTATGCGTAAATGGCGAACTTGTTTCCGCCGTGTTCGTGGATGATGTCAAAATTTCCTTGCCGCAAAAAGGGCTTTAACCGGGGAAGCCTTAAAACGTCAATCCCCGAACGCATGCCGACTTCAAAAAACGGGACTTTCCTTTCGGCGAGGATTGGCGCCATTTCAAGCGCTTCGGTGAGAAAGCACACCGACGGCAAGAACTCTTCGCGCGGAAGAAGCCGTATCAGGTCCAAGACGTGTTTTTCGGACCCGCCCAAATTTCCGGACCAGAGAACAAATAGAATTTTCTTTTGCCGCATCTCTAGTACTTTAAAAATTTTCGGGGAATGAAAAGTTTCGGGAAACGCGTCCAAAAGAAAAGGCTTGCATTCGCGAGTTTCGGCAAGAGCCGAAAAGCTTCTTTTTTTTGCGCATAGGCGAGGGACGAAAACCAGCGGGTCTTCCAGCGATTTTTCGCAATCTTTCCAACGGGCCTCTCCGCATAGCGTTCCACGACGGAAAGTATTTGCGAATAAATAAAGTTCAGATTGCGGTGCATCGACGTCGGAAGTTCGCGGTAATAGGCGCAAGCGACCGGCAAGACGGGAATGCTCCCGAAGCGGTCGGAAAGCCTGAGCCACGTCGGAAAGTCCTCAAACCGAAAGGACTCGTCATAGTTTCCAAGTTCGGCGAATTTTTCGCGGACAATCATTTCGGATTCGCCGTGAAGTTCCACGTTTCCGAGCAGGATATCTTCGAACGAGGCGCTTTTGACTTTTGAGTAACGGTCATCCGGATGTTCTTCGTGGCTTCCGTCCACGCGAAGTCCAAGGCTCCACCCCGCACACGCGACACGCTCCGGATGTTCTTCCAAGAACTTGCTTTGCGAAGCGAGTCTTCCCGGCGCCATGACATCGTCGGAGGCAAATGTGCAGAAATATTTGCCCCGAGCCTTGGAAAGAAGCTCGTTCAGGGTCGGCACGAGACCCCGGTTTGCGCGATGCGCGTATTCAAAGTGAAATTCCTTGGAAAGCCTTTCCAGGATTTCCGGGCTAGAATCCGAGCTGCCGTCGTCGATGACCAGAAGTTCAAAATCGACGCCTTTCTGTTCCACGATGGAACGCACCGCGGCCTCCACGTATTTTTCATGGTTGTAGCTTGCGAGGAGAACGGAAACTAGAGGCTCTTCCATGGAAGCCTCCGAAGTACGATTGCCAAGGCGAGAAGGCAGGCGAAATTCTCTACGGCATAGGCGATAAAAGGCGCATGATAGCCGACAAGGTTTCCGAAAGCGACGGTCAAGGCGACAAAGAGGACTTCCGAGCCGAGCTCCACCGAAAGGAACGCGACCGTTTCCTTCCGCGCGACAAGCGCCATTCCCAGGCACCAGCAGCCCGCCTTGAAAAAGTCGCCGACAAACTGTACGGAAATCAGGTCCGAAAGCGGCAAGAAGTCTCTCGAAAGGGCAAGGACGACAATCCACTCGCGAAAGAGAAACATCAGGAGTGTCGCAGCGAAGGCAAGCGAAAGAACACACGCCAAAAGACGCTTCAACGTCCGGTGAAACCCATCCGCCGAAGAGCAGGCCGCAAGCCTCGGAAGCAATACGATTCCGAGAATCGACGAAAATCCGACATTGAAGAAATCCGAGATCCGCGTAGCGCCCTGCCAATACCCAGCCACGTCCCACCCAAACGACCTTCCCAAAAAGGAACGGACAAGAAAATACAGGACAGGCGACGCAACCATCGGAACGATTCCCATCAGCGCATAGCCGCGCCAAATCTTGAAATTGGGTTTCAATCGCGCGGAAAACCTTTTGTATTTAAATCCCCCCTTCCAGGCGAGGAAGAGCGCGTAAAAGCAGGAAAGGACCGACTGGGTCGCCACCGCCCCGAGAACGGAAAGCGATTTTGTCTGAATCATCAAAACGACCCATAGACAGTTCAACACGGACGTTCCCATCGTAATCGCCGCCCAGCGTCGATAATCCGAAAGGCCATTCATCACCGCGGAAGAAATCATCGAAACGGTCAACGCGACAAATCCCGGAATGGCGAATAGAATCGCCGCCTGCATATAGCGCAGGGGAACACCGGGAAACCATTTTTCAAGCGGAGCGACAAAAGCAAAGAGGACAAAGAAAATCGCCGAAGCAATCGACGCGTACACGCTCAGACGAAAACCGCCACGCCAAATCGGACCGAGCTCCTTTTCCCGGTTCTTGTAGCGGGCGGTAAGGCTCACCCAGCCGTTCTGGAGAGCGAGCGAAGACGTTCCCTGCCCGACGCTAATCAGATTTTGCAATTGCCCGATGACGGCAAACCCCACGGGCCCCGCGACGGAAGCCAAAAACTTGTTCGTCACAAACGAGGCGACAATGCGGACAAGCGTCGCAATTCCCGAAAGGGCGGACTCCTTCAAAAATCCTTTTTTACTCATAGATCATACTCGTAAATGTCATAGACGACGCCGCGCCCCGCATAGGTTTCCTTCTGGTGCGCAAGCCCTTCGTTCAAGAATTTTCCCCCGTCCTCGCAAGAAGTTCCCCAGTCAAAAAAACGCTGTCCGGGAAAGAGGTTTATTTCGTTCAACATCAAAAAATCCATCGCATGGAGTGCCCTGCCCTTTGCGGAACTCGCAAGATACTGCGAATGGGCGACATTCCCCGAGACATAGACGACGCTTCCCGACAGCAGTTCCCCGTCCTTTTCCACCGTAAAAAGCCGAATGTTTTCGGGGAAACGCTCCGAAAGAAGCTTCAGTTCGGATTTGGAATGGACGGGATGCGCAGAATGCCCTTCCACAAGGCAGCGGTCCAGCAAGTCCCAGAACCTTTCAAAATCGTGGGATTCCGAAAAGACAAGGCCTTCGCGATTTCCCTTGTGCAGGTAATACTTTTTCTTGGAAGACGGTTGCATTGTCCGAGGTTCGAGCGTACTGGAAACCAGGCGAGCGGAAAGTTTCGCTCCCTTGCGAAACAGCCAATACAGAGCCTCTTCCGAAGGGCGGTCCGCATAGATCCAGGGAAGCGGCTTGTAGATGACCTTTTTCGCCCCGAATCTTCGAAGTTCCGCATCGAGCAATTCGAAAAAGCGTTTTACTTCCAGAATGCCGACGGATCTATCGACGACGAATCCGCCGAAAGTAAGCCCCGCATGGGAACTGAAAACGCCGTCCGAGGAAAGCGTCCCCGGGAGAACGGCACACGGGGAATCTCCTTTCAAAAAGAAGAACGAGCAGTCCGGGAAGCGGTCCGCATGGTAGTCCATGTAACCGCGGTCAAAAAGAAAATTCCCGTTGCGCGCGTTCTTCACGAAGGCGTTCCAGCAAGCGGCATCTTCTGCGCGGTAACGTCGAATGGAAATTTCGCTCACGGTCTTTCCTCTTCCGAAAATTCAATTGTCCGAACGATCTTCGCGGGAACGCCCCCCAATACGACATTCGAGGGAAACTTTCCCGTGACGACAGCACCCGCGGCGACCACGGAATGTTCCCCGATTTCCGTTCCCTTGAGAATCGTCACGTTGTTCCCGATCCAGACACCATCTTCAATTTTGACGGAAGCGCGTTTTGCATCGCTCTTCAAGCGGTCACGAACATTTACCGCGTGAAAATCCGAATCGTAAACTTCGACGTGCGTTCCGACGAGAACATTTTTCCCGATGAAAATTCCGGGACCTTCTGAAATGGCGACGAAGTGATTGCCCACCCAGGAACCTTCTCCGATTTCGATTTTCGATTCCGGGGTCCGCGGATTCAGAAACACGTAAGATGTCCAAAAATCCGTATCGTAATCCAGTCCGACGTGAACGTTTTTCCCAAACGAAACCGTCCCCGCTCCTTGAGAAAGAACCGGTGCAGCGCAAAGCGGTCTCCCTACAATTCTCGCATCCGAAATCAACCGGTAAAAAAGGCGGCGGAACGCTGCGCAGATTTTTCGCAGGACTTTACTCGCGATACGCATTGACAGCCTCGATGACTTGGAAAATTTCGGAACGGGTCATTTGCGGATACAGCGGAAGGCTGAGTTCCGTTTTTGCAATTTCCTCGGCGACGGGAAATTCCAAATCGGCAAATTCCCGGTAAGCTTTTTGTCTGTGCGGAGGAATCGGATAATGAATCAGCGTTTCGATTCCGCAATCCTTCAAATATGTCTGAAGCCTTTCGCGATTCCCTGTGCGAACGGCAAATATATGCCAGACATGCTCACCGGATTTTCCCGAATCGGGCAGCACCACAGCCGGATTTTGAATTTCCGACAGGTAGCGTTCCGCAATTTTCGTGCGACACAGATTATCCGCATCCAAGCGAGTTAATTTATACGCAAGAACCGCCGCCTGGATTTCATCTAGCCGCGAATTCATTCCCTTGAAGATGTTCACGTATTTTCGTTCGCTTCCGTAATTGGCGAGAGTCCGAACAGTCCTGGCAAGTTCCGCGTCCGAAGTCGTCACGGCTCCTCCGTCGCCAAGCGCGCCCAGGTTTTTCCCCGGATAGAAGCTGAACCCCGCCGCATCGCCAAGCGAACCGGCACGCTTTCCGTTTTCCACTGCGCCGTGCCCCTGCGCGGCATCCTCGACAAGAATCAATCGGTTGGATTTCGAAAATTCGAAAAGTTCCGCCCCGGGAATCGCACGCCCATACAGATCCACCGCCAGAACGGCTTTCACCGTCGAATCAAGGACTTTTTCCACACAGCCGGCGGAAAGATTGCATGTCGTCGGATCCGGATCGGTCAGGACGGGCACAAGTCCCGCTTCGCCAATCGCAAGAACCGACGCGATGTACGTGTTTGCGGGAACAATCACCTTATCGCCGGGACGCAAGCGTCCGAGCGCGATATAGGATTTGAAAATCAGAGTCAACGCTTCGAGACCGTTTGCAACGCCAACGCAAAATTCCGTTCCACAATACCCGGCAAATTTCCGTTCAAAATTTTCACATTCCTCGCTGCGGATATACCAGCCGCTTTTAACAACCCGTTGGACGGTTGTCGAAAGTTCCGGTTCAAAGGATTCCGTCACCCGTTTTAAATCCAGATAGGGAATCATTTCTTCTCCCGGAGATTTTTTGCGTACAAGGTAAATTCCGAATAATCGCGGATATAATCCGATTCGTCATAGGCGTGGGACGCAAGGACAAGACAGATCGACCCCGAGGAAAAATTCAGTTCTTCGGCCCAGATTCCCGGGGGAACATAGACTCCGCAGTAGGGACGGTCCAGCCGGATGACTTGCGAGCGAACCCCGTCGTCGATTTTCGCATCGAAAGCGCCCGAAGCCGCGATCAAAAGCTGGTGGCAAAGCCTGTGCGCATGGCCGCCGCGATTTTCTCCGCCGGGAATGTCATACAGGTAAAAGACCCGGTTGATTTCGAACGGCAAGTCCTTGAAACTTTCGAGCGCGGTCAAGGCGCCGGATCGTTCCCGCGTACAGGGAAATTCCATGAAACGACAATCGGAAATCATCGACACGAAGCCTCCCGAACGTTCTCTCGAAATTCCGCGAAGTCCCAGATGTAATCGTCCGGATCGTAAGGCATGGAACTGAGAACGAGCGCGACGGAATTCGTCGAGAAGTTGTCCAGCGTACGAAAGTGCAGCGGCGGCACGTAAAGTCCCCTATAGGAACGCCGAAGCGAATAGCGGATTTCTCGCGAACCGTCATGCAGAAGGACGTCAAAGCTCCCCGAAAGCGCGACGATCAGCTCTTCCTGTTTACGAAAGGCGTGGCTCCCGCGGATTTCCCCGCCGGGAACATCGTAGATCCAGTAGCACCTGCGAATCTTAAAGGGAACGTGACGCTCCGACTCGATAAAGCTCAGGTTTCCCCGATCGTCGAAAATCTTGGGAAGCGATAGCATTTGCGGTATTTGCGAAAAGTCGGGCATACGAAGACAAAATACAAAATTTGAAAGGTTCAAATAGCGGATCGAGGCATATCACGTTTCCAGGATGGCTAGACGTTCTTCGAGCGCGTCGTCTTCGTAGCCAGTAACCAGTTCCACCATCGGAGAAATATCGCCATCGGCATAGTACGCTTCGAACGCGGCATAGTAGCGACGGCGATCCGTAAACTTGATATCGATAGGCAGATAGCCAGAGCGCATCAGCGCGAAGTTCAGCAAAAGGCGTCCCGTGCGTCCGTTTCCATCGATAAAGGGATGGACCCCTTCAAAATCCAGGTGGAACTTCGCGATGCGCTGCAACGGATGAACATGTTTTCTCGAATCGTTGAAAGCGAAAACCAGCTGTTCCATCTGCGGTTGCACAAGGTATGGTTGCGGAGGCGTGTGGGTCGCACCGGAAATCATCACGGGAATTCGGCGATAGACGCCCTTGTCTCTTGGACGGTCCATCAAGACCAGGGAATGCAATTCCTTGATGATGCGTTCCGACAAAGGTTCATCATCCGAGACCAAGGTCAACATGTATTGAAACGCATCACGATGCCCAACAGCCTCCAAATGATCATTCAGCGGTTTCTGGTCGATGGTTACGCCCTCCAGAACCAGGCGCGTTTCGGAAAGGGTCAGCGTATTTCCCTCGATGGCGTTGGAATTGTATGTGTAGCGAATCGTGAAATCGTCGCGAAGCCGATCGAGTTCGCCTGCAGTCAAAGGACGGTGACGGTCCAGTTCCCGCTTCCGGGAATCCACGCGAAAAAACATTTCCCTGAAACTTTCGGGAATGTCGAACCAGCGATTCTCGCGACCGTCCAGCGGCTTGATGGCGCATTTCGGAATCCTGTAACGGCGTCCCGTGAGGGTAACGCCTTCAATTTTTCCCTGTTCGCAAAGATAGCGGACGCGACGTTCGCTCAAGTTCCAGCGAACGGCCGCCTCTCCCACGGACATGTAGGAAGAACCCTCTGCAACATTGCGAACCGGTCTATCAGACATCATCGCCTCCATTTCGGAACAATAATTATTCTTTTTACACTATAAAATATACATATTATTCCGAAGAAGTCAAGCCGAGAACAACCGGCAAGGGAAAATTTTCTCGCCTGCTTTTGCAAAAAACGCCCCGGCATCAGCCGAGACGTTTTATTCTACGCAATCTTACGATTTCTTCTAGCCGTTTTCGCCTACAAACTCGCGGGCGTTGCGGAAAAGCTTCATCCACGGGCCGTCTTCGCCCCAGTCCGCCGGATGCCAGCTGTATTGCACGGTGCGGAATACGCGCTCGGGATGCGGCATCATGATGAGAGCGCGACCGTCCTTGCTCGTGAGACCCGTAATTCCAAAGGGAGAACCGTTCGGATTCAACGGGTAGCGCTCGGTATAGGCGTGCTTGCCATCGACATAGCGAAGGCTCACGAGTCCCGTATTCAGGCAGGATTCGGCAGCTTCGCGGCTTGCGAATTCCGCGCGGCCCTCCCCATGCGCCACGGCGATCGGGAGAACGGAACCGGCCATTCCCCTGAGCAGCACGGCGGGAGTCTCCTCGACCTTGAGGCTCACGAATCGCGCTTCGAAACGTTCCGACGTATTCTGCACGAAACGCGGCCAATGTTCCGCTCCCGGGATCAAATCCTTCAGGTTCGAGACCATCTGGCAACCGTTGCAGACGCCGAGCGTGAACGTGTCCTTGCGATGGAAGAACGCTTCGAATTCCCTGCGGGCCCTTTCGTTGAAGAGGATGCTCTTCGCCCAGCCTTCGCCCGCACCGAGAACGTCGCCGTAGCTGAATCCGCCGCACGCGACAAGTCCCCGGAAATCCCGCAGGGAAACCTTTCCGGAAAGAATGTCGGTCATGTGGACGTCGATGGATTCGAAACCGGCCCGGTCAAAGGCAGCGGCCATTTCGACTTCGCCGTTGATTCCCTGTTCGCGGAGAATCGCCATTTTCGGACGGCTCGCGTAATCCTTTTTCACGCGGACATCGAACGTGAGCTTCGGGGAAATTCCCGGATCGTCCTGTTCGAGTTTTAGACGGTATTCGCTTTCCGCGCATTCGGGATTGTCGCGGAGCTTTGCGATGCGACGCGTCGTATCGCTCCAGATGGCGCGCAGTTCCGAAAGACCTTCCGAATAGTCGCCGACGGTGAATTTGTACGAATCGTTGGTCGTTCCGATATCGCTTACGGTCCCCTCGAGACCCGCAGCGGCAAAGGCGTCCTTCACTCTCGAAACATCTTCATCCGCGACCTGGATGACCGCGCCGAGCTCCTCGTTGAAGAGCTTTTCGACATCGGCCCCCGGAAGAGCGGAGATGTCGAGAGAAACGCCCACATGGCCAGCAAAAGCCATTTCCAGAGCCGTCACGAAAAGTCCGCCGTCCGACTTGTCGTGGTAGGCGAGAATCTTCCCTTCGCGATTCAGCTTCTGGATAGTCTCGAAGAACGCGCGGAGTTCCCTTGCGCTATCGACATCCGGAGCGACATTCCCGAGTTCGCAGAAGACCTGGGCCGCGATAGATCCACCCATGCGGTTCTTTCCGCGGGAAAGGTCGATAAGAAGCAGACGGGATTTTTTCCGCTGGAGCATCGGAGTGAGCGTTCCGCGGGCATCGGAAACAGGGGCAAACGCGCTGATGACCACGGAAATCGGAGCGGTCACGTTGTGCTTTCCCTTTTCGTCTTCCCAGACGGTGCTCATGCTCATCGAATCCTTTCCGACAGGGATTGTGATTCCGAGTTCCGGGCAGAGTTCCATCCCGATGGACTGCACAGCCTCGTAGAGATCCGCGCCGTCGCCTTCGTAATTGGGAGAAGCCATCCAGTTTGCAGACAAATTAATTCGTCCCATGTCGTCGATACGGGCCGCGGCCATGTTCGTGAGAGCCTCGGCGACAGCCATCCGGGCGCTCGCCGCCGGAGAAATCAGCGCGACAGGGGCGCGTTCCCCGATACTCATCGCTTCGCCTTCGTAGGAATCCAGCGTAGCGGTCGTCACGGCGACATCCGCCACAGGAACCTGCCACGGACCGACCATCTGGTCGCGAGCGATCATGCCGGTCACGGAACGGTCACCGATCGTAATCAGGAACGTCTTGTCGGCAACGCTCGGATTCGCGAGAACGCGGTGCGCCACTTCGCAAACGGAAGAGGATGCAAGTTCCGGCGTAGGAGCGAGCGGTCGCTTCTCGGAGCGGTTGTTCCGAATCATCCGGGGAGGCTTTCCGAGAAGAACGTCGAGCGGCATATCGACCGGCGTGTTTCCAAAATGCGAATCGGTGAGCTTCAGCTGCCGTTCCTCGACAGCCGTTCCCACGACCGCATACGGACAACGCTCGCGCTTGCAGATTTCGTCAAAGACCTTCATTCTCTCTTGCGGGACCGCTATCACGTAACGTTCCTGCGACTCGTTGCTCCAGATTTCATACGGGCTCATGTCCGGCTCGTCGTTCGGGACCTTCCTAAGTTCGAACGTTCCGCCGAGTCCGCCGTCGCTTACCAGTTCCGGGAAGGCGTTCGAAAGTCCGCCCGCGCCCACGTCGTGGATGAAAGAAATCGGATTGTCCTTTTCGAGCGCCCAGCAACGGTCGATCACTTCCTGGCAACGGCGCTGCATTTCGGGGTTTCCCCGCTGGACGCTCGCGAAATCCAGGTCCTCGTTGCCGCTGCCGCTCGTGACGGAACTCGCCGCCCCGCCGCCGAGACCGATAAGCATCGCCGGTCCGCCGAGGGCAATCAGCGCATCGCCCGGATTGATGTGCCCCTTCGCGATGAACTCTTCCTTGATGTTTCCGAGACCGCCAGCGAGCATGATAGGCTTGTGGTAGCCGCGGACCTCCTTGCCCTTTGACGACGGGACTTCTTCCTCGAACGTGCGGAAGTAGCCGAGAATGTTCGGACGGCCAAATTCGTTGTTGAACGCGGCACCGCCAAGCGGGCCTTCGATCATGATGTCGAGCGGGGACGCAAGGCGCGAAGGATTTCCAAAGTCCTTTTCCCACGGCTGCTCGTAGCCCGGAATCTTCAGGTTCGAAACGCTGTAGCCGGTAAGTCCCGCCTTTGGCTTCGATCCGCGGCCCGTCGCGCCTTCGTCGCGGATTTCTCCGCCGCTTCCCGTCGCGGCTCCCGGGAAAGGAGAAATCGCCGTCGGGTGGTTGTGCGTCTCCACTTTCATCAGAATGGGAATCGCTTCCTCGTGCCATCCATACCTGTTCGTCGTCGGGTCCGCATAGTAGCGTCCGGCCTTCTTCGCCCCGTTCATCACCGCCGCGTTGTCCTTGTACGCCGAGAGGATGTTCGTCGAATGGAGCTTGTACGTGTTCTTGATCATCTGGAAGAGCGACAGGTCCTTCTTTTCGCCGTCGATCGTCCATTCCGCCCCGAAGACCTTGTGGCGGCAATGTTCGGAATTCATCTCCGCGAACATGTAGAGCTCCACGTCGGTCGGGTTCCGCTTGAGCGCGGTAAAGCTTTCGACCAGGTAGTCGATTTCCGCCGGAGAAAGCGCAAGCCCCATTTCCCTGTCCGCGCGGACCAGGGCGTTTCGGCCTTCGGTCATGATGGGAACTTCCACGAGCTTCTTGGGCGCATCGTGCATAAAAAGCACATCGAGCAGGTGGAGCGCCGGAAAGACCTTTTCCGTCATGCGGTCGTGAATCTTCGCCTTGACTTCCTTCGAAACCGCTTCCGTGACGGCTCCGTTAAAATCGATGTAGTAGGCGACAGCGCGCTCGATGCGCTTCACCTCGGAAAGTCCGCAGATGTGGGCTATATCCGTCGCCTTGGAACTCCACGGGCTGATGGTTCCCGGTCGCGGCGCGACGACAAAGAGCGTCCCCTCGGGTTCCCGCGCCTTGCGCGACGGTCCGTATGTCAAGAGCTTTTCGAGCGTGCTCTTCTTTTCCGGCGAAAGCTCGGATTCCAAATCGACAACGTGAACGTATTCCGCATAGATGTCCTTTACCGGAAGGGACGCCGCCTTGAAATCGGCAAGGAGCTTTTGCTCCCGGAAGGAGGAAAGCGCAGGAGAACCGCGAAGAATCATCATAAAGGCTACCTTGAGGTTTGAAATTTTTGTCAAAGATAGATTTAAATGGTGAGAGGGGAAGAATGAAATTAGCTACTAAAGGCTCTTTTCAATGAAGTGCCTCAAACATCTTCTTTGCTTAAATACCGTAAATCATCTATATTTTTAACCACATTTTCAAAAACATCTATACAGCGAATTTTCCTCATTGATTCGATAAAATCATTCTTGGCACTAGATTCGTTTATATAATGTTTCCAAACAAATGAAGGGTTTAAGAAAACAAGAAAAATTGGAACTAATTCATCAAAACCCCATTTTAGCATCGTAACAGAACCGCGAATAAGAATATTGTTACTCACTGATGTCTCCAATAATTGCGGGAACAAAAAAGCATTAAATACACATCGATTATAGTCTTCAAGATAATCAATAAACGCCTCATGATACACAAATTGCTTTATGACATCTTGAACGCCAGGATTCCCTAAAACTTTTCCAGTCTCTGTATTGATAAGATAATATTTGCTGTCTAAAATGCAGAAGACATTTTCTCCATTAATTTGATATTCAGTGATAATATCAGGAATCAACGTATTAGCTTCATATGCTTTTCCATCCAAGAACCACCGAGGATTCTTAATCATTGAGGCCACCTTTTCTTTAATATTTTCTCCAAATATTTCACTACAAGCCTTTTCCCAAACCAGATTTAACGCATTTGTTCCTATAAACCCCAAAACATCTTCACTAACTACAGAATCATTTTCAACGATATATGCATACAACATTTTTAACAAATTTTGTTTATGCGTAATGAACTGCGAAGAAATTTCTTTTTCCAAACGATATTTGATATACGGCAAATCCCCAAAATCATTCAATTCGGCATTGCTTAAACGAATGACAGGAATATCCAACAATTCCGATAGACCTAACTTCTCAAGGAAATTAGAACATTCCGTTATAACATATTCGTGCAAGCATTTAAAATAATCAAGGCTATCATTCTGAGTTGCAATTGTTTTCAAACCCAAATAATAAGGACGCTCATTTTTTAAGTAGGGAAATGTCTCGTTGATTGTTCTATCCCAATCTATTTGCCCCTCGCCATTTGTTTCAATAATTTCTTGACAATTGTTGTAAATTCCACTATTACAATAATCTTGAAGAATATGAAAAACAAGTCCCAGCAAATTAAAAGAATTATGTTTTCCGTAATTGGATAAATTGACTAATTGAATTTTATCATCATATTTTTGAATCGCCTTGAGAACCAACCTTAATTCGGAATCAAGTCGCAAATTTTTTTCGTCACCCAAACCTGCATTCACTTCAACATATTTAGGATAACATTTTAAAACACAATTTTGGGTATAAATCACACCAACATAATTCAAAACATAAGCAATTTCAGAATCTTCGGAAATATCATCAGTAATCAGTTCAGCCTTATCCATTAAACGATCCAAATTAAAATTCTGCCTATTAACCGTCTTAGCGATTCCAGAACGCTTTAAAACGGCAACAACCTTTTTGGCATCATCAATCGAATCAAGGTTTAACATTGTTTTAAAATCTTCAAGCAAATATGGAGTTTTAATTTCTCTAAAATATGCAAAATGTGGAGTTTTGGTCATTTTCAATCGGATTCCAGCATTATCTGTTAAATTTTTCCAAAAATTTTAACACTCCGTAGTACATCCTACACAACCCTATGATTTGAAAAATATGCCATCCCCGATTTCATCAAACTTGTTCTGTATATCAGAAAAACGCAATTTCCCAATTCTCTCGGAATTAAACAAATCTCCGGGACGCATTCTAACCACATCTTCAAAAAGATACATCAAAACTTTACTCTTGAATGACTTGATAAAAGATTCAGCATAATCTTCGTTACGATTTTTAACCGAATCCAGTTTCCCCTTAGAAATAAAGAATGGACCGAGGAGCTTATCTTCGTTTATTTTTATGCTACTCAATCTATCGTTGATTGAATGACGAAGTTCATTCCATTTTTTCCATTCATGAGTTCCGTCTTCTTTCCTTTGTAGCGGGATTTCATAATCTGCAATTTCCGATTCCTTGTCGTCAATTCCAATGTATTCAAATTCCCAACGCCGCTTGAAAGCCGTATCCATAGGAAACACACCCTGATCTGCACTGTTCATCGTCGCCCAAATATACATATTGGAAGGAATCTTCAGTTCATTACAATCTTTAATTCCATTGTCACTTAAGAAACGCTTGACATCTTCGCTGGCAGAAATCGGATACTCACTCTCGCCATTTTTGCGGTCGAGAAGTTGAAAAACATCTCCAAAAACAGCAGCAACATTAGCACGATTAATTTCTTCAATGATAAGAAGAAACTTTTCATTTGAACCATTTTGTAAGGCCCTTTTTGCCCGGGCATAGATACGCATAAAAGGACCTGGGACATATTCATAGACAATCTGTTTTTCATCTTCATCATCTTGTATGGGCTTATATGTACCAACGAATTGGGCGTAGCTATAATTCGGATTGAAAGTAAGTCGCTCAACAAATTTTACTTCTATTTTATTTTCCGCCGGTAAAATTTGCGAAGCTTGTGCACCTCTATATAACCAGCTGGCTTGAGGTCTCGAAAGCTCAAATGTTTTGTGAAGATCATCTAAAGACCAATCTTTCAAAAAATCGCCAAATTTAAATCCTATCGCATTTGCCCATTTCAATAAATCGTTGCTTCCTTTCTTTTCATCATTGTGCAACAACTCCTTGATAAAATTTATATCAGAAGACTGTTTATCGTCGACACTTATAGAATTTGCAATGTCTTTTGCAAAAGACCCTGCATAAAGTTCCGATATTTTCTCATACCCACAAATAGATGGGAAATCCTTTTTGGCGATATTTTTTAGATAATCCGCATATTGATAGCCTATCGAATTTAACAAATTCAATTTGCCGGGCTTAGATATTGCATTTTCTACAGACGCCTGCAGCAACGCTTTTTTATCCGTTTTCACTCGTTGCAAATCAAATTGTTTTGCCGCCTCATTTAATAAAAAACTCTTCCCTGTTCCTGGTGCCCCAAAAACAATGCGGTTAAAAAATTGTTTTTGAGTTTCATAAGCAAAATCTTCTTCAAGAGTAATGATTCCTTGATTTGAATTTTCAACAAGGACTTCATAAATTTCATTTTCATCGGTCTTTTTAAAAACTAATTCAGAAAAGCCGCCAGCAAGATAGTCTCGTATTGTAAATTTAGCGTTTTGCTCTACTCCATTAATATCTGTATAGCTATATTCTTGAATCAGATTATTTAAGTAAAAACGGTCATCAATTTTGCCATTTTTTTGTTCAACACCTTGACGAATGTGCCATTCAATCTCTTTCGAAGAAAAGTTTCCAAAGAAACCTTCTAATTTACATAGTTCATTCAAGACAAATTCTCTTGAATAAGAAATTTTTTTATGTACAGAACTGCAATCATATTTACGAGGTAAAATTGAAGCAATGAACAATATTGCCTTTGCTAGATTTTCTTTAAAAACTTTCACCCGAATTGAAACAGCATTATTTCCAAAAAACTCTCTATGTTCTTTATCAAGAAATAAATCTGTATTTTTTGCATCACCAGCATACACAGAACGATAACTTGCATTGGTGTCGTTAATCTTTTTTGAAATTTCCATCATTTTAATCTCCTGTTTTTATAAAATGATTTTCAATCAAATAGAAAAGAACTGCATAAACAACATTAACACTCACAGCGTTTCCTGCTTGTTTATACAAAGCCCCATCTTTCAAACCAGCTTTCATAGCTTTTTGTGCAAATTCTTTTGGAAATCCTTGCAAAGCAAAGGCTTCCTCAGGCGTTAGTTTTCGTATTTGCAATCCAGCTAATTCTTTTTTATTCAATGTTTTTACCGGATTTATCTTTCCTTTTGAATCAATAAAATCCTGACTATAATAATTGTCTTGACAAGCTCGGTGCATTTTATGCATTGTTGCTGTTAAAGGTCTTGCAATAACTTGATTTATATCTGATTTTGACTTAAAATTTGCAGAGCCATCACTTAACAAAGTTGGTTTTATTTTTTCGGATAAATAGTATTTCTGATCAACATTTACATCCAAAATATCGTTTACGGTATGATACAGAAAAACTCTATGATTAGCAGAATTTTTATCAAAAAACTTTTTCACATTCAAAGCATTAAATTCGCCCAACTTCGATTTGTTTTTTTTCTGCTGTGTTCCAAAAATTAACACACGATTTCTTTTTTGAGGCAAGCCAAAATCAGCTGTATTAAATATATCATATGAGACATTATAGCCCAAATTCTCTAATTCATCAAGGATTCTGCCGAATGTTTTCCCCTTATCATGAGAAAAAAGATTTTTTACATTTTCTAACAAAATATAATTAGGTTTCTTAACTTTAAGGATATCTATTATCCGAAAGAACATCTGTCCTCGTTCTTCCTCAAAACCAGCTTGTTTTCCCATCATGCTAAAAGTTTGACACGGAAATCCTCCTGTAAGCAAATCAAACTTAGGGAGCTGTTTCACATTCTTATCTTCAGAAGTAAATTTTACAATGTCGCCTATTTCAATTTCCGTAGCTGATGGACAAAAATTTAATTTGTATGTCTGTACCGCTTTTTCATCTATCTCCGAAAAACCTACGCATTCCACTGGAAAGTCAAGGTCTCTGCCCAAAAGTTCCAAAGCCCTCCGAAAACCTCCAATACCAGCAAATAACTCCAGATGCTTCATAAGAACTTCTTTATGGCTTTTCCAAGGACATAAGCCAATTTTACAGGAACAGCATTACCAATCTGAGCGTACCATGTATTTTGTGCTCCAGTAAAAACATAATCATCAGGAAATGTTTGAATTCGAGCGGCTTCCCTTGGACTCAAACCGCGAGCTTCCCATGGATGAATATACATATTGCAATCAAATTTCATATGCGAAGTTATCGTTTTACAAATCTGAGACTCATCAAGCTTGAAATACTTATCCTTAAAAATATCAATCCGTCTTTTATAGGGCATAATATCCTTTATTGACTCGTGAAGAGAGTTTGCTCCTTGAGGCAATCTTCTATAAATTTCAATATCTCTGCAATTATTATAGCGATTTTTGTGGTTATAAAGCACATGTAGTTTTCTTTTTCCATTTATGAAATGATAGAAATCGTTTTGCAGATAACAAAAATCTCTACTAGTAAATCCAGAAGCCTCACATTCACTATTTTTTAAACCTTTATCTTTCCTTGCTTCCAAATGAGGTAAACCAACCAAAACATCCTTTAAAACAAAAGCAGGACGTTTTTGTTTATAAATTTCTTCAAAAATTTTTTTTGGTTCAACTCCTATTCGATTTCCAATAAATATGAGGCGCTCTCTATTTTGTGGAACACCAAAATCTTGGGCTTTTAATAAAGCATAATCAAATTGATATTCTTTTCCAAGGAATTCTCTAAAATCCTCTTTAATTTCACCAATTTTATTTGCCATACCCTTCACATTTTCCATTATAAAGAATAAAGGTCGAGAATGGCTTAAAAATGTCAAGTATGCTTTATACAAACCATTTCTTGGATCATCAATAACTCGCTGGCGATTGGCCATAGAGAAACCTTGGCAAGGAGGACCTCCACAGACTAAAGTGGGATTTATAATAAACTCCTTATAATCATCCAAATGTTTGTTGAGTTCGTTTATATCTCCAATATAATACTGCTTTTCAGAAAGATTATGATTTTTCTTATAGGTATTGCAATAAGTATCAACAAGCTCATTGACAAAACATGGTGTAAAACCAGCCTGTTCTAAGCCGATACTTAACCCGCCACAACCGGCAAACAAATCCACGAATGTAAAATTTCGAGACATTTTTTACTCTTCAAAATTTAAGGTATAGCACAATTTACCCAAAACTCTTCTTTAGCTTTTCACAAAGCTCAACTATTTCTGGATTGTTTCTCGAAATTGCATTACAAAGTATTCTTTGATACGTGCAAATGTCAGAAACCAGCAATTTTCCACCAAAACTTTCATTCGCCCATTCTACTATCGCTTTTTTATAAGCATCCGTTAATTTTTCATCGACTTTTGTATGGGGTGATTTATCTGAGCATTTCCATAAAATTTCCTCGGGAGTCTTTAGCGGCAAAAAATAACAATGCCGATTCAAAAAATCAAGATACTTTTTCTTTTCGTCAAGCAAGTGATTTTTTTCCTTTCCTGAATCGGAAACGAAACCTAACTTCGACACTTTAACACCGGTAATTTTAATCAAAACATCATCCAATTCATCTTCAGCTATACTGCTAGATAAAGGAATCTCTTTTTCTTGATCTCCATCTAAAAACAAGAATGTTTTTTCCGAGTTCAATCGAGAGAGAACAACTGCTTCCTTGTATATATCTTTCGCTCCACCAGGATGACAGACCACATCTACCGAAGCAAGAGCTTTCTCATCCACAAATGACAAAGCTCGTTCCACCAAAATCTTTGCAGCTTCATTTTCAACAATAATTTTCTTTTTTTCTATATTCGTATGACCAATATACTGGAAAGCAATGTTTGCAGGAATGTTCGGATGAGGAACAAACTTATTCTCAGGATTCTGATACATCACCACAATAGCTTCGGGAGGCAATTCTTCGACAATCGCCGGACTATGAGTACTGATGACGACCTGCAATCCCTTGTCTCGAGCATTTTCAAGAATAAATTTTATAAGCCTTTTTTGAGCACCTGGATGCAATGAAACTTCCGGTTCGTCAAGAAGCAACAAAGTTCCGTTTTGTGCATTAAATATCTTGTGAACAAGCTTGGCAACGGCGGATTCTCCACTACCCGCAAACGCTTCAGAGTATTTTCCAGAAAAAGAATCGTCAAAACTCTTCTGTGAAAAATAAACGCTAGTTCCCCATTTGCTATAAAAATTGTGTTCTATGATTTTGACGGAACAATATCGTTTATCAAGAATATCCGATAAAATATCAACTTCGCATTTCGACAAACAAACTGGAGTTTTAAATTTAATCTGCCCTCTATATCTGTAACTAGAAGTCAATTGTCCCTGCAAAGCTTTGTTTAAATAGCGGGAATAAAAGCGTATATAGTCTTGCTTTGTCTTAAACTTTCTACCACTAGGAACATCTCCAAAATAGAAATATTTGTCAAATGCCGGTATTTCTGCACGGAAATCGATATATTCTATTTTACGTTTCGTTCCTTTCCAACGAGAGCCTACCGCCCCCGGAGTATTGGCAAATTTTTCATCAAAAAGCTTCATCCCATATTTGGCAACAGGGCGCGATGGTTCCCAGTAATCCGGATTTTCAGAACCATCCTTAAGCTTTTTTTTGATTCGAGTATTAAGAATTTGAACAATATTCTCTGCTTCGGCACTATAATAAGAGTACCAAAAACAAGGCCGTTTTCCATCTGGAATCGGATCTACACTTGTAGAAAACCAGCGTTGCGAAAGGGATTTTCCATCCACTACATTTTCTAAAGCCTGCAAAACAGAACTTTTGCCACAACCATTTTCACCAACCAATACGGTCAAAGGGAACTTAAATTCAATCGAAGCATCCTTTATCAATCCCTTATAATAAGGAAAGTGTATATCCGTTATATAATCCTTGAAAGACTGAAATTTATCTTTTCCAGAAAACTTCCCTTGGATAGATTTTATCAATTTATCGTCCACAAATCATTTCCCCTATTTTTTGCGCAAAGAGCGGTGGCACCGCATTTCCAATAAGCTTTGCCGCTATAACCAAACTTGAAGTGCAAAACTTATAATCCGCAGGAAACGTTTGCAATGTTGCACCTTCTCGAATGGAAATCCCCCGATTTTCCTGCGGGTGAGCAAACCGACCATTTGATATGCTGTAAAATTTTGTCGTAATTGTTGGTGAGGGTTTATCCCAATACATACGGCCATATACGTCCAAAAATGAATGATCTTTGTCCTTATAGCAAGGTAACTGCAGTTCTGGATCATCTTTCCAACAAAGACGGGTACCGCCATTTTTTTTTGTCTTTTTCAATCTCTTCAAATTTTTTTCACTAAGATTCATTGTAGAATGAAATTTTTCACTTAAATCAATAAATCCTGCCGGAATTTTTTTAAAGCCATTTTGAACCCCCAAAACATCACGAACACTGCGTTCCTTTTCAACATGCTTAGGCAAATATAAGTTTCTATCTAATCTTGTAGCGATCAATGAAAATCGCCGACGATTTTGCGGAACACCATAATCCTTCATATTGACAACATCTTTTACAATACGAGTATATCCTTTTTCTTTTAATCTCTGCAAGAACTCGGGAAGCACCGTTTTCTTATTGTCAAGAATACCCGGAACATTTTCAACCAAAACATACCCCGGATTATAGTAATCGACAAATTTCCAAAATTTAAGTAAAAGTCCTTTGGATTTTTTCGATTTTTCCTTGGATGAACGAATAAGGCTATAATACTGGCAAGGACTACAACCAACCATAATTAGATTATCGTCATTCTTCTGAATACCCATTTCATTTTCGAAATAAGCAGGGTCAAGCTTGTTTATATCTGCATTAATAAACTTTGTTCCAAAATTATTTGATTCGTATGTAGCTTTGGCATCATTATCAAAATCAATGCCAGCAACAACATTGATTCCTGCTTGACGAAGACCATAGGTCATTCCACCGCCACCACAAAAAAAATCTATCGCTTTATATTCCGCCATAATCAATCCTAAATCCAATATAGATTTTTTCTAAATATTTGTTTTCAAATTTTCGATAAATTGCCTTTAACAAGCAAGTTTTCAACTATCCCCTCAAAAAAAATTCCCCGAGAAAAATCCCGGGGAAAATTCAAACATCTAAGGTTAAGCTAGAACCAGCGCCACGTAATGCCGAGAGTCACGGCATCGCGATACTGCGTGTCCTCATCGACATCCTTGTCGTAGGCGAGGTCCACTCCCACGCTCAGAACGATCAGCGGAGCGATCGTCACGTCGAGCTTGTTTTCCCACTTGCCGTCGATCTCGTCCACGCCCTTGAAGTTCACAAAGGCCCAGAGACGCGTCTTGAACGAGGCAAGCGAAGAAAAGCCCACCTTGTATTCGGTCACGCTTTCGAGACCCGGCTCGTCCTTGAACTTTTCGAACTTTTTCGTGTCCTTGTCGTCCGCCCAGCCGTAACCGTCCGAGAAGGTCATGCGGTTCGCAAAGGCGATTCCCTGGCGGAAGTTGTCGTTCGGCGCGTAGGCGATACCGGCCATCTGGGTAAAGTATCCCGGGTCCATGAAGCACGAAACCGGCGTTCTCGTGGAATCGGTATAGGTGTAGCTCTTCGAGAACTGCGATTCGAAGCGCAGCCCGACATAGGGTTCAAACGGCTTGAAGTCGTTTTCCATCACGGTCGTTTCGATGAAGATCTTGTCGCTCGACTTGCGAGTGCCCGACCCCTTGCGATAAGTTTGTCCCCATTCGAGGTTCACGACGTTTCGCCAGTCGATATGCGAAAAATGCCCGATGACGTCGGCGTCGTACTTGAGAATCCAGACGTTCGTGTTGACCCCGTCCGAACCGTTGTTCCAGTTGCTGTAATGCTGGCGCGTGTATTGGAGAGACGCGAGAACATCGGCATTCCAGTTCGAAGGGAGCGCATCCGAGAACATGCCGTCCGCGGCAAGGGACGCCGAGGACAGGAGGGAAATGGCAAGAGCGAAAATGGATATCTGTTTCATAAGCGGAAAGTTAGCTTACTCGGGAAAAATCGTAAAGCCCAAATTTTCGATACTGTGACGAAATGCAAACTGCGATGGCGAAAGCGGCACGCAGTAAGCGACAGGTTCGCGCCTTTCGGGATATTCGTTGCGAAGTTTTTCGAAATCGGAAGGATTTTCCTTCAGTTTTCGGGAATCCGACTCGATGTCGTAGGTTTCGAGAATGATTTCGCGGGAAATTTCTTCGAAATCCCCGGATGGGGAAACGCTTGCGGAAAGATTCGAGGGAAGTTCCACGCAAAAGTCCTTGATGCGCTCCAAGTCAAAGAAGCGGGCGAAGGCTTGCACGATTTGCGTCGTCGCGTTCGCCTTTCCGTCCCGGCTGTAGCCCGCGATATGCGGGGTTCCGAAGTCCACAAGCCGCAAGAGTTCCGGGTCGATGCGAGGCTCGTTTTCCCAGACGTCGAGAACGGCGGCTTCCAGGCGCCTTTCTTTCAGAGCGGCCTTCAAGGCGTTTCCGCTAGCGACATCTCCCCGCGAAGCGTTCAAGAACCAGGCTCCCGGGCGCATCTTCGCGAAAAAGGTCTCATCCGCCAGACGATACGTCGGGTATTTTCCCGATCTTTCGAGCGGCACGTGGAGCGTCACGATATCCGAAGCGGCAAGAAGCTCGTCCTCGGAAACAAATCTTTCCGTTCCTTCCCTTTCTGCCCGCGGCGGATCGCACAGAAGGACTTTCATGCCCAGGGCATTCGCCACCCGCAGGACTTCCCCGCCGACATGTCCCACGCCGACGATTCCGAGCGTCTTTTCGGAAAGCGGCTCCGCAAATTTTCTGGAAAGCTTCAAGAGCGCGGAGGCGACATACTGCGCGACGCTCGCCGCGTTGCACCCCGGAGCGCTTGCAAGGAAAATTTTCCTGGAATCGAGATACGCCTTGTCCAAGTGATCCGTCCCGATGGTCGCCGTCGCGACGAACTTCACCCGGGAACCTTCGAGAAGGCTTGAATCCACGCGGGTCCGCGTACGGACAAGCAGCGCATCGGCATCCTTTACGTCATCCGGACGGATTTCCGCGCCAGGCATGTAGCGAACATTCGCAAAAGGTTCCAGAACGCCCTTTAGGTAAGGAATGGCACGGTCCGCGACGACGAGCATCAGCGCTTCTTTTTCTTCTTTTTGGGCGGCGTGTAGTTCGAACCGATCGGTGCGCCGCCGTTCTGCTTTTTCGCGAACGATCCGATTTTCCGAAACATCGCCTTCATGTCCTCGAACTGGCGGAGAACCTGGTTTACGCGGGGGACGTCCGTTCCCGAACCCTTGGCAATCCGGGTCTTGCGACAGCCGTTGATGATGTCGGGGTGCCTGCGTTCCTTGGCGGTCATCGAGCTCAGGACCGCTTCGACATAGACCATTTCCTTTTCGTTTATCTTGTCGAGCGGGAGCTTGTTCAGGCCCGGGATGAGCCCGAGAATGTCCTTGATGCGACCGAGCTTCTTGATAGTGCGAAGCTGCCGCAGAAAATCGTCAAGGTCAAACGTATTGTTCAGAATCTTTTTCTTCAGATCCTTCGCATCGCGTTCGTCGATAACCGACTGAGCCTTTTCGACAAGGCTTACCACGTCGCCCATGCCGAGGATTCGGCTAGCCATGCGATCCGGATGGAAAAGGTCGATTTCGTTCGGCTTTTCGCCCACGCCGATAAAGCAGATGGGAACGCCCGTAATCTTTTTTATCGAAAGCGCCGCGCCACCGCGAGCGTCGCCGTCCATTTTCGAAAGACAGACTCCCGTGAAGTTCAGCCGGTTGAAGAATGTCTCCGCGACATTCACCGCTTCCTGGCCGATCATCGCGTCGGCGACAAAGAGAATCTCTTCGGGCTTCACCGCGTCGCGCGCCTGTTCGAGTTCCTGCATCAGCTTTTCGTCTATCTGCAAGCGACCCGCCGTATCGTAGATGACGACATCGAAACCGTTCTGTTCCGCGTATTCGCGCCCATGTCGAATGATTTCGACCGGATTCCCTTCGCCCTCGTCGAACACCGGAATTCCGATGGACTTTCCAAGAACCTGCAACTGCTTGATTGCCGCCGGGCGATAGACGTCCGCCGCGACGAGAAGCGGCTTCTTCTTGCGCTTGCTCCGCAGATAGAGGGAAATCTTCGCGGCAAAGGTCGTCTTGCCGGATCCCTGGAGACCGACCATCATGATGCCGACGGGAGGCTTCCCCGAAAGAGCGAGTTCCTTCGTTTCGCCGCCCATCACTTCGACCAGTTCGTCGTGAATTATCTTGACAATCTGCTGACCGGGCGTCACCGACGAGAGAACTTCCTTTCCCATCGCCTTTTCCTTCACCGCCTTCACGAAGTCGCGCGTGACGTTAAAGCTTACGTCCGCTTCGAGAAATGCCCGGCGAACTTCGCGAAGCGAATCCGCAACGTTTTCCTCGGTCAGGGTTCCTTGTCCACGCAGATTCTTAAGCGTTGACTCCAGAGATTCTGTCAATTGCGAAAACATCATAATGCGAAAATATAGAAATCGGCGAGGTCAAGAATTGGAAGAGCCTTTCATCTCCCGTTCCATCTTCAGCCGCACGATCATTTCGTTATAGAGATCCTTGAGACAGTCCTCTATCGTTATCAGGGGCTTCCAGCCCAAGGCGAAAATTTTGGACGGATCGCCGACGAGGAGCGGAATGTCAAGCAAGCGTTCCTTCGACGGGTCGAAGCAGAAATCGACATCGACTCCCGCGATATCGACCAGGTATTCGGTCAGCTCCCGGAACGTATAGGATTTTCCCGAACAGATGTTATAGACTTCCCCGGGGTTTCCGGCCTGCAAAACCTGGATAAGACCGCGCGCCACGTCGCGCACGTCGAGAACGTCCCGGCTTATGTCCAGGCTCCCGGAATAGATGATGGGTTCCGCGCCGTACTTCGTGATCTTCACCAGCTGGCTTGCTATCGACGGAATCGCGAAGCGGCGGCTGTGATGCGGTCCGGTAAAATGGAACGGACGAATCGTCACGATGTGCATTCCGTAAGCGTTCGCGAACTGGTTGCCCAGAAGTTCCATGCAAGCCTTGGACGTGGCGTACGATGTCAGCGGGTTTGGCGGGTCCGATTCCTTGTGGAGCGTGGTGAGGAGCGTTCCGCTCGCGCGACCGTAGATTTCGCTCGAACTGAGCAGGAGAATCTTCGCTTCGGGAACTATCTGGCGGGCCGCTTCGAGCAGGTTCTGCGTCCCGAGCAGGTTCGTGCTGAGCGTTTCGTAGGGCTTCTTGTACGAAAGCCCGACGCTCGACTGGCTCGCCAAGTGAAAGATGGCCCGGGGAGCGGCATCCTTCACCACGGAAAGAACGTCCTTGAAATCCAGGAGGTTTCCCGTGCGATAGACCACGTCGGAAATCTTTTGCCACGGCTGCGGCTGTTCGTCGCTAAAGCTGAAAAGGCTTTCGCCGTTCCGCGTCACGGTCGCAAGGATGTGAAACCCGAGAGCGCCCGTTCCGCCCGTCACGAGAATACTCATACGCTAGCCTCCGGCAAGACGACATCCCAGGATTCCTTGACCAAGGCCTCTTCGACGTTTGCGACTTTCTTCACTTCGCCGATCCGCGTCGGAAGGATATAGACCCGCCTGTTCTTTTCCACCTTCTTGTCAACGCCCATTGCGTCCCAGGCGGCATCGGCGGTAACGCCATCGACGGTCTTCGGAAATCCGTAGGCGTCGAGAAGAGCCGTCTGGCGCATTTCCGTTTCCCGCGAAATCATCCCGAGCTTCAGGGCGAGACGCGCAGCGACCCGCATTCCGAGACTCACCCCGATGCCGTGAGAAAATTCGTAGCGGTGCAGTTTTTCTATCGCGTGCCCAAAGGTGTGCCCATAGTTCAGAATCGCCCGAAGCCCTTGCTCCCTTTCGTCGATTCCGACGACTTCCGCCTTGATTTCGCAACTGCGCCGGATAATGTGCGTCAAGGCGTCCGCATCGCGGGAAAGCACCTTCCGCACGTTCCGCTCCAGATACGCAAAGAACGGTTCATCGTAAATCACGCCATACTTGACGACCTCGGCAAGCCCCGAAAGATATTCGGAATCGGGAAGCGTCGAAAGCGTATCGAGATCGCACACGACCGCCTTCGGCTGGTAAAACGCGCCAATCATGTTCTTGCCTTCCGGATGGTTTACCGCCACCTTTCCGCCGACCGAGCTGTCAACCATCGAAAGAAGCGTCGTCGGAATCTGCACAAAGTCGATTCCGCGCTGGTACGTCGCCGCGGCAAATCCCGCCATGTCGCCGACAACCCCTCCCGAAAGCTGGAGCAGGCACGACTTGCGGCTAAAGCGTCTCCGCAACATGAACGTGAAAAGCTGGTTCAGGCAGTTCAGGTTCTTGAAGATTTCTCCCGCATGGAACTTGAAGACGGGGCAGCTCCCCGCCTCGTGCCGAAGCATTCCCAGGTTGCGTGACTGCGCCTTCGCGATCGTCGTATCCGTGCAGACGAGGAACGAATCGCCCGGAGCGAGCCGAAGCCCGGAAAGAAGGGTCGAAAACCGGGAAATCAACTTGTGTCCAATGAAAATCGGATAGTGCGAACCGCCGGAAGGTTCCACATAGACCATTCGAGACTTCCAGAATTGCAGGCCGCGCAACACCGCTGAAACGACCCGCTCTTCGGATTCGTTCGTACTTTCCACGCTGAAATCGGCAAGCGCATAGCGCGGTTCCCTTTCGGCAAGCATCGCCTTGACTTTTTCGAGCCGTTCCTCCGGGGAAAGTCCCGCCATCAGAGGGCGCGTATCCTTGCGACCGATCCGCTCCGAGAGAACTTCCGGAGTCGCCCAAAGCCGGACGATAAGACCCGTTTTCCGGATAAGCGAAACGACCGCGCCCTGGGTCAAGGTTCCCCCGCCGAGAGCGACCACCTTCGGCGAAGGATCCGCAGCGATTTCCTCGATAAGGGAAAGCTCCATCTTGCGAAACGCCGCTTCGCCTTCCTCTTTGAAAATTTCCGAAACGCTCTTGCCCTGCCGCTCCACGATCGTCGCGTCGGTATCGATGAACGTCGCATGGAAACGCTCGGCGACCGCGTGGCCTATTCGGCTCTTTCCGCTCGCCATGAATCCCGTGAAATAGACGGTCTGGTTCAAGGATTCCATTATGTTCCCTCCGCAAGGCCGATAGCCGCTTTCATTGTGCAAATATCCGCCCGTTTTCCGGGGAACCAGTATTCAAGACTTTTCGCCCCCTGATAGACGAGCATCGCGGCGCCGCCGACCGTCTTGCAGCCGACGGATTTCGCTTCGCGAAGAAGCCTCGTTTCCAAAGGCGCATAGACGATATCGCACACGGCGGACCTTTTCGAAAGCATTTCCTTCGGGAGAGGCGTTTCCGCTTCGTTCGGTGTCATCCCGACACTCGTCGCGTTCAGGACCAGGTCCAGCGAATCCCGAATCTTGCCGAACTCGCCAAAAAGCACATGCCCGACAGCGGGCTTCTGCGGGAAAGCGCGGGAAAGCGCCTCCGCGAGTTCCGCACCGCGATCCGCATTCCGCGAAACGATCGCAAGGCTTTCCACGCCTTCCGAAAGCATCGCGTAGGCGATCGAACGGGCCGCGCCGCCGTTTCCGAGAATCGCGACACGGGAGCCTTTCACCGGGACGCCGTTTTCCGCGAGATCGAGAAGCGCTCCGTAAGGATCCGTCGTCGTCCCGAGCAGGCGGCCGCCGACCGTGCCGTTTTCCCAGTAGAGCGTGTTTACGCTTCCCGTAAAGCGGGAAATTTCCGAAAGGCCGTCGAGATACTCGCCGACCTTTTCCTTGAAGGGAATCGTGACGTTCGCGCCAAGGAACTTCATCGCGCGAAAGCCGAGAATGGCCTTTCCCAAATCGGAAGGCTCGGGGGAAAGCGGCACATACGCCGCATCGATGCCCAGCTTTTCGAAAACCGCGTTGTGCATACAAGGAGACTTGCTGTGACCGACAGGATTTCCGAAAATGGCAACCAGTTGGGTTCGTCCGTCAATATTTTTCACAACCATAAATATAGTTGAGATTCGGGAAGAGGGCGAGAAAAGCAGGCTTTTATTCCCCGAAATTCCGCATCGGCATCACAATCCGCCCAGACAGAAGTCAGGAAAGCCGCATCGCTTCCAGCAATTCCAAGAAGTAGTAAAGCTTATTCCGTCTGCGGTCACTTCCGAAAAGGACCTGTTTTTTTTCCAAGACTTCCAGATAGCGTTTCGCCTGTCCCACGGTCACGTTCAAATGTTTGGACAGCGCCTTGGACGTTAAAATCGGCTGCTTGAAAAGGATTTCCATGATGGCATCGAACTTCGGGCTGTTCACGGAATCGCTTACGGTCGTCCGAGTCTTTTCGTACAAATTATCCAACACATCGATATAGTTAATCTGACGTCTAGCCTGAGCCGCAATCTTGCGAAGAAAAAAAACGATCCATTCGTTGTAATCGGATTTTCGGGAACTGTCCAATTTTCCATAATAGACAATCCGATCCTTGCTTATCGCCTCGCTCAGGTAAAAATAGGGGCGGTGGACAAGACCGGACTTATACAAATACAAACTGACCAGGGCTCTGCCAAGTCGTCCGTTTCCGTCTTCAAAGGGGTGGATCGATTCAAATTGGGCGTGGGCGATAGCGGACTTTACCAGCGGATTGACGCCATCATTTCTGTCATTCAGAAAATGGATGAGTTCGTCCATATATTTTTTCGTCTCGGTATGCGAAGGCGGTTCAAAAACGACCTTGCCAAAAGAATTGACGATGCGATTGTCACACGCCTTGTACCGACCGTTCAACGCATTGTTGTTTGCCTCGTTCAGATCTTTCAAAAGCAACGCATGAAATTCCAGGATAAAGTCGTGCGAGAAAGAATCCGTCCTTAAGACATCCTCGCCGAACCTCAAGGCGGAAAGGTGGTTCGCATATTCCGTATAGATCTTATCGTCCGAAATCTTTGCCGTCAAGTTGTTTTCAAAGACATCGGAAACAGTCGTCTGTGTTCCTTCGATATACATCGAAGCGATCGCTTCCTTGCTGTGAAACATCGGCAGAAGGACTTCGTTAAACTTGTAAAAACGAACTTTCGCATCCAATGTTCCCAAAAGCATAGAAGCGTCCATCAATTCATCGATGAACAAGTTCGCATCGTAATCGCTCAATCTGTCTTTTAAAAATGGAAGCATAGAATTTCCCTGATTAACAGTTTTTTACGAGGCTGCTCCTCCAGGTATCGGATATTCCATCTTTTCCATATCCACCGATTTTCCCGAATACCCCGTTCTTTTAAACCGCAGTATTATAGTCTTCGGAAATTTCCATTTGACGACGCAATCGGTTACAACTTTATCAAACAAAGAATTTTGAGTCGTGGAACGAACAATCAAAACATCGTCAATCGTACCGAACCGGTTAATCCAAAATTTAATTTCTATGTCGCCCGAAAAATAAGTGGAATCATTTTTAGTCTTCCTCATTTTCCGAATATGTTCCACATAGAAATCATCCAACCCGCTCTCTGCAAAATTCAGCAAGCAGTCTTTCCAGATATCAATATCCGACAATGACGCTCCTGATTCAGCATAAACACTGTCAATGATTACATGAAAAGGTGCATGTATCACGCGATATTCGCCATTCTTGCATTGCGGACAAGCAAGATACCTATCCTTTGTAAAAACAGGGTATTTCTCGTTTGTCATATCCGCAAAGACAGAAGAAACAGTAAAAAAACATAGAAGCAGCAAGACTTGTTTCATTTAAGCTAAACCTACATCATCGCATCGGGATCCATCGGACTGCAACCCCCGGGAATAAAAAGCGGAGAAAAATGAATCAGTCTTTCGTCAACGATTTCGATAGTCCTGCCCGAAAATCCCGTTCTCTCGAACCGAAGTCTTGCGACCAGAAAACAAGAATATGGCATTCGTGAAAATTCCAGGCTGGAAATATAATCCAGAACGGCATCATCAAACGGGCGATTCCCTGTTGTCGTCCAAATCCGACTTCCGCATTTTACGAATATGTTCCGCGTAGATATCCCCCAAAGTGGTACGCATATTCAATTTATAGCTAAACTCTCCCATGAGGATGTCCGCCCAACATATCGGCATTTCCACACTGTCCTTTTCAATGTCAAAACTTTCGAGTTCAGCGTAAAAAGAAGGCCTGACCATCTTGAATTCGCCCTCGGCGCATTCTTCGCACGGAAACCCCTGAGGCTTTGTAGATACCGGATACTTTTCAGCGTTCTCGACATAAGAGACAAATCTCGCCTTGGGGAGTTCCTTATCGCTTTCCGCAGTACGGGATTCCTCGCAACCGCACAGGACAAGAACAAAACAAAGGAAAAGTATTTTAATCATTGGGCTCACCGGAATCGTAGTTGTCGATGTGAAAGAAATTGATCAAAAAGAGGGTTCGAGGAATATTCAATACGCGGAACCGCCTCTTATGCGACCATATTTTTTTATTTCCGCATCCGTTCCCGAAGCGCCCGTTCGAATGAAATGCACACAGACAGAGAGAATAGGAGGCGCGTCCTTTCCTACAGGGAACGACCATTTTCGCACACATCTCAAAACAGCGTCGTCGAATTCGCGATTTTCAGTCGTCGTCTTTTCCACAAAGACTTCCCTGACACATCCCCCATTCAGCCAAATATTCAATTTCAGAGTTCCTGTAAAATAAGACGAATCCGAATCGGAGTCTCGCATTTTTCGGATATACTCAACATAGAGATCACTCAATTGGCTTTTCATAATATTGCCAGAGATACTCAACGCATAAAAAAATTCCAGGTCACCCTGCTCCGGGGAAATGACGCCGACAAGCTTCGTGCTGTCAAATCGCACAGAAAAAGGCGCTTTAACTTCCTTGTATTCGTTTTTAGCGCACTCCGGACATCGTACAGTTTTATCTACCGTAAACACAGGATATTTTTCCTCAACGGAATCTTCGGCGAAAAGCGAAAAGGACCAGGACAAAGACAAGAAAAAGAAAAGAATCAGAAAACAAGGCATTGAAAATTTTTAGTCTCCATTCAAGCAATCAAAGTATTTATCGATAATTAACCTTAATTTCGGATAAACATCGAATCGACCTTTCATTTCGACTTCTCCGGTTATCGGATTGAGTTTGCCATTTTCCCAAAGATCCATATACATATTCACCATGTCAATATCATTTTTGATTTCTTGAAAATGCGCATCTTTCAATCGAATTTGACCATTTGCCTTTCTTCTCTGGTGGTCTTTTTCCAGCATTTGGCGAACAGAAACTATTGCTTGATGAGACAATTCATGCCATTCCACATTCCGAACAAAATCGGGAGCCCAGTTGTCGGCAATATACGTCTCGGATATCGGTTTTTCATAGGGAAGATCCAAGTCTCCGAACCATTCGTCTTGTGTTGTACATCCAAAAAGCCGACTGTTATAATTCGCATTCAGAATGTCATGGCATGTTTCATCTACCATGTCCAAAGTATCTACAAAAAGCCAACAATTTTCAGGAGTAAATCGGACATTTCTCTCCCCGAACCGTTCCGCAATCGGCCGAAAATCTTCGCTAAATTCTTCCAACACGGCTTGCCATCTCTTTTCAATGTCCGCGTTATTTGTCGAGTTCCCTGTCAGATAGTCAGGCTCAAAAAATCCTTCGTCTAGAGATGCCATACCGCACTACCTCTCATTTTAACATTTCAACGGGAATTGTCAAAATGCGGTTTCACTTTTCCACCGATAAAGCTATCTTCGAGGTTACCCAACTTCACGGGTAGCAATATCCGGTGAACCTTGACCGGAGGTCTGCGCAAACAGCGTCTCCGGTCTTTTTTATCGCCCTAACGCAAAATTCCCTCGCTTTAGCACATCCTATTTCAAAATATAGGATTTTTAATCGGAAACTTCAGTTTATGCGTGCATTTTTCACAAAAAGACGCAGATACAGCAGGAAATTTACTTGATAAATTCAGAACTGAAGGAAACCGCTCCGTCCCCAAGATCAAAAACTTCCTGGATAAAAGCCAAACTCTTCGCAATGATCAAACGATTTTTATTTTCCTTTTTACAATAGCAGTCAAGTATGGGAATATTATAATTTTTAAGACTCGGATTGTGCGCCTTGATAATCGATTGATACCATTTGAAATCTGCTCCGCCGCCGTATAGCAAAAGAGGTATTTTTCCACCTTCTTGAAAAATGTTTTTCAACAACATTTTATCCATCGCCTTTACCAAAACGATTTTTTCAAAAATTCCACATCGGAAATCATATGGTAAACGTTCTCTTGCCAAGATTAGTTTATCGCGTTCTCCATAATTAACCTTGACAATATCCGCATCTTCGCTTCGGATTTTCCTTTTCCCAAGCTCTGAATTTTCAGGATAAATTCTAGCGCACAGCATTTCTACGCCAAGAGGCAATACATTCTGGGTCAAAAATCGGATTTTTCTAGAACCATCTGCCGCCAAGCGTACATGAAAAATAGCGAAATCTGCAGTTCCTCCACCAATATCCAATACACCATAAAGACCAATATTTGTACTGTTGTCGCGTAATAGATGATAAACTTCCGCATAAAGTTCCGGAATCGTCTGCAATGGAATATCCGTCTCATCGTTCCAATGAGCCTCTATCAAAGAATATAGAGACGCAAGAGACATGCCATCCATTATATCTTTTGAAAGAATCCAGCCAAGCCGCAAAACATTGTCATAAATTTTTTGTGACGAGGCTTTTAGATTATCAAAGGGACAGCCCATATTTACCAGAAAGCGAATATTTTCAACAGGCACTCCGATTTTTTCAGCAACAAAATCCTTGATGAATCCGATTACGTTAGCCAAGAAATAAACCGAGCAAAGAAATTCGCACGAAAAAAGGTTAGAACTTTTCCCTACCATTTTTTGGGAAAGGAAAAAGTCTTCCTTGAATTTTGTATTCCTTATTTTCAATTCATCCTTTAGCATTCCATATTTAAAAAACTTAAGAGGCATCAACCGTTTTTCCGCAAGTGGCGTAAAGCGCAGCGTTGAAAATTCCGCATCATAATAAAGCCTGCTCGGAAGAAAAAACGCCCCGTCATCCGATCTCAACGGATTAAACTCGACAGCGCCTTCATCTCCCTGGGAACTTCTGAAAAAGGCCTTGGTAAAGCTCGTTCCAAAATCCAAGCCGATATACACCCCGACTGTCCGTTTTCTACCTTCTGTGTTTTGCGGCAAACGGTTTCCGATAAAAGTTCGCTCTTTCCCTTTTTCTTTTTTTCTCAAGAGCAACAATTTTAAATCTTCGATATGCGAAGAACGCAATTCATTTTTCATTTTCCCTCCTAGATGATTTTAAGAATCCCAACGGCAATATCCCGTGACGAACATTGAACCTTAGATTTGTCCAGAATTCTTTGCCTCTGTAATTCGTAGTTTTCTAAAAGTTTTTTCACTTTGTCTTCTTGAAGCTTTATTCCTCGTTCCAAATTTCTTTTTTCTCCTTCCGATACATGCAAACCATAAGAAAGTTTAGACTTCATTTTATTAATAGATTCCTTCATTTTTTCTTTTTTCCTTTCCATTGTCGTCTGCAAATAACCTAACTGATTATCTCGAACACTTTCATTTTCTTGTTCAAAATAACGATTAAATTTTTCAAAATCAGCAAGAGCTTCATCTAGGATTTTATTTAGGCATTCATCCATTAGAGCTTCATTTGATACATCCTTTTCCCATCCGAGATTTGTATTGGCTACACATCTTCCTCCTCTATTCGAAAGAATTTGCCATAAAACCTTTTCCGAAATTTTCGAATCAAGTAAACAGCCTTTTTCAATATTTCCAACATAATACCGAATTTCCTTTCGCGATTTACAGCCTTCCGCCTGAATTTCCTGCAGATAAAAGACATACATTCCCCTGGGAATTTCCCTATTCGACAATTCAATTGAAATAGAACAACAGCATCCATTTTGCATATTGGCGTTCTGTTTTGTAATCCAACGAATCAAGGGGTGATCTACAGTAATGGTGTCATATTTTTTTCGCTTGATTTTCCCTTTTACCACAGAATCAAACACACAAAGCGTTTCGCTTCCTGAATTCTTCAGCAGACAATCTAAACCTTCTTGACTACAATAATTGATGAAATCCTGAGCAGCCAACTTTGAAAGAGAAACCAGCTTGCACTTCTCAAACTCGGCATTTTTGATTAAAGAACCTTTTCCCTGCCGATCAAAATAATCCGACACATAAAATATCAAGTCTTCCGATCGAATTCGTTTATCCTCATAAGAGTTACGAACTCCTTGCAAAATGCCATCCTTAAAGGCAAGCAGCCGCGGTGCATTTTCTTCGATCTGTTCTTTATTTAGTTTATCTGCAATCAACGCATCTATCTTTTCATTCGCCTTTTCTTCCTTTTCCTTAGGCGTAAGTTCGGCATCCATCAAGGCAAGCGCAATATTTTCAATTTCCTTTCCAAGAATATCGTTGATGTTTCCAATCGAGCGTTTAAAAATATCGATTCGTTCATAAAGCCTAGAAAGAACTCGATCCTCTACGGTACCGCTACAGAAAATGTTAAAAATATGGATGACATCCGATTTCTGGCCAATACGATCTATACGACCTATCCGCTGTTCCACCCGCATGGGATTCCACGGCAAATCATAATTGACAATCGTCTCGCAGAACTGCAAATCAACACCTTCGGACAATACTTCCGTAGAAATCAAAAGCCGAACCGAATTATCCTCTCGAAAAGAATCAATCACTTCCTGCTTGTTAATTCCATTACCCCCTCCAGTTAAAGCGATATTATGGACACCATCGCTAGACAATCTTTCAGAAAGATAGTTGACCGTTCCTCGGAAAAACGAAAAGACAATCATCTTAGTGTTAGGAGCTTCTCGCCATCTTTCTTTTAATTTTTCCAAAAGAGCATTGTACTTAGAGTCGTCTTTCTTCAGCTGTTCCACAAAGGAATCACTGAAAACATTGGAAAAGTCGATGTTAAAATCATTTTTGTCATCTTCATCCCAGTTTTTATCAAAATCTTCATACAATTGTTCCTCTAATTCCTTTCCAAATTTTTGTTCTTTCCATTTTTTGATAGCCGCATAGATGCAACTGGTCATTTGACGTTGTTTTGCGATCAACACGAAGCTTGTAAAACCTCTTTTATCAGAACAACATTTTTCGATTTTTTCTTCAATAAGACTAGTGACCTTATCATAAGCCTCTTGCTCCGTAGAGTTCATGGTAAAGTTCCACGTTACCGCCCTTCTCGTCGCATATTCCATTTCCGTTTCACAACGCCGCGTTCTTGTAAAGTAGGGAGCATAGAACACCTTGTTCATCAGACGTTTGCGATATTCCATCCGAAGTTCGGGATTTTCTAGAATTCGGGAAAAATTCTCCGATATTTCCGTAGCCAAAGCCTTATCATTTTGCAATCCTTCATCAAAACTTTCATAGGTCAATCTATTTATATGATCAAGCCATTTTTCTATTTGCTCTTTAACCTTTGGCGCTTCATTGGTCTGCAAGGCATTTGCCGTCTCGATATAATCCGAACTTTTACGGAGTAATTCGTTAAAGGCGTATTCGTTATTGAAAACCTCCGGCTCCAAAATGTTCAGCAAATTATACAGGTTCCTTGATTCCGTTTGTATTGGCGTTGCCGAAAGCAGTATCAAATTCTTGGCATTGTTTCTCAACCGCGATACAATTTTATGATTAGCCGTTTCGGAATTTCTCAAATAATGCGCTTCATCGACTATGACTAGATCCAAAAAATCCCTTTCTTCATCTAGAAATTCATACAGCTCTTGTTTTGCCGATTTCTTTACATCAACATTTCCTTTTTTCTCTTTATACCGAATACCCTCCAAACTTGCAATCAGAGCGAAATGTTCCGTTTTAGGATAAGATACCGCATCTTTGAAATTCCTTAAAAGATCGGCAGCGGAGCAAATTCTTGAATCAATCGAAAAATAGCGTTTCAAATCCTGAACCCATTTGTCTCGTAATACCGACGGACATACGATCAAAAGCCGCTTGGCATTTTCACGGATTAAAAGCTCCTTCCAGATATAGATGGCTTCGATAGTCTTTCCAAGTCCCACTTCATCGGCAACAAGGATTCTCCCGCTAATCGAATCGATAAACTTAATTACAGGAATATATTGATACGGCAAAAACTCTGCATTACTGGTACCCATCGAATAGAGAATATTTGTCACATCGCCCTTGATGCGAGAATAGACCACTGCCCTCTTCAAATCGTCTATGTTTCCAAAGTTTCTGTTGGAAAACAACTCAAATATATTGTCTGATACTATTTCAAGAACGTTGGAGAACACAGTTTGGATTCCACTTGTAAAAAAACGTACTTTACACATTTTTCCGTTACCCAAAACAGCCGAGACACTACCGATATCACCGTTAAATATATTTCTAACGGTACAGCCAACCTGGATACCATTCATGGCACCCCTCCTTCGTTTGATGTGAAAATTTACCTTGACATAAAATGTCTAATGCCGGAGACCCCCCCCGCAAATTTCATGCCAAGCTGCTCTCTCCTACCCAACCTGAAAATACTCCAATAGCTTTCTGTAATCGTCCTGTGCCGAAAGACAGGTGTCCCGCAAAAATCCATCGATGTGCCCCCAGTTTTGAAGTCCCCGGTAATAGAACAGGCGTAAATCTTCCGTGATGATAAACGGTACGACATTTTTCTGCAGGCATTGCCAAAACATTAAAAGCCGCCCGACACGTCCATTGCCATCTTGAAATGGATGGATTCTTTCAAATTCCACGTGAAAATTCAGGATATCGTCAAAATCAACATTCCCGATTGCATCGTACGAAGCGAGCAGGGATTTCATCCGCAAATGAACATCCCTAGGAAGTGCCGTTTCCGCACCGCCGACCTCGTTTGGCAACTTTTTGTAGTCCCCGACGGCGAACCAATCTTTATCGCTATCGGAAGTATTCGTCTTTAAAAGCAAGTGCAGGTGTTTTACGTGCGCTTCCGTTATCCGTTCTTCGGCATGATCTATCACATAATCAATGCAGCGAAAATGATTGACCGCTTCCATAATGTCATCGACACGGATTATTTCCGAAGAACTTTCCAGAGTCCGGGTTTCATAGATAAAGCGCGTCTGCTCTTTCGACAAACGACTTCCTTCGATGTGGTTGGAACTGTAAGTCAGGTCGATCTGCGTACGGTGATAGATTCCCCCGCAGAGCCTTCCCCCCTTTTCGGTCCGAAGCCGCATCAATAGCGGAGAAATCCTTTCGCCTCTTTTCATCGCCCCCTACCGTCCGTTCAAGTAGTCAAGCACCTTCTGCGTCAAGTCGTTCTCGTTTTTCCAGAAGAGGACCGCACCGGTCGCCCGGTCGATTACCATGTCGTAGCCTTCCTGCAAGGCGATTTCCGTCACCGCCTTCTTGATGAGCGAAATGATCGGCGCGCTCACCTTTTCGTTTTCGGTAATCAACTCCCCGGTCCGCCCATAGACGCGGTCGATGAACTCCTTCAGTTCGGTATTCTTCTTCGCGTAGTCCGCTTCGAGTTCCTTCCGCTTTTCGTCCGAAAGCATCAGGGACTGCTTGTCGAGCTTTTCCTTGATGGCGGCGAGTTCCTTCTGGAGCAGGTTTGCCTGCTGTTCCCATTTGGCGACCTGGCGATCGTATTCCTCCTGCGCCTTTTTCGTTCCCTTGTAGCCTTCGAAGATGAGTTTGGAATCCACGTGAGCGACCCGCAGACCGTCTTCCGCGAAAGCGACCGAAGAGAGGAATGCCAAGACAAAGAAGAAAGGAATAAAGGACCTTTTACGCATCAGAATCCCTGCCCGATGACAAAGTTGAACTCCATGTCGCCCACGCTCGTGCGCTCGTAGCCGGAATAGGTTTCTCCCGGATCGAGAGGCCAGGCAAAGTCGAACCCGATAATGCCGAGCATCGGAACGACCACGCGGAAACCGAAACCGAAGTCCCGCTTGAGACTAGACGGATCCCATTCCGAAAGCGGATTCGGCTGACTCTTCGAAACCTTTTCGTCCGGATTGTAACGCTTGCCGAAAACGTTTCCGGCGTCGAAGAAGAGCGGCAAGAGGTAGAACGTGTTCGGTACGATTCCCCACTGGATTTCCGCGCCGATATACTGGTAGCTGCGCCCGAGTCTGCGATAGCCGATCGATCCCGAGCTGTAACCGCGCATCATGCCGTCGTAGCCTAAAACGCCGCCCATCTGGTACAACGTCCGATACTGGAGCGGGTTTCCGACCATGATTCCATATTCGTTCGTGAGGGCGAGCGCGACGCGGTCACCGATAAGCGGGAACCACCACTTGACGGTCAGGTCCGTCTTGACGAAGCTGAAATCGCTGCCGATGATATCGTCTGCGACTTCCACGGAAAGCACGTAGCGCGAGCCGTCCGTCGGGAACTGCGGCAGGTTCTTGTCGTCGCGAATCAGCTTGAACGTCACCGCGGATTCGATGCCCGAATAGCGGACAAGGCTACCGGCGACGTTATCGCCCTGCTTGTTCATCATCCAGCTGTAGCCGACCTGCCCATAGAAATAGTCATCGGGCCATTTCAGACGCTTGCCGACATAGATGGATCCGCCGTAACGCGTAATGTCCGGGTCGTCGTCCTGGTTCCACCACGCGTAGCTGAGGCTCGTTCCGAGCGTAATCGGATAGTCCAGGAACCACGGTTCGACAAAGCCTATCGAAGCGCTCTTCTTGTCTTCGCCGTATTCCACGTTGAAGCTCGCGCTCTGTCCGTCGCCCATGCAGCAGTTCGGAATCGACACGCCCAGGGTTCCCGTGAGACCGTCGCTCTGGCTGTAGGCGAGGCCCGCACTGAACTGTCCCGTTCCCGCTTCCTTTTCCGCGACCTTGAAGACCAGATCGACCTGCTGATCCCCCACAATCTGGATATCGGGATAGACCATGTCGAAGTAGTTCAGCTGCATGATTTCGCGGAAGCTGCGTTCGAGCGAGGACTGGCGGTAAGTGTCCCCCGGGTAGAGCCTGACTTCGCGGCGGATAACCTTGTCCTTCGTCTTCGTGTTGCCGGTGATGTTTACCCGATGAACCTGGGCGGGCAAGCCTTCGCGCATCCGGTATTCGAGATTGACGACGCTGTCGTTTACAAAGTTCCGGGTTTCGTCGAACTGGGCGAAGAGATAGCCGTCTTCGCGGTAGGACGCGATGATCGCGCTGCGCGTCGCTTCGTAGGCATAATAGTCAAAGACCTCCCCGCTGTCCAGATAGACCGCGCGTGAAAGCATCTTGTCGGTCAGAACCTCGTTCCCGGTGAAATGAACCGCCCCCGCATAGTAGCGCTGCCCTTCGTCGATATCGATGTAGATTCGGACATACTTGGACGTGACGACGCTGTCGTAAGGCGTGAGCGCTCCGAACGTTTCTTCGAGCGTGTAGCGGGCGAGGAGCTTTTCCTCGTAGCGGTTCCGCCGATGCTTCTGCAGGAGTTCCTTCACCTTCGGATTCTTCCATGAGCGGTCCTTCGACAGGTTCCGAATCCATGTCTTGCGAAGTTCCTCGTACGTGATGATGCCGTTCAGAATCTTGAGAGCGGTTTCCTCGTCCTGGACATCCTGGACAGGAACAGCCTGCGCGTTCGGAGCGAAGTTTCTCCGGTGTTCGCGGTAGTAGTGCGCGGATTTTTCCACGACGCGACCCGCCAGGCGGTTCATGATGTTCGCCGTATCGGAGATGGCCTGGTTCAGCTGCCCGTAGAGAAGATCCAGCTTGCGGTTTTTCGGAACGGTGCGTCCCATGTAGAAGTTGCAGCTCGAGTCCGGCAAGTACTCGGCGCGATACTCCTTCAGTTCCGCATCCAGGTAGCCAAAATGCCGGATCGCGTTCAGCACCGTGTCGCGGTCCGCCTCGAAGACCGATTCCTTGAATTCGCCGTCCCCCCACCAGTGGGTGCGCTTCGTCACCATGTGATCGGTAATCTCCGTCGTCGGAACATGGTCGTTTCCGGTCACGACAATCGAATCCACCTGGACCTTCGGCCCTTCGCGGATGATGAAAGTCACCGAATTCTCATGGTCGGAGACGGGCGTTTCCCGAAATCCCACTTCCGCGAGCAGATATCCCTCGGAACGGTAATAGTTCAGAATGTTCTGGCGGTCGCGCTCGAGCCCGCTCTTGCTATAGACCCTTCCCTGCAGGAGGCTCACCTTGAGCCGCACGTCCTCTTCCGAGATTTCGTCACAGCCTTCGACATAGACGGTATCTAGCGCGGGAAGTTCCACGACGCGAAACACCAGGTCAACCTTGCTTTCCGCCCCCGGCAAGTAGTCCACCCAGGCGGTAACGTCGTCGAAATATCCCGTTTCGAACAAGTCCGAGACGCTTTTCTGGACCTTTTCCGTAAATACCGACGGCTGGAACGACTGCCCGTCGCGAACGCTCACCCGACTCAGCACGGAACGCTCGTCCATGTTGACGAGACCTTCGGCGCGAACATGTCGAACCGTCGTCGGAACGGTAAAATTTTCGGGCACGTCCAAGAGCTGCGCCATCGGAAATGCGGTCAAGACAAGCAAAAAGGCAAGGACACGAAAAATCAAGTGGGTGCTACCTTGTTAAATAGGAGTAAAAATCGCTTTCAAAGATACAAAAAAACGCCCATGAAAAAACGGGCGTTTCCAAAAGCGCTGCCAGAAAAATTTACTGGCCAAGATACTTGCGACCGATGCCGAACTGGTCCTTGTATTCGACGTAATCCGGCACGAAGCCGTTCGGATAGCTGAACGCGATGTTTACCGAGCACTGGAATTCGTTCCTGAGTTCTCCCTTGCCGGTAAAAGGCTTCTGCTTCTTTTCGATCTTTGCCTTGTCGCCCTTGCCGACGACGACTTCGGCATCGCACCAGCCCTTGCCCACCTGCTTCGCGAAGACGGAATCGCCAGCGGTCGAGACAAGCTTGATCTTCGTCGGGTCGAGTTCCGTATTGTTGCCCGTCGAAGCCCAGAACTGGAGTTCTCCCTTGAGAGACGTCGAAGACACCTGGATGGTCGGGAACGCCATCACGTAGCCCCACTTATCGACAAGCGGCGACTTGTTCGGGATGTTTTCGCCAAAGATGAGGAAATAGGGACGGGTCGCGATGCGGCTTTTGTTGTGTTCGCGCTGGAGATCCGCGTTTTTCGGAGCGATAAGCTCCATCACCAGCAGATTGTATTCCTTGACGACCGGATCGTCCTCGTCAATCGCCTCCGAAAGGTTCTTGGAAACGTATAGGTTCTCGGCCTGGGTGCGGAGCGCCTGGATCTTCGCATAGTCGCCGTTCAGGCGCTTGAGAAGGGAGATGGACGTGTCGATTTTCGCAAAGCCGTCAAGCGAATTGCCGAGGCTCGCGCCTTCCGCCGTCGCCTGGTTCAGGCCGACGTTAGAAAGTGCTTCCGCGATGGCGGAAGCCGTTTCCACGTTTTCCACCTTGTCGATATTCTGGAGAGCCTGCTCGAAGAGGCCGTGGAGCAGGTCGCTCTGCGGGTCCTTCTTGCTTTCCTGCTCGGCGCGCTTCGCGAGCGCAAGCGTAAAGTTGCCGTAGAACTCGTCGGAAATCTTTCCCTTTTCCTTTGCGTTCAGGTAAGAGTTGATGGCGTTCTGGTAGCGGCCGGCTTCCAGATGCTCGTCTCCGCGCTTTTCGTTGGTGCCCTTGCAGCCCGCAAGAAAGAATGCCGAAGCGGCCAGAAGAACGACGATGTGTCTTGTTTTCATTATTTGACCCTTTATCCGAAAAATTTTAGGTTCGGTGGATTTCTCTCTGTAATTTAATTAAATATTTTTGGAGTGAAGCGTTCGCTTCGTAAATTATTTTTTGGAGAACGTCTTGAAATTTCTTGCCGTCAGCCCGGAATCCGGAGAATGGACCAAGCCTAGCCCACTAGGCGGAGCCGTAAACCAGCTCACACAGGCCAGCGCGCGCGCCGGCACGGAAACCCTGACGATTTCTCCGTTCTACCCGAGGCTTCTAGGCGACAACGCCAACTACCGACCGGTCTTCCAGGGCGTCGAGAAGTTGCGCAACATGCCCTTCGAAATCTGGGTCGGGAAAAACCTGCTTTACGCCTATGTCCGCTTCGACAGCTATTTCGACCGCCCCGCCATCTACGGGGAGAACAACAGTCCCTATGGCGACAACCACCTGAGGTTTTCCTACCTGGCTTCGGCGGCTCTCGCCTATGCGGACGCAATCCGTTTCAATCCGACGATTCTCTGCGGGCACGACTGGGGCGGAGCCCTGATAGCCCCGATAGCGAAAACGGTCTATCCCGAAGCGTTCGGCAATACGCCTTTCTTCTTTACCGTCCACAACATCACCTACGACTTCCACGTCACCGAGTCGGAAATCGAGCGTATCGGTCTGCCGCGGCAGGATTTCAACATGGACGGCTACGAATTCTGGGGAAAGGTCAGCCTGCTCAAGGCGGGGATCTTTTACGCAAGGAAAGTCCTGCTTCCGTCTCCCGGATACTGCGACGGGATTATCAACGACCATCTCGGCGGCGGGCTTTCGGGATTCCTCGTCCAGAACAGGGAAAAGCTCAAGGGCATCCAGTTCGGGCTGAACTATCCGTTCTGGGACTTCAACGCGAAAGCTACCCAGCCGATCGAAATCGCGAAGAAAGCGGCGCGTTCCACGCTGGAATCGCTCCTCGGAAAAAGCTTCGACTTCCGGATGGTCATGTTCTGCAACCTCGGTCCCGAATCCGGACGGACGTCCGAAACCCTAGCGACCCTGCTCGGAGACATCAACAAGCTGAACGTTTTCATCGTCATCGGGGCGGAAAGGGACAGCCAGGAATGGAACTACTACAATTCCGTGGCAAGCCAGGAACATTCCCACATGGCCGTCATGGAAATAAGCCAGGCGGACAATCTGGCTGTCCGGACAGCGCTTGCCGGTTCGGACATCCTGTTCGCTGCGAATCCCACGGAGCCTTCCGCGAGCATGATTCTAAAGGCCCTCGCCTGCGGGACGATTCCCCTGACCGGTCGCGACGTCGGCTGCGCGAACCTGCTCTCCAACTATGTCGGGGACTTTTCTTCGGCAAACGCGATGCTCGTCGATGACTCCACGGCCCCGGACCAGATGATTCGAAAGTTCAAGAACGCGGTCCAGCTCTACAGTTCGAACCCCGAGAGCTGGAACTATCTAGTAAGAAACGCTTACCAGTTCCGCTACGAGTGGGACCGGACGATTTCGCAATACATCCTCACGTTCGGCGAAAACACCTAGTCTTCCTTGCACCAGACGGTCGGGGAAAGTTTCGGACGGACTGTCGATACCCTTGCGTGATAAAGGGAATCCGGATCCATCTGCGTGACGCCGATGACTCCGTCCGCAATCCGGGCGTTCAGATTGTCCACATCCCCCCACGGCTTGTTGTAGCCTGTTCCGTAACCGCCCGCATCGTAACCGGCGTCGGCAAGAACGGGACGCTGCAGCAAGTCGGCGATTCCCTTCCACGTGGCGATGTTTGCCGTGCGAATCCTTTCGTGTGCCGCGGCGGTTCTACCCCCGGAAGTGCTTGCGAAATCCACCTTGGACAGATCGAAGTTCGAATACCACGCTTCCTGGTCGAGAACCCACGGGGAAATGTCGATGGCTATCTTGGACGCGGGCAGGTACGCCTTGATGGTATCGACGATTTGCGAAAAATAGACGCCCATCGTCGAATCGGGAATGCCGCCGCCGTTTTGCGCGAAGTTTCCATGATCGCTCGCCTTTTCCGCCTGGGCGCTCCCCGACTCGGAATACTGGTAGAAGTCCGGTTCGATGAGCCAGATAAACTGCACCGTGTCCGGATCCTGCCCGACAGAGAACTCGATATAGTCGCGAAATCCCGACGCGTATTCCCGGTAGCGATACAGAATGGAGTCCTGGAAATAGTTCCGGATAAGTTCCGCCCCGTCCGTACAGTGGTTCGGGGTGACAAAGGCGCCGTCTATCTTGGTGTCGCAATCGACAAGCCCTTGATCCTTGCCGAATTCCGCGATCACGTAGGCGTAAATCATCGGCGTAGCGTGTACCTGGCGCGTCACGTCGAACATCCGCGATTCGAACGAGTTGAAGTAATCGTTGTCGCCAAGCCAGACCGAAATGTAGTCGAGACCCGCGTAGAAGGCGGAATCCTCGTGAGCGGACTGCCAGCCCGCGCCAAAGTTGAAGCGGCAGGGGTCGAAACCCGGACTGTGCACAAAGAGGGAAGACGAACTTTCACCGAAAGAAGAGGAAGACGAAAGGTCCCGGATTTCCGACGAGGACGGATTTTCCGCGGAAGAAGTTCCGGTATCGTCGCCATTGTCTGGCCTTGACACGCTTTCCGAAGAGCAGGAAGCAAGAAGCGCGCCTACCGCGCACAGGACAAGTTTTCGCCAGCGCATAGAAATCTCCTATCGAATGCCACACAATTCCGCAAGTAAATTTACATAAAGATTCCACATAGGAAAACACGCGGGAGAATTTTTCGGGTCTTTCGAGCGGGGCCTTGCATTTTCTATATTTTTTCGATATGGCAACGGATGAAACCAAAACCCAAGACGGGACCAAGACGGGCACGAGAAAGCGTACGAAGCCGGCAAAAATCGGCGGATACCAGCCGATAAGAAAGATCGGGCAAGGCGCCATGGGAGACATCTGGCTTTGCGAAGATCCGTCGCTGTGCCGTCCGGTGGTCGTGAAGCAGATGCTGCCGAGTCTGCGGGGCTATGACGACCTCATCCAGCGCTTCAAGCGGGAATGCGTCCTGCTTGCGAACCTGCACCATCCGAACATCGTGCATCCCTATGCGCTCTGGCAGGAACGCACGGGAAAGCTCGCCCTTGCGATGGAATATGTCGATGGAAAGAACTTTCGGGAAATTCTCGACGTGCAAAGCCGTCCGCCGATCTGGGTGACGCTCTATCTTCTCCACGAAATCCTGCAGACATTAATTTGTGTACACGCAAACCAGATCATCCACCGCGACCTGAAGCCTTCGAACATGATGGTAGAAAAGAACGGACGCGTGCGACTTCTCGACTTTGGAATCGCGCGAGACGCCAGTCCGGGGCAGGACATGACGCTCCCGGGAAGCGTTCTCGGGACAGCGGCCTACATGAGTCCCGAGCAGGTCAAGGGATTTACCGTCACCTATGCTTCGGACATTTTCAGCCTGGGAATCATCGCCTGCGAGATGGTCATGGGAAAGAACCCTTTCCGCGGCGAATCGATGGAACTCACGTCGCAGTATATCCTGAACCTGAAGCTGAAGGCAAACAACTTTCCCCCGGGAACGCCCTACCGCCTGCGCCGCTGGATCCTGAAATGCCTCGAAAAGAAGCCGCAGGACCGCTTTCATTCGACAAAGGAGGCGGCGGATTCCCTCGCCGAGATTATGGACGGCTATCCGCGGCAGCTCGACATTCCCCTGCGCGAATGGCTCACGGCGACGATGCGGAACGAACCCTTGCCGGAACTTCCCAGGAATTCCCGGATGACGGTTTTCAAGATTGGAATCGGAATGGGAGCCTTTGCCGGCGCCCTGCTCGCCACGTTCATCACGGCTCTAGTCTGCCGCTAGGCGAAAAGCATGGAAGCGAACTGGATAGACATTTTTTGCGGATCGGTCCTGCTTGTTCTCACGGGTCTTGGCCTTTACTTTGGGCTCGCGAAGACTCTCGTGCATCTGCTCGCCTGGCTGGGCGGAGCGCTCGGCGTCATCTACGCGCCTGAATTCATCGGACCGTTCCTCGCAAGCAACTTTGCTTTTTCCGAAACGGCGACCGTCATTTTTTCGCGGGTTCTCGGATTTCTCTTGCCGTTTATCGCGCTGCGGATTCTCGGACATTTCATCAACAAGTTCATCAAGCGGCATCTTTCTCTTCCGAACGCGCTTGCGGGAGGGGTGCTCGGACTCGCGAAAGGACTCATCCCGTGTCTGCTCCTGCTTTCGACGCTCTACCTGCTTCCGCTCACGGGGAATCTCGAAAAGACGCGCGACGGTTCCGTATCCTACGCGGTCTATACCCGCATTCTCGAAAGATCCGGCGCCGAGGAAAAAATCCAGAACGCACAGGATTCCCTGCAAAGACGCGTTTCCGACAAGGTGAACGAGACGCTCGACAGCGCGAAGACCCGCGCGAGGGAATCCGCGGAAAAGGCGGTCCGCGAAACGGTCGAAGAGACTATCCAGAAAAGACAGTCCAAATGGTGAATTTTTCGGAAGTTGCGTGACTATGCACGGAAGTTCCGGAAGATTTTTGACTAAAACATAAATAAATTCTATATATACAATCGGAAAAACCATACCAACTGCACATATTTTCCGAAAACGGTTGCAATATGAACAAAAGGATTGAAAGAAGCGCATGCCTCGCGCGGTTAATCGCGAAACGCGACAACGGACTAGTCAAAATCATTACCGGAGTTAGAAAATGCGGAAAATCCTACCTGCTCTTTACGCTATACCGACAGCATCTTCTCGAAAACGGCGTTTCCGACGAACAGATCGTCTCTCTGGCACTGGACAACATTCTAAACGCGAGATATCGCGACCCGACAGTTCTTGCGGAATACCTAGACGCCCGAACAAACGCGGACGGAAAACGGTATTACGTTTTTCTTGACGAAATCCTGTTTGTCGGAAAAAAGAAGATTCAGGACAACCCGGAAATTTTCGTTACGTTTTACGACGTTCTGAATTCCCTTTTGCAAAAGGGCAATACGGACATCTATGTAACCGGAAGCAATTCCAGAATGCTTTCTAACGATGTCGCTACCGAGTTTCGCGGCAGAGGCGACGAGCTCCACATCGGTCCGCTCTCATTTTCGGAATTTTATTCATACCTTGGCGGAGACAAAACCTCGGCATTTGCGGATTACCTGGCCTATGGCGGCCTTCCCATGACCGTATTCCAGACCGATGCGGCAAGCAAAAAGAAATACCTCGCGGATCTGTTCCGGGAGACCTATCTGAAAGACATTCTGGAACGGCACCGAGTTACATTTCCAAATACGCTCGAATTGATTGCGGATGCACTGTGTTCCGCAATCGGCTCGCTCACCAACGCAAGCAAAATCGCGAACACGCTCAAAACCGAAAGCCACATAAGAATCGACAGCGAAACCATCGGGACCTATCTTGGATACTTGACGGACGCCTATCTGTTCAGCAGATCCAACCGTTACGACATAAAGGGACGAAAGTATTTTTCCTACCCAAGCAAATTCTATTGCGTGGATACCGGACTTCGAAACGCCCGCCTGAACTTTAGACAACAGGAAGAAAGTCACCTGATGGAGAACGTTATCTACAACGACCTGTGCCGGCGCGGTTACTCGGTCGATGTCGGCGTCATCGAAACCATCGAAGCTTCCGGCAAATCCCGAAAACGCAGCTTCTACGAGATTGACTTTGTCGTCAACGCGGAAAATGCCGGCGAGAAATACTACATCCAGTCGGCACTGCACCTAGACACTTTAGAAAAGGCGGAGCAGGAAATTCGTCCTTTTCTCAAGCTTTCGAACGATTTCACCCGGCGACTCGTGATTACAAAGTCACCCATGCCCGCATGGACGGACAACTACGGAATCTTGCACATCGGAATTTACGACTTTCTGTTACAGGAAAAGCTTTAGGGAACCTCTAAGAATCGCCTTGGTCAAGAAATTCGAGCGAGACCAAGCGATGGCAGGGATGAACGACATAAATCCCCACCCGAAAAAGCAAAAGAAAACCGAGAACAGCTTCCTTTTGCCTTTTTATGGTGTTGTGTGGAGAGAGTTTAGTGGAGCTTGTTCGCAAATGTCCGGGCAAGGAGCCTTCCGCCGGAAGAGAGCGTGAGAACATACCTACCCGCGGGGAGGGCGTTCCACTCCGCAAAGAGGGCGCCCTCGCTTTCGACCGAAACGTTCAAGAGCCTTTTGCCTTCCAGATCATAGACGGATAGCGCGGAGCGCACGGGCACGCGGTAGAGAACTTCGCCATGGGAAACGGAGAGCGATGCCGTCGAGAAGAGACGTACTTCGCCGATTTTCGTCGTTTCGCCGGAAGATTCGTTCCAGAGGCTTACGCCGTCGACGTCAAACTCGAACGCGTCAAGATTCGGGCCTCCGTTCGCATCCATCGATACGAGGCGAATCGTGTTCTTTCCCGCAACGAGCGTGACGGGAACCGTGACGGAATCGTAAGCGGTCCAGCTGCCCGACGCAAAGTGTACGACGCCGAGAGTTTCACCGTTCCATTCGAGGAGCATCGTGCGCTCCGCCGTGCCGCCATTCGCAAAGCGGAGCGTGAGGTTCGCGCTTCCGGAAGCTTCCGAGCGAAGCGTCCAGAGTCCGTAGCTGCTTGCGCTGTTTTCGAAATTGTAGTATCCGCCATCGAGGAATCCCACGTTCGTATTTTCGAACGAACCTAGACCGGAATCCGGAGCGGACGCATCGACTGCCGAAAGGACCTTTCCCGGGATGGACGTGGGAGCGTTTTCGACCACCTGGATGTAGCCCGAACGCGTTGCCGTTTCGCCTTCGCCGCCCGTCGTCGCGACGGTAAACGTAAAGGTTCCGGTTTCCGTCGGCGTTCCGGAAATATGGATTTTTCCGCCTTCGAGCCTTGTCGCGATTCCGGACGGAAGCCCGCTTGCGAGTGCGCCCGAACAGTGGGAATAGGCGTAGGCGAAAGGTACTATCGAATCGCCGAGGTAAACCGTCTGGCGCGAAGATCCGGCACCGTTCTTGACGAGAAGCGGAGCCTGTACTTCGCCGACCAAGGTGATGTCGGGCGTGGGAACCTTGCCGGATCCGAGCCAGAAGCCGAGATGCGGCGGCTGGTTGTATGCCGTGTTCTGCCAGGAGATGGCGAGCCTGTAAATCGGGTCGTGCATCAGCGTATAGACGCGGTGCGTCGTCGGAATCGTCGTCGTGTAGAGGAAAAGGTGCGAATCGTCGTGCGTGATGACTTCTTCGCGCCAGTCGCCGAGGATGTCCGCCGAAAGATTCGGAGTCGCCTTGGTGCTGTTGCAGGAGCTGCCGTCAAGGGTTATCAGGTTCGTGCTTTTCGCCGTCGAAGAATTCCACTTGCTGATCGTTACGTTGTCGAGAAGCTCGTCAAGGAGGTCGCCGTCCCAGTAGATGCGGAAGTTGTAGGAAGGCCGCGACGAAGCGAGCTGCGTTCCCTTGGCGGAATAGGTGTTCCAGTTTGCGGCGGACCACAGCTCGTATCCGCGGGAAGTGGAATCGACATCGGCCGCGACGCCGCGCCCGTTGTCGCCCGAGCTCGTCTCGCGCCAAAGGATCTTTCCGGTCGCGGCACTGTGAATCTCGTAGCCGTAAGGCTTTTCTTCGTGAACGGTCCACACTTCGAGCCCTTCGACGTCCGGGTCGAGGTCGCCGAGGTGCATCGCGTCTCCATGACCGTAGCCTACGCGGTACATGAACTTTCCATCGTGATCGACGGCACAGTTCCCTTCGATGATTTCATCCTTGCCATCGTTATCGACATCGCCCGCCGCCAGGTTGTGGTTTCCCTGGCCGTAGCATTCCTTGCCGCTCGTCGCCGCATTGTAATACCAGCGCTGAGTAAGATTCGTCCCGTCCCAGTCGTAGGCGGTAATCGCCATCCGCGTATAGTAGCCGCGCTGAAAGACCATGCTCGGCTTTACACCGTCGAGATAGGCGTTTGTCGCGAGAAAGCGATCGACGCGATTTCCATAGGAGTCGCCCCAGCTCTTGACCGTTCCGCGGGCCGGGTTATAGTTCACCGTCGCCATTTCCGCACCGGTCTTTCCGTTGAAAATCGTGAGAAACTCGTTCCCGGAAAGAATGTAGCCGTTGGAGTTCCGATAGTCCTTGCCGTGGTCCTCGCTTGCGGCGGGGCCTTTCGACAGATACTTTCCCGTGCCGTCCCTTGTGCCCGGAGCCGTCTTCATCGCGACTTCGGCAAAGCCGTCCGAATCGTAGTCACCGACGAGTATTTGCGTGTAATGGGCTCCCGCGCGAATGTTCACGCCGAGATCGATTCGCCAGAGCTTTGTGCCGTCGAGCTTGTAGGCATCGACATAGACGTTCCCCGTATAGCCTTTCTGGGAATTGTCCTTGGAATTTGACGGATCCCACTTGAGCACCAGTTCGTATTCGCCGTCACCGTCAAGGTCTCCCACGGCAATGTCGTTTGGCGTGTAAGTGTAGCTTCCGCTCTTGTTCGTTCCGCCGGCAGGGCGGTCCAGATTGATGGTTAGCTTTTGGGATGCCCACACCGAAACGCTTTTGTCCGCATTCTGCTCGGATCCGTTCAAGACGGGGCGAACTTCATAGACGGACGATATCGTGCCCAGAGGATCGGTGTAGTTCGTAGAAGTCGCAATGGGCGACGAATTGACTTTCGAACCGTCGCGGTAAAGGTTGAACGAGATGCTTTCCGGATCCGTTCCGAACATTCGCCAGCTCAGATAGACGCCGCCCGAGACCTTGACGGCGACAAGTCCGCGGTCAAGACGCTCCATTTCGCGCGCCGCATTCGAAAGTCCCGCAAAGAGCAGTACGACAGATACTACAAATCCCAGTTTTTTCATCTGCAATCTCCTGACAGATTTCATTAAAATAATCCGAAGGGAAAACGAAAATCCCGATTCGGGAATTTTCCATTGTCCAGGGACAACGGGAGCGTTTTGGCTAGCGCACGCGGCGACCGTTCAGCAGATACCGTCCGAAGTCGCTTTCGACAAGGACCTGCCCACCGTCTTTCACGGTCAAGTTCGATTTTTGACGCATTTTCCGCGTTCCGGGCGAAATTCCCGTCGTCTTTTCCGAACCTGCGTTCTGGACCGTCTGGACCTGCAGGAGATCGACTGCGCTGTTTTCCACGGTAAGCCCGAACGAAAGCGAATCGGTCGGCGCTTTCTTCTGGAGCGCGCGATACCGATAGGACTTTCCTTCTTCCGACGTAAAGGTTCCCTCGAAGGCAATCGTTTCTCCGATGCGGGAAATGTCCATCTTCACCAGCGCGTTCCGCATGATTTTCGAAAAGTCCTTCCAGTCCCAGTCGTATTCGAACGAAACGTCCCCGATGGCGTCGAGAGCATAGACGTCGGCGCGGAGGAGCATCGTCTTTTCGGAAGCGACTTCCCGGATGATGAAATTGTCGTAATACGCCGCGGAATCGTTCCCGTAGTTCATCCATTGCAGATGCATCCGAAAGTTTCCCGATGGCACTCCATAGAGGGGAGAATACTCCGTATTGAAAGCGGAACGATAGACTCCGCCGTCATCGGTTTTTCCGACGAGAACGCGTCCACCCGCACTCCCGGAAGCGACACGCGAAAGTTCGAGAAAGCTCGCGTCGCATCCTAGATAGACCGTGTAATCGCCTGCAGGCGTCCCCCTTGCCGAAGCCCGGTACACAAGGGAATCCCCGACATAGGCGAAGACATCGATCGTCGTTCCGCTTCGCCTTGCCCGGAGCGTCACTTCGGCATTTCGATACATTTCACGGAAGGCGTCCCAGTCCGCCCAGGTCCCCTGGTAGCCCACCTCCGACGACGCAAACGTTTCGAGCGAATAGGCGTCCGAGCGCAAATACCACATGTTCTCGCCGTTCTTAAAAACGAGAACCCAGTTTTCCCAGTTGTTGTTTTCCTCGGAGCGGTTCGTAAAGCGGTATTCGACGACAAAGGAATCGGAAACGGAAACCGGGTAAAAGTTCTCGTAGTCGTTCCACGCTGTCGAATAGTCCCGCTTGCCGACGGTGAGAAGGCTATCGCCGACAAGGTTCTTGGCGGTCATCACTTCCGTTTTGGGAACGCGGTAGCCCCAAAGCGCGCGGTTTCCCGCGGAATTCATCGCCGTAAAGACTACCGTCCTTTTCGAAACGTCGTTCTGGAGCTGCACCGCGACGACGCCCGTAAAAGACGTTCCCGAGGCTTCTAGCTCCAGGAAGTGCCGACCGTTCGCGAAATCGTATTTCCACGTGCCGCTGTAAGCCCCCGAAAGCGTCCCATCCGCATTCAGGGAAAGTTCCCTTTCCGTGTTCACGGGCCACGTCCCATCCGCCTGCGCAAAAGGCTCGTGCAGAATCATCCGGTAGCATCCCGCGATTTCTTCTTCGGAAAGCGCCTTTTCGGAGAGCCCGTAACCGAGGCGATGTTCAAAGGGGAGAGCGAGAATCCAGCCGTTCTTCGCCACTACGAGCTCGTGCGTTTCGACGTTGTGCCAGGCCGTTCCGTTCGTAAATTTCCGATGATAGACCAGATAACGCCTGCCGTCGTCATCGGTTAGCACGGAATTGTGCCCGTTTGCGACTTCGCCGTGGTCCGCATCCCAGAAGTCCCATCGATAGTTTTGGACGATCGGGAAGCCATATGTCGTATTCTTGCCGTAATTGTAAATGTACTTCGAAAAGATGGCGGAATTTCCGGCGACGTCCGTGTAAGGGCCCGTCGGCTTTTCGGAGCGGAAGACGCGCATGCTGTAGCCGCCATCCGGCGAATAGAAACCATAGCTAACAAAGAGATAGTAGTAGCCCTTGCCTTCCGGACTCTCGATGTATTCGATGTAGGGGCCTTCACCGCTCACGTAATGCCCGCCCGCGATGTGGATTCCCATATACGGATCGGAGAGAAGCGAGGTACCGGCCCATTCCGCGTCGCCGTTTTTGCCGTAACTTTGCGCGTAATCGCGAAGTCCCGTTTTCGGGTCAAGCCTGAGCATGAAGATGCCGCCGGACCAGGAGCCGTAAACAAGCCAGAGATTTCCGTCCCGATCGTAAAAGACATTCGGATCGATGCAGCTCACGCCGTAATCGCCCGTCCATTTTCCGGTATTCGCGCCACTGTTGCTCGTGAAGTAGCGGACGGGAACGGTGCTTTCGCCGGTGACCTTCTTGTAATCGGCGTTCCCGGCACCGCTTGTCGTATTGTCCATGCCGCCAAAGACGACCGTCCCGACAAATTCATACGGGCCCTCGATCCTGTCGGAAACCAGCATCCCGATAGAAGAAAGCCAGTTGTCGCCATTTTCCGAATAGTAGAGACACCATTTCTCGAGCGATTTGTTCCAGATGATATCGGGCGCCCAGTAGTTTCCCTTTGCTTCGTCGGATGAAGAACGCCTTGCCCACGTCGCCCCTTCCGCGATGATTTTCGAAAAGTCCGTAGAAAGCGCACCGCCGGCAAGATAGGTCGGTTCAAAGGCCGTCCAGTCGAGAAGATTCTTCGAATAGGCGGCTCCACCTTGCGTACCGAAGATGAAATAGTACTTGGTACGAGATTTTGAAGCGTCCTGCTCGGGGTAGGAATTTCCGTTCGCATCCTTATAGACGAGGATTACGGACGGATCGTGGACGGCGACGGAAGCGGAAAAGGCCTGTTTCGCGCAGACAACGGCAAGCGTAAAGGCAATCAGGAAAATATAACGCATCGATACTCCCAAAAAATCTCTTTAGGTCACCTCTAAAAATTCAATTTTCAAAAATTTGGTTGCGACTCTTCGCGCTGGTTCGTCATTCAAAGTGGCAAATACATCCAGTATTCGCCACTTTT
>CAVKYI010000006.1:0-102353 GCA_963660435.1 Sodaliphilus sp.
TCCTGCCTTCGCTTGGTCTCATTCAAATTTTCTTAACCAAAGCAATTTTTAGAGCTGACCTACTATCAATTCTCCACATTTCACTCTCAACCAGACTCTAAGCGCAGGCAAAGCTCCATTTCAAATAATTTTTACACACTTGCAACACGATTTCTTTATAGATATTGACACAAACAAGCCTAATCTTGAAATTTTCCATATATTTTTTACACAACCGCGTGAAATTTTTCACACGGAAAACAGGGATTGTCTTGGATATGAATCAAAAAACACTTTTATACACCCTTTTTTCCGGAGCGATTGCCCTGGGCTTTGCCGCATCCGGAGACGCCTACACATGGCCAGGCTATCGGACCGACCTGGATTACGATACCAAGTCGAACATCGGCATCATCAATCCGCCGACGCAGTTCAACGACAACTGTTCCGGCGTAACCGGCAGGAAGGCCGGAAAATGGTGGGCCTTCTATTGGGGAAGCGACCGCGATTCGCGCATAACCGACGTGACAATCGACAGCATTCTGAAAAAATACGATACGGATTTCGAGTATCTCTACAACACGCTAGGCTGGGCTCCCGATGCGCAGGCCCAGGACGGCAAGTATAGCGCAATCTACTATTACGGTTCGGGAACATGCGCCGGAGGCGCCAAGACGGATACGACCGGCGGTTGGCAAAGCTATGCCGCAGGATACACGGCAGTCGTCGCATCGTTCTATCCGTTATACAGTTTCAACACCTCGTGCCCCTACAGCGATCGCGTCGCCCAGATGGACGCGATGATCCACGAAGGCATTCATTCCATGACGAACGGATATCCCGGAGCGAAGCAGGCGCACTGGTTCCAGGAAGCAGGCAATACATGGATCCAGCAGGACATGTTCTCGCATCGAAACGGCATCTATTCCGGCATGGGATTTCTCAACGCGGCGACGCTGATAGCCCCTTTCATGCCCATCGAATGCTATTCGGGATGGCTCATCGACGGTTCCTTTGGAGGTCCGGGCGCCCAAGGCGTCAACGCGAACCAGCGCTATCTCCTGGGAGGCTCCCAGTATTCGAACATATTCCCCACTTTTCTAGGTACATGGCTCGGAACAGGATCCGTTCGCTGGATTTACGGCAACGCGACGGGCAACAACAACAACACCTACCTGCTCGAAACCTACGGAAAGGATTACGGCCTAGGCGATGCGGGAGTGCGCAGGCTCATCACGGAATTCCGCGCAAAGCTCGCGCTGCTCGACATGAAGGAATGGTCCGAGGAAATGCGCAATCTGCTGAACCAGAACTTCGGCGGGACAAGCTACTGGGAACAGGACTACTGGGACAACAGGAACTATTCCTATACCTGGAAAATGACTCCCTACCAGAGCGTAACGGCTAGCGGAAACTACCTAGTCCCGAACTCCGACATCACGCCGGGCTGGTCCGGCGCCAACTACATTCCCCTCAAGGTGAGCTCGGGCGCAAAATCGGTCTCCGTCTCCTTTTACCTCGACGGAAGCAATTCCAACAGCACCAACATGAACTTTCTCCTCTGCTACCGCGCCACCGACGGAACGCCTATCTACAGCGAACCGATTACGGGAGAAGGCACGGTTACGCTACGGCTCGACAAGACGCCCTCTTCGACAAACGGCTCGCAGATGGTCTTCGCGGTCGCCGTGAACACCGAATACAATTACACGGGAAACGAAAACATCCGCAAGAATCACTACGGTTACAAGCTAAAGCTCGAATCGGGAATCAGCGGAGCGGGAGACGCCAATACGGCATACTACCGCGACTTCAACCTCACCTATGACTGGCCAGAACTTTCGAGCAGCAGCGGCACGTCCAGTTCTTCAAGCTCCTCGTCTTCCGGGCAATCCTCTTCCAGCCGTTCTTCGAGTTCGTCACAGGTTTCAAGCTCTAGCGTCCAGGTTACGACAGTCCGTACGATTCCCGTAAGCGTAACGCTACCGGTCGATGACAACTACGCGAGCGTCTCGTTTGACCTGCAGCTTGCCGACGTGGCTAGCGCGCTCGGAATCGGTACGGAAAGCATCTACTCGGCGACCTACTTCGCCCTGGACAACAGCGGGATCGAAAGTACAAACGCGACGGCAAACGGACAGGGACACTGGTTCGGCAAGGACGGAAATCCCGAAACCTACGGCCAGAATTCCTACATCTTTTCCGAATTCGATCTTGCGCTCGGAACGGCCGCTGTCGGGCATTATCCAAATCGAGTCGTCGCGGGTGAGACCTACTCGTTCAAGCAGGGTTTCCGCTATGGCGACAAGCGCGTCATCTACGACATCAAGGTGACCATCGCATCCAACGCAGCTTCCTCGTCTTCTGCCGGACAATCCTCGTCTAGCGTATCTTCCAGCTCCGTCACGTCATCAAGCTCCGGCGTCCAGATGGAAACCGTACGCAATTACGATGTCAAGATAACGCTCCCGATCGACGACAACTATGCAAGCGTCTCGTTCGACTTGAAGCTGGACGACGTGGCAAGCGCTTTCGACATTCCCCGAAACGAGATTTCCGCGGTAACATACTTCGCCATCGACAAGAACGGAAACGAGGACAGCATCTCGACCGCGAGCGGAAACGGACACTGGTTCGACAAGAACGGTTATCCGGAAAGCTACGGCGCAAATGCCTACCTCTATTCCGAACTCAACCTCGCCACGGGAACTTCCGCGGTCGGACATTACCCGAACCGAGTCTCCGATGGAGAAAACTATACGTTCACGCAAGGATTGCGTTACGGTTCAAGGCGCGTCCTCTACAATGTCCATGTGACGGTCACAAACGAGAAAGGAAACGAATCTTCCGAAACGACGACCGCGCTGATGTACGGCCTGAACGGTCCGGCAAGGAACATCGACCTATCCTACGCTCATGGCGTTCTGAACATCGACTACACGCTAAAACGCCGCGACAACGTGAAGATAAGCGTTTTCAGCCCATACGGCGCTCTGATCCATACGGAAATTTCCGGAATGCAAAACGCGGGAACCCACCGCTATATTTTCGACTTCAAGAAGTCGGGGCTTCCGAACGCGACATATATCGTGAAGATTTCCACGGGCGATTACCGCGAAGCGAAATCCATCAACATCTTCCGCTAGGCGGCGAGCAGCAGGATTCCTGAAGGTTCCGGGTCTTCCCGGAGCCTTTTTTTGACGAAGCTAGACCACGCTCCGATCGTCCGACTATCGCCTTTCCGCGCTATTTTATATTTTTACGACATGAACATCGAATTTCTGAAGCGTTCCATCGAAATCGCCCAAAGAAGCGTTCAAGAAGGCGGAGGTCCTTTCGGAGCCGTCATCGTCAAGGATGGACGCGTCATCGCGGAAGCGGAAAATTCGGTCACGAGAGACCTGGACCCGTCTGCACACGCCGAAGTGAACGCAATCCGCAAGGCTTGCAAGGCTTTGCAGGCCTGCGAACTTTCCCAAACCGAAATCTACTGTTCCTGCGAACCATGCCCCATGTGCCTTTCCACCATCTACTGGGCCCGCATTCCGAAAATCTACTTCGCCGCGGATAGGACAGACGCATCGTCCGCCGGCTTTAGCGACCAGTTCATCTATTCCGAACTCGAAAAGCCCGCGGAAAGACGTAGCGTTTCGATGGTTCGAGCCTTTGTTCCCGAATATCGAAATCCGTTTTTGGCATGGATCGAAAAAAAAGACAGGACGGAATACTGATGCGCATTTCCGAAAAAGAAGCTCTGGAACTATTCCATGCGCCATTTGAAGAACTCGGCAAGATGGCTAACGAAGAAAAGGAACGCCGACACGGAAAGAACGTTTACTGGGTAAACAACCGGCAAATCAACTACACGAACGTTTGCGTCTTGCACTGCTCCTTTTGCGCGTTTTCCAAGATCCGCAAGACCGACGCGAACGCCTACGACTGGTCGCTAGACTCCATCATCGAAAAAGCGGACGAAGCGGTGAAAGGCGGCGCAAGGGAATTGCACATTGTCGGAGGGCTTCATCCGGATCATCCTTTCGAATACTATGTCGAAATGCTTTCAAGCCTCAGGAAAAGATTTCCGGGAGTAAACCTCAAGGCCTTTACGGCCGTAGAGATTTGCCACTTCGCGAAACTTTCGAACACCCCCGTCAAGGACATTCTGGGCGTATTGAAATCCGCGGGCCTCGACGCTCTTCCCGGTGGCGGCGCGGAACTTCTCGGCGAAGCGATTCGCAAGAAGATCTGCGGCAAGAAGGAAACGGGAGCGGAATGGCTCGAAGTCCACCGCGAAGCGCACAGGATGGGGATTCCCACCAACGCGACGATGCTCTTCGGGCATATCGAACGGCTCGAAGACAGAATCGAACACCTTGCGCTTCTCCGACAGTTGCAGGACGAAGCTCCCGGTTTTTTCGCGTTCATTCCGCTTGTTTACCATCCCGACAATACGCCGCTCAGTCACAAGGTCAGGACAAAGACGTCCGAAGAAGACATTCTCCGAACGATTGCCGTCGCGCGTCTCTTTCTCGACAACTTCCCCCACATCAAGGCGTATTGGATACAGACGGGAGTTCCGACCGCGCTAAAGGCCCTGCACGCCGGAGCGTCGGACATGGACGGGACAATCCGGGAAGAAAGGATTACCCATGCGGCAGGCGCGGAAACATCCATAGGCATGAGTCCCGAAAAGATGAGAAGCCTCATCCTCGGCGAAGGGCTTCTCCCCGTCGAACGAGACGCCCTCTACGACGTGATCGATAGAGCCTAGACATGTCAAAATGAAGCGCCCGGAACAAGAATTCCGGGCGCTTGCGTGAACTAAGAAGGGCTCGAACCTTCGACCCACGCCTTAAAAGGGCGTTGCTCTACCAACTGAGCTATTAGTCCGACACCCCAAATTTAATAAACTTTCCCATTTTTGTAAATTGTAACCATGTTTTTTTTGAAAAAATTTCCGCTGTTTGCCTTGCCTATCCTTTTCCTGGCGGTATCCTCCCCCGCCTATTTCAAAAAAAACGATACCGGCGAAGAAGCCTTTTCCTTCCTTTCCACGTTTTCCAGCGCAAAAAGCGCAGCCCTCGAGAACGCGAATTCCGCAAAGCCATCGTCCAATCCCGGCTCGACGCTGCAAAATCCGGCGATTCTCGATCTGGGAAGCAGAAAGAACGCCATCGCGTTTTCCTGGCAAACGGGAGAGCTGGCTAGCAACCAGGGATATCTCGCCTACGCCAGACGCTTGAACTCGATGACGGTTCAGATAAGCTACGGCTGGATTCGCTACGGTGACATCGACGGTTACGATGAACAGGGCAACGCGACCGGAAAGAGCTACAAGCCGCAAAGTTCCCTCTCGGCGCTGACGATCGCCATGCCGCTCCCCCACCTCCAGTTCGGTTCCACGGTCAAGTTCGCCACGGATATTCTGACCGACGAGGAAAACGACCAGACGGCAATGGCCATCGCCTTTGACTGGGGAATTCTCTGGCAAGCGACATCCCGAAAATACGGTCTGGCCCTCACCGCGCGAAACTTCGGAAAGATGATCCGCGCCTACGTCAAGGACGGAGATACCGACTATGGCCTGGAAGAGACCTTCGCTCTTTCCGGATTCTACGTTCCCGGTGCGCTTCCGCGCCTTTCCCTCTATGCGGAAAGCGCGTTTCCCCGATACGCGGAACCCGCCATTTCGCTAGGCGGCGAATACGGCATCGGTTCGAGCCTGTTTGTCCGGATGGGACTCTCCCGTACATGGCTAGACATCAGCCGCGACGTCAAGGAAATCCTTTCGTCAAGCGATCGTCCCGACGAAACGCACAACGCCCGCTTTTTCAGCGCGGGCCTCGGATACGCCGGTGACCGTTTTTCCATCGATTACGCCTTTTCCTATTTCGCCCAGGGTCTCGGGACGGAACATCGCGTCGGTCTAGGGCTTCGGTTCTGATGCGAAGGCAATTCGACATCCTTGTCCTTTCCGAGAAAAAGGCATGTCCGCCAATCGAAGACGCGGCACTCGGCTGGTTTTTCGAAAAAGATTTTCAGGACATTCTCCCGAAACTTGACGCCGAATGGACGATTCTCGCCCAGCCGAACGTTCTTCTGACCAGGGATTTTCTCGATGCGACAGCAAACCTCGTCGCCGACTTTCCCTACGCGGACGCCTTTGCGCCACGCATCGTCTTTGACGGGAAAACGGTTTCTTCCGGGTATCTGCTCGATACGAGAAAAGGTTTCGTCGAAGAATTTTACAGCAACAGAAAAAACGAAATGCGAAATGTCGCAAGCCTCTCTCCCTTCTGCGGAATCTATTCCACGCGGCTTCTCAAGGCGCTAAAATCCTTCGACAGCGACTTCAAGACGACCGATGTCCGCCTTTTCGATCTGGGACTCCGCGCGTTGCACCTCGGAGCGAGCCTCTTCGCCGTCCCCTTTCTGCAAATCGAAACGACAAAAGAAATCGAAACGACCGTTCCGCTTTTCAAAAGGGAACTCGCCCGCGCCTACTACAAGGACCTGGACATTTACCGTTTTTTAAAATTCGCCGTTCACCACCCCGCATCTTCCCTTGCCATATTTCAAGGGAAAAGCAAGCTCGACGAAAAATCGCTCCAGGCGACGGAACTTTCGCGGTTCGCGCCCGAAATGCTCGAAAAGGTTTCTCACGGATAGACAGGAAAAGCTCCGTCGAAGCGTACCCGCTTCAAAGACTTTCTAAAGGTCACCTCTAAAAATTCAAAAAGCAATTTTTAGAGCTTCCCGAAAAATTTGGTTAACTTGTCAGAAACCGATTCGACGCGGTAACGGGAAAGCAGGGTATCTACTTTTTTGGAATCGTAGGAAAACTTCCCGTCCAAAGCATCTTGCAGAACATTCAGATACCCTTCCACGTTTGTCGCCGGAAAAACAAGCGGGCAGACTCCCTCGAAAATTTCCGCAAGAGCGGTCGTTTTCGCGCAGACAACCGGCGTTCCGCAGGCGATGGCCTCTAGCGGCGGGAGTCCAAAACCCTCATAATGCGAGGGAGCCACATAGAGAATGGCGTTTCGGTAAAATTCCCGCAACGTTTCCGAGGAAAGGTTCGAGAAATGAAATACGTTCCGAAGATTTCGCCTTTCAAGAATTTCCTGGACATAGCGGTTCACCGTTCCGACGCGAACAAACGCAATGTCCGGACGCCGTTTCGCCATATCGAAAAAGGTTTCGATGTTTTTCCGCTTTTCGGGAAGGCTTATATTCAGTACCATTCGCGAAAAGCCCTTGATGCCAAAGCGTTCGAAAAAGGCGGTCCGATCCGGGAGTTCTTTCCGCTGCCTGCAATACTCCGGATTCAAGGGAAGGCCGGCAACCACGCCTGGCCGGTTTCCGATTCCGTAAAACCTTTCCGCTTCCTTCCTGGAATAGTTCGAATTATAGATGAACCCGTCAGCCTTGGCGGAGGGCTTCGCATAGAACTCGGCAATCAATTTGAACTTGATGCTGAACGGATAGAGGGTTTCGGCAAAGGTATCGTGAACGAGGACGACGATTTTCGCATCCGGAAGCGCCTTCCTTGCGCAAGGCACCAAAAAACCCAGCTCGGGGCGAATCAGGAAGACGATTCTTGGTTGCCGCTTTCGAAGATATTCCGCAAGCGGTCTTCGAAAAGAAAGATAGCCCGCATAAAGCGACGAAGCCCAGATTTCGGCATCGGATGGTCCACATTTTTCAGCGTCCTTCGAAAAGTATTTCGGGGTCTTTAGCCAAAGAATCGACGCCTTGAACTCCGCACTGATCGCCAGTTTCAAATCTAGCGCCAAGCGTCCAAAACTCGTCCGGGAGTTCTTGTCGCAGAGTATGACCATTCTCGAATCAAGATTCATCGGGCAGAAATATATATATTTTCGCCAATGCCTAAATTCCGGGAACAGATTTGCTTTTACAGCGATGCTGCAGAATGGGGCGGCCAGGAAATTCTTTCCGCCCGAATCGCGAACATCCTGTCTTCCGCCTTTGCAAGGATTCTGTTCTTTCATTTCTCGCCAAAATTTCGGGACGCTCTTGATCCGAAGATTCAAACCGTATGCCTCCCCTTTTCCGCCAGCACGCCCTTTCCCATTTTTCGGGACCGTTCCCGTAGCAAGCAAAGAATCGTCGAAAAGCTGTTCCGGGATTATCATGTCAAGAACCTGATTGTCTGCCCGGGAAACATCGAACGCTGCCTCCCGGCCATTTTCGCGGCGCATCGCCTGAAAATCCAGACGGTTTCCTATTATCCGATGGCCTTTACCCAGAGCGAATCCGGAGCGACGCTTGGAAAATTGCGGGACATCCTGGCAAGATCCATCTATCCGCTCCTTTCGGAATGGATTGTCATTTCCAGGACGCAGGAACGTCTCCTGCGACGTTTCATCGCAAGAGAAACACCGGTACACCTGCTGCCGAATCCGCTGAGCTGGGATTTCGTCTGCTCTCCAAAAATTCCAGGAACGCCGTTAAAAATAGCGACCATAGGCCGCATTTACTTTCCGCAAAAAGGGCAAGATTCAATCCCTATCATAGCGCGTGAACTAAGACAGGAACATTTTTCCTTCTCTTTTCGCGTTGTCGGCGACGGCCCCGATTTGAAATCCTTGAAATCTTCAATCGAACGGCATCATGTCAAGGAATGCGTTTCTGTTTCGAAATGGGTTTCTCCGGACAAACTGCGACAGATGCTGAACGAGGAATTCGATCTCGTGCTTATTCCTTCCCGTTTCGAAGGCGAACCTCTCATCCTCTTCGAAGCGATGCAATGCGGTCTTCCCGTCCTGGTTGCAGACGAGGAATACGTCAGGGAGTATGAACTGCCGGATTGGATGCTCTACCGTCCAGACTCTCCGTCGGATGCCGCCACCAAGATTCGAAATCTATCCAAAAGCTACGACGAGGAAACCTTCGTCCGGACCAGGACTCGACTTTTTGCGAACCGCGGCGATGTCGAATTTGCAAGTCTTGTACTTAAAATTTTTGGCGAAATCTTTTCGAGAAGCCTACGATGAACAAAATCCACATCGCTCTCTGCACATACAATGGAGAAAGATTCCTCTCCCGATTTCTGGAATCCCTCCTGCGACAGACAAGACCCGCAGACACCATCGTCGCCTACGATGACGGTTCTACCGATTCGACCGTTTCCATTCTAAAGTCATTCGAGACAAGGCTTCCCTTGCGGATTTTTGCAGGCAACGAAAACAAAGGACATCGCGCGGCATTCAACCAGGCGCTTTCGCTCGTACAGAAAATCTCGAGCCTTTCGGACAGGATTGCCCTTGCCGACCAAGACGACGTGTGGCTTCCGGACAAACTGGAAATTCTGGATAGCGCATTGAAGGATCATGCCCTGGTATTTGGAGACGCGCAGGTCATCGACGCAAGCGGAAAGGAAATCAGCCCGTCATGGAGAAGGTTCGCCGCGATTCCGCTACATGTCTCCCTGAAGTCCCAGATAGCGGGAATCAACAACGTAACCGGCTGTCTGTCCCTTTTTCAAGCTTCGCTCCTTGAATTTCTCCTGCCGATTCCCGACGGCGTTACCGTACACGATCGCTGGATAGCCATGTTCGCCGAAAGGCGTGGCGGAATTCTCCCCCTCCCTGATGCCGTCATCAAGTACCGCCTGCACGATTCCAACGCCATCGGAGGAAAGCCCGTTCCCAGGATGAGCGAAACATTGAAGCTCCAGGAACACTGGGTGGAAACCATTTTGCAAAATTCCCGCAGGCTCTCGCTAAGGGAAGAAGAAATCCTGTTTGCGAAAACGCTTCTGGAAATCCACCGGGCAAGGCAAACGGAAAAACTGTCGCTCCGATTCTTGCCGTGGATCTATCGGCAACGCGACACGCTTTTTCCGCCAGGAGACATCGGAAGGCGTATCCGCCAGGTTCTATTCTCCTGCGTCGGACTGCCGCTTGCAAAAAAAATCTGGAAAAAGACATGAGAGACTTTCAAAAGACAGCCATCGTCCTCGTCACCTACGGACAATGGGAAAAGACCAGGAATTGCCTAACCGACCTGTCCGGGCAACCCAAGGAACGCTTCCGGATATTTGTCGTCGATAACGGCAGCATGGACGGAACGCCGCAAAGGATCGGCAAAGAATTTCCCGAAGTGAAGCTTTGCTGTCCCAAAGAGAATCTCGGCTTCGGAGCGGCCAACAACATGGGGATATCGCTTGCTAAAGAAAGCGAGATTTCATTTGATTCGATCTTTATCCTGAACAACGACACCCGCATTCCTCCCGGAACGCTGGAAGCCTTGCAAAAGGATCTGTCCAGGTTTCCGGAACACATCGTCTCGCCGCAACTCCGAAACGCCGACGGATCCATTCAAAAAAGCTGGTTTTCGAGAATTCCGCCCCGACAGTTTTTGCTGAACGCATTTCGTTCCAAGGAGTCCGCGGCCCGTTACGTTCACGGAAAGACCGTTCCTGTCCCGGATTCCCCGTTTCTGGAAGCGCAGTGGACAAATGCCGCGGCTTGGATGATGAGCGCGGAAACATGGAACCGAGTCGGTCCCTTCGACGAAAGATTCTTCATGTATTACGAGGACGTGGATTGGGCCTATCGGGCGCGGAAACTCGGCTTTCGCTTTTTCATCGACAAGGCGCATTCGATCGTTCATCTCGACGGCGGTTCCGCGAAAAACGTTCTCTCGCGAAGCCTGCAGCACGATTCGTCGCAGCTCTATTTTTACAGAAAGCATTTCGGCTGGAAAGGTGCGCTTCTTTCGCGTACATTCCGCCTCTTCCGCAGTCTTTTGCGTTTTGGCCTTCTCCTCCCTTTCGCTCCTTTCAAGAAGACGGCGCGCGATAACGCGAAAATTCATCTTGTCCTCTTTCTCTTTTCCCTGGGACTTTTTAAATTCGAGAGACAATGAAAATTTTTCCTCTCGGCATTCTTCTCTCCGCGCTATCCCTTTCCGCAGCGGTCCCCGGACATATCGGATTCGGCGATTCGGCAACATTCTTTCGAATCCGCGGGACCCTGGGCGATTCGGCGAGCGTTTCCCGCTTTACGAATACGCCAAAAAGCGACAGGCATATCGAGAACAGCCTTTTCGTCAATCTATATGTAAACGGTTCCATCCTGGAGAACTTTACGTTTCACGCGTCCGCAAGCGTCATGACCGACAGGACAAACCGAATCTACACGGATCCCGGCTACAATCCCTATAACGGCATTCCCTACAATGTCCAAAGCGAAAAATCGCGCACGTGGGACTATTTTACGGCGACGAGCGAATACCGCATCCGGGATGTCGTAAAATTCATGGGAGGCATCGACTATCTCTCTTTCGGACCGGCGAGAAGGAACAAGCTTGTCCTGCGAGGAAGCGACAATCCCTATCGTCCCTGGATGGACTCGACCGACCGCATTTCCATGCCCGCACCGACTCCCTATTTCGGCTACGAACTGAAAGTCGGCCCTATAAGCTATACCCAATACGCGGGAAAGCTTTACCATGACAAGCACAAGGACAAGTATTTTCACGCTCACCGGCTGAATTTCGCCTTGCCGTTTCAGATTGACTTCGGGATTTCGGAAACCCTTATCTACGGTTCGACCGTCGAAAGCGCACGGAGCAATCCCAACCAGGATGCCGACAGCACGGATCGCGATTTCCAGTGGCTTTACGCGGCCCCTTTCGTTCCCTACATTTTTGCGCAGCATTACACGGGCGATCTCGAAAACACGGGACTTGGATTCGACATCCGGATAAGGACAATTCCCGACTGGGAACTTTACGGCGAAATGTTCTGGGACGACATGAAAAAGATAACCAGCATGTTCGACGATTCCTGGTGGGGAAACAAGTGGGCGGCAAGCATCGGACTTGCAACGGACAGGCGAAAAATCGGCCCCATCTTCCTTTCGTATCATTCCGAATTCACGTGGATAGAACCCTGGGTCTATACGCATCACAAGGGAAAATCCTACGCATACTCGCATTACGGACAGAGCCTCGGATCCAATCTCGGTCCGAACTCCCGCGAGTTTTATACACAAATCAAAGCGGAATACAGGGCCATCGCCGTCAAGCTTTTCGCATCGAGCGTCGCCAAGGATTCCAGTTTTGGCGGGAACATCTACGACATCCACACTCCTTATGACAGGACCGATCGAACCTTTCTCGACTCGAAGACGACAAGGAAATATGTCGAATTTGGATTCGGCTTTCATCTGACGCCTTTCGAATGGCTCTTCGCCGATTACGAACAAAGTTTTTATACCGGCGACTACCGCGGCTACCGAGCAAGCGGGAAACTGGGCGTTACCTGGTAAACGTGAAATTTATAGATTTGCAACATGACTTCCGAAGACATTCAAAAATATGCCACGAATCTCGCCGAGAACGCGCGGATCGCATCGGCAAACATCCGAACCGTTCCCTCGGACATCCGGAATCGCCTTCTCCTCGACGTCGCCAAATCGCTTCGCGCAAGCGAAGCGACGATCCTTGAAGAAAACAGGAAAGATGTCGATGCGAACAGCCAGACCCTCTCCCCGGCAAAGCTCGACCGGCTGACTCTCGACCATGACCGTATCGAACTCATGGCGAAAGGCGTCGAGCAGATAGCGTCCTTTCCCGATCCATTAGGAAAAATTCTCGAACAGCGCACGCTCGAAAACGGAGCGGAGATTTCCCGCGTCACCGTGCCTCTCGGAAGCGTCTTCTTCATTTACGAAAGCCGCCCGAACGTGACGATCGACGGAGCAGCTCTCTGCTTCAAGGCCGGAAATTCCGTCATCCTTCGCGGCGGAAAGGAATCTCTCCACTCCTCGAAAATCCTTGCCAGGATTTTCCAGGATTCCCTTTCGAAGCTCGGAATCGATTCAAAGGCCGTCCAGCTGGTGGAATTTTCGGACCATGCGATAGTCGGCGAACTCCTCAAGAAGCGCGACTACCTGGACCTGGTGATTCCCCGTGGCGGAGAAAACCTGATTCGCGCCGTCGTTGAGCAAAGCTCCATCCCGGTTATCAAGCATTTCAACGGAATCTGTCACATCTATGTCGATAAATCGGCAAACGTCGAAATGGCCACTCGGATCGTCGATAACGCAAAGACGCAACGCCCGGGCACATGCAATTCCATGGAGACGCTTCTTCTCGACAAAGCGCTTTCCGATGAAGCGGTCGAAAGGATTCTTTCCCCACTGCGGGGGAAGAAAGTGGAATTCTTTGGAGACAAGTTAGCGCAAGCGCGCATTCCCGACGCAAAGTTCATCGGCGAAAACTCCAACTACCGGCAAGAATATCTCGCCTACAAGCTAAGCGTCCGGTTTGTCGAAGGCGTAAAGGAAGCCTGCGAACACATCGAAAAATATTCCAGCCGGCACACGGAATCCATCGTTGCGGAAGACAGAGCCGCTATCGATTACTTTGTAAGCAATGTCGATTCTTCGAGCGTCATGGTAAATGCCAGCACGCGACTCGCCGATGGCGGCATTTACGGGCTAGGCGCGGAAGTCGGCATTTCGACGGACAAGATCCACGCCCGCGGTCCGATGGGCGTAGAAAGCCTGTGCAGCTACAAGTGGGTTCTCGTCGGAAACGGCCAGTTGCGCACCTAGGATTCAAGACAGGAGGATTCGATGACCCCGGAAGAAATTTTCGCAAGCGTCCGATTTGAAGTTCCCTGCGACGGCAAGATGCTCGCGCCGGCAATCGTCCAGGATGCGGACAAGAACGACGTTCTGATGCTCGCCTGGATGGATAGAGAAGCGCTCCGCCAAACGCTCGAATGCGGAGAAATGGTTTTCTGGAGCCGCAGCAGAAGGGAATATTGGCACAAGGGCGATACAAGCGGAAACGTGATGACCGTTGTCGAATGGTCTGCGGACTGCGACAGCGACGCCCTGCTGTTCAAGGTCCGAATGCGCGGAAAGCAAGTCGCCTGCCACACGGGAGCGCGTTCCTGCTTTTTCAAATCATGCAAGATCCGATAGTTTCCCTTGGACGCGTTTCCGGTATCTAGCGAAGGTTTTGAAGGTCGGCGGATTCTTCTCGCCGTATCGGGGGGCCTTGATTCCGTATGCCTTGCCGATTATTTCATCCGCAATCGCGATATTCTGCATTTCGCGTGGGCGGGGATCGCGCACATTCACCACGGGCTTCGGGAAAACGCCTCCCGCGATGCTGAATTTGTACGAAACCTTGCATACAAATTAAACGTCCCATTTTTTATCAGGAATCTTGACGGAAATTTTCTGAAATCACGCGGTTCCGTCGAAGAGAACGCGCGAATCGCCCGCTACAGGGCATTGCACGAAATCGCCTCCCTTCCGGAAGTCCGGGCAGACAACATTCTCACCGCGCACCATGCAAACGACCAGGCGGAAACCCTGCTGATGCGTATCTTGCGCGGAACGACAATCAAGGGACTTCAAGGCATACAGCCTCGCCGAGAAGACGGCATCGTTCGTCCATTTCTGGAAATCGGGAAGGAACGGCTCATCGCCTACGCAAGAGGTTTTCATCTGGATTTTCGAGAAGACGAAAGCAACGCGGACGAATCCTTTTCCCGGAATTCCATTCGCAGGCGCCTGCTCCCGAAAATTGCCGAAGAAGATTTTCTGGCAATCGAGAGGCTTTCCCGAATCGCGGAAATATCCCGACACGCCTACCCGAAAATCCTAGCGAAGCTTCGGGAAGCTTTTTCCCCGTATCTCGTACCGCCAAGGCTCTGGCCGTTTCCCGCAAGGACTTCTCCCTACCGGAAAATTCTCGCCTTGCACGATTTCGCCTTGAAGCGAATCGTCCAAAAGCATCCAGGCGGCACGGCATCGCTTTTGCGTCTCTGGCTTGACTCTTTAGGATTTTCGTACCCTTCGAAAACAGCCTTTCTTTCGAACTTCGCCAATCGGGAAAAGACGCTTCTCTTCGAAAAGTCCCGACATATCCTTTGGTTTTGCCGAGAATTGCGGCCAGACGTTTCCCATAATTTGTATTTTTTTGGCGAAGAAGAATCCATTTCCGGCAAGTGGCGGTTTCGGAAGGACGGCGACATTTACGTGCCTCTCCGAGGGAAACCAAGAACGCTCAAGAAATGGTTCGAAGAAAACGGCGTTCCGCTTTTTGCAAGAGATTCGATACCTCTATTTTCGCAAGGTCACCGAATACTCCGCATCGGCGGGATACCTCCCCATGATAAAGGAAACTTATGAGTAATAAGCCCAAAGCGCCTTCCGCATTTCAGAACAGGAACTTTTTCCTGATAGCGACGATGCTTCTGATGGCGCTTTTCTTCATGCGCCTCTACAATGACGACACCTCGCTCGATCTCACGCGGACGGATTTCTTCGCGATGATGAACGATTCGACTACGGAAATCAAGAGTCTGAAATTGCAACGCACGCTCGACGGCATCATGATAGAAGGCTCCCGCGCGATGACGCCCGAAGAAATCGAGAACAGCGAAAAGCAAGCGGGATTTCTTTCGAAAATCGCGCGGAACAAGCAGAATCCGAGTAGCACGATCGCCTTTTCGAGCCATGTCCTGGATCTGACAAGCGAGCAGATCGACAACTGGGAAAAGACAAAGCACATCAAGGTTCGCGTCGAACACGAAACGACAAGCTGGCTTGACCGAATTTTCGCCTTTCTCCCCGCCATTGTCCTCATCGCGTTTTTCTGGTATATGATGGCGCGCCAGGCAGGAGGCGGAAAGGGCGGCATGGGCATGTTCTCCTTCGGCAAGAGCAAGGCCCGCCAGCTGAACGAAAACGGAAAGACCAAGACGACATTCAAGGACGTGGCGGGGTGCGACGAGGCGAAAGCGGATCTCGAAGAAATCGTCCAGTTCTTGAAGGACCCGAAAAAGTATGACGCTCTTGGCGGTCGCATTCCCAAAGGCGCACTGCTTGTCGGTCCTCCGGGAACAGGCAAGACGCTTCTTGCGCGGGCTGTAGCCGGCGAAGCGGGAGTTCCGTTTTTCAGCATGTCCGGTTCGGACTTTGTCGAAATGTTCGTAGGTGTCGGCGCAGCGCGCGTTCGCGACCTGTTCGATATGGGAAAGAAGAACGCGCCCTGTATCCTCTTCATCGACGAAATCGACGCGGTGGGTCGCCAGCGCGGTGCGGGACTCGGAGGCGGACACGACGAACGCGAGCAGACCCTGAACCAGCTTCTAGTCGAAATGGACGGTTTCAGCGCGAACGAAGGCGTCATCCTGATTGCGGCGACAAACCGTCCGGACGTTCTCGACAAGGCGCTTCTCCGCCCGGGACGCTTCGACAGGCAGATTACCGTCGGATTGCCGGACCTGGTCGGTCGCGAGGAAATCCTGAAAGTCCATCTGAAGAAGCGCAAGGTTCCCCTCGCAAGCGACGTCGATGTCAAGGACATCGCGCGCGGAACACCCGGACTCGCCGGCGCGGAACTCGAAAACCTGATAAACGAAGCGGCCCTTCTCGCCGCCCGCTTTGACAACAAGAAAGTGACCAGGCAGGATTTCGAAGAAGCCCGAGACAAGCTCGCCATGGGAGCGGAACACAGAACGCTTCTCATGTCGGACGAAGAAAAGCGCCACACGGCGTTCCACGAAGCGGGACACGCCCTGATGACCCTTCTCTGCAAGCATGCCGACCCGCTGCACAAGATAACGATCATTCCACGAGGACGCGCGCTGGGCGTCACTATGTCGCTCCCCGAAAGCGACCGCGTTTCCATGTCGAGGGAAAGCGCCGAAGAGAACATCATGATTCTCATGTCCGGAAGGCTCGCCGAACTCATCGTGTTCAACCACCAGAGCACGGGAGCGTCCAACGACATAGCCCGCGCCACGGAACTCGCCCGCAAGATGGTCACCGAATGGGGCTTTGACGATGAAATCGGTCCTCTCTGCTACAGCCGTAACGATGGCGAAATTTTCCTTGGACGGGAAATCAGCAAGCCCAAGGAAATGTCCGAAAAGATGGCGGAAGCGATTGACGGGGCAATCAACAGCCTGGTCAAGAGACTTGCCGAGAACGCGCGGGAACTGCTCACCCAGAACCGGGAAAAGCTCGACCTTCTGGGAAACGCCCTTTTCGAATACGAAGTTCTCGACCGTGACGAAATAGACCGAGTTGTCGCCGGAGAAAAGCTCGACCACACCAAGAAGAGCAGGACATACCTTTTCCAGGAACAAATGGCAAAAAAGCGCGAACAGGAACGAAAGGAGGACGAACCGCCACCCGATCCGGGTCGCCCAGAAAACATACCCGCCCAGATAATCCCGTCAACGCCTACGCCCGGAACCGAAGGAGAAAAAGCATGAACAGATTTTGCGATTATCTGCGGAAAGTCCGCACGAATCCATGGAAAATCGGAGGATCGCTTGTTTCGGGACTCCCGGTCACGAGCGTCATGGGTATCGTCAACGTCACACCGGACAGCTTCTTCGATGGCGGAAAGCACAATACGCTCGACGCGGCATACGAACACGCCCTGAAACTGCTCGACGAAGGAGCGCAAATCATCGACATCGGCGGAGAAAGTTCCCGCCCGGGAGCGAATCACGTTTCCGCAAGCGAAGAAATCGAAAGGGTCGTGCCTCTGGTAAAAAGGCTTGTCCCGCTCCTCTCCCGGAGAAACTTCTGGATTTCCGTCGATACGGTCAAGTCGGAAGTTGCCCGCGAAAGCATGAAAGCCGGCGCCCACATCGTAAACGACATCAGCGCTCTGGAATTTGACCCGAACATGGCAAGGACCATTGCGGAAACAAGCGCTTCTAGCGTTCTCAACCACATGCGGGGAAATTTCGGCACGATGCAGCAGGACTTCGCGCCATACAGAGATGTCGTCTCCGAAGTGAAAGAATCCCTTCTCGCCGCGGCGCAAAAGCTGACAAGTCTCGGCGTGAAAGAGGAAACCATCTGCCTCGATCCCGGCATCGGATTCGGCAAGGACCTCCAGAACAATCTGGACCTGATAGCGAATGTCGAAGCTTTCGTCGAGACGGGATTTCCCGTCCTCTACGGCATGTCGAGAAAATCCTACATCGGAAAGATTCCAGGACTCGAAGCGAGCGACAGGCTGATTCCCACGGTGGTTTCCGGCATCCTGACGGCGCTTTCGGGCGCAACCGTCATCCGGGTTCACGATGTACGCGAAGCGGTCGAATCGCTAAGGTTGCTCGGGGCGTTCCGGCATGAATCTGTTTAAGCTCTTCGATGTCATCGACGTTCGTTTTGCCGACCTGCTCGACGTATTTCTGGTCTCGATTGTCGCCTATTACGTCTTTCTGCTCTTTCGGGGAACGCGCGCCGTGCAGATGTTTATCGGAGGCGGGCTTCTCCTCATCGTGTGGTTTCTTGCGCAGTGGTGGGAGCTTCACACCATCGTCTGGATTCTCAGCAACCTGGCGACCTTGGGAATCATCGCCATCGTCATCCTCTTCCAGCCGGAAATCCGCGGAGCGCTCACGCGAATCGGACAGTCCGCGGCCCGCATGAACCTGAAGACGCTCTTTTTCCACCAGAGCGGCCTAGACAAGATTGCAAGCGAAATCAGCTCGGCGGTCCAGGACCTTTCGAAAAACCAGTTCGGCGCATTGATAGTTCTCGAAAACCGCGTCGGTCTCCGCAATTACGCCGATACGGGAGAGCTTCTGAACGCGCGCATCAGTTCAAGGCTCTTGCGGGCTCTCTTCTTCCCCAATTCCGCGCTGCACGACGGAGCGGTCATTCTCGACAGTCGCTCGATCGTCGCCGCTGGCTGCATATTGCCGCTCCCGACGATATCTTCGGAAAAGGATTCGGCTTACGGAATGCGCCACCGCGCGGCGATAGCTCTCGCCGCGGAAAGCGACGCGCTAGTCATCGTCGTATCGGAAGAAACAGGCTACATCTCCATCGCCTACCGTACCACTCTCCGCCGCAAGCTCAGCCCCAAGGAAGTCGAAGAGGAAATCAAGCGTCACTGGCACAATCTTTTCGAAAGCTCTTCCGCTAACAAGAAGTAACGCATTTTCTTACCGGAGTTTTCCCCATGGAACAGAACAAAGATTCTCGCGAAAGCCGCAAAAAAAAGCGCAACCGCTTGACAGTATCGATCCTGATGATCCTTCTTCTTTCCGCGCTGTTTGTCGTCCAATGCGAACTATCGAAGATGAAAGGCGAAATGCGGAACGCTCCGAAAAGCGAAGAGACCTTGGCCCCGGAAATTCAAGAAATGCGGGATTCTGCCGTTATCCAGGAACAGGACACGCTTTCCGAACCGGCGAAGGAATCGATTGACACGGTTCCCAAGGCAAGGAAGGAATCCGTCAAGCGGAAAAGCGAGCCTAGACCGAACAGGGACAGCATCGAGCAAGCGAAAAGAGCCCTTCTCGACAGCATCCAAAGAGCGGACAGTCTCCGCAAGGCAGACAGTATCGCCTACGCGAACCGGGACTCCATCCCGCCCGAAGCGACAATCGTTCCTCCGACCGGGCGTTACTACGAACCTATCCAGCTAAAGGTCAAGTGCGACGAAATCAAGTGCAAGACATTCTACGCCATCGGCGACACAACAAAGGTCGAAGAGCAGACAGCGCCCGTCACATACAACAAGACAGGCGACGTCTTTTACTTTGCCGAAGACTCCGCCGGGAACCGCTCCGCCTGGCAAAGCGTCCATTACGACATGGCTAGCGACAACAAATGCAGCAAGAACGCCTACCCGGTTCCCGTAAACGGAAAGACCGTCTGCGTCGATGCCTACGAATACCCGAACGAGCCGGAAGCCGTCGTCAAGGACATGGTTTCCCATGACGAAGCGGTAAAGCTCTGCGAGCAGGCAGGAAAGCGCCTATGCCGATTCGACGAATGGTCCGCCGCCTGCAAGGGCAAGGACGGATTCCGCTACTCTTACGGTCCCTCCTACAAGCCGTTCAAGTGCAACACCAATACGAAGGCGGCAAGACGCGCCGGGCGCAAGGAAGAATGTCGCAGCTGGTATGGCATGTACGACATGAACGGAAACCTGTGGGAATGGACGGACACACCCGCCAAGGAAATGCCGAACAGGTATCTCGTCGCCGGTGGAGCCTGGGACACGCAAAACGAAAGCAAGTGCACCGATACGAAATACAGCTTCTACCCGCAAAACCAGTATAATTTTGTCGGCTTCCGCTGCTGTGCGGATGCAAGACCCTAGATTTCCCGAAAAGCTAGAATTTCGCTCGACCTTGCCGGGCGATTGAATATACACGAAAGGCTCGCTTGAAAGCGAGCCTTTTTGAAGTTTCGAAAGGAACGATTACTTCTTCGCGTCGGCAGCCGGAGCAGCAGCCGCATCGGTCGTGGCAGCGGCAGCGGTAGCGGCAGGAGCCGGAGCGTTCGTCGCCAAGAGAGCTTCTTCCGCAGCTTCGATCTTCGCCGCTCTCGCCTTTGTCGAGATAGTGAAGATGACCGTACGAGCCGGAGACGCAAGTTCGACGCCTTCGAGCTTGAGATCCTTCGCGTAGAACGTAACGCCCGCATGGAAACCGGAAATGTCGAGCTTGACGTTCGCCGGAATCTTTTCCGGAACCGCATTCAGCTTGACAAAGCGCGTAATCTGGGAGAAGAGACCGCCTTCGTTCTTGACACCGATCGGAAGACCTTCGAGTACGACCGGGACACGAACCGTCACCGGCGTGGCTTCATCGATCTTCAGAAAGTCGATATGCTCGATACGCATGGAAATGGAATCCTTCTGGTAGGAATAGACAACGGCAGGATTGCCCGCCTTGCCATCGATTTCAAGATCCAGAAGGGTATAACGCTTGCCCGGCGCGAGAATTTTCGCGACATCCTGGGCGTTCACGCTGATACTTACCGCCTCTTGACCCTTACCATAATAGACCGCCGGAATCTGGCCCGCCTTGCGAAGACGGACAGTTGCGCGAGACGATCCCGCTACTCTCGAGGTTGCTTTGAGTGTTGTAAGCTGCATTTTATCTCCAATAAAAAAGAAAGACCTATTGGGGTAGCTGGACTCGAACCAACGAATAACAGAATCAAAATCTGTTGTCTTACCAACTTGACGATACCCCAAAGGGGATTACAAAGATAGCAAAAGTTTGGAAAGCCCGCAAGACATCGTTAGGAAAATCCCGGAAAAAATCGCGTGACCGCGACGAAACGTGACTCGGATTCCACGAGGCGAGCCGCCTTTTCCGCCTGGGACTTGCTTTCGAACAGGCCAAAGACCGAAGCCCCCGACCCCGACATCATCGCAAGCTCCGCTCCGGCATTTTCAAGCAGAGCCTTCATTCGGGAGATTAAAGGGAACTGCGGAAAAACGGATTCTTCGAACTTGTTGAAGGCGAAATTCCGAAAATTCCGGACATCCGCCTTTCGGTAAATTTCCCAGCGAGAACTTCCCGATGGCACGCAGCCCGCATATGCCGCCTTTGTGGGAACTGCGCATTTCGGGGTAGCCACAAGCAATGCCGAGTTTTCCGGCAGTTCCAAAGGCTTCAAGCGGGTCAAGACATCGCCGACTCCTTCGGCAAGCGCGCTTCCCCCGCAAACAAGAAAGGGCACATCCGCTCCGAGCCGCGCACCGAGCTTTTCCAGATCATCCGCCGAAAGATTCAATTTCCAGAGCCGGTTCAATATTCGAAGAGCGGCAGCGGCATCGGCACTGCCGCCACCCAGTCCCGCGCCGAGCGGCATCCTTTTTTCCAGGTAGAAATTGACCCCGCGGCGAATGCCAAAGGTTTCCCGCAAGAGAAGCGCCGCCCGATATACCAGGTCTTCTTCGAGGGGATAGGCCTGCGGAACATTGTAGCGGACCGTTATCCGGGAGTCCCCATCCTCTTCGGCGGAAAGTTCATCGCCGACGGCTATCGTCTGGAAGAGCGTTCCCAGATTATGGTATCCATCGGGACGCTTCGAAAGGATATCCAGAAAGAGATTTATTTTTGCCGGAGCGAATTCCTTGATCATAAGAACCTGACAAATTAATTTATTTGAAGTTATCGGTAAAAGCCTCAATCCGTACCGATAGGAACGGAAGGACGGCACGCCGAATCGCCAAGAAAAAGCGTGTCCCGGATAAAAACCGTGTCCCGAACGAAAACAGTATCGCGCACAAGACGCGTAACGGTCGTAGAGACAAAAACCGAATCGACGCGACAAGGCTCGACCGGCTTCGAAAACGAGCTTGAACAGGAAACAGGCGAAACGCTAGACGAAGATGCCTGATACGCCTCTTCGCTTTCGATCACTTTCAAAAGGGAATCACGCGAAAACCGCAGCTTGGTCAAATAGGCCTTGTAGCGCGACTTCTTTTGCGGACGGTTTTCCCGGGAATGCTTCCATTCCGTCTCGTGAATTTCCCTGTCCATTTCGGATAATTCCCGATAGAGTTCTCCGTCTCCCTTTGGCTTGTCGCTCGGCGTGAAAAAATCGGTGAACGATTCCCAAAAGGATTTTTTGTGGGCGGAAGACTCCGAGGAAGAACATCCCCCCAAGGCCAGAGCGACCACAAGAAAAGCAAAGATAGCGCCGAAACGAAAAAACATGTCCCAACGATAAAAAAAAATCGCCTTTTCCTCCATCGGCTTTTACAAGAAAGGAAACATTTGCTATATTTCTCTCGTCGCGGGAATAGCTCAGTTGGTAGAGCGTCAGCTTCCCAAGCTGAACGTCGAGGGTTCGAGTCCCTTTTCCCGCTGAACGAAGCATCCGAAAGGATGCTTTTTCCGTTTAAATGAAGGGACCGAACACCGAGAAGAGGGTTCGACCGACGGAGCTTATGCGCGAGCAGGCCGAGCGCGAAAAGCGACGGAGGGACTTTGCCTGCCGGGCAGGAAAGCCCGAAGGGTGAGCGAGCGGCCGGAACGGTGACCGCGAGCGAATCTGTCCCTTTTCCCGCTGAACGAAGCATCCGAAAGGATGCTTTTTCCGTTTAAATGAAGGGACCGAAACCCGAGAAGAGGGTTCGACCGACGGAGCTTGGAGCAAACCGATGGCGGATTTAAACGAAAAGCGGACCCGCTAGACGGGTCCGCCGAGTGATTTCGTACAAATTAACGAGCAAGGAACTTCATGTAGGGCAAACGCTTCGCGAGATCCGCGACCTTGTCCGCATTGGAAAGCAGAACGCCCCGAGCGTGCCAGGAACCATCGAGGAACTGTCCGCGAGGGCCGTCCGCCAGTTCGAGCGCAATCGTTTCTTCCCCGAGCTTCAGCGTCCGATCCTTCACGCTGGTGACGATTTCTTCCGACGGATGCGCTTCGATCCAGGAGAGAATCCTGTCGGCGACTTCGTGAGAAACCCGGTAACAGGGAACGCCTATCGCCACGCAGTTTCCGAAGAAAATCTCGGAGTAGCTTTCCGCGACGATTGCGCGAATTCCCCAACGCTTGAGCGCTTGCGGAGCGTGTTCGCGACTCGATCCGCAGCCGAAGTTCCGGTTGGAAACCAGGATGGAGCCGTTCTTGTAGGCGGGATCGCGGAACGGGTGGACTTTTCCCTGGGCGGCAAGCCCCGCAATGTCGTCGGCAAAAGCGTGATCTCCAAGACCGTCGAACGTAACGCACTTGAGAAAGCGCGCCGGAATGATGCGGTCCGTATCGATATCGTTTCCGCGCAGAGGAACGCCGGAACCCTTTACCATGTCAATCGGTGTTAGCATAAATTCATCGCTCCTTACTTGATATACTTGCGGACATCGGTCACCTTGCCTTCGATAGCGGCGGCAGCGACCATGATGGGACTCATGAGAATGGTACGGCCAGTCGGACTTCCCTGCCGCCCCTTGAAATTGCGGTTGCTGGAACTTGCGCTCACTTCGCGGCCCTTGAGCTTGTCGGGATTCATGGCAAGACAGAGAGAGCAGCCCGCTTCGCGCCATTCGGCGCCAGCCTCCTTGAAAATCTTGTCAAGTCCGAGTGATTCCGCTTCGAGCTTGATTTTCATCGAGCCGGGAACGACCCACATCTTGACATTCGGCGCGACATGGTTTCCCTTCATAATTTCAGCGGCCGCGATCAAGTCCGGCAAGCGACCGTTCGTGCAGCTTCCCACAAAAGCGACATCAATCGGTGTACCGAGCATTTTTCCGCCCTCTTCCCAACCCATATATTCATAGGCTTCGGATATGACCTTGCGTTCGGAACCCTGGAAAGCGTCGATCTTCGGCATGTTGCCGTTCAGGGGAATCGCCTGGGCAGGAGTAATCCCCCAGGTTACCATCGGTTCGAGCTTATCGCAATCGATTTCCACTTCGTCGTCAAATGTCGCGTCCGGATCGCTCGCCACCGACTTCCAGTAGGCGACCGCTTCGTCCCAGGATTCCGCCTTCGGCGCGTAGGGCTTTCCCCTGAGGAATGCAAAAGTCTTCTCGTCGGGATTGCAGTAGCCGACGCGGGCCCCGCCTTCGATCGCCATGTTGCAGACGGTCATGCGGCCTTCCATGTCGAGCTCGTCGATGACGGGACCGGCAAATTCGTAGGCGTATCCGACACCGCCGTTCACGCCAAGCTTTGCAATGTAGGCAAGCGCAACATCTTTCGCGGTTACGCCCGGTCGGAGCTTACCCGTAAAGCGGATGCGACGCGTCTTGAGCGGACTCATCGCGAGAGTCTGCGTCGCCAGGACATCGGCGACCTGGCTTGTCCCGATTCCGAACGCGACTGCGCCAAATGCGCCATGTGTCGCCGTGTGGGAATCCCCGCAAGCGATGGTCATTCCCGGCTGCGTAACGCCTTCTTCCGGGCCGACAATGTGGATGACGCCCTGTTCCCCGGTCTCCGGGCCAAAGAAGCGTACGCCAAAATCATGCGTGTTCTTTTCGATATGGGAGAGCATCTCTTCGGAAACGGGATCCGCAAGCGGACGCTTGCGCGCTTCTGCCGTCGTCGGAATGATGTGATCGACTGTCGCAAAGGTACGCTTCGGATACTTCACCTTGAGTCCCTCTTCGCGAAGCATCGCGAAAGCCTGCGGACTGGTCACTTCGTGGCAGAGATGGAGCCCGATAAACAGCTGATACTGGCCGCTCGGAAGTTTCGAGACGACATGGCTGTCAAACACTTTCTGGTATAGATTTTTGCCCATAGAACACCTTCAGATGGTTTTACAAAGACAATGCGCAATATAGAAATTTTCGGTCAAGCGAATCGCTAGATCCAGTTAAGGCGGATACCGCCGAGAAGCGAAAAATGCCACCCTTCGAAATCGCCGAGGATGTTCGCGACACCCGTGTAGAGTTCCCAGTTTTCATTTAGCAGATAGCCGATTTCAAAAAATTCCGTAATCACGTAGGGCAATTTAAAATCGGCGTGGATATCCTTGTCGGCGACATACAGATTCGGCCTGTAGATTTCCGCGGAAGCGAGAAAGGAGAACGATCCGAAGTAGGCGGCGGCATGCAAACCGTAGAGAAAGCTCGCATCCAGAGCGCTTCCCTCGATTGCGTCAAAACCGCTTCGGTTCAGCCGGTATTCGTTTTCCCAATTCCACTTGACGCAGCTGTAGTAGGAACCCGAGTATGACTGGTCGTGCATCATCATCCAGAGTCCAAGCGAGAGCCCGACTTCGAAATTCCGCGTATTGACGCCCAGCGTTCCGAAGCCGTAGATTCCACGGTTGAATCCGGCGCCCCAGCTCCAGAGAAGAATATCTTCCTTGTACAGCCTTTCGATACTGGCGCTTACAATCGGATAGACGGTCCGGTATTCCGCATCGACTTTTTCATGGACTTCGATTTGCGCGTTTCCCCGGCAGTGCTCGATATCGGAGCAGTCTCCGAGCGAGTTCGTGATTCCATCGACATTTGCCCGTTCCTCTCTCCCGAGATGCACATTCGCGGAGGCGCGCCATCGCTTTGTGTTCGGCTTCTGGTAATGCCCCGCACCATGAATTTCCGGCGAAGCGGGAACATCGACGCGAACCTTTTCGACATGCCCGTAGCTTCCATCGATCGTGCAGGCGGAAAGGAATAGCGCCAATACCGGCAAATTTTTTTTCAAGATTCCCAAACGCATGGACTTGAATATAAAATTTTCCCGCAAGGAAGATGCGGGAAAATTTTCACTCTAGGTCACCTCTAAAAATTGCTTTGATTAAGAAAATTTGAATGAGACCAAGCGAAGGCAGGAATGAAAAGTGGCGAATACAGGATGTATTTGCCACTTTGAATGACGAACCAGCGCGAAGCGTCGCAACCAAATTTTTGAAAATTGAATTTTTAGAGGTGACCTCTAGGGAACCGCTAATGAAAAATTATCGCGAAATGCCGACTTTTCCCGAAAGCAGGAGCGCGTTTCCGCTTGTCACGCGAAGGATGTAGGTCCCGCGCGCCTGGACGACTTCGCCCAAGTCAAGAGAAGTCGAAGAGGAATAGGATTTCAGGAAGACTCGATTTCCCTTCAGGTCGAAAAGCGAAACCTTGGCGCGCGAATTGTGGAGCGTCAGGTTCAGGGTGTTTCCTTCGAGAGTCGCAAGGCGACCGAGAAGCAGCGGCGATACGGGTTTCGAAATCGCCGAAGTCGAAGAACTCGTTCCCATGTTCCAGTCGGAAGGAACGCGTGCAGCGATTCCCCGTCCGGCCGTGCTCATATAGACGACGCCGTATGTGTTCATGTCGCCCATGACAAATTCGCCGTTAGCAAGTCCGCCGTATTCGTGCCCGTCGTCGTTCAGGCGTGCCCAGGTCGCTCCGCCGTCGTCGGATCCAAAGACGCCTTTTTCGTCACCGATTTGCGCATAGACGTAAATCGCCGGGTAATCCGTTCCCGTTTTCGAGATACCGAAGCCGACCGCTTCCGTATAGCCGACCCCCTCGACTGTCGTCCACGTGCTGCCTCCATCTGTCGAGTGGAGGAGCCTACCCGAACTTGCACCGTCCGCCGTCACGCCGATCGGAAGCCACAGATCGCCTTCGCGACCGAGAATCGCGCGGAACTTCTTGAAATCGCTCTTTCCCGGAGCGCTCGCCTTCGAAAAGGAAGCACCCTGGTCCGAACTCCTGTAGAAATTTCCGGACGTCTTGTCATAGGCGTAAAAGACATCCGCGTTTTCCGGGTCACCGACAACATAAGAGGATTTCGTGATGCCCGAAACCTTTTCCCAGGTCGTCGTATTGTAGTTTCGATAGACGTCGGTCGTTCCTTCGGCAGGGACCCAGACGGCAACGGCTCCATCCGCGGAAATCGCGGCAGATCCCTTCTTGAAGGAAGAATCCGGTCCCGTATAGGTTTCCACCGACCATGTTTTTCCAGAATCCGCCGAATACTGCAAAGGCGCTATCGGGATATCGTTATACTTTGCCTTGTAGATCCGCGCATCGGAAACCTTCACCAGCTTCCCCGACTTGGGAGCGAAGGCAAGTCCACGCGTCGAACCGACCGGATTTCCGCCATCGACACCCGTAATGTGCCGCGTCGAAGGATATTTCGAAACACTGTCGTGACGGAACCCGTCATAGTCCGCAATGACCGAAATCAGAGGTCCACCGGGAATGCTTACCACTTCTTCGGGAACCGTTTCCTCGATGCCGTGACTCGAGACCTTCCAGACCTGGTTGTTCGTCACCGCGCCCCAGGCGTCGTAAACCCTGGAACCCGAATGAAGCCACGGGCTTTCCGCTAGCGTGTAGGCGGTGATATCGTCCGTGCGGAAGACGCCGTTTCCCGAACTGACGAATACGCGCTTCGGATTGAAAGGATCGATTGCGACGCTGCCCGACCAGTGAATCGAGCTGTTGTTCATCCAGCCGATGCCGTTCTCGTCCATCGTCACGGTCGTTACGTTGTACGCAAAGGACTGCACCCAGTTTGCGCCGCCATCCGTCGAATGGTAAATCTGCGTTCCCCACTGGCCATTCTGGTCGTAGGAACCGCTAGGAAGCTTCCAATACTGGGGACCCGTATAGCCTTCCGTCGTCACCACGATTTCGCTTGAATTGTTCGGATTCACGGCAATGCCGCCATACGGACCGCAATACTCGTAGTTGCCGCTCGCATAGTCCGTTTCGTCGTACTTGTCTCCGTCATAGTAAAGAAGATTGTCCGGAGAGACATCGCTCCACGTCGCCGCGTTCACATCGTATTTGAGGACCGCGCCGCGTCCAAACCCATCGTAGATCATGCCCCAGCCTTCGTCCCACGCCATCGTATGCGGACCCGCTCCGTCGGCAAAGGTCACCATCAGGTAGGAATTGTCGCTCGCGACGATTGCGCGTTGCGGCATCAGGCGAACAAGTCCACCGCCGGCAGTCGAGCGAAGCGCATCCGGAATCGGAAGAGCCTTCCAGGACGCGCCCCCATCCGTCGAGGTGAAGACGTTTTCAAACGTGCGCCCCTTTGTTCCTTCGCGGAGAAATCCCGCATAGAGAATCTTCGAGCTTCCCGGCGCGAACTGCACGAACGAGAAACCGGAACCGTTCCAAGTCGTATCGCTCCCGGCCGCTTTCGTCCACGCATCGACATGGCTCCAGGAGGATCCGTTATCCGTCGATTTCCAGAGTCCCCTGTTTTTCGATCCGTAGAACATCACGTCGGAATTGTTCGGATCGATGGCGAGAGCTTCGCCGTTTCCGCGCCCCATTCCGTTTCCGTGGACCTTGAACCAGGAGACCTTCCCGCCCTTTGCCCCGGTCGAATCCCATGTATAAAGAAGTTCCCAGCTCTTTCCCCTGTCCGAGGATCGGAGAAAGGCCGACCGGCCGTCATTCCAGTAGCTAGTCCCCGCGACCAGATAGACCTTTCCGCTTTCCTGCGGATCGACGGCGAGCGCTTCCACGCCCAGAAGGCCGCGTTCCGAGACATCGACCCAGTCCATCATCGAGACCCACTTTGCGGATGCCTCGTCCCAGCGATAGGCGCCGCCGACATCCGTACGGGCGTAAAAAAGATTTTCATCGACAGGCGAAGCGATCACGGCGGAAACGAAACCGCCTCCACCCATCGCGACATTGCTCCAGACAAAATCCGAGGATGAGTTTGCGGAAAACACGAGGGAAAACGCAGCAAGCGAAAGCGCAGAAAGTCTGTTCAACATAACACACCACCTTTTTCATCCATAATCTACATTCAAAAAGCCTGCCCGAAATTTTCGCGCGAAAAAATATTTTGCATTTCTCGGGAAAATTTTCGGAAACAGGGGAAATTCGTTTCGATTTTGTCTATTTTTAGACTATGCAGATTACCAACGCTTCTCAACTTCGCGGGGTCTTCCCGGCCCTCTTTACGCCCATCAAGGACGACGACCCGAAACATCTCGGAAATTCCATCGATTTCAAGAAAATGGGACAGATGATAGACGATGTCATCGCCGCAGGAGCCGCAGGTGTTCTTCCCGCCGTAACCACGGGCCAGAGCGCGACGATTTCCCCGAGCCAGCATCTCGACATCATCAAGTTCACGCTCGACTATGTGGATGGACGCGTTCCCGTCATCGCGGGCGCAGGATCGAACTGCACGCGCGAATCCATCGAAATCATCGAAAAGGTCCAGAAGATAGCCCCGGTCGCCGTCCTTTGCGTGACCGGCTACTACAACAATCCCCCGCAAGAAGGACTTGTCGAGCACTTTCTCACCATCAGCCGCGAAACAGGCGCAAAGATCGTCATCTACAACGTTCCCGGAAGGACGTCGAGCTATGTCCACCCCGACACGCTCATCCGCCTCGCCGAAGACAGGAACATCATCGGTCTCAAGCAGGCGGTGGAATTTAAAATCGGGGAAAAGTATCACGAGGACACGCTCCGCGTCATCAAGGAGACGAAGGACAAGGACTTTGCCGTCATGAGCGGCGAAGACGCTTCGTTCATCGACCTTCTCGAAATGGGCGGAACGGGCCTCATCAGCGCATCGGGAAACATCCCCGAAGCGTGCCGGATCTTCGTAGATCTCTATAACGCTTTCCAGAAGGGCGAGTTCACCAAGTGCGACGACTTGCAGGATGCCGCCCGCGACTACGTGGAAACCACATTCTGCCGCAAGAACCCGATTCCGCTCGGGACGCTGTTCAACAGTCCGCTTTTCCTTCCGCTCGTTAGCGTCCGTGAAACGGCTCGCGGCGACGAGGCCGAAGCGCGCATCCTGAAGCTCATTCGGGAAAAGGCTCCATCACTTCTCAAATACCACCAATAAGGATTTTTAAAATGGCCGAAACAAAAACCGTTACCGACGAAATTTTCGAGAATCTGAAGAAATTCGGTTTTCTGCCCGTTCCCGTCCAGGAAATCAACTCCGACGCGGAAACGGTCCGCTACTTTGGCGGGACTTTCCAGGAATTTGTCGAAGTGGCAAAGGCCCTGGGTTCCAAGTGCGTCTTTGTCGAAACGCTCTACCTGGAAGACGACGAGTTCTATTACGATTCCGGTGAAGAATGCGACGACGATTCGTGCTGCTGCTCCTGCAAGGACGAGGGAGAAACCGTCGAAGACAAGTCCGAAGACGGCAAGGAGGCCCCAGTCTGGCTCGACCCGGAAGACCTGGACGGCATGGATCTCGCTCTCTTGAAGCCGAAGCTCGACGATTACAACGAACGCATCGGGGATGAGTGCGGCGTGCGTCTCACGCTCCCCGGACCGGACCATGTCCAGGTCGAAATTTTCACCGACTGGTATAACGATTTCGCGACCCTCGTCGATGAAGCCTCGGAAGAAATCGAGCTGGATCCGAAAGCTGCCCTGAAGAAGATGCAGGAGGCTTTCGCCAAGGAAAACGCCGAAGACGAAAACGGCTGATCCCGACAACGATTAAAAAGGACCGTTCGACTGTCGAGCGGTCTTTTTTTTATGGCGAAGCGAACCATTCGCCTTGCCGTCAAGTATCCGCTCGGTTCTCGGTTCCGACCGACCCGAAGGCCCGGAAAAGTTCAAGAGTCGCCTTTGCCGCCTCTTCGTCGGAGATGCCGCGACCAAGCTCCACTACCCCCTGGAGCGGAGAACTTCCCACATAGCGCAAGCCATAAGGCGACACCGCGGCGAGTTCCGCAAGCATTCGCGGATCGGGCGGCGGAAACTCCATAAAGGAAAAGACAAGCATCCCGCGACGCATTTCGACGCCCTGCATCCGAAGCTTCGCGGCTATCAGCGAAACCTCCGAAACAAGGAAAAGCTTTATTGCCGGAGGCGGAACAGGACCGAAGCGATCTTCGAGCTCCGTCCGCAAGGTAGCCAAGTCTTCCCGCTTCGTCGCTCGGGCAAGACGCTGGTAAATCGAAATTCGGGAAAGTCCGTCCGCGATATAGGTCTCGGGCAGGAAGGCATCCACCGAAAGTTCGATGCGTGGTTCTATTTTCGACGCGTTTTCTCCACCGCCGCGAAGTTCCTCGACCGCTTCGCGGACAAGCCTGACATAAGTTTCGAAACCGACTTCCGCGATAAAGCCATGCTGTTCCGAGCCGAGAAGATTTCCCGCGCCTCGAATTTCCAGGTCCCGCATCGCGAGCTGGTAGCCGCTTCCCAAATCCGTAAACTGCTCCAAGGCCTGCAGGCGCTTTCGCGATTCCGCGGAAATGATTCCGTCCTTCGGAATCACCAGGTAAGCGTAGGCGAGAACGTCCGAACGTCCGACGCGACCGCGCATCTGGTAAAGCTGGCTGATGCCGAAACGATGCGCATTCATGACGAGTATCGTATTCGCGTTAGGAACGTCCAGACCGCTCTCGATGATGCTTGTCGAAACGAGAATGTCGAATTCCCGCGCGAGAAAAGCGTCCATGACGCGCTCCAGGTCACGGTCTTCCATCTGTCCGTGCGCCACGGCAACGCGCGCATCCGGAACCATCGCTTCGATATCGTCCGCGAGACGCTCGATGGACTGGACCCTATCGTTTACCACGAACACCTGTCCGCCGCGCGAAAGTTCATCGCGAATCGCCTCGGCGAGAACCGCGTCGTCCCGGGAAAGTATCTTCGTCTCGACCGGAAGACGATTCATCGGCGGCGTATTGACAAGAGAAATGTCGCGGACTCCCGTCAGCGAAAGATGCAGGGAACGCGGAATCGGGGTCGCGCTCATGCTGAGCGTATCCACTGCCAGCCGAAGCTCCCGAAGCCTTTCCTTTTGCTTGACGCCGAACTTCTGCTCTTCGTCGATAACCAGAAGTCCCAGATCCTTGAAGGAATTCTTTTCCGAGAGAAGCGCATGCGTCCCGATGACGATGTCATACCTGCCTTCCGAAATCTTCTTGAAAATTTCCTTTTTTTCGGCAGCGGTTTTGTAGCGATTCACCAGGGCGATATTCACCGGGAACGCGGCAAAGCGTTCCTTGAACGTTTCGTAGTGCTGGGCGGCGAGAATTGTCGTAGGCACGAGGACGGCGACCTGTTTTTTCGAATAGACGCACTTGAATGCCGCGCGCATCGCCACTTCCGTCTTCCCGAATCCCACGTCACCGCAGACAAGCCTGTCCATCGGATGCGAATTTTCCATGTCGGCCTTGATTTCGGCCGTAGCGCGTAGCTGGTCGGGAGTCGGATCGTATTCGAAGGAATCTTCGAATTCCTTCTGCATCCGGGAATCCGGAGGAAACGCAAATCCTTCGACGAGTTCGCGCTTCGCATAGAGCTGTACCAGTTCTTTCGCAATCTTGATGACACGCTTCTTGACGCGTTCCTTGAGCTTTTCCCAGGTGCGGCTCCCGAGACTGGCCAGTTCCGGAGGTTCACCATCTTCGGATCCCGGCAAGCGTTCTATTTTTTTCAAGTCCGAAACGGGGAACTTGAGACGGTCTCCGCCCGCATAGTCGAGCAGTACGCAATCGACAAGTCCGCCGCCGATTTTTTCGCGTACAAGACCGCGATAGCGCCCCACGCCATGATCTTCGTGGACCACATAGTCGCCTACGGATAGCGATTCGACAAGAAGCGCACCGGAAACCGAATTCGATACGGAATGCTTGCGCCTCGGCTTTCCACCGCGGCTGAAGATTTCCGACTCCGAGAGAAACGCGACATTTTCCTCGTCCGCGAAAAAGCCTTCGGAAAGTTCTCCTTTCAGGACTCCCGCAAGCGGTGCGTCGCCGAGCAAATGCACAAGCCGCTCCGCACTCCCTTCGGAATGCGCGACCAGATAGACCTTTCCGCCTTGCGCAGCAAAGGCTTCGATGTCCTTGACCAGCGCGTTCGTGCCGAGAGTCCCCCGCGACTGCAGGCGCATCGGAACGGAAATCCACCCGGGCGAATCCATTCGGGCATCCGTCAAATCCAAAACGGGTCGTTCCGAAATCCGGTTGCGAAAATCGTCGAAGCGCCACCAGATGTCCGTTGGCCTGGAAACCTTTCTTTCAAGCGAGAGAACCTTTTCGTACGCGCTTACATAGGCGCGCCAGAGTTTTCCGGCGGATTCTTCCAAGAGCGATTCCCTGTCAAGCACAAGAGCCGCATCAGGCATGTAGTCGAGAACGCTTGCGGGGAGCGCTTCGAATTCGGGCCGTCGCCACCAGATGTCATCTTCTTCGCCAAAGGGGATACTCGCCTTTTCTTTCGCGGAAAGGACAAATTCTCCGCGCGGGTAGATTTCCACGGACTCCAGCGGTTCGATGGATCGCTGCGAAAAGATATCGAACGATCGGATGCTCTCGATTTCGTCACCAAAGAATTCGAGGCGGACCGGATGTTTGTGCAAGAACATGTTGATATCGACGATGCAGCCGCGGACAGAAAACTCCCCGACAGTCCCGACGACAGGCTGTTCCACGAACCCCATATCGCCAAGCGTTCCGCGAAGCGACATCGGATCAACCTGGTCGCCTTTCCGAAAGACGAGCTTTTTTCTTTCGAGCGAATCTACCGGGGCGAGCCTGAGAAGAAACGAATCCAGCGGACAGACCGCGATAAACGGGGATTTTCTCCGCGTCATCCTGAAAAAGCGAAGGCGCTCTTCGAGAACGCCGTCGAAGGGAGACCGCAAGTCGTAAGGCTTGATGCCTAGAGACGGAAAGAAGCAGACATTCTCCTCGCCGCAGAGGCTCTGCAGGTTTTGCAGCCAAAGTTCACCCTTGCGGTAATCCTCGGTGATAACCGCTATGCTCTGCGGATACTTGCAAAAGCGTTCCGCGACAACCAGCGCGGAAGCGGCGCTCGACAGCCCATCCATATGCAGAGCGCCTTTTTCGAGTTTCGAAAAGGCGGAAAGACGGCCTAGGTCCGCAAAGGACAGAAAATCGGAAAATTCGAGCGTTTTCATATCAGGCCCGCTTCGCGGCAACGTTCATGGACAAACGGATTGTGGTCTCCCTGGACCTTGAAAATCCGGGCGTCGCGCTCGCATTCCCACGCGTTGACCGGATGCTCCCGGTCCCAAATTTCAAGGAGGCGCCGGCGTTCCTTCGAAAGCTTGATGCCATAGGTCTTTTCCATGTAAAAGGAAATCCGGGCGAGCATTCCGCGCACCTCTTCCCTCGGCTGGAATTTTCGCGCCTTGAAATCGACTATCGAACGACATTTTCCATACATCGGTTCCGGAGAATTCGTCCATTGGGAATACATGAAGTTGCTGCGGTCACCGTTGACTTCGCCGATGCTCGGCAGTAGATTGTGCATGTCCCCTTCCATCAAGACGAATTCCGGATCGGTCTCCTCGCAATTTTTCCGCGCGCTGCGGTCGCCTACCCTATGCCAGCACTGCCTCGAAAGCCCGATATTGTGCGCCGTCACGACATGTTCCCACTCGATGCGGGAAGCCCGATTCGCGTTTTTTCGCGGGGAAAATCCGCAACTTTCGAAATCGATGCCGTTCGGCTTTCTGTTGCTTTCGTAGCGGCAACCGCAATAGACGGTTACGCGCAAATCCCCGTAGTAGATTCGATCCATCTCGCGCTTGGCATGGGAAAAATCGTAATGCCGAGGCATCGGGTCCGGATCTTTCGAAAGAGAAAGGGAAAATCCCCAACCGAGAACGAGCAAGAGGAGCGGAACGCGCCGAAACATATACGACAGAATGTCCATGGCGAAAATCTAGCTATTTTTTCGCTTTTTTCCGAACTTTTTGTCTCCGCCATATACCCCCCCCCCCGTATTTGTAGCCGTAGGAATCAGTCCCGTCCGCGACAACGCGGTTCATGACAATCGCCCGGTTAGTCATGTTCGCCTTGTCGAAAAGCGAAAGCGAGTTCTGGATGTCTTCCATCGTATCCTTTCCGTATTGGACGACAAGAAGCGCAAAGTCCGCATAGCGACACGCGATTTGCGCATCGGCGACATAAAGAAGCGGAGCCGAATCGAGAATCACCAGGTCATAGCGTTCGCGCATTTCGGCCAGGAGACTTTCGAACGCCGAAGAGGAAATCATTTCGGACGGAGACGGTACAAAGGACCCGGCCCCGAGCAGATCGATGTTCGAACCCTTCAAGTGATCGATAGCCTCGTCAAGCGAAATTCTCTTGAGAAGGAAGTCGGAGAGTCCCCTTTCGCGTCCGCGCGGAGAAAGCCTTCCCGCCCGAAAATCCAGATCGACGAGCAGGGTCTTTTTTCCGCTCAGCGCAAACAGCGCGGAGAGATTCTTCGCCACGAAGCTCTTTCCGGAATGGATGCGGCATCCCGAAACCAGGACTATCCGCTTTTCGTCGGAAAGCGAGAATTCAAGGGATGTTCGAAGCGTGCGGAGCGCTTCGCATGCGAAATCGTCGCCGTTTTCTTCGACCAGGGAGAATTCCTTCTGCCGCTTGGAAGCCTTTGTTTCCGGAATCTTCGCATACACCGAAACGCCTGTCTGGCCTTCCACTTCGCGCGAGGAGCGTACCCCGCGGTTGAAGACCAGACGGAAGAGGAAGACAAGAGCCGCTCCAAGAACAAAGCCCCCGGCAACTCCCCCGAGAAGGATGACTTTCTTCTTTGGCTTTACGGGATTGATTTCGACTCTTGCGCGATCCACGATGCGGGCGTTTCCGACTTCTCCCGCCTGCACGACGCGAAGCTGCTGGATATTGTTCAGCATGTTCGTGTAGATGGAACTGTTGACTTCGACATCCCCCTGCAGCCGTAGAATTTCCTGCTGCTTGTAGGGCAAGTCCTTTGTCTCTTCGCCGAGTTTCGCCATTTCCTTCCTTATCTGCGATTCCTGCCTTTTCAGGGCGATTACGCTTGGATGGTCTTCCTTGAAAAGCCGGGCGGCTTCCTGCTGTTTCTGGACAAGTTCGAGACGCCGTTTTTCAAGTTCCATGCGCTTTTCGAGAGCCGAACGAGCCTCCCCGTTCAAGTCGATAGAGCCTTCCTTCTGTCGATACAGCGAAAGAATCTGTTCCGCGGAATCCAGCTTCGCCTTCACTTCGGGAAGCTGCTTTTCGAGGAACTTGAGCGTCTTTGTCGCCTCTTCGCTGCGGGCTTCGACATTCTGGCGCACGTAAGTGTCCGCGACGGAATTCAGGATTTGGGCGGCCCTGTCCGCATAGCGATGGCTTATCCGCATCTGGATTACGCCCGTCTTTTTTCCCTGTTCGGCGACTTCCAGGTCCGTCCGAAGCCTGTCGAGCGCATCGCGCGCATCGCTCTCCCCGAGAAGGAACTTTTCCGATGGGGACGCCTGCATGGAAAGAATGCAGACCGCAAGCGTATCGTCGAAGAGAGGAATCCGATAGGTGTCCCCCACCCGGCCGTCGAGATAGACCTTTCCGCCGCTTCCGACTATCTGGAAAACGCTGTCGGAAAGCGCGGAGTCAGGAGACGCCACCAGAAAGAACCTCGCCCTTTCATCGAACCGCGGAAGATGCAAGAGCCCGACATCGACACGGCCCTCCGTGTGGAGCAGTCGCGGGAGGAACGCAACCGGCGTAGCGGAAAAGGAAAGGCGTTCCTTTGACACGACTTCGTCCAGGACGCGACGACTTTGAATCAGCTGAATTTCCGCATCCGACGGAGAGGCTCCATCGAGCAGCGCGCCCATGTCACCCAAGGCGATTCCGAGAGAGGAGCCGTTTAGATCGACCTGCAAAAGGGCGTCGCTCGCATAGGATGGGCGGATGTAGTTCGCGACAAAGGCCCCGCAAAGCGTACCGGCGACGACAAAGGCCAAAAGGACCGGCCACTTGGCCAAAAGAATCCCGAGAAGTTCCAGGATGTCGATTTCGTCGTCATCCAACGGTTGAAATTCGGCGGCATTTTGATTTCGCAAGTTTTTCTGCATACATAAAATAGTAGAAAATTTTGAAGACTTTCAAGAGGTGAACAGCAAATAAAAAAAGGCTCCCCGGAAGCCGGAGAGTCCCTTGGCGCGTGAAGTTTCCCCTGTCGCGGGAAATCAGGCGCTACTTGTAAAGAGGATGCTTCTTGCAGAGCGCGACGATTTCTTCGCGGATAGCCTTCAACGCGGCATCGTCGTTCCGGGATAGCACCGTGCGGTCGATGATTCGCGCCACTTCGCGGGAATCTTCCTCGTCAAAGCCGCGGGTCGTTATCGCCGGGGTTCCGAGACGAAGTCCGGACGGATCGAACGGTTTCCGCGGATCGAACGGAATCGTGGAGCGGCTCGTCGAGATGCCCACCTTTTCGAGCGCGATTTCGGCTTCCTTGCCGGAAACGCCCTTCGATGTCATATCGACCACCATCAGATGGTTGTCCGTTCCGTCGCCGATGATCTTGTAGCCGAGCTTCATCAACTCGTCCGCCATCGCCTGCGCATTCTTGATGACATTCTTCGCATAGACCTGGAATTCCGGCTTGAGCGCCTCGCCAAAGGCCACGGCCTTGCCCGCATTGATATGATCGTGAGGTCCGCCCTGCATACCCGGGAAGATTCCCTTGTCGATAGCCTTCGCGAACTTTTCCTTGCACATGATGATTGCGCCGCGAGGACCGCGAAGCGTCTTGTGAGTAGTAGTCGTCACGATATCGAAAAGAGGAACCGGGCTTTCGATCTGTTTTCCCGCGACAAGACCCGCGATGTGCGAAATATCCGCCATGGTGATGGCTCCGACTTCGTCCGCGATTTCCTTGAAGCGCTTCCAGTCGAGGTTTCGGCTATAGGCGGAGAAACCGGCGAGAATCATTTTCGGCTTTTCGCGCAGGGCGATTTCGCGAACCTTGTCCATGTCGATACGGCCCGTTTCCTTCTCCACTTCGTACTGGACAAAGTTGTAGAGAATTCCGGAGAAATTGACCGGATGGCCGTGGGAAAGGTGTCCACCGTGGTCGAGCTTTAGACCGAGAACCTTGTCGCCCGGTTTCAGAACGGCGAGATAGACCGCGGCGTTTGCCGGCGAACCGGAAAGCGGCTGGATGTTCACATGTTCACAACCGAAGAGTTCCTTGCAGCGGTCGATGGCGAGCTGTTCAATTTTGTCGATGACCTGATTTCCGCCGTAGTAACGCTTGCCGACATAGCCTTCGCTGTACTTGTTGGTAAGGACGGAACCCATCGCTTCCATCACCGCCTTGGAAGTGTAGTTTTCGGACGCAATCAGCTCGATGCCGTATTCCTGGCGTTCCGCTTCTTCCTGGATGAGGCTATAGATTTCGGGGTCTTCTTGCTTCAAAGTCATCATAGTTGTGAACTCCTTGAAAAGGGTTTCCCAAATATAGTCAGAAATCGGGAGCCCGCGGTTCGTCGAGAGCGGAGCGAGTAGTCAAAACTTGGATTTTGGGTTGAGCGTGAAGCGTGGAATGTAGAGAGTTGATAGTAGGTAGTAGATAGTTCGTTAAGCGATCTGTAAAGGCTTGTACGATAAACGGTCATCCTGGCTTTTTCGTCATCCTGGAGCGGAGCAACGCGGAGCGATAGGATCCATAGCCAAGAGCATAGAACTTGGAACTTAGATCTTAGATTCTAGAATCGCATACATCTAGGCTTAAAAGTAAAGCGGACCGCTTTGCTTTTCTAAGCTCCAAGATCTCCTAACTAAGCTCTGAACTGCGGGTTGGATTCTACCTGCCCGCGGCAGACAGGTCGAGGCTTCGCCTCTCCAGAATGACGCCGGGCGGTGAAGGTTCGTTACGTTGAACGGCTGTTTCGTTACATCGTCATCCTGGAGCGTAGCACCGCGAAGCGATAGGATCCATTTTAGCAGAAACGCTCGGAATGGATTCTATCAGGGCCTTTGGCCCTTCCAGAATGACCTCTAAAAAAAGCGTGGCCGTGGGGGTGGATGCAAGGTAGGGGGACCTTGGCCTTCGCAACTCGGAAAGGTCCCCCCCCCCGCCGGCAGGCGGAACAGGTCACTAGGCGACAAAAGCCCTCTCAAAAATAGACGCCTTTCGAAAGATTTCCTTTTCGCCCTGCAGAACGACACGTCCCGGAAACATCGTAAAGACAGGACGCCTTTTTTCGAATGGCTCCACCCGCCTTGCGTGAAAACTTTTTCGCGATAGCTGTCGGAATTTCCGCGGGGTAACAACCTTCGCGGTAGATTCCCGCAATGTCGAAGGCTATCATGTCGATGTTCGGACCGCCATCAGACGTCAAGGATTCCATCTTGAAATCGAACGGTAGCGCATCGATCCAGACATTTTCGACAAGTGCCGTATCCCAGGCGTCCCAGCTTCCCGTCGGAGGGAAATCCACTTCGTAGCTTCCCGCATCGACAGTCACCTTCATCGGGCGAGAAGCCGTTCCGCCGTTCGCGTAGCGGACAAGAAGCCTTGCGTTCGACGCGGACTGGTCTGCGACAAGACGCCAGACGGCAACGCTCGCCAAATCGTTCGCGATGTTGAAAAATCCCTGTCCGGAAAATCCTGAATGGTTTTCGTCGGTCGTTCCGGCTCCGTCATCGGGAAACGCCATGTCGATGGGAGACTTCCAGTCGGCATCCGCCGGGATGTCGGAACACACGGCAGAAGAACCGCTCGACGAGAGTTCCCCGCTTGAACTCGGCGCGATTTGCGACGAAGACGATGAAGATTCCACGGAACTCGACGAAACAGTTTCCTCGGATCCGTGCGAAACGGGCACACACGCGCTCCCACCTTCGAAAATCGCCGTATAGGTTACATTCCTGTAAAGCGTCGTCGTCCCGTAAAAATTGGAATCCGTCGAAACGGAACGGCAATCGTCATCGGCCCAGTATTGGAAGGCCTTGCCAAAGCTCCCGGGACTCACGTGAAGCGCAAGCGGCGCACCACCCGGAAGCCCTTGCGAGTGGGAAACTATTCCGCTTGCCGACGAAAGGTTCGTTTTCACCGTCTGCGTGTAGCGTATCTTCGCCGCGGAAAGCAATTTCACGAGAGCGGCCCGGGAATCGTCCGAAAGATAGGCCGCCGAAACTTCGTCCGAAAGTTCGTCGAGAATCCACTCCGCGTGGGCAAGCGATCCGGATTCCTGGAAATGCGTCGTTCCGTCATTCGTCACGCCGTCCGGATAGTTTGGGTATTCTCCCGGCAAGAAATACTTGAAGATATAGCGAGAAATATAGGCTGCGCTCTGGTTTCTTGCGAATTCATAGGACTTGAGGTTCAAATCGACAAAGGGAATTCCGTATTCCTTGGCAAGCGATTCCATCAGCTCCCGCACATTGTATTCCGATTTCGTCGAATATGTCGAAGAGAACACGTTCCGCGGGTAGGTGTTCATCATCATCGGGGAAACGAGGACAGGCGTAGCGCCCCAGCCTTTCGCCTTGTCGATATACTGTTTCAGGTAATAGGCCAGGGAATCGAAAGGAACTTCGCGCGACTTGCTTCCGAAGTAACGGTCATTGTGCCCGAACTGGATAAAGAGGAAGTCCCCCTTCTGCACCTTTCCGTCGAGAGCGTCGAGACGACCTTCCTGGATGAAGGTCTTGGAACTTCTACCGCCTATCGCCGCATTGTAAATCGCTACGCGGGATGCGTCAAAGAAGCTTCCGATAACCTGTCCCCAGCCCGTTTGCGGATAGACGCTCGTCTTGTAATTCGTCACCGTGGAATCTCCCACGATGTAAACGGTAAAAGATGTCGTATCGCCAACGGTAAGAGCCGAAAGGGCGAAAAAAAGAACAAGCGAAAGGAAAACTCTTTTCATGAAGACCTCCTATCGGGTAACTGCCCACATTGCATCTGCCGAAGCGTTTCCGGAAAATACCCGAATGCGGTAGATTCCCGGTGACAGACGCATTCCGGCAAAGAGTTCCGCGCTCCCGCGCACGGCAAGGATTCTTTCGCGAGCTAGCATCCGGCCCGACATGTCGAAAAGCTTCGCCTCCACCATCCCGGGTCTTTCTAGCTGCAAACGGTTTCCCGTTAGCGACAATCCGCCATTCGGGAAAATCTCCGAGAGCGCGGTCGAGGAATCGTTTCCTTCCGTCTCTTCGCCAGGCAGTTCCCTTTCCAAAGAGGCACGTTCGACCCCCGGGACGCTAAAGCCAAAAACGTCGATATTCGGCCCGCCGTCTTCCGTAAGAGAAATCAGGCGCATCGTTTCCTCTCCCAAGGGCAAATCGACGTTCACCCAGGCGGTATCCCACGTTGTCCAGCTTCCCGTCGGAGGAAAATCCACGGGATAGTCATGATCGAGATAGACGTTCAGCTTTCGAGAAGCGGCTCCGCCATTCGCATAGACGATTCCAAGCGTTGCGCGCCCCGCAGACGGAAAGACCATCCTGTAGTCCGCGAACGTAGAAAGCGCATTGGCGAAATTCCAGTATCCCGCACCCGAAAATCCCGCATTCGAAGATTCCGTCCAGCCCGCGTCAAAGGAATCCGGAAGAGAAGCGTCAAGCCATTTCCTGACATTCTTCTCATAGACGACCGTCGTGTCGATTTCCACGCCGCCTGTCGGGTCCACGTCGGCGAGAACCTTCGGGGTCCCTGTCGGAAACGTCGAAAGAGCCGCACCGTTTCCCGTGTAAAGCTCCGCTGTTCCGCCCTCGTAAACCGCAGTGTATTGCGTCGAAGCGGAAAGCATCGCAAATGTGCAGACATGTTCGGACTGTACAGTCGATTGTGCGTTCCCCACCTTCCTGCCGTTTCCGTCATACCATCCCAGGAATTTTTTCCCGGCCTTCGGCGTCGTCTTGAGCGTAACGGGAATTCCCGCCGGATAGTAGCTCGAAACGGTCGTTGCGGAGTCCGAACCTTCTGGCGATACTTTCACTTTCAGGGAATACATCGGGGCGAGACTTTTCGCTAGATTCCGAACCTTCTCGTCGGAATGGATGCGCATCTGCTCGGTAAGGATCCGCCCAAAGACAATCGCCCCGTTCTGCTGCAAGTGCAGATTGTCGCTGTTGCCGTTTCCGTAATTCGAATATTCGCCCGCATCGAGATACATGTTCACGTAATGCAGCGCATAGAACTGCCCCACAGAAAGCAGGTAGTTTCGCGAAAGCGTATCCATGTCTATCAGGGGAACATCCAGCGACGCGGCAATTTCCCTAGCGCGGATCGGATAGCCGTGATAGGATTCGTAGATGGAATCGGCGACGGAAATGGCGCTAGACGAAAAGCGGAAATCGCTCCGGCGCACGGGATTCACGATGATGGGCGTCGCCCCCTTCGCAAGAGCCTCGTTCGCCATGGCGGTCGTCGCCGTCACGAAGTCCGCTTCGGAGCTTTTCGCCCGATCGTTGATTCCAAACTGGATAACCACGAAATCCCCGGACTTGAGGCTAGAAAGAACGCCTGGCCAGTTATTCGTGTAGTACCCCATCGCGTAAGTTCCGCCTGCGCCTCGGTTCACGACGCTCACCGCATCGGAATTCCAGAAATATCCGAATTCCTGGCCGATACCGCGTTTCGGGTAGTAACCTTCGTTCCAATCCTGCATCGTCGAATCGCCGCAGAGATAGATCGTCACCTTCGCAAATAGCGTCGAGGATAACAGAATGGACCAGAGGGCAATCAGGAATGCCCCGCGTTCAAGCTTTTTCATGTGAACCTCGACTACGGATTGTGTACAAACTTTTCTACAGAGACGGTTTTCGAGTTCAGACGGACTTCCACGTAATAGATTCCCGCCGAAAGCCTTTCCCTGCCAAGCGGTATGGGATTTTCGCCAAGGTGGACATTTGTACGGTTCGAGTGGACCTTGTTTCCGCGGATATCGAAGACGGATACTTCCGCAGTTCCCGATTTTCCGGAACGCAACACTTCGAAATTCACGTCATACGAAGCGACGGACGAAAGTTTCCGTTCGAGCGGTGTCGTCCCGCCTTTCGACGAAACCTGCGTGATACCGGAAACATCGAACGCAATAGCGGAAACGTTCGGTCCGCCATCCGATGTCTTCGACGTAAGCGTAAGGGAAAACTCTCCTTCCGGAATTCGGACAGAAACAAGTGCCGTATCCCACGTGTCCCAGCCTGTCGGCGGAAAGGAAACCAGGACCGTTTCGTCACCGATGCGAACTTCCATTTGTCTGTCGGCGCTTCCTCCGTTTGCATAGACGATAGCGAGCGTTGCCGAGTCGTGAGCGAATTCCGAATTCAGGCGGTATGACGTAAAGGCCCCCGACTCGTTTGCAAAGTTCCAGTAGTCTTCACCGGCGGATCCCGAATGTTCCGACTCCACGTATCCCGTGCTCGCAGAATCCGGTTCGGACGCCTTGACCGACGAGGCGAACGAAACAATCGTCTTGTCCGAAGATGTCTTGCCCGAAGCGATTACCGAAATGTCCGGTTTCGTCAGGTTCTTCCCGACCTTGTCCGGCAAGAAGTATCCGAGATGCGGCGGCTGGTTGTAGGCGACGTTCTGCCACGCAACGCTCAGACGATACTGCCTGTCGTGCATCAGCGTGTACACGCGATGAGGCGTTGTCGCAAGGGTCGCGATGATATTCACCACCGATGAATCGGCACCGCTCCGCATGATGATTTCTTCGCGGAAGTCCCCGAAGATGTCCGCCGAAAGACACGGATTCGCCTTTGTATAATTGTTCAATGTCGAACTGTTTATATTGTAGAGATTCAAAATCCGGTCAATTCTCTGCGCAGACGAATTCCACTTTTCGAGCTTTCCGCCGGAGCCTCCGCCGCCCGTCGCATCGAGCAGCTCGTCCTGCAAATCCCCGTCCCAGTAGAGGCGGAAATTGTATGAAGGCGTAACGCTCGAAAGAAGATCGCCGGAAACAGTCCGGATACCGCCGGAAGTCGTACTCCACATTTCGAACCCACGGCTTGTCGAATCGATATCTGCGGCAAGCCCGCGACCGTTATCGACTCCAGTCTGGAGCGTCCCCCAGATAACGTTTCCCGAAGGGTCTCGGAACTCCTCCGCATACTTGTTCGTCTTTTCCTCGTGCACGGCATAGACTTCGAGCCCCGGAGAATCCGGATCCATGTCGGAAAGGTGCATGGCGTCGCCGTGCCCAAATCCTGTACGATAGCGAAGCGTACCGTCGGAATTCACCGCCGCGGAACCGAAGACGATTTCGTCCTTGCCGTCCCCGTCGAGGTCGCCGACCGAAAGGTTGTGGTTTCCTTCCCCGAAAATGCCCGATCCATCGACCGTACTGGCGAGCATCCAGCGCTGCGTGAGCGTCTTGCCGTCAAAGTCGAAGGCTACCATGTAGGCTGCGGCATAGTACCCGCGGCACATGACAAGGCTCGGGTGAACGCCGTCGAGATAGGCGATGGCGGCAAGCATTCTCTCGGACCGGTTTCCGTAAGTATCGCCCCAGGCGCTTGTCGCATCCCGACCCGGAACGTAATCGATTGTCGTGATGGCCTCGCCCGTCTTTCCGCTGAAAATCGTCAGGTATTCGTTTCCGGAAAGAATGCGTCCTGCGCTAGTCCTGTAATCCGCCGAGGCGTTTCCGATAACGTTTCCCTTGCCGTCAACCGTTCCGTCGCTCGTCTTCAGGGCGATTTCCGCGATACCGTCCCCGTCGAGGTCATAGACCATCATCTGCGTGTAATGCGCGCCGGCCCGGATGTTTTTTCCCATGTCTATCCGCCAGAGCTTCGTGCCGTCGAGCCTGTAGGCGTCGATATACACGTTTCCCGTATAGCCGTCATTCGCGTTGTCCTTCGAATTCGTCGGATCCCACTTGAGAATCAGCTCGTATTCCCCGTCACCATCCAGGTCTCCCACGCTCATGTCGTTAGGCAGGTAGTCGCATGTAGAACCGTCGGGCATCGTCAAGGAAGCGGGCCGGTCCAGCTGGATGCTCTTCCAGGCGGCTTCCCCGTAATTGTCCTTGTATCGGTTTTCGAGTACAATCACCGGAGAGGAAACGTTTCCGTCGGCATCCTTCAGAGTGTAGCTGCTTGTGACCGAACCCGAAGCGTCGAGATAGGATGTCGGAGCGGATCCCGCGATCCGTGCGATTTCCGACCCGTCGCGATAAAGCGTGAACGTCGCATCCGTCGGATCCGTTCCGAGAAGTCTCCAGCTCAGGAAAACCCCTGTTCCCGCCTTTGCGACCGAAAGCCCCCGACCTAGCTTTTCCATTTGCGAGGTGGCGGCAAACGAACCTTCCTGTGCGAGAAACACGAAAAGGCCTAAAAACGAAATAGCCGAAAAAACACCCTTTTTTTTCATGCCGATTCTCCTTTTCCCTTAAAAATATTCCAGGAAAGAATACCGTTGCCCCAAAAAAGGAAAGAGCGTTGTCCATGGACTACGCCCCAAAGGATATCCCTATTCCGCGATTTTTTGGGGAATAGGCCAGCGTCTTGCCGGATTCTGGTTTTCGAAGCTCGTCCGGATCCACTCCGCCGAACGCGTATCGCGGCTCAGATGCAGCTCGTCGATAACGCCCTTGAAGTAATGCGTGACAAGGTCAGTCGGGTCGTCCGCCGGATAGACCAGCTTTCCGACGACAAAGAGACTGTCCGTTACCCGAACCGATTCGGTTGTCCCTTTTTTCGGGGTAGCCGTGGCAAGCGCTCCGTTTACATAGAGAGACGCTCCGCTTGAATCCTGCGCAACGACTAGCTGCGTCCACTCGTTTACCGCGACGGTGGAATCCGTGTACCAATAGTAGAGATACTGCGCGGGATCTGCGGTGGAATCCTTGACATCGTCCGTATAGACTTCGTAAAGCCATCCCACGCCCTGCATGTATTTCAGGTTGTAGCCAGAGGCTCCCTTGCCAAAGACGACGTGCGAGAGGCTCGTATCCGCCATCTTGATCCAAACCGAGAAGGTGACCGGTTCCCGAAGCGTCACGTCAAAATCCCCGCCTTCCGAATTCGGAATCGTCAGGAATCCCTTTTTTCCGTCATAGGAGAGCGCTCCGCCGACAGCGGCATCCCCGGCGACAGCAAGCATTTCCGGAATAGCGTCAAAACCGTTTCCCGTCGCGTCATGCGCAGAGGTTTCGTCTTCGTCAAAATGGTAGGCGGCTACAAATCCGTCGGAAAAGACACGGGCGGTAGAATCCGCGAACGATGTTTCCGCTCCTTCGTCGAAGTAAAGTCTGAGCGTGTCGAGCGCCCCCGCGCGAAGTCTCGGAATGCGAACCCAAAAGACAAAGGAGCCCCGTTCGAAATCGGAATACGAATTGTCCAGGGCGAGCGTATCGCTGCAAAGGACAGCGGTCCAAGTCCCATGAATCCGCTCCAGTCCGCCGAAGTCGAAGTCCCCGGAATCAAGCCGCAAGGCGAGCGGGAAGTTGCGCAGATTTTCCGACAGGCCGATTCCCGAAGCCGTCATGTCCAGCGGGAAGCTGAATCCGAAGGACACCCTGTTCGCATCGACATTTTTCACCGAATCCGAAACGACCGACACGCCCTTTTCCAGGGAAAGCGAATAGCCGTCTTCCGAAACAAAGACAAGCGGCCATAGAGAGTCCGACGGGAGGGAATCCACGAAGATGTTTCCCAGTTCGACCGTGACATGACGAAGAATCGTCGTTCCCGGAACGTAGATAAATCCATTTGTCCCGTCCGCAAAGCCATGGGATCCAAGCCGGATGCTCCCGACAGATTCCAGTACGCAGTCCCTCTCGAATGTCGAATCCTCGGAAACGGAAATTCCCTTTTGCAGGAAACGCTCGCCCGAAGCGGAATCGAAGGCTTCTAGCGTGAACTTTCCGGGCGGCACGCGGAAAAACGCATAGCGTCCCAGCGAATCCGCCTTTCCGATAAAGGAAGAATCCAGCGGAAGTCCATCCAGAGCGGAAAATCTCGCCGGAACGACGGCAACCGAAGCAAAGGGAGCAGGCGATCCATCCGAGAAGCGCACCATCCCGGCAAGTTCAGGATTGCCGGATTCCGCGCTGTTTCCAAGGGAAGTTCTCGAATCCGTGCAGGCCACAAGCAAAAAGGCCAGCAGAAAGATTGCGCTCAGCCAGGGAAAACCGTACCATGTTCTAATCCGATACCGCACTTTCTTAAATATATATCAAAAAATTTCGATTGCGGTAAAAAAACGAACCGAATCGTTGTCTATGGACAATGGGATTTCGGACTAGTCGCGATTTTCCACCCAATGGAGAAGCACCATGACGTCCGATGGCCGGATGCCCGGTACACGGGATGCGCTGCCGACGGTGAGGGGCCTTGCGGAAGCTAGACGTCCGCGGCTCTCGATCGAAAGCGCGGAAATTTTCGAATAGTCCGTATCGGGCGAGAGCTTCACGCGGTCCATCTTCTTTTCGTGTTCGATTTCCTTTTCCTGGCGGGCAAAAAAGCCCGCATAGGATTCCTCGGCAAAGAGGTTCCAGAGATCGCGGCGAAGGAGCGCGTTTCCCGGTACGAACTTTTCGAAAAAGACCTCGGGGTCGATTTTCGGACGGCGGAGAATCGTATTCAGGCGGACCGATTCGCGGACGGGGGCTTCGCCGAAAGATTCGAGAAACGGGTTGATTTCCGAAGCGAGCACCGGGGTTTCCGAAAGGAACTTTTTGACCCGCGCCATTTCTTCCTTGCGGGAAGTCCATCGCAAGAAGTCCGCATCGTCTATCATCCCGACATTTCGGGCGCGTTCCTTGAGACGAAAGTCCGCATTGTCCGCTCGCAGAAAGAGCCTGTACTCGGCGCGACTCGTGAACATCCGGTAAGGTTCGTCCAGAAGAAAGCGCGAAAGATCGTCCGCCATGACACCGATGTAGCTTTCGGAGCGCCCGAGAATAAACGGTTCCGCGCCTTCGCACTTGAGCGCCGCGTTGATCCCGGCAATGATTCCCTGCCCAGCGGCTTCCTCGTAGCCGCTTGTGCCGCAGACCTGTCCCGCAAAGTAAAGTCCCGGGATTTCCTTGCATTCGAATGTCGGATAGAGCTGCGTCGCATCGATACTGTCGTATTCGACCGCGTAGCCAATCTGCATGACGCGCGCGCGGGAAAGTCCCGGAATCGTACGCAACGCGGCGAGCTGTACATCGGCCGGAAGGCTCGAACTGAATCCGTTCAGGTAGATACGCGAAACATCCTTCGTCTCCGGTTCGAGAAAGAGCTGGTGACCGTCCTTGTCGCCGAATCGATTGATCTTGTCCTCGATGCTCGGGCAGTAGCGCGGGCCTTTTCCCTGGATGCGCCCCGAGAACATCGGGCTGTCCTTGAATCCCGAACGCAGAATTTCGTGCGTTTTCAGGTTCGTTCGGGTTATCCAGCAGACATTTCCGTTGTCTATCGGATCCGCGTGGCGGTCGCTCATCGGCCAGGGATCCCTGTCACCGGGCTGAATCTGGATTTCGTCAAAATCGACGGTCGAAGGATCGATGCGGCTAGGCGTCCCGGTCTTTAGACGGCGAAGACGAAGACCGTTTTCAAGGATGGACTTCGAAAGTGCGTCCGCGCTCTTTTCGCCGACGCGTCCGCCGACACTCGTTTCGAGCCCGGTAAACATCCTAGACGAAAGAAACGTTCCGCTGGTGATTACCAAGGTCCTTGTCTCGTAGCGATCGCCGTTTGCAAGAGTCAGTTCGAAGCTTCCGCCAGGCAATCGAGAGAATGCGGCGAGTTCCCCCGCAAGAAGGCGAAGCCCCGCGCAACTTTCCAGTGCCTCCCGCGCGATACGACTATAGATCTTGAGGTCGCACTGCGCCCGCGGTCCCCAGACAGCGGGTCCCTTGCTCTGGTTCAGCATCCGAAACTGGATTCCCGCCCTGTCCGTCAGGATTCCCATGAGACCGCCCAGCGCGTCGATATCGCGAACGATCTGTCCCTTGCTCACCCCGCCGACAGCCGGGTTGCAGGACATGCGCCCGATAGCGTCCAGATCCATCGTTATCATCGCAGTCCGGGCGCCAATCTTCCACGCCGCATGGGAAGCTTCGATTCCGGCGTGTCCGCCGCCTATCACTACAACATCAAACCGTTCGAGTATTGCACTCATCGCGCGCCTTCCTTTTGCTGGGCAAATCTAGAAAAACCCCCTTGCCAATCCACAAGGCAAAGTCTATCTTTTTCATATGCATAGCGCAAGAATCGTCAATCTCTGGTGGCGGCGGACCTGAAACAAGTCCGGTTTTTGTGCTGAGCGCAGGTTTTTACAACCTTCCGGACTTGTTTCGGAAGGTTTTTCGTTTTCAAGGAAGGAATCCAATATGGAAAGCAACCAAGGCTTCTTCGACAGATTCGGCGGCAAATACGTCGCCGAGGTACTGAGACGTCCTCTCGACGAACTCGAACAGGCGTTCCGACGCTGCATGAAAGACAGCGTGTTTCTCGCGGAGCTTCACGAGATCCAGCGGGACTACATCGGACGAGAAACTCCCCTTCTCTTTGCGCCGCGAGCCACGGAACTCCTCGGCGGAGCGAAAATCTACATCAAGCTCGAAGGTCTCGCGAACACGGGAGCGCACAAGATAAACAACGCGATAGGACAGGTGCTTCTCGCGAAACACATGGGAAAGAAGCGCATCATCGCCGAAACGGGAGCCGGACAGCACGGGGTCGCTACGGCGGCGGCTTGCGCAAAGCTCGGAATCGACTGCACGGTCTATATGGGAGAAGTCGATGTTCGCAGGCAACAGCCGAACGTTGCCGCCATGGAACTTTACGGCGCAAGGGTATGCCCCGTGACAAGCGGATCGCGGACGCTCAAGGACGCCGTAAACGAAGCGATGCGCGACTGGGCGGCCCATCCGGATTCCACGCACTACGTTCTCGGTTCCGCTCTCGGCCCCGCGCCTTTTCCCGACATTGTAAGAACATTCCAGTCAGTCATCGGCGAAGAAGTCAAGCGGGAATGCAAGAGCAGGAACATCGACATCGGAGCGATGGTCGCTTGCGTCGGCGGAGGCTCCAACTCGATAGGATTCTTCAGCCCGTTCATCGACAGGGAAAGTCCGAGGCTCATCGGCGCGGAAGCGGGAGGAATCGGCCCGAACATCGGCGAGAACGCAAGCCGCATGACCGGAAGCGCGAGCCGCGAAGGAATCGTGCAAGGTTACAAGAGCCGCTTTCTCATCGATGCCGACGGGCAGTCACTCCCGACGCGGTCCATTTCCGCAGGGCTCGACTACATGGGAATAGGCCCGCAGCTTGCCGCCCTGGGAACAAGCGGACGCATTGAGTTCATGAGCATTCTCGACAAGGACGTTCTCGAAGCGGTGAGCTTCTTCGCGAAGAACGAAGGGGTTCTCTTCGCTCTCGAAAGCGCCCATGCCGGAGCAGCCGCCATGAAAATCGCACGAGAAGTCCCGAAGGACAAGGCGATTATCGTCAACATGAGCGGACGCGGCGACAAGGACGTTTTCATCACCAGTCCGGAATTCCGGCCCGCGGAATGGAAGCGATTCCTCGAAAGCGAACTCGAACGCCTGAACGAAAACAAGGACATCCACAATGCGAAACTGATGGGAGAAATTCAATGAAAAAGATTAAACTGATGAGCCATCTCGTCGCCGGCTACCCGACAGACGAACTCGCATTCGCGGCGGCTGCCGCCATGGTCAAGGGAGGCGCGGACATTCTCGAAATACAGCTTGCCTTCAGCGATCCTTCGGCAGACGGTCCCGCCATCCAGAGCGCCTCGACCGAAGTGCTCGCCCGGAACTACCGCGTCCGAGACGGTCTCTCCTTCATCCAGAAACTTCACGAAGCCTTTCCGCAAACGACGATATATCTCATGAGCTACGGATCGCTCGTCTATACCCCCGGCGTCGAAAAATTCTGCAAGGCGGCTAGCGAAGCGGGAGTCAGCGGCATGATCATCCCCGACTTGCCGTTTGACTGTGACGAGGGACTTACGGCTGCATGCAGAAAATACGGAATGGAAAACATCCCGGTCGCAAGCCCGAGCATGAGCGAGGAGCGGCTATCGAAAATGGCGCATGCGGGATTCAGGCACATCTACGCGTCGCTCAGAGTCGGCATCACGGGGACGGAGACGAAAATCGATGGCGACACGCTCGCGTTTCTCCAAAAGGTCCGAGCGGGAGGTTCCAGGGTTTACGGCGGATTCGGAATTTCCACGGGCGAGCAGTCCAAGGCGTTAGCGGATTCCGTCGATGGCGTTGTCGCGGGCTCCGTGTTTGTCAGGCTCATCCAGAAGAACGCTGCCGACAAGAACGCTCTTTCCGAGGCTGTCGAGGCGAAAGTCCGGGAACTTTGCGGTCTATAGGATTTGCTCACAAATTAAGCGAAATTCCCGCTCCGACTTCGGAACGGGAGTTTTTTCAGAGCGAAATCACTTGGGTTCCAGGCATTTCAGGGCACCCATCATCAAGATGGCCATCAAGCTCTTTTGTTTTTCCTCTTCCTGGCTATTGACAACCGCTTTCAAGAAAGACCGCTAGGTATATTCCTTCTTGAGCATTGCCACCATGCATCTTGCCGCAGAGAGAGGCAAACCCTGTTCGTTGATAAAATTAATCATGCTTTTTTCAATGTCAGGGGTAAATTTTTCCGGAAAGCAATCCAATTTGAACTCAGCGCCCCAAGAAAGGTTCTGTTCGGGAAATCCTTGGCGCATCACCATGTCGATAAAGCGTGGCTTGTCGGAAAGCATTTTGTCGTAAGCGCAGCCGCAGACCTTTTGCAACGTGGCTTTCCCCAAAAAATCATTCGTGGTTTTCGCGCATTCCTTTACGAAATCCTTTTTCGGAAAATTTTTCCTGGTCACCTCTAAAAATTGCTTTGGTTAAGAAAATTTAAATGAGACCAAGCGAAGGCAGGAATGAAAAGTGGCGAATACTGGATGTATTTGCCTCTTTGAATGACGAACCAGCGCGAAGCGTCGCAATCAAAATTTTGAAAATTGAATTTTTATAGGTGACAATAAAGATTTTTCGACAAGAACCCGGACGTTCCAGGTATTCAAGGCGATTTTCCAAGCGTTCATTCACTCGTTCATCGAGATTTTAGTTATAATAAGGCGCATGGATTCAATTCAGACAATAGTCATCGCCGGCGGCACCCACGGCAACGAGCTCACGGGAACCAAACTCTACGAAAAATGGAATGCCGACAGCAAGTGCTACGCCGACAGATGCCCTTCCGCAAGAATCACCCTGGTACACGCAAACATCGAAGCGACCGTCGCCTGTCGCCGATACATCGACAAGGACCTGAACAGAAGCTTCGCAAAGAGCCTTCTTTCCCTGAAATCCCCGGAAGCCTACGAAATCCGCAGAGCGCAGGAACTTAACGAACGATTCGGGCCCAAAGGTCCGGACACCCGGACCGATCTGCTGATCGATGTCCACAACACGACATCCAACATGGGAATCTGCCTGATCCTTTCGGCAAGAGACCCTTTCACGATGCGCGCGAGCGCGGAGATTGTACACGAATTTCCGAACGCGTCTATCTACTACCAGCCGGAAGAACGCGAAGAATCGCCCTACTTCGGAACGGTCGCCAAGGCGGACATCTGTCTTGAAGTCGGTCCGCAACCTCACGGTTCGCTAGACGCGAAACTTTTCCGGGAAACAGAGCAGGTCGTCCTCCGCTACCTCGAACTCGCCGAAGAATGGAACGCGGGGACGCTCCAGGACAAGCCAAAAAGAAAGGTCGATATCTACACGCAATATAGGGACATCGACTATCCGCGCGACAGGTTCGGAAAGATAACCGCAATGGTCCACCCGAACCTGAGAAACGGAGACTACGGCGAAGTCAAGCCCGGCGATCCGCTTTTCCAGACATTCGACTACAGGACGATTCGCTTCGACGGAGAAAGCAGCGTGTGGCCAATTTTCATCGACGAAAGCGCCTACTACGAAAAGCATCTCGCGATGAGTCTCACAGTCAAGACATCGGAGGAATGGTAATGAACGAAGAAACCGGCGAACCCAGGGAACTGTCCACCGACGAAAAAATCGATTCGCTTCTATCGCTTATCGAATCCCAGCGCAAAGCGCCCTACGTTTCCAGATTCAACGAGATTCTCGACGGATTCGAGGATTTTCTGATAACGCGACCCGCGCCTCCGAGGGAATGGCAGGATCGCTTCGACGCGTCCGGCAAGAAGTTCGACTACTGGCAAATCGTCCTCCCCGCGGACTTCCAGGATCCCTTCGAAGACGATTTGGGAAACATCCGGCGTCTGCGAAACGAGTTTTCCGCCACAAGGCCCTCGATGGCGCTAGAACATCTGCTCGTCACGCGGAACTACTTTCTCTACGAAAACGGTCACGCTTCCCCGATTCCCGCTCCGCGCCCCATCCTGATGCTAGAAAGCATGGACGACGAGAAATCCAAGATCGACTGGGACTGTTGCTTCACCCTTTTCGGCGACGGAAGCTTTTACGCCTACAATCTCGACCAGGACAACGAAGAGGAACTCGGCGAAGACTTCAAGAGCATTCTCAAGGAGAGAATCGGCATTCTTTCCGAAATGCGACTGGTCGTTCCGGCAGAAGGCCGCGATTACGGAATCATCACAAACTAACGCCAAGGACTTCGAGACTCCGATGGAAGCGTTCGAACGGGAAATCTACGCTCATTATTTCCGGCACGGAAACATCCGGCAGGCACAAGGCGCGGCACGGAACGTTTCGCTCGATTTTCTTCTCCAGGAATACGAAGCGTTCTTCTTCGACGCGTTCGGAACGTTCTATGCGCAGCGCGAAGTTCTCTATCCCGGCGCACTGGAAATGTACCGAAAGGTACGCAAAGCCAAAAAGCCAATGAGGCTCGTGACGAACGCGGCATCCGCGTCCGTTTCGCAGCTAGAAGAAAGCCTCGACCGGATGCAGATACCTTTTGACGCATCCGAAATCGTCTCGTCGGGAGACCTCTTCCCCGCTTTCGCCAGAGAAAACGGCATCCGCGAAGCCTTCTACATCGGACGTCCTGGCGGAGCGGCCTTCCTCGAAGCGGCCAATGTCAGGATTTCCGAAAATCCCTCGGAAGCGACAGTCATCGTTTCCGCTACGGGCAAGGAAGAATCCTTCTTCGATCGCGCCGTCAAAATCTTGAAGCGGAAAGGCGCAAGACTCGTCGTATTGAATCCGGACGCCTGGGCACCGCGCATCGGAAAGCCGCGGGATCCCGTATCGGGCGCCTACGCCCACAGGCTCTATCTCGAAGCCAAGCCCCAGGTCTTCTACTTCGGAAAGCCCTTCCGGGAAATCTTCGACACGGCGCTTTCCACGCTTCCGCACCCCATGCGCACGATCATGATAGGCGACACGCTCGCCACGGACATCGGAGGCGCGAAAAACGCGGGAATCGACGCGGCACTTCTCGTCGGCAGAAACGAACCCGCCGAAGATCTCGCCGAAGACGAAAGGTTCCTGGGCGTTCGACCGGACTACTATCTGACGACAATCTGAAGCACCCCTTGCCAAGACACGTCCCCTATGCTAGATTTGTAATAGAAATCAAGGACATCCCCATCGTTCGGGGAAACGGAACCCGCCCAAAGCCTTTTGGACCGGTTTTTTTGTTTTTCCCGAAAAAGGACCTGATCAAAAATGATTGACAGAAACAGGCATTTGCTGCGCCTCGCCGACTGGGACGAGGATCGCATACTCGAAACGATCGAAATCGCGATGCGTCTCAAGAAGGAAGTTCACGCCGGACAGTATTCCGACCGATTCCAGGGACAGTCCATCGGGATGTTCTTCGAAAAGCCGTCGCTTCGCACCATCACGACATTCCAGGTCGGCATGAACCAGCTCGGAGGATCCGCCGTCCTGCTTTCCCCGGATTCCATCGGGCTTGGAAAGCGCGAAAGCGTCCACGACGTAGCCTACTGTCTCTCCCGCTGGGTGAACGCGCTTGTCGTCCGCTGCTTCAGGCAGGAACTTGTCGAAAAGCTCGCCGAATACGGATCGATTCCGGTCGTGAACGCCCTGACCGACGATTCCCACCCCTGCCAGGCCTTCGCGTTTGCCGAGACGATTCGCGAAAACATCGGCGATTTCGCCGGCAAGACCATCGCCTTCATCGGGGACGGCAACAATGTCGCGAACTCCTTCCTCGTCCTCTGCGCAAAGCTCGGCATGAACTTTACGCTCGCCTGCCCCGAAGGATACGAGCAGCCGAAAGCCGTCATCGAGGAGATGGAACCGTACTTCAGGAAACGCGGCACCGCCTACCGCGTCTTCCATGATCCGAAGGAAGCCGTCAAGGATGCGGACATCCTGTATAGCGATGTCTGGGTCAGCATGGGCCAGGAAGGCGAAAAGGAATCCAAGCAGAACCATTTCAGGCCTTTCCAGATAAACGACGAACTTTTGAAGCTCGCTCCGGAAAGCTGCAAGGTCAGCCACTGTCTTCCGGCGCACCGCGGCGAGGAAATCACGGATTCCGTCATGGACAATCCCAAGGTAAACCTGGCGTTCGAGGAAGCGGAAAACCGCCTGCATGCCCACAAGGCCGTGCTCTGGCAGCTGATGCAAGCGACCGAAGATCTCGGAAATTAAACGAAATCCGACCGAAATTTCGCCCTGCCTTGCGCAGGGCTTTTTTGCATTTCCAAATGCCATCCGCGGAAAAAAGGCTATCTTTTTCGAAAGAAAGTCTATATTGTAGGCAGATATTCCCTTGCGAGGTTTTCCTTGTACCGATTCTTTGCGCTAGTTCTCTTCTTGCCGCTTGCCCTTCTTGCACAAGTGCAGTTTCCGCACGGTTCCGGCATCGTCGATGTCACAAAGTCTCCCTATAACGCAAAGACCGACGGCAAGACCGATGTCACGGAAATCATCCAGCGGGCGCTAGACGATCACCCGAACGGAAACTACGTCATCTATCTGCCAAACGGGACATACCTGATTTCCAGGCAGCTCAGCTGGCCCCAGGCGGAAAAGGAAGAAAATTCCTACCGCCGTACGATTCTCCAGGGCGAAAGCATGGGCGGAACGCACATCGTACTCAAGGACAATTCCTACGGCTACGACAATCCAGACGCGCCGCGCGCAATGCTCTACACGGGCGTGGGAAACTACCCGCACAACCGAAATGCCATCCGCGACATTTCGCTCCACACCGGCAAGGAAAACCCCGGCGCGATAGGCATCCGCTTCAACGCGAACTACCAGGGAACCATCCTGAACGTCAAGATCTTTTCGGGGGACGGGACAGGCGTCGCGGGCATCGACATGAACTACACGGAAGGCATCGGGCCGCTGCTCGTGAAGAACGTGGAAATCCGGGGATTCGACGTCGGAATCCTTACCGGGTTTCCGATGTACGGGATGACTTTCGAACACATCACCCTCCACGGCCAGAAAAAGTACGGCATCGAAAACCACGACCAGGTTCTCACCATCCGCAATCTTCGCAGCCACAATGAAGTCCCCGCCATCGCGAACTTCGGCGAAAACGCCCTGCTCACGATGATCGGCGGCGCGCTCGAATACACGGGAAAGAAAAAGGCCAAGGATCCCGCCATCTACAATGAAGGTTTCCTCTTTGCGCGGGACATCGCCACGAGCCGTTACGCGAAAGCGATCGAAGACAGGGGACCCGCTAGCGGCGAAGGGCTTCCCGGCCCGGAAATCATCGAATATTCCTCCGACATTCCGACGAACCTATGCCATTCCCCGCAATACTCGTTCAAGCTTTCCATCGCCGAGACTCTAATTCCCATGGAACAATCGCCCGACCAGTGGGTAGGCATCGCGGGAGACTACGGCGGAACGACTGGCACGGGCAGCGACGATTCCAAGGCAATCCAGCAGGCTATCGACGACGGAGCGGAAACCATCTACTTCACCCCGGGAGGCCGCTACACCATCAACCGGGACGTCATCATCCGAAACCGAGTACGGAAGATTATCGGAACGGAAGCTACAATCGACGGCACCGGAAAGTTCATCGTCGAAGGCGGCGCGTTCAAGGAAATCACGTTCGAGCGATTCGGGGAATTCGGCGCGGGCATCTTCCACAAATCGCCCCAGACACTTATTCTCAAGAACATGAAGATCAAGGACTATGCGAGCGCGAAATCGGGCGCAGGCGATCTCTACATGGAAGATGTCGCCATTAGCCACATGGAAATCAACCTCCAGCACGTGTGGGCCCGCAGCCTCTACATGAACAACGACCGCAAGACGAAAATCGAGAACAACGGCGGAACGCTCTGGATTCTGGGGCTTACCGCCGAAAACGGCAACACGGTTCTCCTCAACCGGGACCGCGGCGAAGCGGAACTTCTAGGCGTCCACGTCATATCGAGCCGCAAGGCGAAGACCGCGCCGATGTTCATCAACGATTCCGCAAGCCTTTCCGTCGAAGGTTTCCGCGAAACCCTTCTCCAGGGGAACGCCTTCCCGAAAATCGCGGTCGAAACCCGGAACGGAGAATCCAAGACGCTCGAATCGAGCGGGCTTCTCAAGAATCCGAGCGGCGGCACCATGATGACGCTCTTTGTCGGCTACGTCCCGAAAGTCGGCGAGAACGAACCGCCAGAAGTCGAAGGCGCCGAGAACATGATCCTTCTCCAGTCCGACAAGGCAAGACTTTCCGGCGTGGTCTTCGACGATGGCCGCGGAAACAAAGGCTACTGCAGCGACCCCGTCGAATGGAAGAAGGTGAGCGGACCGGGACGCGTCGTCTTCTCCGACGAAAAGGAATACGAAACAGACGTCACTTTTTCCTACAGCGGCAGATACGGCATTTCGTTCACGGCGGACGACGGCGAGTTCAAGTCGTCCGACACGACACACATCTACGTTTTCGACCTTCGCACGACGACCAAGGATCACAGCGGAAACGGCGTCGCCTCTGGACGCGGCATGGACACCTGGGTTTCGGAATTCGACACGTACACGGAACACGGCAGCGATTCCCTGTTACAGATAGGTTACAGCAAGCAAGGTTCAAGCGCGAAGATCTACCTCAAGTTCGACGTTTCGGCGATTCCAGGACCTATCTCCGATGCGGCGCTCCAGCTTTCCGTCCCGGACGATCCGCGCTACAAGAACAAGAAAAAGCCTGTCCAGTGGAATGTCTTCGGACTTCTCGAAGAACCGGGAAAGGATTTCGGCGACGGAATCGCCCCGGCAGACTGGCAGGAAACCGAACTGAACTGGTATAACGCTCCGGCAAACCAGAATGCGCCCGGCGGCGCCTATGTTCCCAAGAAGTCGCGCGGCGGCGGAATCGATCCGCGCTACACGAGCTATCTCGGCACGATCACGCCCAACCCGAACTCGCCGTTCGGCTCGTTCCTCAAGAGCGCAAGCCTCACGGAATTCATGAAGCGGAAACACAAGTCGAAGCTCTTCACGTTCATCCTTTCGGCAGTCGCCCCGTCCGACTCGAACTACTACGTCTATTCGCGCGAAGCGGGCAAGGCGCTCGCCCCCGCGCTCTACGTCAGCTACTTCGATTCGAACCGCACGGTCAGCGGCGCCGCGACCGAAAGCGCCATCTCGCTTTCCAAGGTGAACATCAACATCGTTTCGCTCGACTGCAACTTCGACCTCACGATCGGGGAACCCCAATTCGTAAAGATCGAGATTTTCAACGAATCCGGCAAATTCATCCAGCAGCTATGCGGGCGAGAACTCGAAAGCGAAAAGAAATACACGTTCAAATTCAAGGCGAAGAACTTCCCCACCGGAAAATACACGCTCAAGGTTTCCGGCGAATCCTTTTCGAAAGAACAGAAATTCTACATCCTGAACTAGGTGTCCCATGAAGTCCCAACTTTTTTCCTTTTTACCTATACTTCTTGCCGCAGCGCTTGTCGGCTGCGGAAGCGACAGCGGATCGTCGGCAAGCGAAAGCTCCTCTTCGACGAGTTCTTCTTCCGAATCTTCCAGTTCGCTATCCAACCGGCTAGACGTCACCTATGCCGACACGCTATCTTCCGACACGCTATCCATTTCGTGCAAGACAGCGGAAGGATCCTGCAAGCTATACCTCGGCGAATATCCCGTGGGAACGCTCATCGAAATTTTCGCAAGGAAAGCCTCCGGAGAAAGCCCCGATTCCTTTTTCGTCCGCGAAGAGCAGGGAAAAAACCTTGTGCCCGAGACATACACGATTGACGCAGGCGATACGGTTTACAATACGCAAGACGCATTCGCAAGATTCGGCGACACGAGTTTCGCACATTCCCGATTCGTCACGACCCAAGGCTCGGGATTCTATTACGTCGATGTCCCCGTCAAAAGCGGAAAGGATTCCTCGTCCGAATTCCTGATGGCGGCAAATGTTCTTTCCGGTCATTACATCTATGCAGACGGGGATGATTCCACGACGATTGCGCCCGGAGATACGCTGCGCGGATTCTTCCTCCTGGAAACCGCCCCTAAAAAAGCCGTCGTCCGATTTTCCGCATCGGTCGGCAAAAGCATCAACGTGAAAGCCTCCGGCAAGTCGATTTCGGGAATCGACCTGCAAAAGGACGGAAAAGACGTCGCTTCGGGAAACCCGATCGACGAGCAGATCCTACCCGAAAAAAAGGCGGACTATGCCGTTGCCGTCTATCCCCAAGGCGCCCCCGACTACACGACGGGTCCTTATGCCTACTTTGAAATCCAGACCAGTTCCCGCGACCTTCTAAAGGGCGAATACCTGGCAAATCCCGATTCCATCAGAACCGTCGGCGACACGCTGGTCGTCGTCCGCGAAAAGAACGACGCCGCCAAATACTATCTGCGACAAGAGCAATACGTATGGCTCGCCAACCTGGACAAGGGAGATTCCATCCAGGTTTCCCACGAAATCGAAGGATACTATTCGGGCGCAAGCTACCCGGCGACATACGCGATTCTGGATTCCGCCGGAGATTCCGTCGCATCCGTTTCGGAAACACGGCGACTCTTTGTCGCCGACAAAAAGGGTCCTTTCTACCTGCACTACGTCCGCCTGAATTCCCCGCCGAATTCCCAGAGCCAGATCCTGACGCTCAAGACATCCATCGAGCGATTCGGCTATGTCACCCGGTTTTTCTTCTACGACGAGGAACGCGAGGAACCTCTCGAGACAAGGAACGTCTCGACCGGGGACACGCTCCACTTTTCGAGGCTGGCTCTCCGCGCTGAACCTTCCGACGCGAGCAGCAATGCCGTCTGGTATGTTCCCTGCGCGGATCTGGGACTCATCCGCTCCGCCTATTCGGAAAGCAGCTGTTCCGGTTATGGAACCGAGCAGCTCATCGGGGCGACGAACATCGCCATCACGACCGACCCGAACAGCGCGGGCGAAATCATCCACCTGATAGCCCAGAGCCTTGCCGATCCCCATGCACGCGACACGTTGAATGTTTTTATCAGCGATTCCGACTCGCCATAGGATTTTTTTCTATCTTTGGAGACCCCGGGATGTCGTGCCAAGCTCTGCCAGCATCTCCGGTTTAACGAAAGAGCTTCCTTTCGAGGTAACAATGTCCTATCGTGGACCCAAAGCCAAGGTCGCCCGTTCTCTCGGGCTAGCCATCACCCAGAAGACCCAAAAGGTTCTCGACCGCCGCAACTTCGGCCCCGGTCAGCATGGTCAAGATCGCAAGAAGTCCGCTTCCGTTTACAAGCAGCAGCTTGTCGAGAAGCAGCGTCTTCGCTTCACCTACAACATTTCCGAAGCCCAGATGGCGAAGACCTATGCCGAAGCCAACCGTCGCGAAGGTTCTGCCGGTGACAACCTGATGATCCTTCTCGAAACCAGACTGGATGCGCTGGTCTATCGCATGGGTTTTGCCCGTACCATCTTCGCCGCGCGCCAGTATGTCGCCCACGGGCACTTTGCCGTGAACGGCGTCCGCAGCTTCTCCCCGAGCCGTCTAGTCAAGGCCGGCGACGTGATTTCCGTCCGGGAACGTTCCAAGAATCACGTCCAGATCAAGGAAGCCCTGGAAAGCGCCCCGACCCTTCCGGAATACGTTTCGGTCGATAAGGACAAGATGGAAGGCAAGCTCGTCGCGACCCCGCTTCGCGCCCAGATTCCGGTCCAGCTCCAGGAACAGCTCGTGGTCGAATACTACAGCCGCTAACGTTCTTTCACATTTCATTCAAAATTCAGACAGCGGATTCCGAAAGAATCCGCTGTTTCATTTTAAATTATTATTTGATAGCACCTGGAAAATTGAAACTTCAATCCTTTACGCAGCGAACGGGGGTCATCATTCTAGCACGCTCTGCACCGTCATTGAGTGCCCTATGAAAAGTGACGCTCTGATTTTCTATAGTGAATTTTACATATCCATAAATAAAACCTAGTCGCCCTATATAGCCGTCTTCTTTTGCGATGAATTTTCCAGGCCAGACATCCATAGGAGTAGGCAACACGGCAAAGCCACAATCATCCGTTCCGTTAGAAGAAATTCCGGGGTTCAGTGAAATCCAGCCTTCCGTCGCTTTCAAGTGCAATCCGGCGCTATCGATTCTCCCTATAGTATCGATAAGCCTTAGAAATTCATCTTCGCTCGGCAAATGCCATCCAGAGGGGCACGCCCTCAAGGCCAACGTATCAACGTAGAGACGACCTTTTGAACAAGCCGAATCCGCACAAAAGGAAGGCCAGCCCCAGCTCATGTCACGCGGCAAGCTATCATTATAATTCAGGTTTTCCGCCATCCAGACCTGGCTTCCGATGGTCACGTACTTGTATTCCTGTCCGTCTCGTGCGTCCGTAAACGTTCCGCGGTTCGGTTCGCCATAGGCATTCAGGCCGTCTGCCGGGCAGACAACCGCCGCATCGAAGGTGTCTTCCGGTTCCGCAGAGGAACTGTTCTCCGAACAGGCGGAAAACAGAAATGTCGAGAAAGTTATACAGGCAAGAGAATGAATCGTCAATTTTTTCCCTTTGTTAGTTTAAAAGTTTCCACGAGAGAATCTCGGACCCCTTGCGCAACACGATAAAGCTGGAGGGGCGCAGGCTGCCGATGTCAACGGTCACGGAATGTTCGCCGACATCCCACGAACCCTTGAACAGGGTCTTCTGCGGCACGCCGATGGCGTTTACCGTTTCAAGGATGTAGTAGTCGCCATCCTCGATATTTACATAGATGATGTCGCCATCCCGATGCACCAGGTCCGCAGAATTTTCTTTAATCACGTAGCCTGTCCCGAACTTCGGCTGTGGCGCATGGCCCCAGAGCAGGTTTCCGAGCCGATCCAAGACCAGAACGGAATCCGCCTCCGCCATTTCACCACTCTTTAGGTTGTAATGCGAAGGATCGTCGTCGGCATTAAAGTCGTCGGTCCAGTTCGGGTGATGCTAGGCGAACTGCACGCCGTTCCCGTAATCGGACTTGTCGCCTGCGTTCAAGATGACATCCTCGTACACGAAGAATGCGTAGTTTAAATCTCTGCCCGCATTTATCTTCCTAGCCGAAGCAAATTCGTTCCAATTTATATCCAGTTCCGTCTCGGCGGAATCCCTATAGTAGTAGCGCACTTCGAATCCGTTTACCGGAGCCGCTCCCGTATTCTCCACATACAAGGCAAGATTGCTCGCACGGGTCGAACCGTAACCATCGTCCCTAGCCATGGCGCGGACACGGATTTTCGCTTTTTGCATCGGGCCGTCTTCATCGTAACAGGCGAATTCGTTGAGCAGGTTGCCGTCTTCATCCAACAAAGCGATGCCGGTCGCTTCGGCGTATTTCGTCTCTGCGCTATCAATGTAACTCGGGTCATCGGTGATATCCCAATAGGGAAAGTAACTGTTGGGTGGCATTAGGCGGTGCAAGCCGATTAGCGGCCCCTGTCCCGAATAGGCTGTCCCGTACGCCGCAATCGCTTCGGTTAGCGTCAGTTCCGCATAGAACACGGAACCGGCATCGTTGACGACACTCATCGGGGAACCCGGATAGAACGAGACCGCATTCACTTTTTCGCTTTTCCGCCTAGATTCGATTTACTTGACGATGAGAATTCGCGATTTTAAAAGATCATTCTCCGAGGCACGCGTCAAGCTTTGCCGTGATATCCTTTTTATCCATGTGCTGCCCGATGAAAACCAGGCGGATTTCACGGTCGCCGTATTTCTCGTCCCACATCTTTCGGACTTCGGGTTCCTCGGCGAGAGCGCGTTCCTGTTCGCCCTTGTTCAGCGAAGCAATCCAGCGTCCGAGGCAACGCGCGCTCGCATCCTTGCCGGCCTGTTCAAAGATGTAGGAATACACGCGATCGTCTTCAAACCAGAGGATTCCCTTGGAGCGGATAATGCTGTTCGGGTAGTTGTCCAGAAACTTTTCGAGCCTTTCGCGATTGAACGGGCGACGGTTCATATAGACGAATGTCCCGATGCCGTATTCTTCCGACTCCCCTTCTTCCTCTTCTTCAGGATTTTCCAACTGCCGGATCCAGGCGGCGGAACTCGAGACCTTGTTGAAGTCGAAAAGCTTCGTATCGAGAATATCCTTGATATCGACCTTGCCGAAATTCGTTTCGATCATTTTCGCTTCGGGCTGGAGAGCGCGAACAACCGCCTTGACATGCTTCAGTTCGTCTGCGGAAACGCTATCCACCTTGTTCAGGACTATCGTGTTACAAAATTCGATCTGCTGCACGAGAAGGCTCGCGACATCTTCCTCGTCCCTGTTTTCGTCAAGGAGCTTTTCGCCGCCGCCGAATTCCGTAGCGAGCCGCATGCAATCGACAACCGAGATGATGCCGTCGAGGTGACACGGGAGCGGCTTCCCGTCACGGTTCTTTAGCTTGGACCCCATGAGCGTAATCGTCTGCGCAATCGGGAGCGGTTCGCAAATGCCGCTCGCTTCGATGAGAATGTAGTCGAACTTGTCCTGTTCCAGAATCTGCGCGATCTGTTCGAGAAGGTCCGTTTTGAGCGTGCAGCAGATGCAACCGTTCGAAAGCGGCACGACGGAATCCTTCTGCTGGACATTTCCGCCCTTTTCGATCAGCGTCTGGTCGATGTTCACTTCGCCGATGTCGTTGACGATGACCGCGACATGGTATCCCTGCTGGTTGTTCAGAACGTGGTTCAGGAGAGTGGTCTTGCCCGCGCCGAGGTAACCGGCGAGAAGCGTAATGGGTACAGATTTCATCATGGAACTCCTTGTATTAAAAATTCGATGCGTCGGGTTTCGACAAGTTCGTTATCGGCAGCGGTAATCCGTCCGCGGGCGAAACCGTCCGGCAAAGCTCCGATTCGCCAAGCGTTTTTTGGAAAGCCTTTTGCAGATTTTCCCGCGTAAACTCGGGAATTTTCCTGCGCAGCAAGTGCGCCTTCGCGAGATCTTCCGTATAGGCTTCGAGCGGGACGGCGTGGTAGTTTCCCGGTTCCTGCTGCGTTACCGAGGCTTCAAGAGTCGCCGAGAGAATTTCGATTTTTTTCTCGTCGCCTTTCTGCGTCTTTCGCACGGTAAACTTTGCCACCCCGCCCAGGTTCGTTTCGAGCTGCTGCTGGTTCGAGATGAAATTTCCGAGCGACCAGTAAACGAGCGCACGGTTCCCTGCCGCCGTCGCAAAGATTCCATAAGGCTCGATGACATGGGGATGCGCGCAGACTAGAATATCCGCCCCGGCATCGATCGCCAGTTCCGCCTGTCGCATCGCTTCTTCCGTCGGAAGCGCCGTGTATTCCGTCCCGAAATGCAAAAAGACGACGGTCACCTCTGCGCGGGATTCCGCCCTTCGCACAAGGGAAATCCAGTTTCCGTTCGAATCCAGAAGATCCACGAGATACGGGCGGTTTTCCGGCAGTTTCTGGCCGTTCAGCCCATAGGTGAAGTTTACGAAGGCAAAGCGGATGCCGTTCCTTTCGAGCGTAAAGACAGAATCCCGGTCAGCTTCCGTCGCATGGATTCCCAGAGCCTTCGCCGGCTTGTCCTTCCAGAAGTCGAGCGTGTAATCGACAGCGCGAGCGCCACGGTCTATCGTATGATTCGTCGCATGGGTCACGATGTCAAAGCCCGCGGCGATTTCGGCAAGGCCTAGTTCTTCCGGCGACCCGAAGTTCGGATAGGACGAATAGCCTTCGCTCCGCGGAACGAAAACCGTTTCCTGGTTCACCACGGCGATGTCCGCCGTTTCGATGTCCCTTTTCCAGAGGGCAAAAATTCCGTCAAAATGGCACCGGGAAGAATCTTCCGCGCAATTTTTAAAAAGCGGCGTGTGAAAGAGAACGTCCCCGATGGCAAAAAAGGAAACCTCGGAAACCGTCGAATCGGGAACTTCCGGCACTTCCGCGGAACTCGACGAGAGGGAAAAATCCGCAGACGAGCTTTCCGGCAAGGGCTCCTGCACGACAATCTTTTCTTCGGGATTTCTTGCCGTCCCGCCGCAAGCGAGCAAAAAGAGGAACGCGAAAAGGAAAAGCTCTTTCATCGGCAAGGAAAATCTTGGCATCCGCATCTTCCTTAGGAAAGCGACGTTTCCTGGAACTTGAGCGTCGGGAAGTTCTTCTCGGCGAGGCTCAGACGGTATTCGTTCGGGAAGAGGCACACGAAGCGTTCTTCCTTGTCGCGCATACAGTCGATGCCGTTTTCATCGACAAACCTTTCCACGTCCTGGGCTGGGCCGACAATCCAGCGGACACCGTAAGAAGGAATTCGGTCGAGCGAAACGTCCGCGCCGTATTCCGCCATCAAGCGATACTTGAGAACGTCGAACTGGAGCTCCCCCACGACGCCGATAACGGGAATCGCCGACTTGAACGGCTGATACAGCTGGGTCGCGCCTTCTTCCGTCAGCTCCTTGAGACCCTTCGAAAGCTGCTTGGACTTGAGAGGATTCAAGAGCGTGACGCGGGCAAAGAATTCCGGAGCGAAATCGGGAATGCCCGTAAAGTTCATCTTTTCGCCCTTCGTGAGCGTATCGCCGATGTGAAAAAGTCCGGGATCGTTGATGCCTACGATGTCGCCCGCCCACGCCGTATCGATGACTTCCTTGTCCTTCGCGAGGAACGCCGTCGGAGCGGCAAGCCGGATTTCCCTGCCGGAACGCACGTGATAGACCTTGTCCCCTCGGGCAAATTCCCCGGAACAGATTCTGAGAAAAGCCGTCCTGTCGCGATGCTTCGGGTCCATGTTCGCCTGGATCTTGAAAACGAAGCCGCTGAAGTCCGATTCCTCGGGAGAGACCGTTCTCTTGTCCGTTTCGCGTGGCATAGGCGCCGGAGCGAGACTCGCAAAGGCGTTGAGCAGCTGGCGGACGCCGAAGTTGTTTACAGCGCTGCCGAAAAAGACAGGGCACATTTCCCCTTTCAGGAAAAGCTCATGGTCGAACGGATCCATTCCGCCCGTCACCATATCGTATTCTTCGCGGAACTGGGCGACCCAGTTTTCCCCGCAGAGCTCGACAAGCCGCGGATCGTCCGGACCATCCATCTGGAGAATTTCCTGATGACCGGACTTTTCGTCATAGACGTTGAACGTGTTTTCCGCTATCGAATAGACACCCTTGAAAAGCTTCCCGACGCCTATCGGGAGCGTGAACGGAATCGCCTTGATTTTCAGGACGGACTCGATCTGGTCGAGCAAGTCGAGAACCGGGCGGCCGTCGAGATCCATCTTGTTGATGAACGTGATAATCGGCGTGTGCCGCATCCGGCAGACTTCCATCAGCTTGATCGTCTGTTTTTCGACACCGTTTACGCTGTCGATGAGGACAAGCGCGGAATCGACAGCGGTGAGCGCGCGGTAGGTATCTTCGCAAAAGTCCTGATGCCCCGGCGTATCGACCAGGTTGAACCAGCAGCCTTCAAACGGAAAATTCAGGACGGAACTCGAAACGGAAATTCCGCGTTCCTGCTCGATCTTCATCCAGTCGCTGACCGTGTAGCTGCGGTTCGCCTTGGCGCGGACATGCCCCGCTTCGCGGATAACCTTTCCATACCAGAGAAACTTTTCGGTAATCGTTGTCTTTCCCGCATCCGGGTGGCTGACAATGGCAAAGGTTCGGCGCTTCGCGATTTCTGGATTGGTAGTCAAAATGGCCTCGTTCGTTGACGGAGCCAAATATAGAAATTTATCCCGCGATACCGGACTATTCCCGGTGACGCTCCAAATCGAGAATCAGGGACTGGAGCGAATCCTCTACCGCGGAGCGAAACGCCCCGGAACCGAGACTGCAGCTTTTGACCGGATGTTCCACGTCCTTGCCCTGGATAATGCGGATAACGGGAAACCCGCCCTCCATCGAAAAGAGAACCGAATAGCCTTTCTTCAGCAACTTGTCAATCAGATCGCGCATAGGGGAAAACTCCTGTCATGAAGTGGAGGTGAAAAAGGTTTTCGATAAAATACACTTTTCAGCCGGCAAAGGCAAAAGAATTTTAGGTCACCCCTGAAAATAGCCTTGGTTAAGAAAATTCGAGAGAAACCAAGCGAAGGCAGGGATGACGAACCAGCGCGCAGCGTCGCAACCAAATTTTTGAAAATTGAATTTTTAGAGGAGACCTTTACTCTTCCGAAAAATCGGCGTTTTCGAGGCTTTTCGGAAGACTCTTCGTGGTCTTGACGCCGAGTTTCAAGAGCTTTTGCGCCTGGGCGGTCAAGTTTCCCTGGCCGTTTTTCAGCTGCCCGAGCGCCTTGTCGTAAGCGTCTTGCGCGCCTTTGAGACCGGATCCTATTTTCCCGAAGCTATCGGCAAAGCCTACGAACTTTTCGTAAAGCTTTTCTCCCTGTTTTGCGATTTCCTCGGCGTTCCTGCTTTGCGCTTCTCTCCGCCAAATATCCGAGACGAGCCGGATGCATGCGATAAGATTTGTCGGACTGACCATCAGGATGTGCTTGCTGTAAGCGTAGCTCCACAGATTCGGATCGCTCTGCATCGCGAGCAGATAGGCCGTTTCGATGGGCATGAAGAGGACCACGAAGTCGAGCGTGTCGCTTTGCGCCTGGTCATACTTCTTGGCGGCGAGTTCGTCGATGTGCTTCTTTACGGACTGGCAGTGTTCCTTCCGGGAAGCCTCCTGGACCGCGGGGTCGTCCGAATTCAGGAACCTTTCGTATGCGGTCAGGGAGACCTTCGAATCGATGATGATTGTCCGATTGTCGGGAAGCCGCAGAAGCACATCGAGCCTTCCATTCTTTCCGTTGGGCATCTTCACGCTTTCCTGCACGGTATAATGAACGTTTTTCTGGAGGCCCGAACGTTCTAGAATCGTCGAAAGGACCATTTCCCCCCAGTCGCCCTGGACCTTGGAATCTCCCTTGAGCGCCTTCGCGAGATTCGACGCTTCCCTGGAAACGCTTTGCGTCTGCTTGACGAGATTCTCGATTTGCGTCCTGATGGTGGCCCTTTCCCGGATGCTCGTCTCCTTGGTTTCCCGGACCGTCTCGTTGAAAGAGGAAAGCTTTTCGCCGAGCGGCTTCAGAAGGGATTCGACGCTTTCCCGGTTCGTTTCGGTGAACCGCTTCGACTTTTCCTCGAAAATCCTGTCGGCGAGCGCCTTGAATTCCAGAAGGGAATTCTTCTGGGCTTCCGCCCGAATGTTCCTTTCCTTCTCCTTTTCCTCTTCCCGAATCCTTCTGTCTTCTTCCCGGGCGGCATTGGCATCTTTCAGCCTGTCCTGGAAATTTTTCGCTTCGGAGCGGGCTTCGACCAGCTCCCGTTCCGCCCTTGCCGATTTTTCTTCCGATTCGGAAAGCTTCGCTTCGACACGCGCCTTTTCTTCGGAAGTTTCGCCAAGCTTTTGCCGCAAGGATTCCGCCATCGCATTGGCTGCCGCGATTTCTTCGCGAAGCGATGTTCTTTCGCGCATCCAGAAATAGCCTAGAACGAGCGCTCCGAGAAGACAGCCGGACAGGAAAAGAAGAAAGCCCATAAAAACCTCCTTTTAATGGGACATCGGAAACATAGTATTTGAAATTGACAAAATTTGTCAATTCATCGATTTTTCCCGAAACTTTCGTTCGTTCACTTTCCTGTTCAGTTCATCGTAAAGCGCATAGAGTCTCTGCGTCCCGTTTTCCAAAATGTAGTAATGGCGGATGTAAGGCACGAGCAGAGCGAGAAAGGCGATGGAGAGCGCGAGAACGAGAATCGACGGAAACGCATGGAAAAAGAGAATTCCGAGAACAAGAAGCAGAGCGAAGAAAAGCGTCACCAGGAGGTGCGCCAGGCGTTCGTGCGCAAAGAAACGGATTTGCAGAACCAGGTCCGCAAGGGCGGCCTCGCCCGCTTCCAGCGAGAAATCGTTCGAAAGAAAGCTTTCCGTCTGCGCGATATAGTCCAAAAGACGCTTCTTCATGTCGCAACCTCTAGAGAAAACTTACTATCTTTTCGCCCGAAATGCAAGAAAACCGCACTCTGCACAACGCGTTACGCCAGGTCCGGCATCACATCGGCAAGATCCAGATGTGCGGATTTTCCGTATCGGGGCTAGCCACCTATCTGCAGCTTCCCGAACTCGATTTTTGCGTCGATATGGGCGAATGTCCCGTTTCCGCAATCGGCATCAACCATGTATTCCTGACGCACGCCCACGGAGACCACAGCCGATGCCTCATGCGGCATCACAGCCTCCGTCGGATGATGGGCGTCGAGCGCTCCTCGTTCTACTACATGCCGGAAGACCTGGTTCCGGGCGCAAAGGCGTGGATCCACTCCGAGGCGATGTTCGAAGGCGTTCCGGAAAACCGCTTCAAGCTCCCGGAAATCGTGCCGATGCCCGCCGGGGAGAAAATTCCCCTCCGCTACCGAAAGGACCTATCGATCGAAGCGTTTCCCGTGAAGCACGCGCAACTGGGAAAGGCCCACTTTCTGCCGTCGATGGGCGTTACGCTCTACAGCCACAAGAACAAGCTGAAGCCCGAATATCTGGGACTCGAAACGGCAAGGATCATCGAACTCCGCAAGCAGGGCCTATGCATTACGCGCGAAGTTTTCGACCCGATGATTTCCTTTCTCGGGGACGCGCTCGGCGAAAACCTGGAAGATCCCGAAATCCAGTCCGTCTGGAATTCCGAAATTCTCGTTTCCGAATGCACGTTCCTCGATGACGGCGAGGAATCGATGGCGGAGAAAAAGGGGCACACGCACATTTCCCAGGTAGCAAGGGCACTCGAATCCCACCGGGATTCCATGCGCTGCAAGTATATCGTCCTGAACCATTTTTCGATGAAGTATTCCGCGGAACATATCCTGGAAACGCTCCAGAAAAAGATTCCGGAAGATTTCCGGGACAAGGTTGTCGCATTTATCTAGGGTGAACATGACCGAAGACGTGAAAAGCAATAACGACACGAAAAAAAGGGAAACGACCATTCCCGAGTTTTACCGGGACCTTTCGCGAGACAGGGAATTTCCATGCCTCTGGCATTTTGTACACAGGCACGTTCCGGGAACACGCAAGCCCATCCAGACAGACGGGAATCTCCCCGACAGGCGTCCAATCGACTGGAAGGAAATCTTTCCGGACGAAAGCGGGCATCTCGAAATCGAAATCGGTTCGGGCAAGGGCGGCTTTCTCGTTGAATATGGAAAGCGACATCCGGATTTCCGCATCCTGGGAAGCGAATGGGATCTGACATGGGCGCACTATGCGGCGAGCCGCGAGATGCGGAACGACGTCGGCGAAAATACGGCGATGCTCCGGGGCGACGTTTTCTACTTTCTGCGGGACCGCGTCCGCGACGATACGGTCGATGCGTTCCACATGTATTTCCCGGATCCGTGGCCAAAGGAGCGCCACCACAAGAACAGACTTCTCCGCAATGAATTTCTCGTCGAAGTCGCCCGGGTGCTGAAACCGGGCAAGCGCCTTTTCTACTGGGGAACGGACCACAGGGAATACAACGAAATCGCGCTCGAAACCTTTCGCGCCTTTCCGACGGCGAAAATCCTCGTGCAAGACGAAGCGCCTCCCACGGAAGGCATCATGACGAATTTCGAAAAAAAATACAGGGAAGAGGGTCGCCCGATATACCGCAGCGTCATCGAATTCGAAAAGCCCTGAAAAGCGGACGGAATATGCTAGAACAAATTGTCATCCGAAATTTCGCCCTGATCGAAGAATGTACGCTTCGATTCGGGAATGGCTTTTCCGCGATAACCGGAGAGACCGGAGCGGGAAAATCCATGCTGATGGCGGCGCTAAGGACCGTCATCGGCGGAAAGCCTCCCGTTTCCGCTGTCCGGAACGGAACGGAAAAGGCGTCTGTCGAAGCGACTTTTCGCATTTCGGAAAACAGCGAAGCGAAACGCCTTCTGGAATCCCAGGAAATCGACTCGGACGACGAGATTGTCATCCTCCGCGAAATTCTCGCCAGCGGAAAGAGCCGCGCCCGCGTAAACGGAACGATCGTGAATCTCGCGACCCTCGAACGCCTCGGCGAGACGCTTGTCCAGATGCATGGGCAGAGCGACCAGCTCCTCTTGCGCGACCTGCAAGTCCAGCGGAAAATGCTCGACGAATACTCCGGCGACAAGGCGGAACTCGCCGCATACGAAAGCGCCTGGAGCGCGTGGACGCGCCTCAAGGCCGAACTCCTGCGGGTCGAAGAAAACGCGAAAAGCCTTTCGGAGCAAAAGGAATTTCTCGAATTCCAGAAAAACGAACTCGAAAAGGCGTCGCTCCGCGAAGGCGAAGAAGCGGAACTCGAAGAGAAAACGACCAGGGCGGCAAAGTCCGAAGCGAAAGTCCGGGCCGTCGAGGAACTCCGGGATCTTTTCGACGGGGAAAACGGTCTGCGCGAAAGATTCGAAACCTTCAGCGCAAGGACGCGCCAGTTCGCCTCGAAGATTCCCGAACTCGAGGAATGGTCAAGGAAGATCGCCGACGCCTACGATTCGCTATCCTTTGTCGAAGATGCGCTCAAGGACGTCGAAAGCGCATCGGACATGGACCCCGCAGAACTCGACCGGGCAAATTCCAGGCTCGCCCAGATCCAGCGCCTAAAGCGCAAATACCATACGGACGAAGCGGGACTTGTCGAACTTTTCGCCCGGCGAAAGCGCGAACTCGAAAGCCTCGAGAACCTCGACGCGGACCTTTCCGAAATTCGAAGGAAAATCGGAAAATGCGAAGTCGCGCTGCGGGAAACGGCAAACGCGCTATCCGAAAAGCGCAAGGCGGGAAGAATCACGCTCGACGCGAAAGTCGAACAGTCTCTGCGGTCTCTTGGAATGCCCAAGGCCAGATTCGTCACCTCGATAGCCGAGGACGCCTTCACGCCGACGGGAAAGGACCGCGTAGAATTCTGCATCGCGCCGAATGTCGGCGAGGGGGAAAAGCCCCTGCGTCTCGCCGTTTCCGGCGGAGAGCTTTCCCGCGTACTTCTCGCCTTCGAGTCCGTACTCGCGGAACTCGACCGCACCCCGGTTCTCGTCTTTGACGAAGTCGATGCGGGCATCAGCGGCGAAGTCGGAAACCGTGTCGGCGAAGCGCTCCGCGCAATAGGCAAGTTTCACCAGGTCCTCTCGATCACGCACTTGCAGCAGGTAGCATGCCGCGCAGAGGCGCACCTCGCCGTCGAAAAGCGCGAAAACGCGGAAGGCAGGACCGTCTCGACCGTAAAATTGTTATCATATCAGGAAAGAATCGTGGAAATCGCTCGGATGCTCGGCGACGCCAAGTCCCCCACCTCGATTGCCCACGCCAAGGAACTGTTGGAGGGCATCCATGCCTCTGAGTGAAAAGCTTCTGAACCTGCGTCTGAGAGGTCGCGTCTGGCGAATTTTTCGCGCCGCTCTCTTTATCCCGCTGATAGCCTGCATCTGGACGGAACACAACTATTCCGCGGCGATGCTCACGCTTATCGTGCTTATCCTCACCTGGCTGAATACATGGCAGCTCCGCGTCCAGGAAACGGAAGCGCCTTACTACCAGCTGTGGCTGAATGTCATCGAAGGCGTTCTTTCGGTGACGGTGATGTCGAGCATCCTTATCCGGAACTACATCAAGGACGACGACTTCGAGATTCTCCTTTCCGTCGGATGCGGCTTTCTGCTCGCCCGCGTTATCGGTCATTCGCTTCTTTCCCTTTCCATCTTGCGGGAGGGAAAATCCCTTCCGGGACGTCACGTATGGTCAAAGATTTCCACGGTGGCCATCAACGCGACAATGCTTGTCTATATCCTCGGACTGGAACGTTTCCAGCAGATTTTCATGGTCGCGAGCCTCCTCCTGATGGGAGCCGCTTCCGCCTCCTACCTCTACTGGTATTACCGCGATCCTGCCCACCGAAAGCCCCTTTCCATTGCAAGCCAGCTGACGATGACGCGAATCGTGCTGACGCCTTTCTTTCTTTGGGTCTTCTTCTACGACAACGACTTGAACTACACGAACAACCACATCGTCTTCAAGATTCTAGCCCTGGTGATGGTCCTGGGATTCATGCTTACCGATTTTCTGGACGGACATCTGGCCCGGAAATGGGGCGAAGTTTCCACGCTAGGCAAATACCTCGACCCGTTCAGCGACAAGATTTCGAACATGACGATATTCCTCTGCTTTATCGCGACAGGATACGCTCCCGTCTGGATGGTCGCTCTGATCTATTTCCGCGAAGCGAGCGTCGAAACGCTCCGAACCCTTGCGGCGGCCGAAAACATCATCATGCCGGCGCGTCGAAGCGGCAAGTGGAAAACGGCAATCCAGGGAATCGGAATCGTCGTCATTCTCGTCGGAGCGCTCGATCCCATCCAGCAAATCGAAGGATTCAAGGCTGTCTGGAATGTCTTGCCGACCATTTCGATGGGCGTAATCACGTTCATTACCCTGGCGAGCGGGATCGACTACTTTGTCGCATCCAGGCACGTTTTGCAAAAATATGTCTGAATAGGCGCCAATAACCCTTGACAGAGATAGCGACATTTACTATATATGGGTCGTGCCTAAAGGCACACACCTCGACGCGGGGTGGAGCAGTTGGTAGCTCGTTGGGCTCATAACCCAAAGGTCGCAGGTCCAAGTCCTGCCCCCGCTACTAAAAAGACCCGGATTTTCCGGGTCTTTTTTGTGCGCTTCCTTCCAACGAAAAATACATCGCCAAGGACGAAGCTCCGAAAAGCACCCCCTTAACCGAAAGACCGAATTTAAACCCGATGAAGTTCCAGGGCGACCGCATCGTCAAGCTTTACGGAAGCGATGCGGGAAATTCCCTTGATTTCCTGCGTGACGCCGTAGAGCATGTCCGCGGCGGCCATCGTGCGCTTGTTGTGCGTAACGAGGATGAATTGCGTCTGGTTCGAGAAATGGCGCAGAAGTTCCATGAAGCGCCCGATGTTCGCATCGTCAAGCGGTCCATCGACTTCGTCCAGGACGCAATAGGGAGAAGGCTTTTCCATGTAGATGGCAAAGAGAAGCGAAACGGCTGTCAGTGCGCGTTCTCCTCCGGAAAGGGCTGTCACGCCGCGCATTTTCTTGCCGGTCGGGCGGGCGTTGACCTCGATGGTCGCTTCGAGCGGATCGACACCTTCCTGAAGGACCAGCTTCGCTTCGCCGTTGTTCATGACGCGTCCGAAGACGTCCTGGAAATTTTTCTGGATGTTGCGGAATGTCGAAAGGAACCTGTTGCGCGCCCTCTCGTCGCAAATCGCGATTGCCCGTTCCAGGGAAGCCCTGGCCTTGTCCAGATCGTCGAACTGCTTTTCGACTTCGGCGAGGCGCGCTTTCTGGGCGGCGAAATCCTCCATCATATCGACGTTGACGGGTCCGAGCGCCTTGATCTGGCTTCGCAGATCCGAAATTTCCTTTTTCGCGCTTTTTTCCTCGTACTCGACGCGAGTGACCTCTTCCGCATGATCGATGTTTATCTCCCAATCGGCAAAGATTCGCTCCCGCATCCGGTCGATGTTTGTCCCCAGGGCGCTGATCCGGAGAGTTACGTCATTGATATCCGACGCGCGTTCCAGAAGCTTGGAATTGATGGCGTTCTGTTCCGAGCGCCAATCGTTGATATCGCCAGCGACGATGTTGTAACGTTCCTGGGCAGCGTCGCGTTCGGCTTCCTTTTCCCGCAATTCCGCATCCTTTTCCTGGATGCTATCCGAAAGCCCCCTTTCCTTGACAAGAAGCTCTTCCTTCCGGATTTCCAGCGCGGAAATTTCCCGGTTGCGTCCAGCGACGATATCCTGGAAAAGCTTGACCTGGTCGCCGATGGCGCGGATTCGCGACAGGTTTTCCTGCAATGTCGATTGCGCGGATCCCACCCGGTTCCGAAGTTCGCGAACGTCCTCTTCCTTGTCCTTGAAAATCTGGTTCTTTTCGGAGAGGGTTTCCATTACCTTGGAATACTCGCTTTCCAGGCGAAGCGTCTCTTCCTCGGCAGCCGCAAGCTCCGCATCGTCCGAACGGGAAGTTTCCGCATTCCGGATCCGTTCTTCCGCTTTTCCCAGTTCCAGTTCGAGATTCGAGAGCCGTCTCTCGGTGTCGGACAGAACGCTTTGGTGAATTTTTTCGGCAGCCGCCCCGGAACGCATCCTTTCCTGCGCTTCGCGAATGGATTCCTCCGTTTCGGCAAAGAGAGCGCGAGCCTCGTCTAGGCGTTCCCCGAGCCTCTCGCGTTCGTCGGCGGACCTTTCAAGTTCGACCTTGAGCGATTCCAGCTCCCGCGAATACTTTTCCGCTTCGGCCTTTCTCGCGAGGATACCGGGCGATTCGCTCTTCCCGCGTCCGCCAAAGACAAGTCCTTCTGTCGAAACGTAGCGCCCGTCGAGAGCGAGAAACCAGTAGTCCCGTCCGCGAAATTCCGCGGCGAGTTCTCGCGCGACGGAAAAGCTTTCCACGATAATCGACCGGGAGAGAAGCCTTTCGACAAGGCGTTCGACCGTTCCTTCCGCCTTGACGAATCGGGATGCGCGTCCGATGACACCCGGAATCTCCTCCGGGAAGCTTTCCGAAGAAGGCGCGTCAACGTCAAAAGCCAGATACGAGCGTCCCGCCATGGAAGAGTCCAGGGCGTCCAGGAGACCGCTCACGAAATCGGGCTTTTTCGCGACAACCGCGTCCAGGGCGTTTCCCAGGGCGAATTCGACCGCAGGCGCATACTCGGGTTCCACATGGACAAGAGATCCCAAAAGACCGTAAACCTCGGCATACTTGCCGTTCACGAGGAAACTTGCGCCGGCATCCGCATCGGAATCCATGTTACGCAGTACTTCGATTCGCGATTCCAGACCGGCGACCCGGCTTTTCGCCTTCGAAATCTTTTCGTCCTGGAGAGAAAGGGCGTTCGACAGATTTTCGATTTCCTCTTCCCGCACGCTTTTTCGTTCCGAAAGAATCTCGACTTCCTTTTGCGCGTTTTCAAATCCCGCAGCGATGGCGGAAAGGTTTTCTTCGGACTCTCCCTTCTTCCGCAAGAGCTCGCTTCGCTCCCCATTCCATTTTTCGATATTCGAACGGAGCATTTCTGTTTCGCCGTCGAGCCGCTGCCACCGGGAACGAAGCTCGTTCGCCTTCGTCAGGCTCGAAAGCCGCGCATTCGAAAGAGACTGGGACTGTTCGCGAAGTTCATCGACGCTGTCGCGCAAGACCTGGAGCGCTTCCTCTTCGCGGAAAAGCTCCTGTTCCTGTTCGGAAATCGCTTCCGCAGAACCCAGCATCCTGGTAGCCTCTTCGAGCCGATCGTGTTCCTGTTTCAGGTCCGCCATCCGGCTTTCTGCGTCCGCAATTTCCGAGCGATACTTCTGTATGCCCATCTCCGCAGATCCCTGCATTTCGCGATTTCGCGTAAACTCGTTGTTCAGGTCCTTGAGTTCGAGCTCTTTCCGGTTGACCGCCCGGTTGAGTTCGTCGAGACTTTCCTTGTCGTCGGCAATCGCAAGTTCGCGTTCCGCGATTTTCGCCTGAAGTTCCGCAAGTCGCGTCTTGTCCGATTCCTGCTCGTGCGAAAGCCGGAGATTCGCGTCGTTCAAGACGCCCAGGTTCTTTCGGCAGTCTTCGTACTTGTCGAGGCTTACGGAAAGATCCAGTTCGCGGAGCCTGTTCCGGAGCCTCTTCCATTCGGCGGCCTTTTCCGCCTGCTTCTCGTATTGGCGGACCGATGCGCGTTCGTGCCGAAGATTGTCCTCGACGCGTTCCATGTTCGCCCGGATGCGTTCCAGCTGGGCGAGCGATTCCTTTCGGTCCTTCTTGTACTTGCTTACGCCGGCAGCTTCCTCGAAAAGGGTACGGCGATATTCGGGACTGTCCGCGAGAACGTTGCGAATCATCGTCTCGTTCATCTGGGAATAGTTGCCCGAACCTAGCCCCGAATCCAGGAAAAGGTTCTGGATGTCCTTGAGACGGCATTCCTGGTTGTTTATCAGATATTCCGTGAGGCCGTCGCGATGCGCTCTACGCGTAATCATCACTTCGGAGTATTCGGAGGAAAGGTTCCCGTCGCTGTTGTCGATGACTAGCGAAACCTCGGCAATGCTCATCGCGGCGCGTTCTTCCGTACCCGAAAAGATGACGCTCTGCATCTTGTCCATGCGAAGCACCGAAGCGCGCTGTTCTCCCAGCACCCAGCGAATCGCATCGACGATGTTCGACTTGCCCGCCCCGTTCGGTCCGACGACAGCCGTGAGACCGCCCCCCGGAAAGGTGACCTCGGTCCGCTGCGCAAACGACTTGAATCCGAATATCTTTAGCTTGGTAATCTTCACGACTGTTCAAAAATAAATTAAAAGAATGATTTCATTCGAACCTTAAAACCCAGAGACTGTCTTTTCGGGAAATCTTGGCAAGCTCGCTTCCGCCGTCAAAACGAATTTTCCCCAAATCGACGAAAGACCAGCGTCCATCCGTTTCCGCCTCGAAGAGGATGCGGAACGAGCCGACAAAGTCCCGTTCATGGACGCGGGAAAGCTCTCCGGGAGCGATTTCTTCGGGAATCCAGACAAGCGTATCGCTTTCGCCGACGACGGAAAGATTCCGGATTGTCAGGTCCGAAAGATTCCTTATCTGCAAGCGTTCCGTCGATTCCCAGACAAGATGCGTGCAGGCGACGAGCGAAAGGAGAAGGAATCCTAGAAGCAGCCGTTTCATTGCGCATCCTCCCGGACAATTCCCTTGGCCGTAATCTCGCGCGACGGGGATTGCGATCCGCTTTTCGAACGGGACGCTTCGAACTCCTTTTCGCGCTCTTCGCGACGCTGTTTCTTCTCGTCGTCATCCGTTTCGACTGTCCGCGTAATCATCGGCGAAGACTTCGCTCCGTTCAATCCGATAAACTTGTCGAAGATTCTCTCGATTCCGAAATGGAACTGCAAGACGAAAGTTCCCCGAAGCCCGAAGACGTTCTCGATTTCGCTTGCATGGTTGTAGGCGATTCGCACGAAGGGAAGGGAAAGCCCGCCACCCCAGATCAAGTCTCCGTCGTCCTTGCGGAAGCACGTCAAATCGACCGAAACGACCTTGGAGGGATCCGGATAGTACTTCAAGGCGAAAGAGCGGAGCGATCCGTCGGGAAAGCGAAAGGCGAGTTCCGCATAGAGCCGCTGCATAAAAAGATTCTGTTCCCAGAAAACCCGGACAGAATCGCGAACGTGGGACTTCCCCTCGTAAAACGCCAAGTCGATATTCGGCAGGTAAGTCAAGGGTCCCGAAGACTTTCCGTTTAGAATTTCCTTGGATTCCAGGTTCAGCGAAAGACGCAAGTGCCGAAACTCCGAATGATGAAAGCTCGTCTGCAGCGACACGGGGCCGATTACGGCCATCGCCCATTCGAAGAGGCTGTCGGATTCCGCCTCATAGACTTTTCCCACGTACTCGGGGTTCGTGTACTGGACACCGCCGGCAAAGCCGATGTTCCGGCCAGGACTCGCAAGCGAAAATCCAGCGGTCTGTACGCTGCGGATCAGGGAAAACTCGCTATAGTGCGGAAACAGCAAGAAGTCCTCGCTATCCCAGCCATGACGTTCCACCCACCAGAGCGCGCCTAGGTCCCAACCGCTCTTTCCCAGTTCCTCCGCAAAGTAGCCGGCGAAGTTCTGCCGCAGCACATAGCCTTCGTGCTTTCCGAAATCCGTCGAGAGGCGCGCCTGGCCTGGCAACGGAAAGTAATACAGGTTGAACCCGACGTAGCCATCGACACCCGGACGAAAAACGGTTCCAAATTCCCGAAGCTGCAAATCGCGGACGGCGCTTCCGCCACGAGAAAGTCCCGCGGTCGAAACGTTGCCCGCAAGAGACAGGGAAACGAGGAACAGCATGTATCGAACGATACACGCCACTCCAGTCGGCTTTCCCTTCATGAGCTCCATTTTCTAGTCTAGCGTATGTACAAGCAGGCCGTCGCGAAGTTTCGGTTCGAACCAGGTACTCTTCGGCGGCATGATTTCTCCCGCATCCGCAATGGCCATCAGCTGGTCGAGCGTCGTCGGATACATGGCGAAGGCGACGGCCCATTCACCGGAATCGACACGCTTTTCCAGTTCGGAAAGGCCGCGAATTCCGCCGACGAAATCGATGTTCTTCGCGGTCCGAGGATCATCGACCCCGAAGAGAGGCTTCAGGACGAGCTTCTGGAGAAGCGCGACATCGAGACTGTCGACCGGTCCCAGATTTTGCAAGTATTCCGGCTTGAAGGCGCAGGAATACCATTTTCCCTGCAGATACATGTTCACCACGTTCTGTCTTTCCGGATGCGCGGCGCAAGGCAATTCGGTGACCGAGCAGACCTCGCCAAGACTTTCCATGAACTCTTGCGGCGTGCGACCGTTCAAATCCTTGAGGACGCGGTTATAGTCCAAGATCTTGAGTTGCGTGCTGGGGAAAAGAATTGCCAGGTAGCGGTTGTATTCTTCGGAACCCGTATTGTCCGGATTCTGGGAGGCACGATATCCCGCGGCCCGGGCGCCTGCGGCGCTCCTGTGATGCCCATCCGCGATGTAGCTTACGGGAACCGCGTCAAAAGCCCGGCAGATCTTCTCGATTTCGGCATCGTCATCGATTATCCAGACCGTATGCCCAAATCCGTCGCCTTCCGTCACGAAGTCATAGACAGGCTTTCTCCGGATAATTTCGGCGAGAAGGGCGAACTGCCCGTTATCGCGGTAAGTGAGGAAAACAGGTCCCGTATTGGAATTCGTAGCGAGAATGTGGCGCAGGCGGTCGTCTTCCTTGTCCTTGCGCGTAAGCTCGTGCTTCTTGATGATGCCGTCAAAGTAATCCTTGGCAGGAACCGTGCAGACAAGGCCGTACTGTTCCCGACCGTTCATCGTCTGGCGGTAAACGTAGAGGCAGTCCTTTTTGTCGAAAGCGATGACGCCGTCCGCGATAAACTTGTCGAGATTTTCCTTGGCGTGGGCATAGACCTTCGGGTCATAGGCATCGATGGAATCGGGAAGCTCCAGCTCGGCGCGCGTAATGCGCAGGTAGGAATACGGGAGTCCCTTGGCCATCTCCTTCGCTTCCTCGCGATTCATTACGTCGTAAGGGAGCGCCGAAATGTCCTTTGCCTGGATAGGATCCACCGGGCGGAGCGCTTTGAACGGAAAAATATGCATGTGCTTTCCTTTTTGCTTGGCTTCCTTCATGACGACTTCGTCTTCCGAAATCAGCTCGTGAATATACTTGTTCTTGACCTGGATGTGCTTGCGCTTGCGGTAGGAAACGATAAAGTATGCGGCGATTCCAAAGGCGAGGGCAAAGACAAAGGCGACGATCGTTATCCCGAGAAGGAACGCGAGCAAGTGCCCCGCCGCCTCGTTCCACAGCTTCGTGACGACATCGACGACGTTTCGAAAGGAAATGCCTTCGATTTCCTTCAGAAAATCAAAGGAAATGTGCTCCGGCTGGAGGATCTTCTTGCCGACAAAGTAGCCCGCCGGATAGAAGAAGCCAAACTGGGTCAGAGGATTCGCGACAAACGAAGCGACCACGCCGGGAACCTTCGGCAAGCGGAAAAGGGCGCATACCGCGACGGTCAGGATTATCGCGATGCCGATGGTCGGCCAAATGCCGATGAAAACGCCAGCGAAAACGGAAAGGGAAACCAGGAACGCGTCCATGCGCTTGGGAAACATCCGGTTGAAATAGACGCGCGAAATACGCTTGAAGCGGGATTCGTTGGATTTATTTCGCCTTTTGTTCATTATCGTAAGACCTCCAAGGGAACAGGTGCAAGATAGAAATTTTCGGGAATGTCTAGCGGTTGTTCTTCAGAACTCCCTTCACGACATTGCCGCCGCCGGAAAATCCGCGCAACAGATGACGCTGGACCAGGAGAAAGAGAACGACGACGGGAAGAGTGGAGAGCGTGGCCGCCGCCATCATCAGGTCGAACCGCGAACCGAACTGTCCGAAGAACAGCCGCATTCCGACGGGAATCGTCGCGGAAGAAAGGTCTATCGAAAAGATCCAGGCAAGCATCAGCTCGTCCCACGAAAGGATGAAGATGTAAACGCCCGTCGTGAGGATTCCGGGAAGCGCGGACGGAAGAGCCACCCGAAAAAACGCGGAAAGCGGCGTGCAACCGTCAATCAGGGCCGCCTCTTCGACCTCGCGCGAAAGCATCCGAAACATGTTCAGAATAATCCACGTCGCCACCGGAAGGAACAGCGCCGAATACAACAGGATTATCCCCGTTTTCGTATTTACCAGGCGAATCGGCGTATGGATCTGCAGATAGGAAAGAATGAGGAACGCCGGGACAAGAAAGAGAATGGTCGGAATGACCTGGCTTGCGACAAGCCCGCCGTTCAGAAGATGGCGATGCCGAAACGACATGCGGGCAAGGCCGTATCCGGCAAGGGAGCCGAGCAAAAGACAGATAAGGACGGTCGAAAGGCAAATGATGAACGAATTGGAAAGGAAGCGTCCGAAGGGAATCGTCCGCCAGAGATCCTCGTAATTGCGGAAATGGAGACGCATCCTGCCCTCGGGTAGCGTGTAACGCTCCTCGACTTTTTCCGTTTTCATCTGGACCTTCGCAAGCATCCCGCCAAGCATTCCGACAAGGACATCTTCCCCGTCGATAAAGAGAGTCGTCGCCGTCCCACCGACCGAAACCGTTTTTTGCGCCCTTTCCTCGGAGAGCAAGTCCCAGAGGTTCATCGCGACAAGCCCGTCTGAAATTCCAAAGAAGACCTTGCCGCCAAGACTTTTCACCGTCGAGATATCGGACGGAAACAGCCGGGAATCCGCGTAGAGCCGTTTCACGGCCTGTCCGGCGCGAAAATCGAAAAAGACGATTTCCCTGCCGCAGGAAAAAATCACCGAGCTGCGATTCACGATAGAAAGTCTCAGGTCGCGACCGTTGTAAAAGGGAAGGCCCGATTCCCCGAACAGATAGTTCGAGAGAACTTTTCTCTCCTCGACATCGACAAGCGAAAATCCCTGGTCATGCGCAACGAGAATTTCCCTATCGGAAACCCGCAAGATCCGCTGGACGGAACTCGACGGAAGCCCGTTCTGCACGGTCACCCAATGGATGACATTGTCGGGATTGTCTCTTTCGACGATGGCGACGCCCGGAAACGGCTCCCACCACATTCCCACGCACAGATATTTTCCGGCGACGGCGACAGAAACGCCATGATCGCTTGCCGGAACGCGATTTACCCAGATAGGCGTCCAGGAAATTCTGCGGTAGATAGTGAGCATCGAAGGAATCCGTTCCGCAAGACACCAGCGAAAGAGCTCGCGGTCTTCAAAGGGCGTCCGGTTCCGCTTTTTAAAAAGCCTCCCTATCTCCGGATTCACCCAGTCCGTTTTTCCTTGCCATTCGGAAAGCAGCCGGGAAAGCATCTTCGGACTTTCGAGAATTCCGTTGAGCGCTCCGACAACCGTACTGTCCCGCGGAAAAGCCTCTCCCCGGGCATCGGCAAGCGTACGCTCGGAGCTTTCGACAAGGGGAACCGAATCGAGCATCGCGCCAAGTCTCGCAAATTCGTATTCCGGAGTCTGGTTCGCAACGAAGCGAAACAGGGTAAAATCGCTCCGTTCAAAGGACTTCCTGAAATCCCGAAATGTCCAGGAACGTTTTTTCTGCAGGTGTAGCGGATCGATCGAGAGAAGGCCCTTGTCCGTCGAAAACGCATAGAGGCTAGAACCGTCGCGAACGAATCCCACTGTCGTTGCGCGCAGATCCAGGCTTTTCGGCGCCTTTTCCAGCGACCCGTTCTCGAATCGGTAAACCTGCCCGTGAAGCGTTCCGGCGACAAGCCCCCCATCCGATATCTTTTCGAAAAAGACCAGATCGTTCGGATAGGGCTCGGGAAAGATCTTCCCCTGCATGACTTCGCTCGCCCCGAGGAGGGAACTCCAGGCCATCCACAAAAGCGGAAGGATGTTCAGGATGGCAAATATCCAGGCGAGAACCTTAACCATTCAGCGAATCCCTCGCAAAGGTCCGATACCAGAAGCTTACGCAGAGAAGCATAAAGAGCATGGTCAGCGTACCGAGCGCCGCCCCCGCGCCAAAATTCCACGTGGAAAAGGATGTCCGGTAAAGATAGGTCATCATCAGGTCGCCGAACTTTCCCGGGAATCCCGCCCCGTTCCCGAACATCATCGCGACAATGTTGAAACTATACATGTTGACGACCAGGGATTCCAGGATGACTAGTGCGAAAACCGGTTTCAGCATGGGAAGCGTAATCCGAAAGAAACGGTCGCGAAGCGGAACTCCGTCCAACTCCGCCGCCTCGTAGATATCTCGCGGAATCGCGGCAAGTCCCGAAAGGAACATCATCATGCAAAAGGGCCAGTTGCGCCAGATAGCGGGAACGATAATCGCCCAGATGGTGTTCGGACCGGTAAGCCAGTTGGGCTTGATGAGCGAACCGTCTGCCGCGTATTTCCACACAGCTCCAAAAATTCCGGAAATCCTGTCCCAATGCAAGAAGTCGAAGAGAATCTTGTTCACGATTCCTTCGTCCTGCTGCCACATGAATCCCCAGAGCAACCCGACGATATAGGTCGGAACGACCCACGAAATCATCAGCAAGGTTCGAACGATTCCTGCCGACGGAAAGTTTTGCGAAACGAGAAGCGCTCCGAAAAGTCCGAGAAAGATGCACCCGCCCGAAACGCAGACCGTGTAGAGGAGCGTATTGCGGACCGCGTCGAAAAGGCCATCGCCCGAAGCGGAAGAAACCGCCGCGGCGAAATTTTCGATTCGAAAGTGTATGCCGGAAACGTCCGATGCGCCAGGATCCGCGGAAAAGAACGGCAGGGCGATGCCAAAAAGGACCGGCACGAAAAAGAACGCGGAGAGAAAAAGAGCGAAAGGCAAGACGAAGAGAGAGCGCCTTTCCATCAGTTGTCCCCCCTTTGCCGCCGAATGAAGCGATTGATTTCCTCGTCCGCTGCACGGATTTCGGCAAGAATTTCCTTTTCGGGCCACACGTTTTCCGGACTGGACGTTATCAAGTCGAAGATGTTTCCGAAACGGCGCAGGAGAATTTCCGTTTCAAGTTCTCCCCAGTAGGGAACCGCCGGATAGGAGCGCAAGTGGAAAACCATCTGCTGGAAGACTTCCCTGCGGGCATCTTCCTTGAAAAATGGATATTCGTATGCCGAAAGAAGCGCGGGGAGAAACCCCGTCATGCGGGCGAGCGAAAGCTGGACATCGGAGCGGGCGGACAGGTATTTGACAAGTGCCATCGCGGCGCGGCGATGCGAGGAAGTGCGCAAGACGGAAAGGTTCGAACCGCCGGCGAAATAGTACGGTTCCTTTCCGGGAGGCGCAGAAGGCGGAAGCATGCAGGAGTAGTTCCTCGCCGTGACATTTTTCGAGGATCCGCCGAGAAATCGTGGACTGTCCAGATAGATAGTCTTGTTTGTCGCGTCAAACCAGAAAGCGAGCCTTCCTTCGTCAAAATCCATGCTGACCTGGCTCGTGTTCTTCGCGAGATTCCTTCGGCTGTTGAAACCGTCGCGAACAAGTCCCAGGTAAAACAGGATGCCGTTTTCGCTTTCCTTCGAAGCGAGACGACTTTCGCGCGCCGTCGAATCGAGAAAGTCGCCGCCAGCCCCCCAGATCCACGGGGCGAAATTGTGGATGACGTTCCAGTCGTGCTTTCCGGGATATCCGACAGGAGAAATCGGAAGCCCTTCGATGTACAGGTTCGCCGATCGAATCCGCGATAGCGCGTTCCTGAAATCGTTCCTGTTCCGAATTTTCTCCGGTTCGAGACCGACTTTCGAGAGAACGTCCCTGCGAAAGTAGAGCGGGCGCACATCCAGAAACCAGGGAAGGGACGTTACGTGGTTCTCGCCGACAGGCTTTGCGAACTTCATGGAGACCGGCGCGAAGATGGAATCTCCGCCAGCGGCGTCTATCAGGGAATCCAGAGGCAAGAGAGCGTCCATCGCGGTAATCGATGCCGCCCATGTCGTCGGCATCTGGATGACATCGGGACCGCTCTGGGTCGAAGCCGCCGCGGTTATCCTGGTCCAGGCGACACTCCAGTCGAGAACGGTCACCTGCACCTCGATACCCGGGTTTTCCAGCTCGAAGTTGCGCAGCAAGTGACGCATGTCCGCTAGCGGATCCGGGCTGTTCGGCATTATCCAGAACTGCAGGACTTCCTTTCTTTCCGAATCGTCCGATGCGCATCCGGAAACGAAGAAGGCGAACAGGAAAGCCAACGGAATGTAAAGGAAAAAGCGCATCAGCGAATGCACGCCCCGGTCGAAATGTCAAACAGCCGAATGTTCTTCTCGGAAAGCGACAGATATATCTTTTCTCCAACCGAACAGGATTTTCCCGGAGGAACGCGAACGACCAGGCTCAAGTCGTTTGCCTGCGCGTAGATGATGGTTTCGTAGCCTAGATGTTCCAGGACTTCGATCGTCGCGCAAATCGCGTCCGGCGAGGCCGGCGCCAGCGAAAGATATTCGGGCCGGACACCGACAAGCAACCGGGGGATATTCCGAAACTTCTTGCCGAATTCTTCCGACACGGGAAAAAGGAACGCCGCCTTTTCGAAAAAGAGGCCTTCGGGCGTCCACTGCGCAGCGAAAAGATTCATCGGCGGAATTCCGATGAAACCCGCGACAAATTCGTTTTCGGGATGCTCGTAAAGTTCCATCGGCGTCCCCGCCTGCTGGATCTTCCCTCCGGCAAGGCAGACTATGCGGTCACCCATCGTCATCGCCTCGGTCTGGTCATGCGTTACGAAGACCATCGTCGCCTGCAAGCGGGAATGCAAGCGTCCAAGCTCGACGAACATCTGGTTTTTCATCTTGGCGTCAAGCCCGGAAAGAGGCTCGTCGAAGAGAAATATCTTCGGCTTTCTTACAAGGGCCCTTCCTAGCGCGACCCGCTGTCTCTGTCCCCCGGAAAGGTGCTTTGGCTTCCTGTCGAGAATCGGTCCCAGATCCAGGATATCGACCGCTTCGCGAATGCGCTCCCGGATTTCCGTCGCCGAATGGTTTCCCTTGATCCGCAGCCCGAATTCCAGATTGCCACGTACGGTCAAGTGCGGATAGAGCGCATGGCTCTGGAAGACCATCGCGATATCGCGGTCTTTCGGTTCCAGGTTTTTCGCATTCTTTCCATGCAGGAAGACGCTTCCGGACGAAGGCGATTCCAGCCCGGCGATCATCCGGAGAAGCGATGATTTTCCGCAGCCCGATGGCCCGACAAGAACGACGAATTCCCCCTCCCGAATGGAAAGCGAAAGGTCGCTCACCGCAAGGACATCCCCGGGATATTCCTTGGATACATGCGAAAGCTCTATCGCTATCCGGGATTCCGCCATCCTATTCCTTCAAGGCTTCTTCGTCGAGGCTTTCCGAAAGTTCGCTTTCGGACTTCGGCTTTTCGATTTCGAAAAGCTTGCGGAGAGGCTCGATCTTGTAACGGTTCCGTTCCTCGGGAAGCGTGAACGGAGCAAGGTTCAGGGCGACAAGAATGGAATTCGGATAGTTGTTCACCTTCTTGACGAATTCCGACTCGGAGCAGCCTTCGTTATAGAAATCCACGACAAAGGTATCCCAGAGTTCCTCGTCGAGCTTCTGGAGAGCCTCGGCTTCCGTCGCGACCCCTTCGACAAAGGCTCCGGTCAAAAGCCCCGAAACCACTTCGACCGCGCAGTTTCTGCGATTTTCGTCGCCTTCCCAGAGGAGGATCCGGCGAGAGCTGTAATCGCGAGGCTTCATTGCGCTCTCGATGTTGTCCTCGTTCGTAAATTCGGGGATTTCCTGGTCCAGGAAATCGTCAAGATTCTGGTTGTCCGACATAAAACTCCTTTTCGATGAATTTAACAAAAAATTCCGTCGATGTCCGCATCCGAAAGGTTCGTAAGCGCATCCAGGAATTCAACCTGCATGCTTCCCGTTCCCCGAGCCGTCCGTCCCGCGATTTCGCCCGCGATTCCCATCGTCGCCATTCCGCATGACGCCGCAAGGAAAAAGTCCTTTTCCACCGCGGAAAACGCTCCGAGAATCGCCGTCGCCGTACAGCCCATGCCCGTAACTCGTCCCATCAGGGGATGCCCATACGGAATCCGTTCCACGCGTTCTCCGTCGGTAACGACATCGACCGCGCCACTCACGACGACAACTGCGCCGGTTTCCCTCGAAAGCGCCGTCGCATGGGAAAGAGCCTCGTCCGAAGAAGCCGTGCTATCGACGCCCTTGGTCCTTGTTCCCGCCTTGGCGAGCGCCATTATCTCGGACGCGTTTCCCCGGATAATCGACGGTTTCACTTCCGAAAGAATATCCGCGCAGGCCCGGAGACGATAGGGCGTAGCGCCCGCGCCGACCGGGTCGAATACTACCGGAATGTTTCGCGCCTTCGCGGTTTTCCCGGCGACAAGCATCGAATCCACCCAGGCTTTTTCGAGTGTACCGATATTCAGGACAAGCGCGGACGCGATACTTGCCATATCGGAGACTTCGTCTATCGAATGCGCCATCACGGGTGAGGCTCCAATGGCGAGAAGGGCGTTTGCCGTATTGTTCATCACGACAAAGTTCGTGATGTTGTGTACAAGGGGAGAAGCGGAACGAACTTCCGCCACGGCCTTTTTAAGAATTTCACTGGAAAGCATGATAAATCCTCGATTTACGAAAAACACCCCAGATGGAATCTATCCGGGGTGAATGTTCTACAGAAGAAAACGGTTAGGTGTGGGCATCGACCCATTCGGCATTCTTCTTGCAAGCCTCGACGGACTTCGCGAAAGCGGCCTTTTCCTCGTCGTTCATCTTGACTTCGAGAATCTTTTCGACACCGTTTGCGCCGACAACGACAGGCACGCCGCAATAGAGACCCTTCACGCCGTATTCGCCATTGAGCATCGCCGCGCAGGAGAATACGCTCTTCTTGTCGAGGAGATAGGCTTCCGCCATGTGGATAGCGGATGTCGCCGGGCTGTAGAACGCGGAGCCGCGTCCGAGCAGGTTCACGATTTCGCCACCGGCACCGGCAGTACGCTTCGCGAGTTCGGCAAACTTTTCCTTGCTCATCAGCTGCGGCAGCGGGATTCCGCCAACCGAGACGCATTCGTAGATGGAAACCATCGTATCGCCGTGACCGCCCATGACGAGAGCCTTGACGTCTTCGACGGAAACGCCGAGTTCGTCCGCGACAAAGCAGGCGAGACGAGCCGAATCGAGAACGCCGGCCATGCCGATGACGCGGTTAGCCGGGAAGCCTGTCTGCTTCTGCATGTTGTAAACCATCGCGTCGAGCGGGTTCGTGATAACGATGACAAACGCGTTCGGCGCGTTCGTCTTGATCGCTTCGGCTACGGTCTTGATAACGCCGCAGTTCTTGTCCAGAAGATCGTCGCGGCTCATGCCGGGCATCCGCGGGAAACCGGCCGTGACAATGACGACGTCCGCACCCTTGAGATCCGCATAATCCGTGGAACCGGAAAGGTTCGCGGAAGAATTGATGACGGAGCGTCCTTCCATGATGTCGAGAGCCTTTCCCTTCGGCATTCCCTGAGTCTGCGGAATATCGATAAGGACGACATCGCCGAGCTGTTTCTGGGCGAGGACCAAAGCCATCGTTCCGCCGATTTGACCTGCGCCGACAAGCGCGATTTTCTTTCTAGCCATAAATGAACCTTCCTTCTTAGGACAAAATTGTTGAATGCAAGATAGCAAATTTCGGCAAGAAAAACCGTTCTTTTCGAAAATAGGTCCGGAAAACCAGGACCGCCTAGCGGAATTCGGGCGCCACCGTGCAGATAAGTACAAAGCCGGAAAGCCCGTGAAAGCCTATCTGCAGACGGAAAAAATACATGTCCGGCTTGCGGACCCGCACCCCGAAGCCCCAGGAGTTCAGAAGCTTTTCGCTATCGAAAGTATGCCATGTTCGCCCATACATCGCATATTCGTCGAAGATGACCCCATCGACAAGCCTGTCGATAGGCCACCGATATTCGATCGAGATTCCCTTCATCGCGTAATCGGTATAGGTACGGCTGTAGCCGCGGAGCGGGTAACGCGTACTCGCCGTCGAGAACGCCGTAAAGGGAGCGCCGCCATCTTCCATTTCCCACATCTGCCGCAAGCGAAACTGCACAGCGAGAACCCTTCGGTTGAGCAGCGTTGTCCGGATGTTTTCGGGCCGCCATAGCCGCAGCGTCTCCTCCCAGGAAAAATCCGTGTAGAATTTTCGAGACATGCGAGCCTCCTTGACCGAAAGCCCATACTTCGAGGAATCCTTTCCCAGGTAAAAATAGTGCTGGGCGACAAAATCCAGAGCCTGGTAATCGTGCGAGAACTCGTTGGAACGGAGAGAAGCGTTCCTGCCGCCGTAATCCCCCACGTGCGTATAGTTCCACGAGACGGAAAGCCTGGAACCCCTGGTCGGGACATAGGGAGCGTCGAGATTGTCGTAGGTAAGCGCGATCTTTACCGGAAACTGCCAGTAACTCTGGTAGAGACCGCGATCGTGCGGATTGAACAGCGGATGCCGCAAAAGGACCGTATCCCCGACATCCGGAATGTCGAACCGCTTTCTGTCAACGCCGAATGTCGCCTGGAAATCCATGTTGGGAATTACCGGAAGCGACCTGCCGACCCGGAATTCCGCAGAATAGGACGAATCGGTAAAGGAAAACTCCTCGTTGGTATTCGCGAGGGTAAGCGACCGCGGCACGGACATTCCCCCGTCCCTATCCATTTCCAGGTCGAAGCGTCCCCCGAGAAGAAACTCAGTCCCAAATACATTGCGCTTCGTGTAGCGCGCGGTAAAGTCTAGGTCGCTGTTGGCAAAGAGTCCCGCCGTGAACACGAAATAGTCCTTTTCGAGAAGCATGTTCCGATGGCGATAGGCAAATCCCATCATCGTCGTCGCGCCGGGACGCAGGTTGAATGTCGGATAGACAAAGATGTTCCTATTCTTGCCGAACGTAATCGCATCGACTCCCGTCTCGATGACATTGTTCTTGACCGCATAGTGGATTGGAGCGGAAAACGGAAAAACGAGAACGTTCAAGGCCGGCTGGACGACATGGGAAAACGGCCACGCGAGATATTCCGCAAGCGTCATTTTCGGCCTTTCGGAAACGGCGGAATCCGCAGGCACGGACGATTCCTTCGCATGGAGCGAAAAAAACGAAAGAAGCAAGATTCCGACAACCCGAGACATTCGCCGACAATTTAACAAATCGCGTCAAAATAAAAGTTCCTCCCAAAAACTCCGTCACGGATTTTTTAGATTATCGTCCGATGTTTTCCCTCCTCCAGAGAATCCTGCGCAGCGCCATCAGGCACCCGAAAACGGTCCTTTTCATTTCGCTTCTCCTGACCGTCCTTTCAATCTATCCGGTGACGCATCTCAGGTGGGATCTCCACACGATCGACATGCTCCCGGATTCGTCCGAGGTCAAGCGGACAAGCGCAATCGTCGAAAAGAACTTCGGCGGTTTCGGTTCTCTGGTCGTCGTCATCACATCGGAAGACAGCGCAAGGAACGAGCGCCTCGCGAGCGGTCTCGCAAAGTCTCTCGAAGGGAGCCGCTTCGTGAACTTTGTCGATTACAAGTCCGATGCGGAATTCTTCGAAAGGAACAGGCTGCTCTACATCCACACATCCGACCTGCGCCGCATCCGAAACCGACTCTCCGACCTTCGCTCGCGCTATGCGCTCGAGACAAGTCCGCTCTACGTGAACCTTCTCGCCAGCGATTCCCTGCTGAAAGTCGCGCGCGATTCCATCGCGCGGGAAATCTCGGACTCTCTTTCCATCGCGGAACTTGAACGGAAATACCTTTCGCCGCTGAAAACCATGTATTCCGACGAGAGCGGAACCATCCGCGTTCTCAACATCTTCCCCAAAAGGAAAGTCTCCGACCTCGACGCTTCGCGCAAGCTCATCCATGTCGTAAAAGGGGCATTCGAAAGCCTCCCGGAAAGCGACCAGGCGAAAATGTTCATGACGGGAAAGGTCTTCCAGACGGCAAGCGAAGGTAAGCTCGTTCTCTCCGAAGCGCGATCCACGGGAATCGTCCTTGCGATAATACTTGCAATCTTTCTCCTTTTCCGATTCGCAAGGCGACCCGCGCTATTCCTGCTTTCCGTCATCCCCATGGCCCTGGTTCTCACATGGACAATGGCCGCGGCCTGGCTTCTCTATGGGCGCATCAACCTGTATTCGCTCGTTCTCGCCATCATTCTCCCCGGAATTTCCTCCCGGCAAATCGTCCACCTGATGACTCGTTACGCCGACGAGGAACGAAAAGGCCTAGGTTACGAGCTGAGCCTGGAAAGCGCGCTTCTAGGAATCGGTCCGACCATCGCGGTGTCCGCGTTTTCCATCGCCGGAGCATTCCTCGGCCTTCTGTTCGTACCGCTTGCCGGGATGCAGGAGCTGGGCGTTCTCGGAGGGATAGGCTCCATTCTCAACTGGGCGGTTTCCGGGCTCGTGTTTCCGGCGCTCGTCGAAGTCACCGGACATTATCGCGCCATCCTCGTCTTCGAAAAGATCAAGGCGCGACTGGCGGATTTCAAGGAAAGACCGTTTTCCGGATTCAGGAAATACATCGTCCCGATTGCGCTTCTCACCCTGATCCTTCCGATTCGTGGAGTCTATCCCAAATTCGACTACGACTTTTCCCATACCGAATTCAACCCGAAAACGTTCGAAGCGGACGAACTTTTAAGCCACACGAACTTCATCAAATACGATCCGGTCGTCGTCGTCCTGCCTAGCGCGGAAAAGGTCCGGACTTTCTACAATCGGATGAACCGGGAAATCGAGGCGAATCCCGATACGAAAATCCGCGCGGTTGCCGTTTACCAGAACCTGCTCCCGTCAAACCAGCAGGAAAAGATATCGCTCATCCGTGAAATACGGGGAAACCTCGATCCCGAAATCCTGAAAAGGATTAGCCCGGCGGATTCGGACAAGATCGACGGCATTGTCCGCGAATGGAACGACATGCCCGTTCTCTACAAGGATCTTCCCGAAAACCTGCGACGCCTGTTCGGAGAAAATGGAGACGGTTTCGGAAAATTCGCGTTCCTGCTCCCCAACTTCAACCCGGATGACGGTCTCGCCTGCCGGAAACTCGCCAAGGAACTGGAATCCGTCAAATACCCAAAGACCGGGACAGCGCTTGTCCGCGCGGAGCTCCTGAACAGGACGCTTCCCCACTTTCACAAGGCCATTCTCTTCGGCATGGCGAGCGTCTTTTTCCTGACATTTCTCTTTTACCGGAAAATATCCTTTTCGCTCTTTACGCTCGTTTCTCCACTCGTCGCGTTTTTCTGGCTGCTTTCCCTTCTCAGGCTTCTCGGCATCGAACTTTCGTCCTATAGCTCGCTCGCCTTCCCCATCCTCATCGGCATGAGCATCGAAGGCTCCGTCCAGCTCTGGTCCGCCTATTACGAGCGTTCCACCGGAAGCATCCACTATATCCTGAAGACTACAGGACTCACGTGCCTTTTCTCGGAAGCCCTCACCGGAATCGTCCTTTTCGGACTTTTCCTCTCCTCGCATCCCGGCCTGCGGGAGATAGGCCTCGTCTCCATGCTGGGAATTCTCTGCATCACGCTTTCCCACCTGTTCGTGTTTCCGCTCCTCGCCGGATGGCTCGATGTCCGGCGAATCAAAAGGAGAAAAATAAAATGAAAGATCTATCCAGGCGTGTCCAGGACATCGCCCCCTCGCTCACCGTCGAAATCGATACGCTGGCAAAGAAGCTCAAGGCGGAAGGCAAGGACATCGTATCGCTAGGCGCGGGAGAGCCCGACTTCGAAACCCCGGAAGAAATCCGCGAAGCGGGAAAATCCGCTATCGACGAGGGCAAGACGCGCTATACGGCACCCCAGGGAATCCTCGACGTTCGAAAGGCCGTCGCAAGAAAGCTCCTTGACCAGAACGGTCTTTGCTACTCCCCGGAGCAGATAGTCATGACAAGCGGCGCAAAGCACGCCATCTTCAATTCGCTGCTCGCTCTCGTGAACCCGGGCGACGAAGTCGTCATTCCGGAACCCTACTGGGTGACATACCCCGAACTCGTAAGGCTTCTCGGAGGGATTCCCGTCCTAGTCCACACCGATGCGGAAAAAGGTTTCCAGATGTCCGGAGAGGAACTGGAACGCGCGATTACCCCAAGGACGAAGGCCGTCATTCTGAACAATCCGACGAATCCGACAGGAACGCTCTACTCCGAAGAAGCGCTCGATTCGATAGCGGAAGCCGTCGTCAAGAACGATCTCTACGCAATTTCGGACGAAGTCTATGAACACTTTGCCTACAGCGGAAAGTTCAAGAGCCTCGCCGCCTGCCGGGGAATGCTCGACCGTACGATTGTCGTCAACGGGCTTTCCAAGTCTCACTGCATGACCGGTTGGCGGGCGGGATACATCGCCGCTCCGGAAAAAATAGCGAGGCTCGTCGCCAAGGCGCAGGGACAGACGACGCACCATCCGTCAAACGTCGCCCAGTATGCGGCCAAGAAGGCTCTCGAGATGCCGCTCGACAGCGTTCTGAAAATGCGCGACGAATTCCGCAAGCGAAGGGACTTCGTCTTTCGGGAAGTTTCGAGCATCCCGGGCATCCATGCGAACTTGCCGAACGGAGCCTTCTACCTGTTCGTAAACATCGGCGAGCTTTTCGGAAAGGAAACCCCGGACGGAAAGCGCCTTTCGAATTCCGTCGAGTTCTGTACCTACCTGCTCGAAGCGACAGGTCTCGCCATCGTCCCCGGGAGCGCCTTTGGGCGCGAAGGCTACGCGAGGCTTTCGTATGCAGCATCGATGGAAACGCTCGAAAAAGCGATGGAACGCCTGAAGCGGGCCGTATCCGCACTCCGCTAGCGTCCAAGGTTTTCATGGCATCCACCTTCTTTGTCCAGAAAATTTCAAAGGAAAGAGCCTTCGTCATCGGGCGCGGAAAGGACGTCGATTTCGAACTGAAGGACGCATCCGTTTCGAGGCGCCACGCAAGTATCGAGTTCCTGGAAGGCCTCTGGATTTTCACGAACCTGAGCGAGACTTCGGGAACGCTCTTCCAGGGAAAAAGCGTTTCGAGAAAGGTCATCGAGGATGGCGACGTCTTTCTTCTGGGATTGCAGCAGCTGCGCTTTGCGCTCAAGGGCGGAGAACTTTCCCTCTCCCATGTCCGCACCCTGGAAGATGTTCCGGCGATACCCCTGTCGGAAAGCGTTTCCGTTACGCTAGGCCGTGGAGAAAACGAAGACGAACCGGGGACGATCCTCCACCCGGCATGCCCCAAAAGGCTCGCGACGGCGAAGCTCGAAGGGAAACGCCTGAAAATAGACTTTCCTGGCCGAATCTTTTCGCATGCAAGATACCTTGAAAACCGCGAAACGCTGAAACTCCCCTGGTGCCTCCTCGAATTTCGCGACGGAAACCTGTTTCTTCACCAGAAAGACGTCGGATTTTCCCTGACGGTTTCGGATATTTCCGTGGAGATTTCCCACAGGAAGATTCTCGAAGACATTCGCTTTTTCTTGCCAGCCGGGAAAATTCTTTCCATCATCGGGCAGAGCGGACAGGGAAAAAGCACCTTTCTCGAGCTTCTCGCCGGAAAGGTACGCCGCTCGGAAGGAAACATATTCCTCGACGGAATCGACTACGAACAGGGAGACGTACAGCGCGAAATCGCCTACCTGCCGCAAGAACCTCTCCTCAGAGACACCCTGACCGTCCGCGAAACGCTCCGACTCGCCGCGCGAATCACCCTCCCAGGGGACTACACAGCAAGCGAAACGGAAAGCCGTTCGACTAGGCTTCTAGAGCTTCTGCGCATTTCGGGACTGGAAAACCAAAAGATCGCGCACCTGTCCGGGGGAGAACGCAGACGCGTCGCCATTGCGGCGCAGCTGATGGGGGCTCCGGGCCTGATTCTTCTCGACGAACCGCTTTCCGGTCTCGATCCGCTGAACGCGAAACGCCTCTGTTCCTACCTGAGGGAACTCTCGTCCAGAGGGCATACCGTAATCCTCACGACTCACAGCTACGAAGCCCTGCAGGTATCCGACGAAGTCCTTCTAGTCCACCAGGGGAAAATGGGGTTTTACGGGACACCGGCGGACGCTTTCCGCTTTTTCAACGCGCAGGATCCCGAAGGAATTCTGGAAACCCTCTCTGACCGAACTTCCGAAAACTGGAAGGAAGCGGGCATCGGCAGCCATATCGAGTCGCCCGAACCCGTCGAATCCTATTTTCCGAAATTCTCGAAAAAGAGTATGTTCCCCTACTTTTTCACTGTTCTCTTTCGACAATGGTTCCGCGATCCCGGAAAGGCCGTTTCGCTTGTCCTGCAGCCCGTCATCATCGGATTTCTCTTTTCACAGATCTTTTCCGCAAGCTCTTCGCTCTGGGTCGCCGCATTCGCCCTGGTCCTTTGCGCGAACTGGTTTTCCCTCTCTCTCTCCGTCCGGGAAATCGTGCAGGAAAAGGCGCTTCTCCTCGACGAATTTCGCAAAGGGGTTTCGCCCGCCAGGATTCTCGCGGCAAAACTTTTCTTCACCGCGTCTTTCGCATTCTTCGAGACTTCAATCGTCTTCGCCTTTCTTTCGGAAAGCATCGCGGTCTCCCCCTCGATACCGCTCTGGATTACCTTGTGCACAACGATACTTCCCGCATCCGCCGCAGGCATCCTACTCAGCGCCTTTGCCAGGAATCCCGGCCAGGCAAACGCCTTTCTCCCTCTTGTCATCCTCCCGCAAATCGCCCTCTCCGGCGCGCTTGTCCCCAAGGACCAGATGACGGAAATCGCCCGAAAAGTTTCTTGCGCAGTCTGGACGCTCTACGACCAGTCCGCCATGCAGGATGTATTCATGGGCCTGAAAGTCCATCCCCTTGACTGGGCGCGTTCGACTTTCATCGCCATCTTGATTTATATTGTATCCATCATCGCCCTAAAACAAATGAAGAAAGCAAAATGACGACAGAAAAATTTCCAAGACCATTCAACGACGATTACGAGCTCTTGGGCGTTCTCGGCAAGGGCGGCATGGGATATGTCTATAAGGCCCTGCAAAGGAACCTGAAACGCGAAGTCGCTCTCAAGGTTCTCGACGCCTCCTCCGACAAGGAATCCGTCGAAAGGTTCTACATGGAAGCCCAGGCAATGAAGGAACTCGACCACCAGAACCTGGTCCAGGTGTTCGACTTCGGAAAGCAGGGAAACCAGCTCTACATCGCGATGACATATGTCAAGGGGAGCACCCTTTCGGAAGTTCTCGAACACCGTCGTCGCCTAGACTTCGACGCCATCGAGATTATCACGAAGCAAGTCGCGCGCGGCCTTCTCTATGCGCACAGCAAGGGGATAGTCCACCGCGACGTGAAGCCTTCGAACATCATGATAACGCACGACAACCGTGTCTATCTGATGGATTTCGGGATTTCGCACATCCAGTCCGCGGAACGCCTGACGATGACCGGCATGACAATGGGAACGCCCGAATACATGTCACCCGAGCAGTGCCACGGAGACGACGTTTCCATCGGGTCCGACATTTACAGCCTAGGGGTAATCCTTTTCGAAATGACCTGCGGACGCCTGCCGTTCACCGGTTCAAAGCCCATCGAAATCGCCATGAAGCATGTCCAGGAAGAACCGCCCAATCCGGAGAACTTTCGACCCGACATGCCAAAAGGTCTAGCGAAGCTCATTCTGAAATGCCTCAAGAAGAATGTCGGGGACCGCTTCAAGAACATGCAGGATTTCCTGAACGCGCTAGACATCGTCTTCGCACCGCTCCACCCCGATGAACAGCATCACGGTCACGACACAAGGAGCATCCGAAAGCTCATCAGGAACCGTCCGCTGATAACGAACAAGGTATCCGACAATGTACGGCGCTTTACGAACAAGCACGCAAAGCTTTTCGCCATCGCGCTCTTCCCGCTCCTGATTCTCCTCCTTCTCGCCTTTTTCCTTTCCTACAAGCCGCCCCGGACGCTCCAGGAAATCCAGAACGTCGAAATTCGCGCCGCTTGCGAAAAGCGGAACATGGAAGGCTCGGGCGACTACTCGGAATCGAACCTCACCGACAAGGATTTGAAAACGGCGTGGCTCATGCCGATGCCATCCAACGCCAGAGCGCCCATCTTCATCCTGAACTTTCCATCGCCCACGATCGTCACGGCGATAGGCATCGCGAATGGATTTCAGAAATCGAACGACGACAGGTTCGGAGACCGTTTCCGCATTTTCAACAAGCCGAAGACTCTTTCGCTACTCACCCGGGAAGGCTATCGCCAGGTGCTCCGGCTCGAAGACATGAAAGGCGTCCAGTATCCCGAGATGAAAGCGATGGAAACGACCGAGATACAGTTTTTCCTCGACGACGCCTACATAGTGAACGAAACGGCGGATCTCGCCATTTCCGAAATCCGCATTCTAGGACTTCTCGCCCAATGACAAAGGCAACGAGGAGCCAAAACAGGCAAAAGGGACGCTTTGCGGAACTGCACGCGGCAGCCTATCTCTGCCGCCAAGGCTGCAAGATTCTCGCGCGCAATTACCGCTACCGAAACGGCGAACTGGACATCGTCGCCAAGGATTCCACGGGAACAATCCTCTTCGTCGAAGTCAAGTCCGTCTGGAACGCTAGCAAGGGCGCGCCGGCAAGCCGAGTCAACGATCGCAAGAAGTTCCGCATCTGGCGAACGGCTGTCCATTTTCTGCACTTCAACGGCGGAGAAAACCAAAAAGCGCGCTTTGACGTGATAGGCATCGCTCTGCGCGACGGAAAATTGCGGCTCCGCCATTATCCCGATGCCTTTGCCGCCACGCGCGTCATTCCCGAATGTTAAATTTGTCCGCAAATGAGACTTGAAGTTCATCCTCAAAACCCGCAGACCCGATTTGTCCGGCAAGCGGCAGAAATTCTGGAAAAAGACGGGTTGCTGCTCTACCCCACGGAATCGGGCTATGCAATCGGCTGCTCCGCGGAATCCTCCAAGGCGATACATCGTCTCTACCAGCTGAAAAAACCGATGAAGAAATTCGTCATGGCGATTATCATTCCGGACATTCGCGCCGCGGCGGAATACGCCCACGTCAGCAATTTCGCGTTCCAGATCATGAAGCGTCGCGTTCCGGGTCCCTATACATTTATCCTCCCGGCGGATCCGTCCATAGCGAGAAAGCTCGATGTCAAGCGGCCAGAAGTCGGCTTCCGAATGCCAGAACATCCGTTTTTTCAGGAACTTTTCCGCATTTTCGACAAGCCCATCCTGAGCACGGCGGCGAAAATTTCGGACGAAGTCGCTTACACGGAACCGGACGATCTCTGGAACATTTTCAAGCACAAGGTCGATCTGATGGTGGATTCCGGGCCTATCGAAATTCGTCCGACAAACATTGTCAGCCTCGTCGATGACAGGATAGACATCATTCGCGGCGATCTCTTGCCCGAACCGTAATCTTGCTCTTGGCGGATGGCTAGAGGCTAGTTCCGGTTACCGCGCAAAGGAAAACGTCCAGGCAAAGACCCAGAAAACAGCCTGGACAAAACGCATCTCGCGCTTTTGGTACCCGAAAAAGAACGGAAGGAGCGAAATAGCGACGGCGGCAAGGGACTGCGCGCGAAAATCCTCTCCGCGATAGGAAAGGGAAAGCATACCGAAAAAGTCGATCCACAGCCAGAGCGCGGTAGAAAGAACGCCAAAAAAGCGATGACGGTTTTCAAGGAAAAAAGTCGAGAAGCAAAGGCTTAGCGCAAGCATCCGAAACGGCATCGTTTCGAGGTACGGATATTCCGCGGAAAAGGCGAACCAGACAAAAAGTTCATCGAGGAGAAGAACCATCGTCAAAAAGGCTCCCCGAAGCGGAATGGACATCTTCCCGCGAAACAGGAACGGGGAAAAGGCTATGGCGAAAAGAGCCGAAAGCATATAGGAAAACAGGTCCGTCATTTTTCTTGCGTCTCCTCTTTTTCGGCGAGGCTTCTTAAATAGTTCACCAGAAATTCCGCTTCCTTTTCCGAGATGCGCCCGATAAATGGCGGCATGTATCCTCTGCCAGAAAGAATCACGCGAAGAAGAGAATCCGCACCGACGGAATCCATGCGCGCAGTCGAGAGCTTTTGCGGCAACGGATAGAATTCATGTACAAACTTGCGATTGAAAGACCCGTCCTTTCCGTGGCAAACCGCGCACCGGGCATTCCAAAGTCCGGCCGTGCCGCCAGGCGACAAGGCGTCAAAAGGCTTTTCGTCACGCACAACGGTATTCGGCTCCACAAAGGACGTTTCCCGCCCGCGATAGACCCACCCGAAAGCGCCAAGAGCAAAGACAAGAAAGGCGAAAGAGAGAGAAAGAACTCGGCGCTTTCCCCAAGTTTCGCACGCGGCAAGAACGGCAAGCAGGATCCCCGCGACAAGGACTGTCACGGGAAGAAGCAGCGGAACGATTCGCACAAAAGGGAACGCCGGCGCATAGCATACAAGGTAAGCGGCAAGAGCCAGGGCGAAAAAGACTCCAATCGCCAGGGAGATACCAAACGGCCTTGCGGCAAACTTCACGTCGCCCGCCGGTTCGAGACATTCCCTCGCATGCCACTTTCGCAGCAATTTTCGCGTGACGAGACTTGCCACGGAAAATACTAGGCAAAAAGTTCCGATTCCAAACGGGAGGAATCCCCAATCGACAGCGGTCCAGTCGAGCATTCGCGGCTGAACAAGGGAAAGCCTTTCCCACCACAGCGCGCCAAGAACCGAAATCGAGACGGCGATGCGGGCAAGCAGACGTTCGCGCACGGCAGAAATCCAGAGAAGCTGCGGCAAAAGAAATCCAAAGACGACTATTTCGGGATGCCAGACATTTTTCGCAATGGTTTCCCATACCCAGAATCCGAGCATCGCCCAGGAGAACGCGAGCAAGAGCTCTTCGACCCGCCGCACCCTCTTTCCAAAAAGAGCGAGCAAGAGAAGAACGAGGGCAACCCCCGAATACAGCGCGCCGAAGATAAAGTAAAGCGGAAAATAGCCGCCGATCCATTCCGGGACAAAGGTCACGGCAAAGTCCAATGAAACAATCGTGTGCACCCAGAGAACAAGCGGAAAGAGCATCCAGGCAAACGGTTTTCGAAACTTTTCCAGAGAGGAATACTTTTCGGCAAGCAGGTGGAGCGACAGGTAGAGCGAAGAAAGCGTCGCATAGGCAAGAATCGCCATGAAGTCCCAGACCAGTGGAGACTCGACATTCACAAAAAACTGTCGAAGATTTCCGATGGGAACCATTTCATAAAAACGCCCGGGGATTCCCAGATGAATCAGCGGAAAAATTCCGGCAACACAGAGGGACGCGAGCGTCGAAAGTTCGGCGGTCAAGGCGACACGCCGTTGCCAGTTCACGCCAAGCACAAGCAGAATCGCGGAAAAGAAAGTCCCCGCATGGGCAAGACCTATCCAGAAGACAAAATTCGCAATCGGGGTTCCCCAAAAAAGTTCCTGCGAAACGGCCCATGACCCAGGCCCTTCCGAAAGAGCCGCGTCAATGGAAAAAATTCCGCAGAGAAGGAGCGGAAGTCCAAACAAAAAGATTTTCCCGTTCATCCGTTCCTCCGCAGATAGACGACAGACGGGTAAAATTTCGCAACGGATTCCGGCGCATAGACCGCCCGGGCTTGCGCTGTCCGCACAAGAACCGAATTCGGATCAAGCCAGTTTCCAAAGAAGATCGCGCGTTTTGGACACGCATCCGCACAGGCGGTCGTCACGTTTTCCCCGTTCCACTTTTCGCCAAAGGTCATGGCAGACGCCCGCGCCTTCTGCATCCGCTGGATGCAGAGCGAACACTTTTCCATGACGCCGCGCGGACGCAGGGGAACATCCGGGTTGAACTTCGCCGCGAGCCCTTCGCCAATCGCGTCCGCATAGTTGAACTTTCGGGCATGAAGCGGGCAGTTCGCTCCGCAAAAACGCGTTCCGATGCACCGCGGATAGACCATCGCCGAAAATCCGTCCGGACTGGAAACGGCGGCACCCGTCGGACAGACCCTTTCGCAAGGAGCGTTTCCGCAATGCGCGCACATGACAGGAACGTTTCCGCGCATTTCGAGCCAGTGCATGAACCGCCCCTTCCGAGCCTCGTCCTCGCTCACGCGCGAAACATTGTTTTCCCTTATGCAGGCGAGAGCGCACTTTCCGCAACCGTCGCAAAGGTCCAGATCGATAGCCATTCCAAGTCGCACGGTCGAATCCGGAAACCGGGGATGTTTTCCCGGCATCTGAATCCGGACTAGATTTTCCATTCGCAAGTTCCGTTCCCGCGAAATTTCCAATTCCTTTTCCCAGAGCGAAATATCGGGATCGGAAAGGGAAATCCTGGCTTTTTCCGTCTTGGACTTTTCCCGGCGGCAACCAAAGAGGAAGAGCGAAGCGATGGCGCCGCCCAGAAGCTTCAGAAACGATGCGCGCGAAATTTTCATCGATGGCACCTCGCGCAGTCCGTCGAAGCCTTCGGGAATCCACGCTCTCCCCGATGGCAGGCCAGGCATTCCTGCATCCGGACTTCCGCCCTGCGGCCCGCATCGATTTCGGAAGGCGTCCCGTGACACGTTTCGCAAGAGACGTTCGCCCTTGCATGAAGCCCGTGCGGAAAGAAGACGTTCGACGGCATCCGGCTTTCCAGTTCAAATGGCCGCTTCGAGGCGTTCGGAAGCACCTGCGCAAGCCTTTCGATTTCCGGAGATTCCGAAAGAGGCAGGTTGTGACAGTCCATGCAGTCGGCCTGTGAAGGCATCGTCGCAAGGATTCCGAGATACGCTCCCGGGTGGCACTTCAAGCAGTCCATGCCCAGTTTTTCCCCGTGCGTTTCATGGCTAAAGGGAATTCCGGACTTTGCATGAAGATATTTCGGGAAAGCGCGCAAGTCCCAGACGACTAGTAGCACGCCGCATCCGAGAAGCGCGAGCAGGCAGAACCTGAACTTGGATTTACTGACTTTCAAGATTCGACAACGATCCTTCGGGAGACGATCGCTTTACGAGAACGCTCCATCGCGAAAAAAAATAACTTTTTGGAATCGGAGTGATTTTCCCGTTTCTTCCGAAAAAAGCCAAAATTCCTTATT
>CAVKYI010000007.1:0-81570 GCA_963660435.1 Sodaliphilus sp.
CTCATCTAAGTTCTCAGTTCTAAGTTCTGATAATCCCCCTTCCTTGCATCCACCCTGTCATTCTGGAGCGGAGCGATAGAAACGGCCACGCTTGTTTCTAAGCTCCGGCTATGGATCCTATCGCTTCGCGGTGCTACGCTCCAGGATGACGGTCTAACGAGTCTGTCGTTCAACATAACGAACTTTTACCGCCTACCGTCATTCTGGAGGCTCTGAAAGAGCCGATAGAATCCATTCCTAGCGTTTCTTTTGAAATGAATCCTACCTGCCTGACCGCAGCAGGCGGGCCTGTCGGCAGACAGGTCAGTCGCGGAGCGCCCTCCAGGATGACGGTTTATCGAACAAGCCTTTACAGATCCGCTTAGCGAACTCTCCACATCCCACTCTCAAGCAAGTTCTGATCAGTCCTTGACGCAGCGGACAGGAGGCACTTGATGATTTGAAAATTCTCTCTGAAGCCCTGCAAGGCGCGCCTTCCGGGCTTCTTTTCCCGAAATTTTCTATCTTTGGAAAAAAATTTCATGTCTGGAATCAAAGGAACGCGAATGAACTCTATCGTGAGCCTGAACGGCGACTGGGATATTCTGTTCGACACAGAAGACACGGGCATCATCAACCGTTGGTATGCGACATATCCAAGCGGAACGCAAAAAATCCAGGTGCCGAGCGTCTGGGAAAAGTTTTTCGACAAGATGTCGCTTTCGCAGGACGCCGCCTACTACTTCAAGCACTTCACCATCGACGAAAAGCAGATTACGAAACGCGTCTTCCTCCGCTTCGAACGCATTTCCATGCACGCCATCTTCTGGCTGAACGGCAAGTATCTCGGTTCGCACTTCGGCGCCTACACGCCCTGCCTGCTCGACCTTTCCAAGGCCATCAAGCCGGGAGAAGACAACGTTCTCTGCGTACGCGTCGCGAACATGGGTTCCGTAAACAGCCGGATTGACCTCGGGCGCGAGAGCAAGGAAGGCGCGGACGACCGCTTCGTGCGTCCTTCCGAAATGCCGGTCGGGCTTCCGTGGTCGGAATACCCGTTCGGCGGAATCTACGGGAATGTCGATCTGATTCTCGGCGGAGCGGCTTTCATCACGGGCGTCCAGCTCGAACCGGACATGGATGAAGACCGCGTCGCGGTCGATGTATCCTTCAACAACCCGCGCGGATTCTCGACAAGGCTTCGCATCCTGATGAAGAATCCCCAGGGTCTCGTGAGCGAAATGACAAAGGAGCTGAAGCTCGAAAAGGAAAACGCTTCGAGCCGCTTCATCCTCAAGCTCAAGGACGGCAAGAAGGTCCGGGAGATCTGGTCGCCAAGCGCGCCGAGCCTCTACACGATCGAAATCCAGCTCGAGGGAAAGGCTAAGGGCAAGAACGCGGTCGAGCGTTCCTTCTCCGTGGTCAAGACTTTCGGCTTCCGCAAGTTCGACTGCATCAAGGGCGACTTCTACCTGAACGATTCCATCATCAAGATCCAGGGCGTGACTTACAGCCAGCATTCAAGCGAAGGCGGACTCTGGACTTCCGACACGGCAAGACTCCGAAAAGACCTCGAAGCCATCAAGAAGGCGGGATTCAACACGATCCGTTCAAACGGCGCGCCGCTCACGAGTGCCGCTCTCGACATCTGCGACGAACTGGGACTTCTCGTCTTCCAGGAATTCCCCATCCACACGATGCGTTCCACCCCCCGCGGACTCGACGAAGTCTATAGGCTCATCGAGGAAATCGTGATGGAGCAGAAGCACCATCCGTGCATCGTCGCCTGGATTCTCGGCTCGGAAAACGGGCCGCTCGTCCTCGAAAACGGAAACAAGCTCCTGAACGCCGTCGATAACTACGACAAGTGCCGTCCGATCATCAGCAACCTGAACTGCGTCTATCTTTCGAACGAGGAAGAGTTCCACAAGGACACCGGCAAGCTCATGGGAGTAACGAACGAAAAGATTCTCCTCTATTCCTCGCACCGGATGCATCTCCGCACAAGCCCGAACGCAGCTCTCACGGACTTCCTCGCCCACTACTGCGACAAGTCCATGGCCGACGAAGTGATCGTTCCCGATACGACTCTCGGCGATTCGAAATTCCAGGACGAATACGAAAGCTTCGTAAACGATACCGACGGAAAAATTCTCGTCACGCTGAAAAACCACACGCTCTTCCCGAATTCCGCGACGGACATCAAGGGTCCGCGCAGCCAGAAGAACAACAAGGCAATCAAGCAGCTCTTCAAGCAGGCCGAGTCCTTTGCGGCGAACAAGACTCTCTCTATCTGGAAGAACTTCGAAGCGTTCAATGCGGACGCGCGAAAGATAGCCCTTCAAAGCAAGCTGACCCAGATAAGCGCGGTCCAGAGCAACCCGCTCGTTTCCGGATTCATGCTCGACCAGTGGGCGGATTTCGGCACGGACTTCTGCGGATTCGTCGATGAGAACAGAAAGACAAAGGGAATCGAAGCGTTCCTGAAAAACGCGACCGCTCCGACCCGGCTACTCGTGACGGGATTCGAACCGGCATGCGCTCCCCAGACGGAAATATCCTTCCAGCTCGCGCTCCTGAACCAGGCGAGACTCGAAGACATCGAAATCGAAATTTCCATCGTCGATAAGGACGACAAGACCGTTTCGAGCGAAACCCACAAGGCCAAGGGACAGACAAGCCTCACGCCGCTCGGGACATACACGGTCGTCACCCCCAAAAAGCCCGGCGACTACAGGCTCGTCCTTTCGCTCTCCGCGCTCGGTTCCGTTGTCAGCACGACATCGGAGAACATGCTCGTTCTCGAAGACGCGGATGTCAAGTCCGCGATGTCCGAAGTCTGCTTCCTCGACAACAACGCGGAAACCACCGCCGACGCGATGGCGGCTCTCGCCGGCAAGGAAAAGATCATCTTCACGGCGAACCTCAGCTCCTGGAACAACGACGTTCTGTCAAAGATTGTCGAACTGACGCGTGACGGCGGCAAGATGCTCTTCCTCTCGGACCTGAACCGCGAAGATATCGAATCGTTCAATTCGAGCCATTACTTTACGCAGACGATCGATGCGCATTTCTCGACAGGCGCAAACGGTCTATCCGTTCACTATCTCGTCAACGGTTCCGAACTCCTCTCGGAATTCGCCGGACATCAGATTCTCGACGACCTTTCCTCGTCCGTTCTCCCGAGCATTTCGCTGAACGAGCTTCCCGATGCGACAGTCCTTGCACGTTCCGTGACAATCTCCGGCGGAGAACTCAAGACGGGCGTCGATCTGCAGATTATCCCGTTCGGCAAGGGAAAAATCGTCTTCAACCAGCTGAACCTCTTCGAAGGCCTCGAAACAAACCCGCTCGCCGACCGCGTGTTCACGAAGCTCGTGAAGATGCTCATCAAGAAGTAATCTTTATCCTTGAAAATTTTAAAAGCCCGGAACCGCTCCGGGCTTTTTCGTTTGCAGACAAATCTACTCCGTCCACTTCAGCGGAGAAAGCTTCTCGCCAAAAGGCTCCGGATCGGGCAAGTCGTAAAAACAGGTCACATGTTTATATTTAAATCTTCTGGCCCCCATTACATCATGCCAGCCCGAGGCGCAATGCCACGAATCCGATTTGTAATAAAGATAGGATTTATAAAATTTTTTCGCATAATCAAAATCGCGCAGATGGACCACCTCATGATAGACGCCGAAATCGTCACGAACCACAAAGGCGTTGAAATAATCAGGGTCAGCGATCATCGGAGCTGCTCCTCCGGGAGAGTACAAGCCAAAACGAAAGCAATTCCGCAAAACCATCTCTTTTTCGAGCCTAGAATACCGGATAGTCCGATTTATCCCAGTATCCAGAAAAAAGGTAAGATTAGGAAGAGGCAAAATCTTGTCACACTGGAAAGTTTTCTCGGAACCGTCCATACGGAAACTTTCCACCTTCGTCCATCCTTCGGGGCAGCTATCTACGGACTGAACCCTAGCCTCCTCCCCGCTTGAACCAAACCCAAAACGGTTGTATTTCGGCGAATACTTTTTCAAGGAATACTTGAAGGACGCTTGAAAACCCAGTCCCGGGAGCGAGCTGTCGGGATAGAACTCCGGCTTGATATTCCAGCAGTCTGTCGAAGGCGTCACCATCAAGACATACATCTGCCCCGTCCGGGAATCCACCCAGACTTCGCTTGGCGGAAGGTCGGACATCAAGGCGAACACTACCGAACAAGCGGCAAGCAGACAAACGGCAAAAGATTTCATCGTTTTTCCTCCTGGTTTTTGAGTTTCTTCCAAAAATCCCGTTCCACTCTTTGAAGCTCCTCGATAATATCTAGATGACCTTGTACCATCAAATTTTCATAATTTATCGTCTTTTCTTTCCGATCCAAATCTTTGTCAATATTAGTAAGCTTACGCTTGTAGATATCAAGATCATCCTCCGAAAGATGCGGCAAGCCCTGCACCCGGCGACGCTCGTTTCCGTTCTCGATCATTTGACGGAGCGCTATGGCGAACTGGTGAGCGAGTTCGTGACGCATCACGTTTTCCCGTTCGGCGCCCTCCCAACGGTCGGAAAGAATCGTCATCATCCCCGGGCGGACATAATCCCCGCCGAGCTTGACCCGAGACATTTCTGTACAACCGGAAAGCTGTCTGGACTTGGATTCTTTCCCATTCTTCTTTAAAATTTCTCGGCATATCTTGTCCGTCTCCTCCGGGGGAAGCACGAGCAGCGTGTCGTTCTCCCTGCCGAAGCCGACATCCTTCGCGTTGAACCGTGTCACCATTTCACGGAACCCTTCCGTTTTGGATCGGACGCTCGACCGTTCAAAAAGGTAACGCCAATTCTTGGGTTCCTCGACGGCAACTTCGGATAATTCCAGTTCCGAATCCTCGCCGTTCCCGGATGCGGCTACAGAAGTTCCCTGCGGACTTTCTTCCGGGATGTTTTCCAGCAACGTATCGAAAGCCTCCCGGTAGGCTTCCTGGCGTTCCCGCTCCTCCGCAGTCGGAAGAAGCTGTCCCCGAACAAGCCTCCGAAGAAACGCATCCTCCTCGCGCCGGCGAACTTCTTCGGGATGGGCCGCCTCCCATTCTATCCGCCGCACCCTTTCGCCAAGCGCTTTAAAGAACCGACTAGCCTGCCCCATCCCCGGAATCACGGCGGTCGCATCCTGCGAAGCTTCGGGGTAGCCGGACAAATTCAATGAATCCGTTTTCATCTCGTGTCCTTCGCGCCTATAGCGCATTTGCCCAAGTTTACACCGTTTCTTTTTAAACTACCCGAGAAATCGTCATTTTGTTTGTAAAAAAAGCTTGACTTCTTCGCTTTTCCATTCTATACTATATATGCACATATACTCATATACGCTTAAACACTTAACAGGCGTCCGGTATGCTACACGTCTCTTATCCGAATCTGTTCAACCTGATGAACGCAAACATGGGCGAAAAGCCCCGCCAGCTGACCTTCGCTGAACTGTGCGCCCTGGAACACGCTAGGATTCCCTTTCCCTCAAGCGACCTCGACGGCTATAACGCCGAAGAGCAGGAAATCAAGGACATTCTCCACCGCCGCATTGAACGCCGTCGTCAAATGTTCCTTGCACACCTGAACGTTCTTTGGGTCACCTCTAAAAATTCAATTTTCAAAAATTTGATTGCGACGCTTCGCGCCGGTTCGTCATTCAAAGTGGCAAATACATCCAGTATTCGCCACTTTTCATTCCTGCCTTCGCTTGGTCTCATTCAAATTTTCTTAACCAAAGCAATTTTTAGAGGTGACCTTTGGAAATACCGAGAAACGATTCGGCAGGACGACCGCTGCCGGAAAGTCCCCATCGACTTTCTCTACCGCATTTTTTCGAAAAATCCAGTCTCCCTTTCCTTCGGAGCGCTCCTTGAACTCTGGAAAAGCCCGATGTTCCAGTCGAAGTGCGACTGCGGCGAAACAGCCTTCATCGTGGACTTTTGCGGTTTTCCGCTCTCCGGATGCTACAGGGCAAAAGTCCAGTGCCCTCATTGCGGAAAGGACTTTCTTGTCGGCAACTACGACGACACGCACAAACTCTTGCAAAGAGCCTCGTTTTTTAGACTTGTCAAGGAAGTCCGGGCAGCAAAAAAAAAGAACGAAGCCCCCGACGAAAACACGGTCAAGTTCGAGACCCTCGTCGGAGAACTGCGCCGCATGGCATTTTTCGAAAGCGGCAAGACGGAATAATCAAAAGAGCGTACGGAAAAGGCTCCGGGAGAATCTCTCGGAGCCTTTCGTGCGAGTGGCAGGACTCGAACCTGCAACCTACTGGTTCGTAGCCAGTTGCGCTATCCAGTTACGCCACATTCGCATTGGTGTGTCCCAAATATAGAATTTCGAAAAATCCTGTCAAGGGTCCCAGGCTAAATTTTCAAATTTTTTGACAAGAATCCATTCGGAATCAGTGCTTCCGGATGGAGACGGTGAGCCTGTAGGCCTGCGGGACCTGTTCCGAGGTTTTCAGGTTTTCCGAGAAACGGACCTGGATGTAATAGGATAGGTCGTCGGTGATGGTCGCCGTCCCGCATTCGTGGATGTCGCCTACGCCGAATGTCGTGTCGATCGAAGCGATCTTTTTGCCTTCGCCGGCATCGACCGAGACGAATTCCTGGTTGTTGTACTTGCAGAAGGAGGGCGCATCCGACCGCTTGGCAGGTCCCTGCACGGCAAGCAGAAGCGGCGCGCCGTTTTCGAAACCTTCGAGGGAAACGGAAACCGTATCGTACTTCTGGAGCTCGATCCGGTAGGTATCCGCATCGTCCGCGCAGTCCCGGCTGTATTGCCCTGCGAGGATTCCCGTGACGGTGACGCCCTTCGAAAGCTTCGCCCCGTTGAAGAACTTGGATGCGTCCGCGAGCTCTTCCGCATTCTTGGGAGTCTTGTTCGAGAAGCAGTTTCCGTCCTTGTCGAGTTCGTATTCGTCGCTGTCGAGGAACGGATACGTGGAGAACGTGACCTTCTCTACCTTGGAAACGTTGCCGTCCGAATCCTTCAGTCCGCCGAAAACAAGCGTGTCGTGACTGCTCGACGGTTCGAAGCGCGGGATTCCCGCCACGGTGTCGGTCGCTCCGACGATGAATATCTTGGACTTTTTCTGCTTGACGACCGTAATCGGTACGTTCGAGGTTACGAGGGAATCGTCGAAACCTTCGATATCCTTGTCGAATACGGCGACGAGCGTGTCCATCGGGGAAACCGTTCCGAAGACGCTCTTGAGCCTTGGCGGGTCGTGATCGACCGAACCGCAAGCGGAAAGGCCCAAAAACGACAAAATCGTCACCGATGGAAACAATGCCTTGAAAAAGCCCATTTCAAAAACTCCATTTGAATTTCAATCCGTTATAAAGTTACATTTTATCGTCCCCTTTTGCCAGCACAACCCTTTCGAGTGTGACCAAATGAACGCTTTCATACATAGAATTCTCCAGTTCGCGACTCGTTTCTTTCCAAGACCCGGAAAAAAGGTTTTCTTCTGGTTTGGAATTTTCCTTGTCCCGTGTGTCGCGGTCGTCCTCGCGATAGTCTTCTACTTTTCGAGCCTTGTCCCGGAACTTCCGTCCCTTTCGCAACTCGAAAGCATCGATCCGAAGCTGGTGACGACCGTCTATGACAAGGACAGCGTCCCTGTACACGAGTTCTTCGTGGAAAGGCGCGTGTGGAGGCCCATCGATTCCATCCCGGAAATGGCGATGAACGCCGTGATGGCGACCGAGGACCGAGACTTCTACAGCCACTGGGGACTGAACATTTTAGCGATTCCCAAGGCAATTCTCCAGTCCGTTTCGCGGGGAGACAAGATCCGCGGCGCATCGACCCTCACGCAGCAGCTCTCCAAGCTTCTCTTCCTTACCCCCGAACGCAAGATTTCGCGAAAGATCAAGGAAGCGATGACGTCCGTCCGCATCGAGCAGACCTACACCAAGCGGGAAATCCTCGAATTCTACATGAACGAAGTCTATCTCGGCGGCGGGAACTACGGTTTCGAAGCGGCCAGCGAGTTCTACTTTGGGAAGCCGCTCGATTCGCTCGACGTTCCTCAATACGCGGTTCTCGCCGGAATGCTCCAGCGCCCGGAAGGATACCGCCCGGACAGGCACCCGAAAGCCGCGCTCGAACGGCGCAACACGGTTCTCTTCGCGATGCGGGACGCGGGCTACATTTCGAAGGAGGACTACCGGAAATATCTGGACTATCCGCTCGAAACGGTGAAGCACCAGGTGGGAAACGGCTCCGGACTTTACTACTACGAGGAAATCCGTAAGTTCATGGAAAACAAGTATGGGCAAAAGTCGCTCTATGCGGACGGGGTGAACATCTACAGCACCATCGACCCGCAGATCCAGGCCTTTGCCGAAGACGTGGAAAGGCGGCACATCGAACGCATCCGCAAGCGCATCCAGCAGCGCGCGGTCTGGAAGCTCGGACTTGCCGCCAGGTACAAGCTTCCGGCGGATTCCGTCGTCGCTCATTTCGACAGCATCTACGCACTCTTCAAGAAGGACTATCTCGCAAAGGATACCGCGGCGGATCCGTCCAAGTGGCGCTTCCCGGACAGCTCGCGCTACCACGCGCCCCAGATGGCGATGATTCTCATCGAAAACGGAACGGGCGCCATCCGCGCCATGGTCGGCGGAAACGACTTCAACGAGTCCCGCTGGAACCGGGCGGTCCAGTCCCTGCGGCAACCGGGATCGTCCTTCAAGCCCATCGTCTATGCGACAGCCGTCGAAGCGGGAGCCTCTCCGTGCGATTCCATCAACGACCAGCCTGTCACCATCGAGGACGAAGCGGATCCCTCGAAGACGTGGCGTCCGGCGAACTTCGACAAGGAATTCGAAGGGATGATGACCGTGCGGCGCGCCCTCTACCGTTCGATGAACCTCCCGGCGGTCCTCACCGGCATCAAGTACGGGCTTCCGAATGTCGTAAACTACGCGCGAAAGTTCGGCATCCGAAAAGCGCCGCTACAGCCCGTACCGAGCCTTGCCCTGGGATCCATCGGCAGCACGCTCTGGGAAATGACTTCCGCCTACACCGTGTTTCCGAACGGCGGCATCCGCGTCGAGCCCTACATGATCGATTCCATCGCGGACAAGGACGGAAACATCGTCGAACGGCACAAACGCGTAGAGCATACTGTCCTCAAGCCGGCAAGCGCCTACATCATGGTCGATATGCTGAAGGACGTAAACATCCACGGGACAGGCGCGCGCGTCGGAGCGAGCGGCTTCAGGCACCCGAGCGGCGGAAAGACAGGCACGACGAACAACTACGCGGACGCCTGGTACATCGGATTTACGCGATACTACACGCTCGGCATCTGGGTCGGGACGGATTCGCCCGCGCCGATGGGACCGGGGCATACAGGTTCCGAAGATCCGCTTCCCGCCTGGATCGAGGTCATGAAGGAGCTGCACAAGGATCTTCCTGTCCGCGGATTTTCCATGCCCGCAGGCGTCATCGGGAAAAAGACCTGCAACAACACGGGAAAGCTCGCCGGAGAGTTCTGCGGAGCGACGACTTACTGCCTCTATTCCGCGGGACACGTTCCCGACGAAACTTGCGACGGCAACCACTTTTCGACCAAGAAGTCCGCGGACAACGCGACGCTCTTCTCTAGCAAGTCATCTTCCGAAGGCTCGATGAAGGCGAAGACAAAGAAGGAAAAGAACGCTCCGCCACCGAAGAAAAAGACAAGACAGATGTTCTAGGGTTCCTGAAACAGGAATGGGAAAATAGGAGACGGGCCGGAAAAGTCAAGACTTCGTCTGCAAAAAAGCGCCTAATTTTTTTCCTTACATTTCAGGCGAAAATTGCTATCTTTGCTTTTCGGTGACGAACATTTACAAAGATATCAAATCCCTCACGGTTGATGAACTCAAGGAGTGGCTTTCCGTTAACTGCGAAAAGTCCTACCGGGCGGACCAAATCGAGAACTGGCTTTTCTGCCGCCAGGTTTCGAGCTACGACCAGATGACGAACCTTCCGCAACAGACGCGCGAAAAGCTCGCCCGGGCGTTCGCCATCCGTTCCCTTGCCGAAGTCGAGCATCTCGTTTCCGTTGACGGTGCCGTGAAATGGCTATTCAGGACCGCGGACGGCCAACATATCGAAACGGTCCTCATCCCTACCAACGGACGCTTTTCCGTCTGCGTTTCCACGCAAATCGGCTGCGCCCAGAACTGCGCCTTTTGCCGAACGGCCAAGATGGGATTCATCCGGAATCTCGAAGCGGGCGAAATTCTCGAAGAAATCATTCGCGTAAACGACTACCTGAAGGCGACCGGCGAAATCGACGCCGACGGAAAGCCCGCCCAGGTGACGAACATCATCTTCATGGGCATGGGCGAACCTCTCAACAATCTCGAAAATGTCCACCGGACATGCTGCACGCTCCACAACCAGAAGCTCTTCAACCTGGGACGAAAAAAGATGACCGTGAGCACGAGCGGAGTCGTCCCGAAAATCAAGGAGCTGGTCGATAGGAACACGCCCTGCTGCCTCGCGGTGAGCCTCAACAGCACGAACAACGAGGCGAGAAGCTCCGTCATGCCCGTAAACCGGGTCTGGCCAATCGAAAGGCTGCTCGAAGCGACCGACGAATACACGCGGCGTACGGACAACTACGTAACATTTGAATTTGTCCTGATGAAAGGCGTCACGTGCACGGATACAGCGGCAAAAGAGCTGATAAGAATCTGCGCGCCGCGTCGCTGCAAGGTAAACGCCATCGTCTTGAACGAGATGGACGATCCAAGCATCGAAGCCCCCACGGCAGAGGAAGTGGAAAGATTCCTCGAAAAGGTCCGGGCGGCGGAAATCCAGATCACCATCCGAAATCCGCGAGGACGCGACATCCTTGCCGCCTGCGGACAACTCGCTTACAAAAAACAACAGAAGGTAGCCCATGCTGACACAGAATCTGCCTGAGTTCTGGGAAAATCTCTACACGGAACACAAGGATTACTGGAATCTAAAAAAGGCCACGCCGGCCCTGCTCGAATTTTTCAAGGACCCGCACTGTCCCAAGGAAGGCAGCGTGCTAGTCCCGGGTGCAGGCTACGGATACGATGCGGAAGCCTGGGCAAGGCGCGGACACGACGTTCTCGCCGTGGATTTCGCGCCGACCGCGGTCGATGAGCTCGACAGGCTTTCCCGAAAGATCGAAAACTTCAAGTCGCTGAACCTCGACCTCTTCGAGCTCAGCCCCAAGGATCCAAAGAAAGGCGGCCAGCAGTTCGACATCATCTACGACTACTGCACGTTCACGGGCATCCACCCGGGGCGACGCGACGAATGCTTCGAAGTGTGGCTGAAGATGCTCAAGGATGACGGCGTAGTCATCGCGTTCTTCTATCCGTTCCTGAACGGCAATACCCTGCAAGGGCCACCGCATCCGACATCCGAAGGAGAGCTGATGGCTCGTCTCGGCGGAATTTTCGACGTCGTCGAAAGAATCCCCGCGAAGGAAAGCGTTCCCGATCGGAAGGGCAAGGAAGAATTCTGGCTCTTGAAAAAGGCCGAGGCTTAATAATTTATCTTTGAATAAACATTTCTGGTCACGAATTACCGAGGAATTACCATGGCAGAAGAAAATCTTTGCCCCTGCGGATCCGGAAAGGCGTATTCCGAATGCTGCGAACCGATTATCAAGGGAGAAGCCCTCGCCCCCACTCCGGAAGCCCTGATGCGCTCCCGCTACACGGCTTACGCAAAGCACGAAGTCAAGTGGCTCAAGGAATCGCTTGACCCGTCCCAGCAGACGGACTACGACGAAAAGAGCGTCGAGGACTGGAGCAAGCGTTCCCAGTGGCTCGGCATCCAGATACTCCAGACAAGAACGGAAGAAGAGAAGAACATCGGCTGGGTCGAATTCATCTGCAAGTACAAGCAGGGTTCCATCGCCCGCGAGCATCACGAGCTTTCCGAATTCCACAAGGTAAAGGGAGCTTGGCTTTTCTACGACGGACGCGCCGTGAAGCCTTCGACCATCCACAAGACGACCCCGGACGTCGGTCGCAACGATCCGTGCCCGTGCGGCTCGGGACTCAAGTACAAGAAGTGCTGCGGCAAGGACAGATAAATCCTTCGTAGCGGCCAAGAGAGGTGCAAAGCATGAAATTTCGCGTATTCGTCGATGGCGAGGCAGGTACGACCGGTCTCCAAATCTATGAACGCCTGAGAGAAAGGGACGACGTGGAAATATTGCGCATCGACCCGAATCTTCGAAAGGACGTCGAAGAAAGAAAGCGCCTGATAAACGATTCCGACGTGACGTTTCTCTGCCTTCCCGATGCCGCCGCGATCGAAAGCGCTTCGCTCTGCACGAACCCGAAGACAAGAATCATCGACGCTTCGACCGCGCACCGTACAGATCCCGCCTGGGCTTACGGCATTCCGGAACTTTCCCGCGAATTTCGGGAAGCGGTCAGGAACAACCCGCGGATAGCGAACCCGGGCTGCCACGCTTCGGGATTTATCCTCGGCATCTACCCGCTCGTTTCGAAAGAGATTCTCGGAAAGGACGCGGAGCTTTCGACTTACAGCCTCACCGGATACTCGGGAGGCGGAAAGAAGATGATTGCAAGCTACGAAGCGGAAGGCGTCCAGATTTCCCATCCGGGAATGTCGCCACGCCTTTTCGCCCCGAGACCTTATGCGCTCGGGCATCACCACAAGCACCTTCCCGAAATGCAGAAGATCTGCGGTCTCGAAAATCCCCCGATTTTCAACCCGATCGTCGGTCCCTACTACAAGGGCATGGCGGTTTCCACGGCGATAGTCCCGAGCTCTTTCAAGAAGAGCGTTTCGGCAAGCGACCTGCAAGAGGTTCTCGCGGCGCATTACGCGGGTTCCCGCTTCGTCAAGGTTCTCCCCTACGAAGAAGAGCCGACGCTCGATGCGGGTTCTCTCGACCCGACGGAATGCAACGGCACGAACGAAGCGCACATCCACGTTTTCGGAAAGGGCAAGGCTCTCCAGGTCACGGTCACGCTCGACAATCTGGGCAAGGGCGCTTCCGGGGCCGCCATCCAGAACATGAACATCGCGCTCGGACTTGACGAAGGAATCGGACTATCATGTTCCTAGACGAAAAGACAATCGACGTCCGCTCGGGAAAGGGCGGTAACGGCCTCTGCAGCTTCCGCAGGGAAAAATTCGTTCCTCTGGGCGGTCCGGACGGCGGAGACGGCGGAAAGGGCGGAAGCGTCATCCTTCGCGCGAACGAACAGTACACGACCCTGCTCGACATGGGAAACAGCCGCATTTACAAGGCGGACAACGGCGAAGACGGCGGAGCGGCCCGCTGCACGGGAAAATCGGCCAAGGATTTGATTATCGACGTTCCCTGCGGCACGATTGTCAAGGATTCCGCGGGGCACATCCTCGCCGACCTCACCGAACCGGGCCAACGCTGGATAGCCGCGAAAGGCGGACGCGGCGGACTCGGAAACGTCCATTTCGCGACTCCCACGGTACAAGGTCCCGAAAAGGCGACGCGCGGACAGAGCGGCGAACGCCGCGAACTCTCGCTCGAGCTGAAACTCGTAGCCGACATCGGGCTTGTCGGGTTCCCGAACGCAGGCAAGTCCTCGCTGGTAAACAAGATTTCCTCGGCAAGGCCAAAGGTAGGAGACTACCCGTTCACGACCCTCGAACCCGTCCTCGGCATCGTCTCCCATGCGGCGCATTCCTTTGTCGTCGCGGACATTCCGGGCCTCATCGACGGCGCGAGTTCCGGCAAGGGGCTCGGACACGAATTCCTGAAGCACATCGAACGCACCTACGCGCTTCTGTTCGTCATCGACGCCTACGAGGAAGACGCCTGGAAAAAGTTCCAGACGCTCCGCAAGGAGCTCAAGAACTTTCACCCGAAGCTTGTCGAAAAGCCCTACGTCATCGCCCTCAACAAGTCCGATCTGGGAATCGACGACGCGGTCAAGAAGTTCAAGGCGAAGAAGGAAAACTTCATCGTCACGTCCGCATTTTCCGGAGAAGGCGTCCGGGAACTTGTCAAGTTCCTCTCCGACATGGTTCCCGACAGGCACAAGAAATACAAGGGCTGGAGCAAGTAGGCATGGCTGATTCCAGGAACAACGTCACGAAAAAGGATCTGGTCGAAGAAATCGCTTCGCGGATAGGCTTCACGCAGGTCGATACGAAAGTCATCGTGGAAAGTTTTCTGGATGCGATATCCAAGGCCCTTGCAGACGGCAAGAACATCGAAATACGCGGATTCGGCAGATTCAAGCTCAAGACTCGCGACGCCCATACGGCAAGAAACCCGCGCACCGGAGAATCGGTAGAAGTCAAGACCCAGGTTCGCCCCGTCTTCGAAGCGAGCCGCGAGCTCAACCGAATACTCGAAACCCGGGACGAGCCATGACGCAAAAGAATTCGCCCAAGACGCCGACAATCGTAAATCGCAAGGCGCAGCACCAGTACTTTGTCGATGAACGCTTCGAAACGGGAATCATGCTGGTCGGTTCGGAGATAAAGTCCATCCGTGACGGGAAATGCAACATCAACGACGCATGGATTGACGTATCCAAGGACAAGAACGAACTCTGGCTCATCGGAGCGCACATCGACGACTATTCCTTCGCCAGGCGTTTTGGCCACGAGCCTCAGCGCAAGCGAAAACTGCTCGCCCACGTTTCCGAAATCCAGAAAATGCGCAAGGCGACGGAGCTCAAGGGGCTAACCCTCATTCCACTCAAAGTGTATTTCAAGAATCGATATGTCAAGATCGAAGTAGGTATATGCCGAGGCAAGGACAACAGGGACAAGCGCGAGGACATCATCGCGCGGGACACGAAGCTGGCCATCGCCCGCATCGTCAAGGCGGCAAGGCGCTGATTTTCGCGCTTCTGCTTCTTCTTTCGAGCCTTTTCACCGAAGCGCCCGCCAATGTCCGCGTGTTTCCAAGGAACGGGATATGGATGGTCGATATGGAAGCTCTCGCCAGGTCGGAAGGCCTCGCTACCGAATTCAAGCCCATCGAAAGACACTTTACGGCCAAGGGAAAGGATTTCTCCTGTTCGTTCGTCGTCGGTTTTCCCTACATTCTCGAAAACGGCAAGGCGGTAAGGCTTTCCGTTCCCACGATCTTCGAGGACGACGCCATCTGGGTTCCCGCGAACGAGACCATGGCCATTTTTTCCAAGGCCTTTTCCAGAACATATGTTCTCGATTCGGTCGCAGGGGTCTTGCGCTCCGAAAAGATCCAAGAAGCGAAGCTTTCCCCCGCGCAGGTTTCCACCGAAACAAAGCGGGATTCCATACAAACTAATACTGCGTCCAAAGCCGTAACGAAAGAAGCGAAAAAAAGTTCGGGAAGCGCGCCCGCGGGTTCCCGCGAAGTGAAGAACATCGTCATCGATCCGGGCCACGGCGGAAAGGACCCGGGCGCCATCGGAAAGTTTTCGAACGAAAAGGACATCGTCCTCTCGGTGGCGAAACTGCTCGAAAAGGAACTGGTCAAGCGCGGCTTCCGCGTAAAGCTCACGCGCAGCACGGACAAGTTTATCCAGCTTTCCGAGCGTCCCCAGATAGCGAACCGCTGGAACGGCGATCTCTTCATCAGCCTGCACTGCAATTCCATCGACGGAGCGCGAAGGGCAAAGGCAAAGGGATTTCGCATCTACGTTCTGCGGGATCCGGAAAGCGAAGAGGACCGCGCGATAGCCCGTCGCGAAAACAAGGTCGCCTCGCTCTACGGTGACAAGAATTCCAAGGACGAGCTTTCCCCGCTCGACTGGCTCAAGATACAGGCGCGCCTCGAACAGTACAAGCAAGCAAGCTATACATTCACCGAAAAAGTCATCCAGGCATACGAAGGCGGAAAGATTCCCCGCCAGGGTTCCGGAGCGGGCGGTGCGGGTTTCATGGTTCTGGTCGGGGCTTTCATGCCGGCAACGCTTGTCGAGCTGGGCTTTATCAGCAACCCGGAAGAAGAACGCTACATGAATTCCGAAAACGGCCAGAGGGACATGGCGAGACGAATCGCCATCGGCGTCGAGGAATACAGAAAGGCTATCGACGAATACCTGAAAACCCTTTCGCACTAGACAAAATTGTCACTCGCCTAGCGCGTTTCGAAGCGTATTTTGTAAAATTTTCGACCCGACCGCGCGATAGAATTCTATCTTTGGGACATTGAAAATTTTGAACACCCGAGGTATATATGTCCGGACATTCCAAGTGGGCAACCACCAAGCGCAAGAAAGCGAAAACCGATGTCGCCCGCGCAAAGACATGGAACAAATTCATTAAGGAAATCTCTATCGCCGCGAAGCTCGGCGGTGGCAATCCGGACGCGAACCCGCGTCTCCGTGCGGCCATTCTCAAGGCGAAGAGCCAGAGCCTTCCGGCGAAGAACATCGAGTCCGCAATCGCCAAGGGAACCGGCGAAGGCAAGGACGTCATCATGGAAGAACCGGTTTACGAAGGACGCGGTCCGGGTGGAGTCGCGATTTTCGTAAAGTGCATGACGGACAACAAGACGCGCACCGTTTCCAACATCCGCAACATATTCAACAAGAACGGCGGAAGTCTCGGCGAAGCGGGATCCGTCTCTTGGGCGTTCACCCACAAGGGCGTTATCGACGTGGATGCGTCCAAGTACACCGAAGACCAGGTGATGGACGTAGCGCTCGAAGCCGGAGCGGACGACATGGCGACAGAAGACGGAGTCCATGAAATTTCCACTTCGCCGGAATCCTTCGACGCCGTGACCAAGGCGCTCGAAGCCGCGGGCATCGAAATGCTCAGCGCGGAAATTTCCTACGTTCCGAACGACCCGGTAAAGCTCGAACACGGCGACGCCCAGAAACTCCTGAAGCTTCTCGACAAGTTCGAAGACGACGACGATGTCCAGGACGTCTATCACAATGCGGAAATCAGCGACGAGGACATGGAAGCGGCCGAAGGCTAGCATCATCCCAATGCTTGACAGAAAAAGCCTCGCCTTGTGGCGAGGCTTTTCGTTTGACGAAACAAAATCTAGATCATCATCAGGTCGGAATTCGGGCTATACTCCGACTGGGCTTCCGGTTCCTGGTAGCGGACTTCCGGCGTCTGGACCTGTGTCGCAAAGAAATTCCTGTGCGCCTCGACAATCTTTTCGCGGGCAAAATCGGCGGAGAGCCATTCTCCAATCTCGACGGACTTGCCTTCCAGCTCCTTGTAATACTGGAAGAAGTTGCGCGTAATCTTGAGAAACATCGGATCGACATCCTGCAGGTCCCGGATCGGATGCGGAATGTAGAGCGGAACGCCCAGGACCTTGTAATCCTTCTTTCCGCCGTCCGTCATGTCGAGGACGCCCACGGCGCGACACGAAACGACGGTTCCCGTGGCAAGTGGCGCGGAACAATAGACCAGCATGTCCAGAGCGTCGCCGTCATCGGCCCGAGTGCTCGGAATAAGCCCGTAGCTGCACGGGTAGCTCATGGAAGACAGGAGGCAGCGGTCCAGGCGGAAAACATGGTAACGCTCGTCATATTCGTACTTGACGTTCGTGTCCTTTGGAATTTCGACCACGCAATCCACTTCGTATGGATATTTCGGTCCTATCGGCAGTTCTAGATAATTGATTGGCATGAATCCAAATATAAATTCAACTTAACGGGAACGCCATCTCATGGATACGTTTTTGTCATACAGCCCGACAGAAATCTTCACGGCTCCCCCATCCGGACTGTAGCCCGCTTCGATTCGCAGACGGTCCAGCGCGGGAATCAGTACATGGATTCCCCCATAGACGCTTTCCCGGTAATCTTCCCATCCCGGCAGCCGAGTGTCCCACAGGAAAGAGCCTTCGACGCCCGCCACGAGCTGCAGGCCAAAGAAAAGGTTCGCCCCGAGAACCGAGAACGGGCGCCGTTCCAGAAGCACGAAGCGTTCTTCGATATTCCAGATAGCCTCATGCCGACCGTGGACGCTCGAATCGGGCGAAAATCCTCGCAGCGTGTTCGCGCCTCCCTGGTGCAGGCGGTCAAAGAACATCTGCCGTCCCGGTCGAAAGCGCAGTAGAGAAGACGCTCCCGTGATCAAACGACCCCGGGAAAGATAGAGCCTGTTGTCCCAAAGATATTCCACGAAATTCTCGACGCTCGAATCGAACGCCCCGTAACGCGTCACGCGGAATTCCTCGAAAGCGCCGCGCCGCGGATCCGTCCTGGAATCGCGGTTTTCGAGAAGCGCCCCCACTCCGAGATCCGGCACGGCCCCGAAGCTCTCGACATATCGGTAGGACGGCGAAAAGACGAGGTAGAAATTTCGAAAGAGCTTTGCGTCCAGTTCCAGATGGACATACCAGGACTTGTCGTCGAATCCGCGCAAGTCGTCCCACGAATCCGTCCGCAAGAATTCGAAGTTCCAGGAAACCGGCAGATCCAGAAGCCACGGCGAACTCGCGTAGATGGCGAATTCCTTCGAATCGAAAAGCGGATCGATCGACGTGCGGTATTGCGCTTCGACGCGGATGTCCTTTCCGAGGACATTCAGATGGGCAAGCGCCACGCCAAGCATCCAGCCATCCTGGTCGGTCTTCTTTCCCGCGGGAGAGGGAATCCAGTGCAAGAGTTCCGTAAAGCGGTACTCCAGGTCCAGGTCTCCATCGGCGGTCTCCGAACAGGCGAGCGAAACGTCCGAAAAGATGTCGAGGCTTTCCAGGCGAGACTTCTCGTCGAGGAACTCGCGCGCGGAAAACACGGAACCCGGTTCAAGGGAAAGTTCCCGTTCCACGACCCGCGGATCGGTATCGGCTAGGCCCGCAAAGCGTACACTCGCGATGCGCATTCCGTCCGCGCAATTCGTCGAGACAGGCGCAGAGAAAGACGCTTCCGCGGCAAGGGCGAAAATCCAGAAAACGGTCAGGCGGCGAAAAGAGCGCATCGATTCAAGAATACAAAAAAGGCTCCCTCTTCCAAGGAAGCCGACAGGGATATTTCCGAAAGCGCTACTCTTCGGATTCTTCCTTCTTGACCGCGCGACGGGTCTTGCGCTTTGCCGCGGCGATGTTCAGCGTGCCGTTGCCGGCGAAGCGCTTGTTGAACTGGTCGATACGGCCAGCGGTATCCACGCGGTGCTGCTTGCCTGTCCAGAAAGGATGCGTGTCGCTCGTAATTTCGAGGGAAACTACGCTATGTTCGACACCATCGATCACTTTCTTTTCGGCAGAGGACTTCGTGGAGCGGGTGATGAATTCTTTACCCGTATTCGCATCAACGAACACGACCGGTTTGTAATCGGGATGAATACCATTTTTCATTTTTTGAATCCTGCTGATTAAGCGTTGGTTGTGCCAAATTTAGATGTTTTTTTCCATTTTGGCAATTCGCAAATAGTATTTTTTAGGCATGAAATCCGAGAGAACCCTTTTATTCTTCACCGTGGCCGCCGCGAGCCTTTGCGTCGCCTGTTCCGAGAATCTGGACAAGCCCCTGCTGGAAGTTAACAGGAAATACACGCTGGAATCATGGCCCGACTCGGATTACATCGCCGAACTGGATTCCATCTTGAAAGCGGAACCGCTCAAGCCGGATGCGGACAGGGAAAAGACAGCCCTGACCATCTATTCGGGATCAATGCCTACGATAAGTCTTCCGGGAGAAAAAAAGGCGCCGCTTTCGAAACCCGCCGAAAAGCAGACCGCGGGGACCGGTCAGAAGGCGGCATCTCCATCGCAGAATGCAGAACGCTTTGCCGACCGATTCATGAACGCCCTTTCGGAATTGCAGTCCGATCCATCCAACGCGGCAAAGTATCGGACAGTTCCCGCAAAGGCAGGGGAAGACCTCTTCGCCCTGCTCTCGCGCGCCTACGGGAGTGACGCGACACGGCTCCCCAGGTTCTACACGCTGTCCGCGCTGCAGTCCGTAAACCCGAACGTCAGGCTAGAACATCTCGAAGAGGGAAACGTCGTCCGCGTTCCGACTCTCCGCTAGAATCAAAGAACGCCTTTCGAGCTGGGAACGCCCTTTGCGCTCCGCGACGGGGAAACAGCCATGGCGACAGCTCGCGCAAACGCCTTGAAGATCGCTTCGAGACAGTGGTGGTTGTCCGCGCCGTAGAAAAGTTCCACGTGCAGGTTCATTCGGGCGTTTTCGCCGAGAGTCCGAAAGAAATGCTCGAAAAGGCTTGCCGGCATGTTTTCCGCTCCGACCGTCGCGTCCGGCAAGCGGACCCGCCAGACGATTCCTATCCTGTTCGAAAAATCCAAGCAGACACGCGCCAAGGCTTCGTCCATCGGAACGAAATAAAAGCCGTAGCGTTCGATGCCCTTCTTGTCGCCAAGGCATTCGGCAAGAGCGCTTCCCAGGCAAATCGCGATATCCTCGACAGAGTGGTGCATGTCGACACGCGTATCGCCGAGGCACTTGACCCCGAGCGAAAAGCCGCCGTGGACCTGGAAAAGATCCAGCATGTGATCGAGAAAGCCCGAACCGGTAGAAATCTTTCCGCGGGAGGCTTCATCCAGATTCAGCGAAAGCTCGATCTGCGTTTCGCTCGTATTGCGGACAATCTTCGCTTCGCGCATCGGTCATCTCCTCGTGAACTTGCCGTTCGGGGCGATGCAGAAACGGCTCGCATGTCCCTTGCGCACCGGAACGGTCGAACGCTTGCCGTTTACGAGCATCTGGCCCACAGCGTCGGGATTGCCGATGACAAGACAAAGGGTGTCCCCATCGGAATAGGAAATCCGGGAACGCGACGATACGATGTTTCCCTCGCGCAAGACCTTGTTGTCGTTCAGGCTGTGATAGATTCCGACCCAGGAAGTCGCGGCGGAATCGTTTCCGGTAAGAGAAATCGACAAGCTGCCGGCGATTTCGGAAGTGGTATCCTCGGCGGCCTTTTCACGGGAATCCGACGATACGATGAAAGTCGTCGCCGAGTTTCCCTTGGCCGAAACCTTTTTCGCGGTATCGGGCAAGGCGGGCGCGAGAGTGTCCGAAACGACAGAGAGCGATTCGGGCGGAATGTTTTCCGCTCCATCCGGAACGTCCGCTACGAACGAGGACGTGTCCTCTTCCACGCCAGGAAGCGAACCGCTTTCCGGAGGCGGCAGCGCACCGTTCAAGGACGGCTTCAGAAAATAGACGGCAGCAAAGAATACGACGATCAAAAGAGCGACAGCGAGAAGCAGCGTTTTCGAACCGCCCTTTCCCTGTTTCAGCTTTTTTCCGGCAAAGGAATCGTCGCTTGCCGAAAGCGTTTCCGCGGCGAGAAATTCCCGCGAATAGGACGAACCCGCTTCCTTCGAATAGGCGGCGAGAATTTCCGGCATCGCCAGTCCAAGCGTTTCGGAAATGGAATTCAGATAGCCGCGCACATAGGCTTCGACGGGAAACTTTTCCCATTCGCCGGCTTCTATCTGCTGCAAGTTCTTCAAGGATATCCGCGTCCTTTGGGAAAGATCCTCGAGCGAAAGTCCCTTGGATTCCCGAATTTTCTTCAGGTAGGCGCCAAGCGGTTCGTCCGATGTCTTGGGTTCGACAGAATTGGTCATGATCATTCTCCTAAATTTTCGATAAGCGTCAAGGTCTTCGAGACGGGAAGACCGACAACATTGTAAAAGCACCCGTCGATGGATTCGACAAGTCGCGCGCCAAGTCCCTGGATGGCATAGGCTCCGGCCTTGTCCATCGGTTCGCCGGAATCCACATAGCGTACCAGTTCGCTTTCCGGAACATCCCGAAACTTTACCGCGGTCGTTTCCGTATCCGACGCGAGAATTCTTCCGCCACGGGCAAGAGCCACCCCGGAAACGACCCGATGCGAACGACCGTTCAGCCTTTTGAGCATCGAAAGCGCGCCAGCGCGGTCCTTCGGCTTTCCAAGCGGGATTCCATCGAGAAATACCAGCGTATCGAATCCCAGCACGGGCGCGTCCGGGAACTTTCTGGAAACGTCCAGAGCCTTTCCTTCGGCAAATCGGAGCGGGCGTTCCTCGGGAGAGAGAGTCGTATCGTTTTCTTCGTACGACGACGGCTCGATCCGAAAAGGAACGCGGAGCTGCTCAAGGATTGCGGAACGGCGCGGAGACGCGCTCGCGAGGACAAAGGTTTTCACTCGACCCCCGAAACGACCTTGGAATGGTCGCCCAAAAGCAGCGTTCCCTTGAAGCTCTTGACCTCGGAATCCCCGCCGAAAATGGAATGGGAAATTTCCGAATCGCAAAGGATCGTCCTTTCCGAAATGACGGAATCCGATACTTTCGAATTTTCGATAACGACTTCCGGTCCGACCGACACGTTCGGTCCGACAACGGAGTTTCGAATGCGCGCGGAGCTGTCGATATGGCACGGCGGAATTATCCGGCAACCCGGAATGGCGACATTTTCCCGGTTCATTGCCGAGAGAAGCTTCGCGTTTGTCCGGAGAAAGGATTCCGCGGTGCCGCAATCAAGCCAGGATCGAATCGGCGCGGTCCGAAAACGAGAACCCGCTTCGAGCATCATCTGCAAGGCATCCGTCAGCTGGAACTCGCCGCGGTTACGGATGTCATCGCGAATCAATCGTTCCAGCGATTTTCGAAGAGCGGCAACATCCGCGATGTAATAGATTCCGACCAAGGCTTCGTTCGACACAAAGGTTTCCGGCTTTTCCACCAGTTCCGTCACGTATCCCGAAGAATCGGTCACGGCGACCCCGAACCTTCTCGGATCCGCGACTTCGCGGGTCATCAGGACATTTTCCCTTTCCGATTTCAAGAAAGAGAGGTCCGCGTCAAAAAGGGTATCGCCGAGAATAATCAGGACGGGTTCGTCGTCGGCTAGAAACGGCAGGCAAAGCGAAATGGCCTCGCCTAGCCCCTGGGGATTTTTTTGCCGGACGGTATGCGCGTTTCGAAAACCGCGATGCCGGATAAAGTCCTCGACTAGTTCCCCCTTGTAACCGGTGACAAAGATCTGTTCGGAAACGGGCAGCGATGAATACGATTCGATAATATGTTCGATAAGCGCCTTTCCCGCAACGGGAAGAAGACACTTCGGCAAGGAAAGCGTGAAAGGTCTCAAGCGGGAACCGGTCCCGGCAACGGGAAGAATTACTTTCATCATAACGACAAATTTAGTATTCCATTACTTTATTGTTTTGAATGGAAGAGAAAAAAAACGGCTCGCTAGGCCGTTCAAGCGAGACGACGCGACTAGTTCGTAGCGTCCAGGATTTCGCCCGTCAGAAGCTTCACCTGGATTTCGGCCTTGGCTGCTGCGACTTTTGCCGAAAGAAGCGCTTCGCGGGCGCTACGCCACTGGTTCTGCGTTTCGCGGAACTCGAAGTTCGTGATACGCCCTTCCTTGAGGCGTTCCCGTCCAAGCTTAAGCATTTCGAGAGCGAGCGAATCGTTGCCCTCGGCGACATCCAGGGATTCCAATGCGCGCAAGTGCGTATCCACGGCGTTCGCGACGCGGGTTTCCACGTTCAAGCGAACCTTTTCCGTCTGGATCTGCGCGGATCGCTCCGCAATCTTCGCCGTTTCCATTTTCGCATCGTCCGCGAGGCCGTTGAAGAGATTCCACGAAAGCGCCGCTCCTACCCGAAAATATTCCTGGTTCGACTTTTCGGGATTTCCCTTTTCCGATGCGCTCGCCGTCGCATTCAGGGAACCGTGCAGGTCTAGCTTCGGGAAAAGCGACGAATTTGCCGCTTTGCGGTTCACCTGGGCATAGTTCAAGGAAGCCTTTGCCGAAAAAAGTTCCGCGTTGTTTTCCAGGGCGCGACGTTTCGCCGTTTCCAGTCCATCCGGCGTTTTCCAATACGGATTCCGATCGATTTCGAAGGAATCCTGGATATCGGAACCCTTTTGAACGGAACCTCCGCCCAGGAGTTCGTCTAGCGTCCGAATGGAAGCGGAAAGATCCGAACGAAGCAAAAGGTTGCTTGCGCTGTCAGACGCGAAATCCATTTGCGAAGAAAGATAGTCAAGCCTTGTCGCGCTCCCCGCCGCGAGGCGATTTTCGTAAAGTTCCCGACGCGCGTGGGAGACGGAAAGATTCGAATCGGAAAGTTCAAGCGACGCTTTCGCCATGACGGCATCCAGATACGCTCCAAGCACGCTTGCCGCAACCGTCTCGCGTACCGACCGGTGTTCCGCCCGGTAGCTTTCGACAAGCGCCTTGCTCGCCCGAAAATTCGAAACGTCGCCAAAGCCATTGAAGACCGTATAGTTGACAGCCAGCTGGAACGCGTCGCTATGTCCCAGGTCGTTATCGATATCCGTCTTTACGCCGGACTGCGAACGGGAATATTCATCGCCATACGTGTAATAGCGCGAGAGCGAAATATCCACCGTGGGAAGAAGTCCCTTGCGGGAACTTTTCACGGACGCTTCGGCGCTTTTTACGCTTTCCTCGGAAAGGAGAGTCGAAGAATTTTTCGATAGCGCGATGCGGACAGCCTCGTCGGGAGAAAGAGCGCTTGCCGTCTGCGGAAAGAGAACCGCGCCCAAGACAAGAAGCGAAAGACACGCGAAAACAGGACTTTTCGTTTTCGAAAAGGATTTTTCTTCCCTGTCCAGGGAAATACGCTTCGACGGCTTTCCGGCAAAGAAGGAATAGGCCGCGGGAACGACAAAGAGCGTGAGGAACGTAGCAAACGACAGTCCGCATACGATGGTGACGCCCATCGCGACGCGGCTAGGAGTTCCGGTAAGAATCAGCGGAAGCGCGCCGAGAACGGTCGAAAAGCTGGTCATGAGAATCGGGCGGAAGCGCAAGCGGGCAGACTTCTTTGCCGCGGCGAGACGCGAGCACCCTGTGCGCTCGGCGACCTGGTTCGCAAATTCCACGATGAGGATTCCGTTCTTTGTCACAAGTCCGATCAGAAGGATCAGTGCGATTTCGCTAAAGATGTTCAGCGTCTGCCCAAAGAAATACAGGGAAACGATAGCGCCGGCGATCGAAAGCGGAACCGTGAAGAACGTGACAAATGGCGAGCGGAAGCTTTCGAACTGTCCCGCGAGAACGAGAAAGATGCAAGCGAGTGCAAGCAGAAACACGATGTAGAGCCCCGACGAGCTTTCCTCGTATTCCTTTGAAGAGCCGGAGAGTTCCGTCTGGACATTCAGCGAATCGGGAATTACCTTGCGCGCGATCCGCCGCATCTCGGCGACACCGTCGCCAACCGTCATCCCGGGCATGAGCCCTGCGGAAACGGTCGCCGCGCTGAATCGGTTATACCGCGGAAGGGAAGGCGATGCGGATTTTTCCGAGTAAGTGATAAAGTTCGAAATGGAAAGCATTTCCCCGGAAGCGTTCCGCACGCTGATTTCCTCTAGCTTCGACGGCGAGGAGCGATACTCGTAGGGAACTCCCCCGATGATGTCGTACTGGCGACCGTCCTTGTAATACTCTCCGTAAGTCTGGTCGCCCATCGAAAGCGCGACGGCCTGCGCGATGTCATCGACGGAAACGCCCTGGTCCTGCGCCTTTTCCCGCAAGATTTCCACATGGAGTTCGGGCTTCGTAAACTTGAGGTTTGAATTGACGACGCTGAAAACCGGGCTGTTCTCCGCTTCGGCGGTGAACTTCGGCAGAAGATCGCGGAGCGTTTCGATGTCGCCCGCCTGCAAGACGAACTGTATCGGAAGTCCTCCGCGGCTCGTGCTGATGCTCTGCGGTTCAAAGACCATCACGCGCAAATCGGGATAGGTCGCTCCGAGAACCTGCACGGCTCGCGCGATTTCGCTCTGGGAACGACGCTTCGACTTGTCGCTTACAAGAGTCACCCGAATCATCGAGCTTCCGCCGGAACGCGCACCCGCCTGGATTTCCTCGTATTCCGACGAATCCATCAGCGCGGTCATCTCTTCCACAAACGCTTCGGTCATTTTCTTTGTCTGCGCAAGACCTGTTCCTTCCGGCGCGGAAATGTTCACCATGAACATATTGCTGTCCTCTAGAGGCGCCATTTCGCTCGACAGATGCGTAAAGCAGTAGTAGGCGACAAGAAGCAGTACCGCGATGATGACGAAAACGATTCCGCGAACCCGCAAGAAAGCGTTCAGCAGCCTGTCATAGAGCCGGTTGAGCCATTCGAAAAAAGGTTCCGTCTTCCGGTAGAGCCACCCCTTCTTCTGCGCCCGCAGAATTTTCGAACAGAGCATCGGCGAAAGAGTCAGCGCGCAAAATGTCGAAATCACGACGGTTCCTATCATGACCGCCACAAATTCCCGAAAGAGAAGCCCGGTCGTTCCGCCAAGCGCAAGCATCGGAACGAACACGGCCATCAGCACGACGGACGTAGCGATAACGGCGAAGAATATTTCGTCCGTCCCGGCGACGGCTGCCGCCTGCGGTGACATCTTGCGTTCTATCTTCTGGTAGATATTTTCCACGATAACGATAGCGTCATCGACGACAAGCCCAATCGCAAGAACCATCGCAAGCAGAGTCAGCACGTTTATCGAAAAGTCGAAAAGATAGAGCACGAAGAAGCTTCCGACAATCGAAACCGGAATGACGACCATCGGAATAAGCGTAGAGCGGACTTCCCGCAGAAAGAGAAATATCACGGCGATGACAAGCAGGAACGAAATGAAAATCGTCTCGATGACTTCCCGGATGGAGGAACGGATATTTACCGAAGAATCCATGCCGCTAAGAATCTGGATGTCCGACGGCAGATCCCTGCGAATGTCCTCGATGCGCTTGTAAAATTCGTCCGCGATCGCGACATGGTTCGTACCGGGCTGCGCAATGATGGCGATAGCAATCACGTTCTTCCCGTTTCGCTTGAATCCGGTGCGCGTATCCTGCGGTTCGTAGTGAACGGTCGCCACGTCCGAAATCCGGATGACGGAACCGTCCGACGCGATCTTGACGGGGACCGAGTTGAAATCCGACGGGGATTCCAGGCGTCCGAGCGTGCGGACGGAAAGATCCGTCACCTGCCCTTCGATTTTTCCCGCGGGAAGCTCCTCGTTTTCCTTCGAAAGAGCCGCCGAAATTTCCGAAGCGGTCACGCCCAACGCCTTCATGCGGAGAGGGTCGAGCCAAAGTCGCACGACCGGAGTCTTTTCCCCCCAGAGATTCACTTCCGAGACACCGGAAATCGTCTGCAGGCGTTCCTTCACCTGGTTCGAAGCGATTTCCGAAAGCTCCATCGCGTCCCGCACGTCCGAAAGAAGGCTCGCGATGAGGATCGGGTCCGAATCCGAGTCGGACTTGTACACGACAGGAGCGTCGGCGGCATCTGGAAGTTTCCGCTGCACGCGGGAGACCCTGTCGCGGATATCGTTTGCCGCCGCTTCCAGATCGGTTCCCACCTCGAACTCGGCGCGGATCGTGGAGCTGCCGTCTGAACTTGTCGATGTGAGGGACTTGATGCCCGATGCGCTGTTGATGGACGCTTCGAGGATCTCGGTCACTTCCGTCTCGACGACAGCGGCGTTCGCTCCGGAATAGCTCGTCCGCACCGTGATAATCGGCGAATCGACATTCGGATATTCGCGGATTCCCAGATTCATCGCCCCGAAAGCCCCGATGAGAAGGATGCCCAGGGCAAGAACCGTCATCAGCACGGGACGGCGAATGGAAAGAGTCGATAATCTCATTCGTGCGCCTCGTAACTCATGTTGTTGTTGATTTCCTTCACCTCGACACCCATGCCGCTGCGCAAGCTCATCAGACCGGATACGATTACCGTGTCCCCGGCAGAAAGTCCCTGGATAACATTGACCGTAATCGGAGTCCGAAGTCCTGTCTTCACATAGACCTGTTCCGCCTTGCCCGCTTTCGCGATAAAGACATAGGCGCCGCTTGCGTCGAGCGTTATCGCCTCGGACGGAATGGGCATTCCGGTTTCCGAACCCGTTCCAAAGACGAGATTCACCCGGACAAAGGATCCGGCGATAAACTTTCCTTCTGGATTTTTCAAGACGGCGCGAACCTTTCGCGTACGGCTCGTATTCGAAATCTCGGAATCCATAAAGCGGACTTTCGCCTCGACGCTCGTCCCCTGCTCGTCATCGACAAGAGTCACCCGGTCTCCGTCCGAAAGGGCGCGGGAATAGCGCTGCGGAAGATCAAACTCCGTCAGGAGTTCCCTTGAATCCACGAGGGTCGCGATTTCGGATCCCGCCGTCATGTAGGCGCCTTCCGAAACCCGAACGACACCGAGCTTACCCGAAAACGGCGCGCGGATTTCCGTCTTCGAAATCTGCGCTTCGAGAAGTTCTTTCGACGCTTCCGAAAGCTTGACGGCGTTTTCCGCAGATTCCAGTTCTTCGGCTGTCGCTCCGTCCTTTTCAAAAAGGGCGCGAGTGCGGGCTTCCTTCCTTTTGGCCAGTTCAAGCGTCGCTTTCGCGCTTTTCAGGCTCGCGCGAAGTTCGGAATCGTCGAGCTTTGCCACCAGGGTCCCCTTGGAAACGCGCGCTCCGTCGGAAGCGTAGAGTTTCACAAGCCGTCCCGATGTTTCCGTCTTGAGTTCCACCCGATTTTTCGCAACAAGCTCGCCGCTTGCGGAATATGTCCCTGTCGTAGAATCCGGCCTTGCGATATATCCCGAGACCCGAAGCGCGCTCTGGGCCTTTGCCGGAGAACCTTGGGACTTCGCCTTGTCCGCCGCGGAATCCGAAGAGGAACAGGACAAAAGGCCGAACGAAATAGACAGGATGGACAACGCCAAAACGAAAAATTTCTTCATGATTTACCTTTTCAAGTAAAGACCTCGCCATTTAGATGCATAGCCCAAAATTCCGGTTTCAAAAAAATCGGACAGGATTTCGCCAAAACGGCAATTCAGTTCGAAACGGATATTTCGGGAAACGCGAGTGCCGGGACCTGGAGCGTCGTATAGGCATCCGGGTATTCGGATCCGATGGCGACAAGCGTTTCGAGCAGATCGACGAAATTCGCGCTGAGAGTCGCCCCTTCCACCGGATGCAGGATCTTTCCGTTTTCCGCATACATTCCCTGCACGCCGATACTCATTTCGCCGCTGACCGCGCTGCATCCGGAATTTCCCTCGAGACGAAGCACCAAAAGGCAGCGCGGAAAAAGCTCTAGAAGTTCCGCCGTCGTCCGCTCTCCGGGAAGAACGACAAGATTCGAAAAAGACGTACCGACCTTTCCCGAGTAGGAACGCGCCGCGCAACCGTTGCTCTTTCGTCCTGCGACAGCCGCTGTTTCCAGATTGTAGAGATAATCCCCGAGAACGCCGTTTTCCACGATAGCCACGCGATCCGCAAAGGATCCTTCGCTGTCAAAAGTCCTTACGCCGGGAAGATCCTCGCGCGTCGGATCGGAATAGAGGGTAAGGTTCGCCCCGGCGATTTTCGTTCCCAGCCTTCCCTGCAAGCGGGACTGCCCCTTCTGGACCTGTTCCGCAAAAAAGGACGACGCATACATTCCGACGACTTGCCCGGCAACGCGTTCCGAAAGGACCACGGACATCTTTCCGCCTTCGATTTTAGAAGGTTCCAGAAGTTCCCTTGCGCGTTCCACGGATTTCCGCGCGATTTTTTCCGCGGACAGTTCCGAAAGGGAAAGCGCGTTCTGATCGTATCCGCCCAGTTTTTTTGAACTTCCGCGTTCCGCGACAACTCCCGCCCCGGATCCGATTCCATTTTCGCGCCTTTCGAAATAGACGCCGTTCGAGTTGGCAAAGACCGTGAAGCTTTCGTCCTTCTGGGTTCCGAGATAAGGCACGTTCGTCACTTCTTTCGAAAGTTCGAAACAGCGGTTCTCGATTTTCATGGAAAGTTCCGCCATCTGCTGGAGCGTCACATTCTTTAGGTCCGGATTATAGGGCAACTTTCGGAGCGGACGGCTTTCCGGGAACGGAAGCTCGACCGGCAGCGGTTTCGTAAAGGCCGTATGCAGGACCGCATCCTTCAGAGCCTGTCGCAAGGCGGATTCGGTCAAGCGTTCCGTGTAGGCGTAGCCGGGATTTCCAGCCTTGAAGACACGAATGCCGACTCCGACCGATTCGGAAATTTCCGTATTCTGGACCTTTCCCTTGAAAACCGAAACGCCTTCGGATTTCGAATGGCCCGCGACGATGTCAAAGGACGTCGCTTCCCTTTTCGCTTCTTCGGAAAGAAACTGGACCGCTTCCGTTATCTTCATGGGCTCACCTTTTCAAACGCGACCTTCGCCGCGGCAATGGTTCTTTCGAGGATTTCGTCCGTATGGGAATTGCCGATAAAAGTCGTTTCGAACTGGGACGGCGGAAAAAGAATGTCCTGGTCGAGCATCGCATGGAAAAAGGACGCAAAGCGCTTCGTGTTTGCGGAAAGGGCCGTTTCCGAATCGACGACCGGCCTCTCGGAAAAGAATACGGTGAACATCGAAGCGACCCGATTCACCTGGATGGAGACGCCCGCATCTTTCGCCGCGCTTCGAATTCCTTCGACGAGAAGTTCGCCCTTCCGTTCGAGCGCATCCCAGGGATTCAGCCTGAACAAAAGACGGAGCTGGGCAAGTCCCGCGGTCACCGCCATCGGGTTTCCGGAAAGCGTCCCCGCCTGATAGACCTTTCCTTCCGGGCTGACGTTTCGCATCAGGGATTCCTTTCCGCTGTAAGCGGCAAGCGGCATTCCCCCGCCGACAATCTTGCCGAGGGTAATCATGTCCGGAGTGACACCGAAACGCCTTGCCGCTCCGCCGGAAGAGACCCGAAATCCCGTCATCACCTCGTCAAAGACGAGAACCGCCCCGAATCTGTCGCACAGTTCCCGAAGTCCCGAAAGGAATCCTTCTTTCGGCGGAACGCAGCCCATATTGCCAGCAACCGGTTCCACGATGACCGCGGCGATTTCTTTCGGATGGGCAAGGAAAAGAGCTTCGACCTGTTCGACGTGGTTGTAATCCGCGACAAGCGTATCTTCGGCAACGCCCGGAGTGACTCCTAGCGAGCTAGGCGTTCCATGGGTCATCGCCCCGGAACCCGCGAGAATCAGAAAGGAGTCCCCGTGTCCGTGGTAGCAGCCGCGGAACTTGACGATCTTGTTTCGACCGGTCGCTCCGCGCGCGACGCGTATCGCGCTCATCGTCGCTTCCGTTCCCGAATTCACCAGGCGAATCTTTTCCATGCCGGGAATCTTCGAAAGGATGAATTCCGCAAGTTCCACTTCGATATCCGTCCCCATTCCAAAGCTGAGCCCCCGCGAAAGTTCCTCGCGGAGCGCCTCGATGACTTCCGGCGGATTGTGCCCCAGGATCATCGGTCCCCAGGAACCGATAAAATCGACCAGTTCGCGTCCATCGTCCGAATAGAGAAACGGGCCGTTCGCCCGCTTGACAAAGACGGGTTCCCCGCCGACACCGCCAAAGGCCCGTACCGGAGAATCCACGCCACCGGGCAGGACCTTGAGAGCCCGAGACCACCAGGAATTTTCTTTCGTCATTCCAACCTCACTTTTTTCCAGCCTTCCGCGCCAAAGCGCAAGTCGCGTTCCACGAATTCCCAGACGAGAAGTTTCTTGTTTTTCAGCACACCGGAACGGCGCGCGAGCTTTTCCCGCACAAGCGTACTCGCGCCCCCGTCCGACACGATCGCGCACACGGGGACATGCAGATTCTTCGCCAGCCTGGAAATCCAGCCTGCGGACATCGGAGCGTCTGTCTCGTAGATTCGGGAGAAACTGTCGCCGATGACGAGAATCTGCGCATTCCGGAAGTCGCTTTTAAGCGGAACGCCCTTCGCGTTTCTTACGATATTCGCCTCGACGGTCTGCACCGGGAACGCCTTTTCGAGATCCGCCATCGTCGCAATGTCCCCGCTGCGTTCCACGAGAACAAGCGAATCCGTCAATGACACCTTCGCCAAATCCGCATAGAACGGAAACTTCCTTATCCTGCTTGCGACCGCCCTTGCCGCAACTTCCGCACCGCGAGGCGTCCAATGCGTATCGGTATTCAGATAGAGGAAATCGTTTTCGCCGTCGCGAATCTTTTCCTTGCGAAATGCCGAATAGAGATTCACCGTCTGCACGCCATGCGCTTCCAGGGAGTCGAGAAAGGCGAGCCCGGGAGAAATTCCTTCGCCCGATGCGCCATACATCGTCGGATTCAAGAACTCGGGATAGACCGAAGGCTTTCCGGGGACGACCACGACCAGAAGTTCCACGCCACGCTTTTCGAGTTCCGCGCGAAACGCAAGGACCGCTTCGATGGGATTGTCCAGGCTGTCCGCGTTCCAGGGACGCGGCCTCACCAGAAATTCCACGTCCTGCCGGTAGAAGAGAAATCCGGAATCCGCGCTAAGGGCCTTTTCTCCCGGATCGCGCAAGACATTCCATGCGAACGACTGGTAGAAGGGACGCGTCTTCTTGACAAAAGCGTTCTCCTTTTCCAGCCGACTTTCGAAAGCGCGCAAGTACTTGCCGCTCAAAAATCCGTAGTCGCTCCACGCTTGCACGATTCTCCGCAAGGAAATACCGGAAAACATATCCCGGATCCTCTTTCCTTCGGCCTTTGCACTGTCGAGGAGCGACGCATCCGATTCAAGTTCCGAAAGCAGATCCTGAAAGCGCGAAATTCGCTTCACGGCGGAATCTGCCGAATCCACAGCCATGTAGGCATTGATTTCCACGAAATTCCGCTTCAGGTTCGATGCGACATTTTCCAGATCGACAGCGGAATCCGAAAGAAGAAGTCCTCGCGAAAGGGAATCCGCTTCTCGGGAAAGAAGAATTTCCCGTTCAAGCGGAGAGACTGCGTTTCGAAAGATGTCTAGCGGCGCGAACGCCTCCCCTTTCCGCACGGAATGTGCAAAATCCCACGATGCGGGCAAAAGCAGCATCACGAAAAAGACAACCGTAAACAGGACATAAAGTCGCTTCATGGGTAAAAGAGTACCCCCACTGCGAATCGAACGTAGATCTCACCCTTAGGAGGGGCGTGCTCTATCCATTTGAGCTATGGGGGCATTTGCCATGCGCTTTACGACACAGCGGCACTAATATAGAAAATTTTTCGAGATGGAGGAAGAAATCGGTCAAGTGCGGAATGTGGAGAGTGAAGAGTGGAGAGTGGAGAGAGAATGTCATCCTGGAGGGAGCGGACCGCTTTGCGACTCCAAGATCCAAGCTCTCTCCGCTAAGCGCTGAAATGGCTAGAGGTCACCTCTAAAAATTGCTTTGGTTAAGAAAATTTGAATGAGACCAAGCGAAGGCAGGAATGAAAAGTGGCGAATACTGGATGTATTTGCCACTTTGAATGACGAACCGGCGCGAAGCGTCGCAATCAAATTTTTGAAAATTGAATTTTTAGAGGTGACCTAGAACTGAAAGTACAGAAAGGGATTGTAGCTCTGCGTAAAAAGCGCAAGGACCGCAAAGGCGAACAGGGAAAAGGCTGTCACAAGACGCGGAACGCTTATCTTCTGGCACCAGTCATAGGCGCGAACCGGCGAAACAGCGTAAACAAGGGCAACCATCATGAACACGACAGAGGTCGGCGTGAAAATTTCCGCGGAAAGAATCGGGTTTGCTGGATTCACGGGCGAAAATCCGAGCATCGCGCCCCACATCTTTCCCGCCGAAGAAAGATCGGGCGAACGAAAAAGAACCCATCCGAAGAGGACGATGACCTGCGTAAGAACGATCTGCGCGAGCCGCGGCAATTTCGCATACAACGCCCGCTTGCCATTTACGCGCTCGACAATCATGAAGAACGCGTGATAAAGTCCCCAGCAGATAAAGGTCATCGCCGCGCCATGCCAAATTCCCGAAGCGAACATGACAAGGAACAGGTTCAGATAGGTACGTCGCCGCGAGACGCGATTTCCGCCAAGCGGAATGTAGAGATAGTCCTTTAGCCAGGTCGTCAGGGAAATATGCCACCGGCTCCAGAACTCGGAGATGCTCCCCGAGCGATACGGTCCGTTAAAATTTCGCGGAAAGTGGAAACCGAGCATCAGCCCAAGCCCTACAGCCATGTCCGAATAGGCGGAAAAGTCAAAATAGATTTGCATCATGTAGGCGAAAGCTCCCCACCAGGCGTTTAGGACGCCGGGACTATCCGCACCGAAGACTCGGTCCGCGATAATCCCGACCTGGTTCGCAATCAGGATTTTCTTCGCAAAGCCCAGGCAGAAATAAGTCATGCCGCGCATCCAGTTCTCCCAAGTGTGCGCCCGACTTTCCAGCTCCTCGGCAACCGTATTGTAACGGACTATCGGACCCGCGACTAACTGCGGAAAAAGGGAAACGTAGCATGCGAACGTGGCGAAATTCCTGACCGGAGGCGCATCGCCGCGATACACGTCGATCGTATAACTCATCGCCTGGAACGTATAAAAGGAAATTCCCACCGGCAGGAGTACGCGCAAGACGGAAAACGGTTCCAGTCCAAACATCTGCACGAGCAGGTTCACGCCGCCCATCGCAAACATGTAATACTTGAAAAATCCAAGAGTTCCCAAGTTGACGATTACAGAAAGGACAAGCGAGAACCTTCGTCGCAAGTTCGATGCGTCAGGCAAGGAGATCTGTTTCCCGGCAATGTAGTTCACCCATGTCGATCCGAACATCAGGAGAACGAGCCACGGTTCCATCCAGCCGTAAAAGATGTAGCTGAAGACGGTGATGAAAAAATTCAGCGTAGAATGCTTCGCACGCCGCCAAAGAAGCAGATAGTATCCGGCAAAAAATACCGGCAAGAAATAGAAGAGAAAAACCTGCGAGGAAAAGACCATCGACTATTTCGCATCCAGGACTTCTACCGCGAGAAATCTTTCCGAATCATCGTCGAAATATTCGTCTTCCACGGCACCGTCGTAGTTTCCTTCTAGCGGAACGAGCTTTAACAGATGCCTGTCGCCCACGCGAAACGCCCGGACATTTCCTTTCGCCTTCGAAGACATCTTGTCCGTCACCTGCCCACGGGGCGTTAGCGGATTATAGACTCCCACGAGGATTTCCTTGCCGTCGAACTTCCCTTCGACAACCTTCGTTACCTTATACTTGAGCACATACACATAGCTGTAAAGATCGTTGGGCGGCATCTTCCCGGCAATTTCCGAAAGCTTTCCTTCGACGGTCATATTTTCCGCAAAGGCGAACAATGCGGAAAGAAGCAAGGCGACAATCATCTTTTTCATACAAACCTCGATATGAAAAGTTAGAAAATTGGAATCCAGTCGAGAGAATGAAATGCGGAGAGTGAAGTGTGGAATGTGGAGAGTGCAGAGTGAAGAGTTGATAGTAGATAGTAGATAGTTGATAGTTCGCTAAGCGGACCTGTAAAGGCTTGTACGATGAATGGTCATCCTGGAGCGGAGCACCGCGGAGCGATAGGATCCATAAGGCTCGGGTTGGATTCTATCGGTTCCTTTGGAACCTTCAGAATGACGGCAAATCGAAACCTCTAAAAAAGCGTGGCCCTGGGGGTGGATGCAAGGAAGGGGGACCTTGGCCTTCGCAACTCGGAAAGGTCCCCCTACCTTGCCCCTCGCCGGGCAGGCGCTCCATTCGCCGAGAGGCGAAAAACGTTCGCTTGGCGACAAAATCCTAGGCGTGTAACGACGAAAGCCTTTCGGCTGAAAGAAACAGCCCGCTTCAAATTCCTATATTGACCCTATGGATCTTTCTTCGCTTCCGGGACTTGGCCCCAAAAGGCTCAAGGCTCTCTTCGATTCCGGTATTCGTTCTGTCTCCGACTTGCTATACAACATCCCGCGTACATGGCTAGACAGGACGCGCCTAAATCGGATTTCAGAAAGTCATGTCGGAGAAAATGTCATTTTCACAGGAAGGATTGTCCGCGCAGGGCTTGTCCGAGGGAGGACATCCCGCTTCATCGCCGTTCTTGGCGACGGTTCGGGCGAAGTAAGCCTTGTCTTTTTTCGCGCGGCAAGGCACTGGTCCAGCGCAATCACGGTAGGAACCCGCTGGTGCGTCATCGGAAAGCTCGGCGACTTTCGCGGTCTCCAGCTCGTGCATCCCGAAATGCAGAGACTTTCCGAAGACGAAGAATTTTCCGGCGGAATCGAACCGGTTTACTCCATTACGGAAGCGGAACATGCGGCCAAGATCGAGCAGCGTTTTTTCCGAAATCTCTACGCAAGAATCCTTGCGATGCCGAATCTGTCCGTTCCAAACTCTCCGCCGAAAGAGCTTCTCGATTACATGGGGCTTTTGCCCGTCCTGGAAAATCTGAAACGCCTGCACCAGCCGAAAACTTTCGCCGAGGCGATGCAGGCTAGAATGCAGCTGAAAAAGCTGGAACTTCTGCCTTTCTGCCTGCGGATGAACATGCGCCGCCGAAGTCTCGTCACGAGAGGAAAGTCCAGGCAAATCGATCCGCGAACAATCGAAGACGCAAAGCGCGCCCTGCCTTTCACCATGACACGCGGACAGGAAAGCGCCATTTCCCAGATCAGCGAAGGTCTCCGCGGCAAGAAGCAGTTCCACGCCCTGCTGCAGGGAGACGTCGGCAGCGGAAAGACCGTCATCGCCATGCTTTCCATGCTTGCGGTCGCGAAAAGCGGAGAGCAGTGCGCTCTCATGGCCCCGACAGACATACTCGCGAGGCAGCACTACAAGGATCTCAAGCCATTTTTCGACGCAGCGGGAATTCGGACCGCGCTTCTCCTCGGCGCATGCAGCGGCACGGAAAAGAAAACGATATCCGGGGAACTGCAAATGGGAATGACACAAGTGGTCATCGGGACTCACGCGCTTTTTTCCAAGGACGTTCTCTTTCGAAACCTGACCTTTGTCGTCATCGACGAACAGCACCGCTTTGGCGTAAACCAACGCGAGGCGCTTCTCGCCAAGGGGCACTATCCCGACCTGCTCGTGATGAGCGCGACCCCCATACCGCGCAGTCTTGCCATGACTCTCTACGGAGATCTCGCGCCGATTGTCCTAAAGGAAAAGCCCGCCGGACGAAAGCCCGTCAAGACGCGCCTGGTCTCTCCGGAAAGGCGCGAAGACATGAAAAGATTCCTGCTCCGCGAGGTGCAAAACGGAAACCGCTGCTACTGGGTCGTCAGCCGCGTGGAACTCGACGAAGAGGGAACGGCAAGAAGCGCCGACGAAGTTGCCGACGAACTCTCGAACTTTTCAACGGCCTGGAAAGTCGGAACGATTCACGGCCAGATGGACGAAACGGAACGCGACAGGATCCTCGGAGAATTCGCCCAGGGAAAGCTCCAGGTACTGGTCGCGACGACCGTTATCGAAGTCGGCGTAAACGTTCCCGAAGCGAATCTGATGGTTATCGAGAATCCGGACCGGTTCGGACTTGCCCAATTGCACCAGCTTCGCGGACGCGTTGGACGCGGGAGCAAGGAAGCATGGTGCTTCCTGATCGTTTCGGAAAGCAATCCCGCCCACGAAAGACTGTCGCGCTTCGCTTCTACCGAAGACGGATTCGAAATCGCGGAAATGGACATGCAGGAACGCGGAGCGGGCAACCTGGAAGGTTCCGAGCAAAGCGGAGCCTGGGTGTTCCGCTGGTTCGACTGGATCCACGACAAGGACCTTATTCAAAGAATGCTCGACGTCGCCGAGGAGATTCTCGACAACAAGCCGAACTTCTCGCGAGAAGTCCAGGAAAAAATTCAAAGTTGGTACGCGACGCTTCCACAGGGAAACGCCGACGGCGTGCACTAGATGGTCCGCATCGCAATGCCCAGAACGACAAGCCCAAGCGCAATCGCGGAAAGAACCAGTTCGACAAACGCAATCCTTCGAAGCGCAGGAGAAAAGGCGAAAACCTTTTCTCCATTCGGCAAGCGCTTTCGGCGATAGGTCCAGTTCAGTCCGGCGATAAAGGAAAGACAGGCGCAAAATCCGGAAACAAGGAGCGCATACAGATAGTCCTTGCAGTCAAGGAAAAGAAAATTTCCCAAATCGAGGACAAGCGACAGGACGGTGCCGAAAAAGGCGAGAATGACGCTCGAAATTCCGACAGCGACCGGTTTGCGGAGAACTTCCACGCGTTCGTCGAAAAAGCGTTTCAAGTCCTCTTCCGAATAGACCTTGCCGTGCGATTCGAGAATCTTCTGCGCGAGGATGATGTTTTCCGGATTCCACTCGTCCTGTTTCTGCAAGATATCGAGAAGTTCCTCGTCGGAGAAGTTTCCGAGCATTTCCATGCTGATTTCGTCCGCATTCGATACTCCGGCGCGAACTCCCGCTTCGAGAATTCGGCGCGCCCGTTCGATGTCCTTCGCGTGGACCTTCACGATGCAGGAATCCGCCCCGCGGTTCTGGAAGTCCAGTCCCAGCGGATCCCCGCCCATGTTCGCATCGTTTACCAGGTTCGCCTCGATAGCGTTTTCCCCGAGCAGGGCGACCAGCGCTTTCGCCTCGTCAAGAGAGCCAAACGTTTCAAGCGTCATCCATTCGAGCATTTCGCCTTGTTCAGACATTCTTCATCTCCTCGCGAATCCGTTTCCAACCGTCTTCGGGAATCTGGGCCCCGACAACCTGGACGACCTCGTTTGCGACAAGGCTTCCGAGCATTCCGGAGCGTTCCATCGAATAATCGGACAGAAGCCCGTAGAGAAATCCCGAAGCCCACAGGTCACCGGCTCCCGTCGTATCGACAGCCTTCGCGTCGCCCGACTTCACCCGGAACACTTCGCCGTTCGAAGCGATAAGCGCCCCGCGCGCACCGAGTTTCACCACAGCCACCTCGCAAATTTCGGAAAGCCTTGAAAGCGCGGCTTCATCCGAAACGCCGGTAAAGGCTTTCGCCTCGTCCTCGTTCGCAATAAGGATATCGATTTCCCTTTCGGAAAGTAGCCGTTCGAAAAGAGCGCGACAATCGTTCACCACGCCAAACGAGCCGAAATCGAGAGCGGTCCTTGCCCCGAACCGGTGCGCCATCCGCACGGCCTTCACAAAGCATTCCTCGCTATAGGCCCTGTAGCCTTCCAGGTAAAGAATCCCGACATCGTCAAAAAGTTCCGGAGAAATTTCCGTAGCGAAGAATTCGTTCGAAGCGCCGAGAAAAGTAAACATCGTTCGCTCCGCATCCGGAGTAATCGCGGAAAGGACCGTTCCCGTGGGCACGGAAGATTTCGTCATCCGGTTTTCCACGCCGCATTTTTCGAGATGCCGCGCAAAGAGTTCGCCGAGTTTGTCGTTTCCGACCTTCGATACAAAGGACGCGCGTCCTCCGAGTCTTGCCACCCCGACAACCGTGTTGCAGGCGGCGCCTCCCGGTACGATTTGCGGATTTTCGACCCGGGCAAGCAGCTTTCGCATCGTCGCGTCATCGACAGGGTTCATGCCGCCCTTCGAGACTCCGGCCTTGCAAATCCAGCCATCATCGACATTTACAAGCTGATCGACCAGCGCGGCACCGAAACCTAAAACCCTTTTCATGGAAAACCCTTAAAAACGCCGACCGTTACGACGGGCGCTTTCCCTGATTAAAAATGACCTTTCCGATTCCGAAAGCGAAGCGATTCCTCTTTCGCTCACTTTCTTGAGAATCGCGTTCAATTCCTTTTCGCTGTCCAGGTAGCGCACTTCCCCTTCAAGAGGTTCCGCATCGCGTTTCGACTTTTCGCGACGACGGTCCGAAAGATTGCCGCGCAATCTGTCCCAGACGCGATTTTCGAAAAGATACATGCAGAGGAAACCGGAAAGTATGCCCCCCAGATGGGTGAAATGGGCAACCGTATCGCCGGAATTTGCAAAAAGGACGTCCAGAGCGACAAAGACCCAGATGGCGTGCCTTATCCGCATCGGCACGACAAAGAAGAGCAGGATCATCCTGTTCGGAAATAGCTTCGCGTAGGCGACAAAGACGCCCATCAGCGCACCGGAAGCTCCGATGATGAATGCCATCGGGGACATCGCGCCGAACAGATAGAACGGAATGCTGAAAACCCCCGCAAACACGGCGCTGAAAAGATACAGAATCCAGAAGCGGCGAAATCCGATTTCCAGGGCGACATCGTCTCCGAACATCCAGAGGGCGAGCATGTTAAACAGAAAATGCCAGGCGTTCACGTGCAGGAAGGCATAGGTTACAAAGCGCCAGACATCCGCATAGGCGACAGGAATCAGCGCTCCGTAGCCTAGAAACAGAGATTCGATCCCGTCCAGCCCGAAAAGATTCGAGAGAAAGCATATCGCAAAGACAACCGCATTGATCGAAAGCAGAACGCGAATCGGCGACGAAAGCTCTCTAAATGGTTTCAAACCGAACATCGGACAAGTCTCCGTTGCGTAAATCGTTGAGGATGGAAGCGGGGATCATTTTCGAAACGTCGCCGCCAAAGGAAAGAATTTCTCGCACAACCGAACTCGAAATCGATGCGTATTCCGGCGCGACCGGGAGAAAAACCGTTTCTACCCGAGAATTCAACAACTGGTTGTTCCAGGCGAGATTTCGCTCCGCATCGAATTCGAAAGCGGACCTGATTCCACGAACCAGGAAATTCGCTCCGACCTTTTCCAGGTAATCGACAGTCAAGCCTTCGAAGGAATCCACGGAGACATTCGGCATCGCTTCGAGAGCCCTCTCTATCAGGTGAACTCGTCTTTCGAGAGGAAGAAGCGGATGCTTGCGCCGATTTACGCCCACCAGCACGGTTACCGAATCAAAAAGCGAGGAAGCCTTTTGCACGATGTCGAAGTGCGCGAGCGTGAAAGGGTCAAACGAACCGGCTAGAACGGCTTTACGATTCATGTTCCAAATCTACAAAGTTGCATGGAAAAAGACGAGAGAGCTTTCGCCGTAAGAGCGTATTCGCCCAAGCCTTGCCCATTCCGGAACGTTCCGGGACGGAACTTCAAAGACCGCGATTCCCGACGAGGCAAGCAAATCGAGAAACGGTCGCAGATCGGGATAGGCCTCCGTGAAGGGAGGATCCGCGTAGATAAAGTCAAAGCGTTCGTTCGCGACGCGCGCCTTCTCCAGAAATTTCGACACGTCTGTCGTATGCAGGCGAAGAGACTCCGAAATTCCAAGTGACCGATACGACGCTTCGAGGGAACGCGCCTGGGAAAGATTCTTTTCGACGGCGACAACCGACTTCGCTCCGCGGCTGAGAAACTCGATGCCGACGATTCCCGATCCCGCAAAAAGATCGAGCACGCGAAAATCCGAGACATCCTGCAAAATGTTAAAAAGAGCCTCGCGCGCCATCGCTCCGGTCGGGCGCGTCTTCGAAGTTCGCGGAGAAGCGACAAGGCGACCGCGAAAGATTCCACCGGTAATTCGGATTGGCATCAGTTCGACGAATAGATGACAAGCGTCATCGCGGTCAGGATTCCGTTCTTGCCGGAAGCGGTCATCCTGATGCGCTCCACGCCCACGCGGACGGTGCTTCCCGATAGGGCTTCGATAAAGCGCAAAACGGTCTGGAAATCAGCCGAAGTCGTTACTTTATATGTATAGCTCTTGAAAACGCCAAAGTCCTCGACTTTCGGATTCTTGAGGCCCGAAAGGCGCATCTTTCCGTTCGCATCGAGACCGCGAAGCGCGTCGAGTTCCCCGGAAATCTCGCTTTCCTTGACAAAGGGAATCGGACCGGGCTTCTGGGTTCCCGGCGCCTCGACTTTCGCCGAGATGACTCCGTAGGCGGTAAGCGACGTAGCCGGCGCGTTTTCGGGAAGTTCCGGAGTCTTGAAGTCGGCGCTACCCATCTTGAGACGTTCCAGATAGTTACGCTGGACCGTAGGGGATTCCGCAACGCCACGGACGTAGTAGAAATTCGGAGCGGCGTATGTCACTTCGGCAAAGCTTACGCCATCCGGCGTGACCGCATTGACAAAGGCGAGAATTTGCGCCGCCATCGACTTTTCGTAAACGACCTTTTCCATCGGCAAGAAGGAAGCGAATTCGGAACGCTTTTCCATTCCGAACATCGAAGGCTGTACGTCCTTTACCACGCGTTCCGCGGAACTCGCCAAGGCTTCTCGAACGGCGGCTTCCTCCGCTGCCGCGCGACGGCTCTCGATGGAACCTCCGGCGGTGGTCGTCTGTCCGAACTGTCGGGAATTCAGCTCTGGACCTACACGGCTCGGGTCATCGATTCCCAGGACTTCGAGAACGGGAATCGGAAAGACTCCTTCGAGCGCCTGCGGTAGTTCGGCCATCTTCAAGAATCCGACGCCGACGACAAGCAAGACGACAAGCGACAGGACGGCGACGAGAAGCTTTCTGGAACCGGTTTTTCGCACGTCCTGCGAAGCGACGACGACAGGAGACGCCGTAACGGAAGCCGGACGCGAAACCGCTTCGATCAAATTCAGCTCGATCATGGAGCACTCCTCAAGGCTACTCCGATGGCTCCGGCACAGGAAAGCACGTGCCTTGCGCTTTCCTCGTCAATCGGGAGACGGATGTTCGCGAAGGAATCCATCGGAAGGACCGGCGAATCGCCGAGCACCTTTTTCAAATGTTCGACAAAGAGAATGTCCGAGGCAAGTTCCCCGCAAAGCAGATATTGCGGGACAGAGATACCGCAAAGCTCGGCAACCCCCTCGACCTGTTTCTGGATGTTCCGGGCGAGTTCCAGGTAGGCGTCTTCCCGAGCCTTTCCCGCGAGATCGAATGTCGAGACGCAGCGCAAGGCGCGCAGATCGTCCTTCGCGGCCCATAGAAGCATCACGCCGGTCACATCCGCCTTGATGACGCATTTCACCTGGGAGCCAAGATCGGAGCCCACTTCGAGAAGGTTCATGATGGAGAGCGCATCGACTTCGAGAATCTTCGGCGCTATCTGCTGGTTGCGAAAGCCCTTGCGGATGGAATTCACCCAGGTCTTGCGGAGCGCTATCATGAGAACGGTCCGCCCCAGTTCCGGCGAGCCGCCGAGTTCCGCGAAATCCAGGACATACTCGTTCACGTTCGTGTTGACGAGCGTTCCCAGATACCATTCCACGTATTCCCGGACATCTTTCGCTTCGGGCGGAACATACAGTTCGCGGACTACCGCGCGAAACGACGATACGGCGAGGCCGACAGAGCCAACCTGGATTTCTTCGTTCGCGGCGAGCCACGTCTGGAGCGCAGCCTCGAAAGAAGAGACGTCGTCTAGCGGGTTCGTTTCCGTATCGAGTATCGCCGTCTTGACGACCTTCTTTTCCCGAGGGTCGTAAAGGGCGACCTTGAGCAGGACTTCGCCCGCTTCAATGCCTAAGTGCAATTTGGTATCGGCCATAGTATATCGTTCTTTTTCTTTTAAAACTAGTCAAAAACGACAAAGGCGAGAATCGTTTCCGCTTTTTTTTTGCCGATTCCAGAGACTTTTTTCAAATCCCCCGGACCGGCAAAGCGTCCATGGAGCGTCCGGTAGGCGACGATTTTCTCGGCGAGCCTCGGCCCTACGCCCTTGATGGCGCAAAGTTCCCCGACCGTCGCCCGATTGATGGCTATCGGGAAGTGGACCGCGGGTTTCGTCTTCCGGGAACGCTTTCCTTTCGCTTTCGCGGGCGATTCCGCTTTCGGGAAGACCTTTGCCGACGGGTTGTCGAAGGTCGCTTCGCGGGATTCCGCATAGGAGAATTCCTCGATTTGCGGCACCGGGTCCCATGGAGAAAACCGGACAGCAAGCCCGAGAGCGAAAAGACAGACTGCCAATATAAAGACCTTCTTCTCAGGCCCGTTCATCTGCCGCCTTCAGGAGGCCGAGAAACAGCGGAGCCGGCTTGAGAAGCGAGCTTTTGAGTTCCGGATGGAACTGGCAGGCCATGAAATACGGGTGGTCCGGAAGTTCCATGATCTGCATGATGTCTTCGCCTTTCGCCTTTCCCGAGAAAACGAGACCGCCTTTTTCGAGCCTTTCGACATACTTCGGATTGACTTCGTAGCGGTGCCGGAAGCGTTCCCGGATTTCGGCGGCGCCGTAGATCCTTTCGGCAAGCGTTCCCTTGCGGATGAGAACATCGTGACCGCCGAGGCGCATCGTCGCCCCCATTTCCTTGATCTTGTCCTGCCCGGGCAGATAGGCGATGACGGGTTCCTTCACGTGGTGCGCGGGAGTTTCGGTTTCCATCGTCCCCGCCTCCTTCATGCCGCAGACGTGCCGCGCAAACTCCACGACGGCAAGCTGCATTCCGTAACAGATTCCGAGGAAGGGAATCCTGTGTTCGCGGACATAGCGGATAAGGACAATCTTTCCTTCGATACCGCGGATTCCAAAGCCCCCGGGGACTATCACCGCATCGACGCCCTGCATGTCGGCTTCGACTTCCTCGGGATGCGTTTCGAGCTTTTCCGTATCGATCCAGCGGATGAGCACATGAACGTCCAGGTGCGCAGAGACATGGTTCAGCGCCTCGACGATGCTTGCATAGGAATCTTCGAGCCGCGTATATTTTCCCCCGATGGCGACTGTCAGGACCTTGCGCGGTTTCACCTCGTTTCTGTTCAGCGTATCGACCAGACGGCTCCAGTCGTCGAGCTTGGGAGGCGCATAGATGCGTAGCTTTTTCAAGAGAATTTCGGGAACGCCTTCCTTGTCATAGACAAGCGGACATTCATAGACATGCTTGACATCGACGCCGGAAATCACGTGGGACGCGGGCAGATTGCAGAAAAGACCGATTTTTTCCTTGATATGCGGTTTCAGGAATTCTTCGCAGCGCGCGATGATGATGTCCGGGTAGATGCCGCGTTCGTTCAAGTCGCGGACGGACATCTGCGTGGGCTTGGATTTCTGTTCCTTGACGCCGGACGGAATCGGGACATAGGTCAGATGCACGAACATGCAGTTTTCGTTTCCGACTTCGTGCGAGAGCTGGCGGGCCGCTTCGATAAAGAACTGGTTTTCGAGGTCGCCGACCGTGCCGCCGATTTCTATCAGAACGACATCCGCGTTTTCACCGTTCGCCACTTCGTAAAAGTGTTCCTTGATGGCGTTCGTCACATGCGGAATGAACTGGACCGTATGGCCTAGATAGTCTCCGCGGCGTTCCTTTTCGAGAATGAGCTTGAAGACCTTTCCCATGGTGAGGCTCCACTCGGACCGCGCGACAACGTTCAGGAAGCGTTCGTAATGCCCGAAGTCCATATCGACTTCCCCGCCGTCGTCGAGGACATAGACCTCGCCGTGTTCCGTCGGGTTCATCGTGCCGGGATCCGTATTCAGGTAGCCGTCGCACTTGACAGGGACAACCTTCATCCGCCCGGAAAGAAGCGCTCCGATGCTCGCCGCGGCAACGCCCTTGCCGAGGCCGGAAATCACGCCGCCCGTGACGATGATGAACTTCGTTTTTCCGTTATAGGTATTTTCCGATTGATTCATGTGTATCCATTCTTTTCAAGAGGGATTCGACCTTTTGCACGTCGGACGGTAAGTCGACCGACGCCGAAAGGGATGTACAAAAGACAACGCGGATGGGACGCTTTCCCAGGATGCGTAGCTGCTCCAGGGAATTTTCCCTTTCCGACTTCGATTGCGGAAGATTCGCGAACTCCTCCCGAGACTCCGCCGAATACGCATAGACTCCGACATGGCGAAGCCATGCGCTCGAGCCGTCCGGAATCATGCGGGAAAATCCGGTCGCATAGCCCGAAGTATCCACGGAGACCTTCACCACGGAAGAAAGTGAACGGTCCGCATCGGCAAGAGGCGCCGCCACCGTAACCCAGGAAGCCGGCTCTTCGGCGAGCGCCTTCGCTACGTCCCTGAGCATTTGCCTGTCCGCGAGCGGTTCGTCGCCCTGGAGGTTCACGACAAGATCTAGCCCGAGCATTTTCGCGGCTTCGCTTACGCGGTCCGAACCGGTTACGGCCTTTCCCGTGAGAACGACCTCGAACCCGGCGCTCTCCACCGTTTTTAAAATGCGAAGGTCGTCCGTAGCACAGACGACACTCTTAAAACACCCGGCAAAAGAAGCTCTTTCCAAAGTCCGGAGAATCATCGGTCGCCCGCAGATGGGGACAAGAGGCTTCCCCGGAAACCGGGAAGAAGCGAACCGCGCGGGAACGATGCAATGGACATCGGGCATGGTCTCTTATCCGATCACCTTGGGAATGACGAAATGATCGTTCTCGACATCGGGCGCGTTCGCGAAGGCCTGTTCATGGGAAAGAGAGACTTGCGGAACGTCTTCCCGAAGAACCGTCGGAGCGTCTTCTACGCCTGTCATCGGGGAAACGTTCGAAAGATCCAGAGACTTCAAATCTTCCATGTAGCGCAAGAGTTCGTCCAGGCGGTCGGAAAACGACGAGATGTCCGCATCCGAAAGCTTGATACGGGAAAGCTTTGCGATTTTCAGGATTTCTTCTTTACTCAGCATGTCAGACCTTTCTTCAAAAAAATTCACCCTATGAAAATAAAAAAATTCACCGGCTTTCGCTAGTCCAAAATTTTCAGTCCCGCATATTTCAGGATAAGCTTTCTGACAATTCCGTCATAAAAGCGAACTTCCACGCGCGCGTTTTCGCCGGAACCGGACACCTTCGTCACGACGCCGCGTCCGAACTTCACGTGTTCCACGCGAACACCTCCGCGGAGCGGATTGTCGCAGTCTTCGTCATAGACGATGCGCGGACCTTTTTCCACCTTTTCGACGACCGGCGGATTCCGATAGACGATGCGTTCCGTCTTGTGAAAATCCGAACGATGACGCGAAGAGGCGGAAGGCGCGAAAGACTGGCGGGGAGAAGGTTTCCGTACGCCGAAAGAGGATTGCTCGGTGCCATAGCCGCGAAATCCCCTGTTCCAGGGTTCTCCGGAGAACTCGTCTCGATTTTCTTCGCTGCGCCCTTCGACAGATACCGTCACGGGATCGATCTCTTCGAGAAATCTCGACGGGGGAAACGGTCGGAGAGACCCCTGCCAGAAACGCCTTCCGGCATGATACAGATAGAGCCTGAACCGGGCTCGCGTGCAGCCCACGTAAAACAGGCGACGCTCCTCCTCGATCTGCCTTTTCCGTTCCTCGGGGGTATCGAGCAGGTTCGATTCGCGAACAAGCGGAAAGACGCCTTCGTCGCACCCGGCGATATGGACCGTATCGAATTCGAGGCCTTTCGCCATGTGAATCGTCATCAGCGTCACGCGGGTTTCCGCCTGTTCCACATTCTTGTCCGCATCCGTCAAAAGGGATATTTCCTGCAAGAATTCGTCGAGGCCCTTGTCGGGATTTTCCTCTTCGAACTCGCGGAAGGCGTTCACCATTTCGTCCAGGTTCCGTCCGCGTTCGTCAGCCGTCGTTTCGTCCTCCTTCTTGAGATATTCCTTGTAGAAGGTATTTTCGATGACTCGCTCCGCGACAATCGGCAAAGCCTCGCCCGATTCGAGAAGCGAAAGCCACGAAGAGACGACGTTCCGAAATCCTTCGAGACCTTTCGCCGTGCGACCGCCTTTCGCAATTTCTTCGGGCAACGCGTCCCAGAGGGAAGTTCCCTTTTCCGAAGCGACACTCCGAAGCGCGTCGAGCGTACCGTTTCCGATACCGCGGGGCGGCATGTTGATTATCCGGAGAAACGCGGCATCGTCCTTCGGATTCGACAAGAGCCGCATGTAGGCGAGAATGTCGCGGACTTCCTTTCTGTCCCAGAAGCGCGTTCCGCCATAGATGACACAGGGAATCCGACGGTCGTTCAGAGCCTTTTCGATTGCGCGGGACTGGGCGTTCGTGCGGTAAAAGATGGCCGTTTCCGCATACGATTCCTTCCCCGCGGCGAAAATGCGCTTTGCGATCTGTTCCGCTTCGAACATATCCGCGAGTACGTTCACCACATGGATAGGCTCGCCTGCCGGTTCCCTGGAATAGACGTTCTTCGTCATTTCCAGCGGGCGTTCGTTGTGGGCTATCACGGATCCCGCTCCCTTCACGATATTTGCCGAAGAGCGGTAATTGCGTTCGAGCTTGAAAAATTCCACGTTGTCGAAATCGTGCGGAAAATTCCGGATAATCTCGATGTTCGCGCCACGCCAGCCGTAAATGCTCTGGTCGTCATCGCCGACTACGGTTACGTTCTGACGCGTCCGGTCGATGAGCAGCTTCAAAAGCTCGTACTGGACATCGTTCGTGTCCTGGTATTCATCGACGACGACATACTGGAAACGGTTCGCGAACTGCAACGCGACCTGCGGAAGCCTCTGGAAAAGATCCACGGTATTCAGCAAGAGATCGTCAAAGTCCATCGCGTTCGCCTCGGAAAGCTTCGCCTGGTAGTCGAAGTAGATTCCCGCCATCTGTTTCTGGTCCGGGAACGCGGCCTTCTCCATCGCGACGGTCGGCGTCTGCAAGACCATCCGATAGGTTCCGTCGGGTCTTGGCTCCCTATAGACGCTGTTCTTGTAGCGCGAAATGGCGGAGCGCACCTGCTTGATCTTCTGCGCGTCCATGTCTTCCGCAAAAATGGGCTTCAGGATTTCCTTCAGGATCCTCTTCTGGTCGTCGTCGTCGTAAATCGAAAAGTTCCTGTTCACCTTCCAGCCCAATGCCTGGACAATTCTTTCGTTCGAAAGGCAAAGACGCAAAACGCGAACGCATATCGAATGGAAAGTTCCCATCCATTCGAGATTGACCTTTCCGAAAAGAATCTGCTGGATGCGGCTTTTCATTTCCCGGGCGGCCTTGTTCGTAAAGGTCACCGCGAGAATCCGGCGCGGATCGACATTCCTGTCCGAAATCAGGTACGCGATTTTGTATGTAATCGTCCGGGTCTTTCCCGAGCCCGCTCCGGCGAGAATCAGCGCGGGGCCTTCCGTTTTTCTTGCCGCCGCGACCTGTTCCGCATTCAGTTCCCTTTTCAGGCGTTCGAGATCGACCGCCCCCATCAGTCTTCGTCCTTCGAGGACGCCGCAAGAACCTGTTCAATCGTCGTCAGGCCGTCGAGAGCCTTCTGCATTCCGTCCATGCGAAGCGTTATCATGCCGCATTCCTTCATCGCTATCTGCTTGATGACTTCGCCGGAAGCCCTCTTCACGACGGCATTTCGAACGGCCTCGTTCGGAACCAGGAACTCGTAGATGCCGCAGCGGCCCTTGTAACCTGTACCGTCGCAGTGTTCGCAGCCCCTGCCGTGATAGAACTGCATGTCCGGCGTAAGGTGCAGTTCTTCGCGAAGTTCCGGAGAAATATCGACAGGCTCCTTGCAGTGCTTGCAGATGCGGCGCACGAGGCGCTGGGCGAGAATTCCCTTGATGACGGTCGCGACGAGGAACGGTTCGAGTCCCATTTCGAGCAGACGCGGATAGGATCCCGCCGAATCGTTCGTGTGGAGCGTACTGAAGACAAGGTGTCCCGTCAGAGCGGCTTCGATAGCCATCGAGGATGTTTCCTTGTCGCGCATTTCGCCTATCATGATGACATCCGGGTCCTGACGCAAGAGGGCGCGGATTCCCGCGGCGAAAGTAAACCCGGCCGCCGGATTTATCTGTCCCTGGTTTACGCCTTCGATATTCAGTTCCACCGGGTCTTCCATCGTCGAGATGTTGATCGTCGGGTCAAGAATCTCGCGAATCGAAGCGTAGAGCGTCGTCGATTTACCGGAACCGGTCGGACCGGTCACGAGAACGATTCCGTTTGGCGAGTTGATAGCGTCCTGGAACTGCTTGAACATCACCGGGGCAAAGCCCATGTCCTTGAGCGGGAACTGTCCCGAATTCGGGTCGAGGATACGCATGACTATCTTTTCGCAGACGCCGCGCTTTCTGAGAGAGACCGGGAACGAGCTGACACGAAGGTCAACCTCGCTGCCGCGGTAGCGGACGGTGAAGCGCCCGTCGAGAGGCTTTCTCTTTTCGGCGATGTCCATCTTCGAAAGAAGCTTGATGCGCGAAATGATCTGCGACATGAGTCGCGCGGGGATTGGCGCCTGGACCTGCAAATCGCCATCGATGCGGTAACGGAGCTTGAGATATGTCTCCTGCGGTTCAAGATGAATATCGGAAGCCTTGCGGGCGATAGCCTCCTGGATGAGCGACGTCACGATCTTTACGACCTGCTGGCCTTCTTCGTCGGTAAGATCCGACTCCTGGACCTGTTCCGCTTCCCTATCGACCGTTTCGAGTTCGTCGCCGCCTTCCTCCTTCGCCTTGTTCAGAAGGGCTTCGAGCGAATCTCCCTGGACAGAAGACGTGTAGGTCCGGTCAATCGCCGCCATCACGTCCTTTTCGCTCGCCATCACGATATCTACGTCCATCTGGGACTTGAACTTTACGATATCGATGACGCGCATGTTCGTCGGATCCGTCATCGCGATCGTCAGCGTCTTGTCCGTCACGAACAGCGGGACTATCTTGTAGATGCGACAGACATCTTCCGAAATGTAGTTGTGCACATCCGGGTCGATGTTGAAGTTCGAAAGCTTCACGTAGGGAACTTCGAACTGGGCGGAGAGAATTTCCACCAGGCGCTCTTCCGGCATGAACCCGAGCGTCACCAGGATTCGCCCGAGCCGCTGTCCCGTCTTTTTCTGCTCTTCGAGAGCGCGGTTCAGCTGGGCTTCCGTGATATAGCCGTGCTTGAGGAGAAGTTCGCCGATTCGCATCCGGGTCGAATTTCGCATCTGGACGCCGAGGACGTTCGTAAGGACTTCCTCGCTCACCATCCCGAGACGTACGAGAATCTTGGAGAGAGCGATGCCCGTGCGTTCGTGTTCGCTCTGCGCATGCTTCAATTGGTCTTCATCGATAACGCCCTGTCGCAGCAGGAGTTCGCCGATTTTCGATTTTCCTTGGCTCATAAATGGGACCAGCAGCTCGCTTGAATGATTTCCGTTTCGCCGGAGAGATTCCGCATTTCCACGCCCGAACCTTCGAGCACTTCGCCTACGGGATAGACCGGTAACCTGTTTTCCGAGAATATAACTTTTGGGAGGTTCGACGTGAAGAGCAGTCGATAATCTTCACCGCCTTTGAGCCAAAATTCTCGCAAGTCCACTCCGTATTTCCTCGCGAGCAGGGATGCGCCGGGATGCACCGGGATCTTCGCTTCGTCAATCCGGAGTCGCACATTGGACGAAAGCGCGATGTGATTCAACTCCGAACTCAGACCGTCCGAAAGGTCGATGCACCCTCCGGAAACCCCGACGTGCAGGAGTTTCGCCCCGAACCGCTCGTCAATTTTCGGAGAAAGATGCTCCGCGACGACATCCGAAAGTTCCGGGTCGGAAGCCTTTCCGTGCAAGAAGGCCCAGAGACCGGCACCGCTCGCGCCGAGAGGACCCGACACATAGACCGTATCCCCGGGACGCGCTCCCGAACGGCGAAGCGGCTTTCCTTCCGCACGCCCGAGCATCGTAACCGAAAAAAGCCCCTCGTCCGCCGAAACGATGTCGCCGCCGACAAGGGAAATTCCCCGTTTCCGAAATCCGTCGGCAAAGGCTTTCGCCACGCGTTCCCGAACCGAAACATCCCAGTTCCTGTTGATGCAAATGCCGAGAAGGGCGATTCTTGGAACGCCTCCCATTGCCGAAATGTCCGAAACGTTCGAGACGATACACTTTTCGACAGCCTCTTCCGGAGATGACCAGTCCAGGCGGAAATGCGAATTCTCGGCAGACATGTCCTTCGTCACAAGCCAGCCGTCAAAGGCGGCGCAGTCATCCCCCGCACCGAACCAGAAGCGTTCCCGCGGAGAAATTTCGTCCATCGGAACTTCGCGCGAAAGGACCTTCCTGATAAAGTCGAATTCCCCGAGAGGGGGAAAATGAAGAGAAGAATTTTCCATCTGGAGAAAAATCTAATTTTTTTAATTATCTTTACGACGTGGGTCACATCTTTTTCATTGCGGACTCCTCCGCGACCGACCTTTCGGAACTATCCAACTGGACTCTCGATTGGATGCTATCCCATGATATGCCCGCGGATACGGCCATCTACGGTTGCCAGGGAATCCAGCAGGGCGAAAAGGCCCTCGAAACGCCTCTCGCCCAAGGCGAATCTCCCGCTCTGATCGTTCTAGACCATGTAGCCTCCCCGACGGACGAATCCATCGCCTTTGGAAAAAGACTCCGCGACGCGATTCCCGAATCCTGGATAGTCGAACTGGTCGAAAAGGACTACCCGCTTCCCGAACGGAACGACGAAGCGTTCTTCATGCCGAAGCCTATCCGGAAAAGCGACTGGGAAGACGTTCTCGAACATGTATTCGTGGAAGCCTGCTCCCCGCAATGGTCCAACGTCACCCCGTACAATCCCTGACAAGATGAAAAAAGGAATCGCCTATTTCGGCGTACGAAATCCCGAACGAGCCGTCGAAGACCTCGAAGAAATCAAGAAAGCGGGCTTTACCCACGTATTGCACACCTGGTCCGAGGAAGACTTCCAGTACTATCCGGAAACGATGAAGAAAATCATCGCCGATTCCGTCGGGCTGGGACTGAAAGTCTATGTGAATCCCTGGGGTGTCGGACGCGTTTTCGGCGGAGAAGCCTACTCGGAAATCACCGCGAGAAACCATTCCCTGTGCCAGGTTTCCCTCGACGGAAAACCTTCTGTCGCGGCCTGCCCGAACCATCCGGATTTCCGGGCCTACATGCACCGCTGGATAGAAGCCGTATGCGACACGCAAGCCGAAACGGTCTTCTGGGACGAGCCGCACTTTTACTTCGAAAAGGGAAAGCTCGAAAACTGGGCATGTCTCTGCCCGGAATGCAAGAAGAAGTTCCGGTCCGCGTTCGGCTACGAAATGCCCGGGTCGCTTACCCGAGACGTGAAAACTTTCCGCGAAAATTCCCTGGTCGAGTTTCTCTCCGAAATGACAGCCGATGTCCACGCTCGCGGGAAAAGAAACTGCGTTTGCCTGCTGCCGCCATGGTTTCCGGCAGGACTGGACTGCTGGGACCGCGTCGCGAGCCTCTCCTCCGTCGATGAAATCGCCTGCGACCCTTACTGGGAGCGCGGAGCATCCGGAGAATCCATCCAAAAGACATATGCCGACGTTTCCGAGAAGATTTTCCGGCTAGGAAAAGATTTCGGGAAGGAGCCGCAGATGTGGATCAAGAATTACCAGATTGCCCGAGGAAGGGAAGACGACATCCGTATCGCGACAGGCGAAGCGATAGCCGCGGGAATCGAAAACATCTTTGCCTGGTCGTTCAAGGGGAACGCCTACCTCTCCGCTCTCGCATCCGATGATCCGGAAACCGTCTGGAGAACGCAAGTCGAAGCGTTGCAGTTCAGAGCCTAGTTCAGAGAACTTGGAGCCTAGAATCGCAAAGCGGGCTTTTTAGATAGAATCCATTCCGAGCCTTATGGATCCTATCGCTTCGCGGTGCTACGCTCCAGGATGACAGAAAAGCGTTGCTATCCTTCAGGATGACTGTTTATCGCGCAATCCTTTACAGGTCCGCTAAACGAACACTCCACTCTCCACATTCCACACTTCACTCTCCCCTCAGATCTAGGCTCGGACCGTACCGCTACTCCACTTCCACTTCATCCGGGTTGGTAACGCGGACTTCGATTCTGCGGTTCTGTCTGCGGCCATCTTCCGTATCGTTCGAAGCCTTCGGGCGGGAATAGCCATATCCTACCGCCGTAACGCGATCCTTGGATATTCCCTTGCGGATCATATAGTCGCGGACACTGTTTGCCCTATCCTCGGAAAGCTTCTGGTTGAACTCTTCGCCGCCTTCGGAACTCGTGTGACCTTCGATTTCCACCTTCGCTTTCGCGTTCTTCTTGAGCCCTTCGATCGTACGGTCTAGCGTAGCGAGGGACGACGGCACAAGTTCCGCGCTTCCCACCCGAAACGAAATTCCCGAAAGTTCCGCCCTGGTATCGTCAAAGGCGACATTCACCGAACCGTAACTTGCCCGGGGAGAAACGTAGGGAGTCTCGCCGCATCCAAAGGGACCGGTCAGGCTTTCGCAAAGGATCCGGTAGGAATCTTCCCGCGGAATGAGGAACGAAGCTTCGCCATACGCGTTCGTCTTTACGACAATCCGGTTCTTCGGATTTTTTTCGCCGACAAAGGTGAGCGTCTTGTTCTTTTGGGGAACATCGTCAAAATTCGTGTAGGAAACGTTCAACACGGCGTGGGTCTTGTTCGGGGCCAGATCCTTCGCGACGGAAAAGGCTGCGCAGAAAGCGACAAGAAAAAGCAAGCGTTTCATTTTTTCTCCAAAAGAGAATTAGTCGGCAAGGAAAATCTAGCCGTTCACCGCCTTGAAATCGGCGACATTTCCTGCAAATTCCGCAAGATATTCCCGAAGTTCGCAAGCGACCGTTTCCGGTTCGTAGCCAAACTTCCTTTCCAGGACGGAAGCCGGCGCCGAGGCGCCAAAGCGTTCTAGCCCGACGACCTTGCCAAAGCCTCCGACGACATCCTTGAAGAGAACCGGAAGGCCGCTCGAAAGAGCGAAGACTGGCGTCCACGGTACAATCACGGAATCGCGAAATTCCTTGGACTGGACAAGGAAAAGCTTCGGGCTTATCATCGAGACGACCCGGACAGAGCGTCCTTCCTTGCGAAGAATTTCCGCGGCATCGTGTCCGAGAAGAACGTCGGAACCGTTCGCAACGACCGTGAGCTCGGGATTCTTGCCGGCAGGCGTGTTGTCGCTTACGACATAGGCGCCCTTTCGACATTTGGAAGCTTCCGCATACCGGGAACTCCCGTTCGGGCAAGGAAGCGTCCCGACCTTCTGCCTAGAAAGAATCAGCGCGGTCGGGCTATCCTCGTTTTCGAACGCCATTTCCCAGGCGACCGTCGTTTCGGCGGGATCCGCCGGACGGAGAACGAGCATTTGCGGACGTCCATCCGCCTTGTTCAAATCTTCTAGCAGGCGAATCTGCGTTTCGTGTTCGATAGGCTGGTGCGTCGGACCGTCCTCGCCCACGCGGAAGCTGTCGTGCGTAAAGACATACTTGACCGGAAGCCCCTGCAGCGCGGCCATGCGGATGACGGGCTTCATGAAATCGCTAAAGACAAAGAAAGTCGCGCAAATCGGGTAGAGGCCACCGTGAAGCGCGATTCCGCAGGCGATAGCGCCCATCGTGAGTTCCGCGACGCCGACCTGGACAAAGGCTCCGCCAAAATCGCCCGGCTTCATGATGCGCGTTTCGTTCAGGAACTTTTGCGTCTGGTCGCTGTTGGACAGGTCCGCCGAAGAGCAGATGATGTTGCGATAGTTCTTTCCGAGATAGGCGAGAACCGTTCCCGAACTGTTGCGTGTCGCGACTCCCTCCTTCTGTTCCAGATTCTTGAGGTCAAGCCGGATGCCTTGCCCCGAGAGCCACTTGCGAAGCGTTTCCGCCTTGTCGGGATTCTCCCTGTCCCAGGCGGCCTTTTTCTCTTTCCAGGCGGAGGCTTCCTTTTCGAGTTCTTCCAGACGCTCCGCGAACGCCTTTTTCACTTCCGGGAAAACCTGGAACGGATTTTCGGCACAACCGCCTAGGCGACGGACAGTTTCTTCCGTCGAAGCGCCCGCACCGGAAAGAGGCTGTCCGTGCGTGGAAACCTTTCCCTCGAAAGATTCGCCCGATGCGCCGACAGCGCCTTTCGCCATCGTCGTGTGCCCGATGACGATCGTCGGACGTTCCTTTTCGGCAAACGCTTTCTTGAACGCGGCCCGGAGTTCCGGAATATTTTCGCCATCCGCTTCGAGAACGTTCCAGCCCCAGGATTCGTACTGTTTCCTGAAATCCTGGTCCATGACGTCTTCCGTCTTGCAGGAAAGCTGCACGCCGTTCGCATCGTAGAAGAAAACGAGATTCGAAAGCTTGAGATGGCCGGCAACGCGTCCGACTCCGTAGGCGATTTCTTCCTGGATGCCACCGTCCGAGACCAAAAGAACGGTCTTGTGCTCGAGAATATCCCCGAACTGGGCTACCTTGTAGCGTTCCGCGATGGCGACTCCCACCGCCATTCCCTGTCCTAGTCCAAGAGGCCCCGACGAGTTTTCGATACCATGCTCGACGGAGAGTTCCGGATGACCGGACGTGATGCTTCCGAACTGGCGGAAGTTTTCGAGATCTTCCATCGAAAGACGACCGGCGAGGAGAAGTTCCGAGTAGAGCAAAGGCGACATGTGCCCCGGATCCATCAGAAAGCGGTCACGCGCTTCCCAGTGCGGATTCTTCGGATCGAACTTGAGAAATTCCGCAAAGAGGAGGGTTACGGCGGTAGCCGCGCCCATCGCTCCGCCCGGATGCCCGGACTTCGCCTTTTCGACCATGGCGGCGGAAAGGATTCGAACGTTATCGGCAGCTTTTTGAATTATTGAATCGTCCACAGGAAGCCTCTGTAAAAAATTTTCGACCCAAATTTAGATTACATTCGTCAAATTCTCAACGGCAAAAAAGCAAAAGAACTATATTCACCCCCGATGAAAAGATTCAAGCGCATTTTTCTGAACCTGTGCCATCCAGCGGGAATCGTCGGGACGCTGTTTGCCCTCGCGATTCCCTTTCTCATCTACCTGGGTCCAAATGTCGGGGCGAAAGACGTCATCCGCCTCCTGGACCTGAGGCTCCCCTTTCCGCTGTTTATTGCCCAGCTGGCAGCGGGACTTTTGCTCTTCGTCCTTCTCTTCAAGGATTTCCGAAGCTATCTGAAAGAACATTTTCCGCCGGTTTCCTATCTGGTTCTCGTTTCCGCGTTTGCCCTTTTCGCGACGATCTTCGCAGGCACGCAGATCGAGGCCCGTCACCGAGTCCAAAGCGATGAAAGCGTCTTCATGGCTATCGCCCAGAACATGTATTTCAACCAGACGACGGGAACGTGCGACGAAGGCGAATTCCAGAACGGCACGCTCGACTGCTACCGAAATTCCGACAGTTTCAAGACTAAGGGACTTTCCCTTCTCTATCTTTTGGGGATGCCCTTCTTCGGTCCGGATCTGCACTGGATCTTCCACGCGGAGCTCGCGATGCTCTTCTTTGCGGCGCTTCTCCTCTTCTTCGCCATCCGGGCATGGACGGGCGACGACATGCTTTCCGCCCTTTCGAGCATTCTCCTCGTTTCCCAGCCGACGGTGCTTTTCCAGTTCCGCTCGATGTCCGTCGAGCCGCTCTACATTTTTCTTTCCGCGCTCGCTCTATGGGTTTTCAAGTGGGCTTTCGACCGCAACACGTGCCGACACTGGATGCTTTCCGCGATAGTCCTCGCCTTTTTCGCCCAGACCCGCCAGGAGACCGTCTTCTGCCTCGCCGCGTTCCTCGCCATCGCCATTCCGAAGATTCTCGACCGAAAGGATTTCAAGGCGCCGGCATTTTTCGCGACCCTTTCGATTTTTTCCATTCCGGTACTTCTCACGATCAGCTATTTCCAGGGATACGGTTTTCAAGGCGGATCCTACTCCGCCCACGGACATTTTCTGGAAAACCTCCTCGGAAACTGGTCTGTCATGACAAAACCGCTTTCCGAAAGCGGGCTTCTCGCAAACCCGTTCCTTTCGAGCTTCAACTACCTCTTTCTCCTCGGACTTGTCTTTCTGTGCATCCAGGCTCTACGCGAGATTCTTGCGAAAAACTTCGGCCCAAATACCAAGATCGCGGGATTTCTCCTTCTCTACCACATCCAGACATACATGATTCTCGAAAACGTTTCGGGAGACTTTACGATCGAAATCAACCAGCGTTACGCCCTGGTGATGATGCCTTCAATGGCGTTTCTCGCCGCATACGCCCTGAAGCACCTGCTTTCGATAGCCTGCTTTCTTTTCGGAGCGAAAACTACGAGCTTCCGCGCGAAATTCATCGTGACACTCATCCTCGCCTCCGCCACTTTCGGAAACACGCTCCATTATAGAGAAAGCTTCAACCGGAACATCATGTACAACCGCAACCACCTGACGACGGAAGAAGCGGAAATCTGGAAATGGCTGAATGACGAACCCAGGAAGCCGCGACTTTTCGTCTATGGCAGACCGTGGCACTTTATCGCCTACGGAGAATCGGCGATTCACTATGACCGCGCCCGAAAGATTTCGCCGGATTCCCTTGAGCGGCTAGTCAGGAAATACGACGGCGAGGTTTACTACATCCGCGGGCTGGACTGCTGGGATTCCAAGACCTACCACGCCAAGGCTGTGGAAAAACGCATTCCGACGACTTGCGACGTGTTCGAGCGCGAAGCGAAACTCGAAGATGTCTATCGGGTGCTGATTACAGGCAATTACTGGGTCCGCATCGCGAAAATCCACGCAAGGATGAGCTACGATCCGGCAAGGCTCTTCGCCTTCGGTTTCTGGCAGGGAAATCCCGAGACAAGGACATTCATCTTCAATTCGGCTGCCTATCTGGAGACCGCGGAACCATGGAAGATTCGCATATCGCTCAACGGAGATTCCATTTTCGACACGCCCTACCGCAAGGGAGACTTCAGCGACACGCTGGCCGGTCCCACGCTTCTTCCCGGATACAACCGCCTTTCCGCGGACATCTACGATTCGACATCGGGCGAAAAAATCGCGAACGTCGAGGATTACCGCTTTTTCCGCTTCGAAGGCGCGCTCCAGATGTCCCTGATGCAGCCCATCGAAAGCGTCCAGGGCTGGGGAAATCTTCACGTCAATTCGACGGTCGATGGAAACGCGTTCACGCTTGCCGGCAAAAAGTTTTCCGAAGGCTTCGGGACGCATGCGCCGAGCAGAACCGTTTTTGACATCCGCGGGGAATTCAGGCGATTCTGGGCCCTGATCGGACTCGACGAGGAAAGCCTCTGCAGCGACGGCATTTCGTACAAGATTCTTGGCGACGGAAAGATCCTCCGCCTGAACCTGCGACTTTCTCCCGGGAAAATCGACACGCTCGATATTTCCGTCCACGGAATCCGCCAACTCGCGATCGTCACCGATTCGCTTTCGAGCAAGGACTGCGATCACGTCGATATCGTCTTTCCGACTCTCTATCCCGAATCCAAACTCAACCCGAAAACCCCGTAATGCTCCTATCCGTAATCGTCCCACTCTATAACGAAGAAGAAATCGTCGCGAAAACGTTCGCCGTTCTCGAACGGGAACTCGCCGACATCGAGCACGAACTGATTTTCGTAAACGACGGATCCACGGACAGAACGCGCGAAATCCTGGAAAGCCTCTTGCCCGCGACACCGCAGAACAGGCTAATCAGCTTCAGCCGAAATTTCGGGCACCAGGCGGCGTTCAGCGCGGGACTCAGGCACGCTCGGGGAAGAGCTGTCGTCATCATCGACGGAGACCTGCAGGACCCGCCGGCGCTCATCCGCGACATGCTGAAAAAGTGGGAAGAAGGCTACCAGGTCGTCTATGCCCAACGGAAAAAGCGCAAGGGGGAGACTTTTTTCAAGAAAGCCTCGGCGCACGCCTTCTACAAGATTCTCCATGCGCTCACGAGCATCGACATTCCCATGGACACGGGCGACTTCCGATTGATGGACCGCGCAGTCGTCGATCAGCTGAACGCTCTCCCCGAGCGGAACCGTTTTCTCCGCGGGCTTGTCTGCTGGGTAGGTTTCAAGAGAACGGGAATTCTCTACGAGCGCAAGGAACGCGTCGCGGGAAAATCCAAGTATCCCTTGCGAAAGATGCTGCGGCTTGCGATGGACGGCATCACGAGCTTCAGCACGACTCCGCTCAAGATAAGCTTTCTCACCGGGACTATCGCTACGACGGTCGCCTTCGGGCTTTTCGTCTGGAGCGTTCTCGAAAAGTTTCTGAACCCGGTGACGACGGTTCCCGGATGGGCCTCCCTCATGACGGCAATCGTTTTCTTCGGAGGCATCCAGCTGATGAGCATCGGCATCCTGGGCGAATACATCGGACGGATCTACGAAGAGGTCAAGCAACGTCCGCTTTATATCGAGGATAAAAATGAAAAGTAGTCTCTTTGTGATGAGCGCGCCTTCGGGAGCCGGCAAGACAACTCTCAAGGACATGGTCATCCCGGAATTTCCCGACATGGTCTATTCCATTTCCGCCACGACGCGCCCCCCGCGCGAAGGCGAAATCGACGGCGTCCACTACTTTTTCAAGACCCGGGAAGAATTCCACAAAATGATTTCGAACGGCGAAATGGTGGAATGGAACGAGGTCCACGGAAACTTTTACGGCACGCCCAAAAGCTTCGTGGAAAAGATGCTTTCCGAAGGAAAACGCGTCCTTTTCGATCTGGATGTCTTCGGAAAGGTCAATTTCGACAAGGTCTATCCGAAAGCGGTCGGCATCCTGATTCTCCCGCCATCGCTTGAAATTCTCGAAAAGCGGCTACGGCATCGCGCGACGGATTCCGAATCGGTCATCGAGCTCCGACTCGAAAACGCGAAAAGGGAAATTCAATTTGCCAAGGAACACGGGAAGTACGAATACACGATAGTAAACGACAACCTGGAAGACGCCGCGAACCAGTTGCGACAGATTCTGCTCGAAGCCTAGCGGTATTCAGCGCCTAGTCGAGAGAACAGGCAAAGTTCCGACTCGACGATTAACCAAGTCCTCTCAACGGCACGTCGCCGTAATTAACTATATTGCAGGTTGGAATATTTCCACAAGGACATACTATGACTTTGAATCCTCTCGCCGAATCACTCAACCGCGAACTTTCCGCAAACGGCGCATCCATCTTTCAAATGCTTTCCCGGAAGGGCAAGGCTATCTTCTTCCCGAGCAAGGGAATCCTCGGCCAGGGAGGCGAAGCCAAGGGAAAGGAAATCAACGCGACCATCGGAACGGCGCTCGAAGACGACGGTTCCCCGCTCGTTCTTCCAAGCGTCCAGAAGTCTTTGAATCTTCCGAAATCCGCATTTCTCTACGCACCGAGCTACGGAAACCCCGAACTGCGCGACGCCTGGAAAGCGCAGATTCTCCGCAAGAACCCGAGCCTCGAAGGCAAATCGTTCTCCCGACCGGTCGTCTCCGCCGCACTCACCCATGCGATTTCCATCGCGGGCTATCTCTTTCTCGACGAGAGAGACAAGATCCTGATGCCGGACCTCTACTGGGACAATTACGAGCTCGCTTTCGAAAACGCCTATGGGGCAAGGATCGATACGTTCGAAACATTCGAAAACGGAAGCTTTAACGTCAAGGCTCTCGAAAAGGCTCTCGAAAGGGACGGCGTGGGAAAGAAAGTCGTTCTTCTCAACTTTCCGAACAACCCGACCGGCTACACGGCGACCGAAAAGGAAGCGATTCAGATAGCGGATGCGCTCGTCCATTCGGCAGACAAGGGAAACAGGATCGTAGTCCTGCTCGACGACGCCTACTTTGGACTGGTCTATGAAGAGGGAGTCGCCAGGGAATCGCTCTTTACGAAGCTAGTCGATGCGCACAGGGACATTCTCGCCGTCAAGCTCGACGGTCCGACAAAGGAAGATTACGTCTGGGGTTTCCGCGTGGGATTCCTCACGTTCGGATTCAAGGACGCGACGCCGGAGCAGCTCAAGGCCCTCGAAAGCAAGGCCGCAGGCGCTATCCGCGGAAACATTTCGAACGCCCCGAGCATTTCCCAGAAAATTCTTCTCGAAGCCTACAAAAGCCCGGAATATGTTTCGGAAAAGGAACAGAAATACGCCGTACTCAAGAAGCGCTACGATGTTATCAAGAAGACGCTCGCCGAACATCCCGAATACAGGGACGCTTTCGAACCGATGCCGTTCAACAGCGGCTACTTCATGTGCGTCCGACCGAAAGGCGTCGATGCGGAATCGGTCCGCGTGGAGCTGCTCAAGAACTACAGCACGGGGACCATCATGCTGAAAGGCCTCCTGCGGCTCGCCTTCTCCGCCGTCCCAACGGACAAGCTTCCGAAACTTTTCGAAAACGTTTACCGGGCGATTCTCGCCCTCACACCCCAACAACCATAGGAGATTTCAATGGCCGACCTCGCTACCTTGAATTACGAAGGAAAGTCCTACCCGCTTTCCGTTGTGACCGGAACGGAAAACGAAAAAGCGATAGACATCTCTAGTCTCCGAAAGGAATCCGGGCTTGTCACGCTCGACTACGGCTACACCAACACGGGCAGCACGAGAAGCCAGATTACCTTCGTCAACGGGGAAAAGGGAATCCTCCGGTATCGCGGATACGACATCGAAGACCTGGCGGCCTACACGACATTCCCGGAAACGGCGTGGCTTCTCATCTACGGAGAGCTTCCCACCCGCGAACAGCTCGGCACGTTCCGCCGGCTCCTTACCGAAAACGCGCTCATCCACGAAAACCTGCTCAACTTCTTCCGGGAAATGCCTCCTTCCGCACACCCGATGGGAATCCTCGGCGCGGTCGTCAATGCGCTCGGGCTTTTCACGCCGCGCTTCTACGACGACGAAAGCAAGCAGGACGCGTTCAACCTCACCGTCGCGAGCCTCATTTCCAAGGTGCGCACAATCGCCGCGTTCTCCTACAAGGCGAGCATCGGCGAACCGTTCGTCTATCCCGACGCGGAAAAGAGCTACTGTTCGAACTTCCTCAACATGATGTTTTCGAGCAAGGCGAAGCCCTACAACGTCGATCCGCTGTTCGTCCATGCGCTGAACGTCCTTCTCATCGTCCACGCGGACCACGAACAGAACTGTTCCACATCGACCGTCCGGATGGTCGGAAGCTCCCAGGCGAGCCTGTACGCAAGCGTCTGCGCGGGCATCTGCGCCCTGTGGGGACCGCTCCACGGTGGAGCGAACCAGGCGGCACTCGAAACGCTCATGAAGATTCACCAGAGCGGGCTCACCGTGAAGCAGGTCATCGAACGGGCAAAGGACAAGCAGGATCCCTTCAAGCTCTACGGATTCGGACACCGCGTCTATAAGAATTACGATCCGAGAGCCAAGGTTCTGAAAGGGCTCGTCCACACGATTTTCGACAGGGAACATATCGCGGACCCGCTCCTCGACATCGCCTCCGAACTCGAAGAAGCCGCGCTCAAGGACGAATACTTCATCGAGCGGAAGCTCTACCCGAACGTCGATTTCTACTCGGGCATTCTCTATCACGCGATGGGGATTCCCACGAACATGCTCACCGTCATGTTCGCCATCGGACGTCTCCCCGGATGGATAGCCCACTGGAAGGAGATGCACGATGATCCGCAATCGAAGATCAACCGCCCGCGGCAAATCTATACCGGCTACGAAGCGCGTCCCTGGCTCCCGATCGACGACCGTTGATTCGAAATTCCGAGAAAACGCCTGCCCCCGAGCAGGCGTTTTTTATTGGCGAACGAGATGCCGATACGCGGCAAAGCTTACCAGAAGCGAAAGGACCGCCCCTGCCGAAAGCGCAAGCCCAAGCGAACGGAAAATGTCGCCGAGACCGACGAGCGGCGTAACCACTCCGCCCATCAAAAATCCCGAAGCCCCGAGAAGCGCAGACGCGGTTCCCGCATTTTTCCGTTCGGAATTTAACGCGAGCGATGTCGATGGCGGCTGCAAAAGCCCAAACGAGAACAGCAGGCAGACAAAGCAAGCCTCGACAGCAAAAAGCGGCGCGTGGAAATGGAGCGCAAAAGCCGTTAAAAGACCAAAAGCGCACAGCGAAATCCCGCCGACGAGAATCATCTTCCGTTCGCTGCCCTTTCCGGCGAGAGCGCACCCAAGCCCGATAGCAATCGCGTTCACGGCAAAGCAAAAGCTGAACGCCATCGGGGAAAGCCCGTAACCCTGCTGCAAGATGAAAGGCGAAGCCGATATATAGGCGAAAAGGACCCATGCGGAAATCGCATACAGCAAGAGATACCGCCGATACGAAGAATTTTTCAAGACATTTCCATAAGCCCTGAACGTGAAGATCAGCGGAGCGTGGCTGCGACGGCTTTCGGGAAGCGTCTCCGAGATTCGCGCCGAACCGAAAAGCAAAGCGAATCCATAGACCAGGAGCACGGTAAAAGTTCCCCGCCAATCCACAAAGCTCAAGAGTATCCCTCCGAGAACAGGAGCCGTCACCGGGGCAACCCCGTTGATAGCGCTCACGACTGCGAGGAATTTCGTCAGGACCTTTCCGCGGCACTTGTCCGTCGCCATCGCCCGGGCGATAACGATTCCACCCGAAGCGGCCATTCCCTGCAACAGGCGGAATGCGTCGAACAGAAGAATGTTCGGCGAAAGGATGCACAGGACTGTCGAAACGACAAACGCGACAAGGGAAAGAAGGAGAAGCCGCTTTCTTCCATACTTATCGCTCAGCGGCCCGACAAAGAGCTGCCCGAGAGCAAGCCCGAGCATACTCATCGTAAGGCTCATCTGCACAAGCGACGGCGTCGTCTTAAAGAAATCCGCAAGCGACGGCAACGCTGGCAAGTAAAGGTCCGTCACGAACGGCGGAAACGCCGACAGGAAACCGATGAGAAGCAGCAGAAAAAGATGTCTGTTCATTTTTACCTCTTTAAAACAAAAAACGCGCCCTGCAACTGGTCTTACGATGTTACACTGCGCGTTACTTTCGCGATGTAATTTAGGAAAAATTTCCTCGATTTTTCAAGAGACGGACTTTCGGATTTTTTGCTTACCGAAAAGAAAAGCCCTTTTGTAAAAAACGCTCGCTACAAAAAAAATCGCGAACTTCGAATGACAAACCAGCGCGAAGCGTCGCAACCAAATTTTTGAAAATTGATTTTTTAGAGGTGACCTAAACTTTCTATCCTTTGTCTATGACGGTAACCCTTTTCAAAACTTTGTTCTAGTCCAAGGAAATCGTTAGAATGCGTTTTTGCAGCAAAGTACTTTTTATCTGCGTCGTTCTTGTCTGCTACATTCATGCGAAAGAACCTGCCAGCATAGAAACTGCCATCGGAGTAGGAAGCGGCATCCTCGTCGGGAAAAATCCGGAAACGGCTTTGCCATCAAACTTCGGATGGAACGTTTCCGCAGGCGCGAGCCTGGACATTCCCGTTTCGGAAAGATTTTCACTTCTTGCCGGACTGGGTTTGGATTATCTGGATTTTCACGCCAAAATCAAAATGACATCGGGAAACGAATCCTTCGAAAAAAACGATATCGCCGCCATCCTCAACCTAAATCTTCCCATCTTGTTTCGGGCAAAATTCGGCAAGAGGTTCTTTGCAAGCGGTGGAATCGCTCCGAGTTTCAACCTTCTATCCAAGCGGAAAAAAGTTTTTGAAAGCTGGAGCGACATTTCCGGGATACAAAGACTCAATGCGGAAATCGTTCTCGACGCGGGAATCCGACTGCCCTGCCGGTTTGCTTCTAGCGTCCGTTTTGAAGTCCCTGTTTTCGAAACGATCGATTCCCCTTCGCGAGACGCCCGTTTGCGGATGTTTAAAATCCAGTTGGGAATTTCCCGCCAATGGGGAAACTTTTCGTTCTGACTACTTCCCGGAATTTAAAATTCGCAGGTAGCTTTCGTATCTCGCCCGAGGAATCTCGCCGGAATCGACCCGGGAAATCACGTCGCAGCCCGGTTCGTTTATGTGCATGCAGTCGTTGTACCTGCACGTGAAAAAATCGTCTGCAAAGAACCCCGGAAAATTCCTCGCCAGTTCATGCGGTTCGATGTCCAGAATTCCCAATTCCCGAATACCCGGCGTGTCGATAATCCGTCCTCCGAACGGAAGCGGAAACAGGCTCGAAGACGTCGTCGTGTGTCTGCCCTTTCCGTCGAGTTCGCGGACATTTCCGACATCCAGCTCCGCTCCGGGAACAAGCGCATTGACAAGGCTCGACTTTCCGACCCCGCTCTTTCCCGAAAGCACCGAAGTCCTGTCCTTCAGAACTTCCCGGAGTTCGTCGAGACCTTCGCCGGACTTGCAGCTGACGCAGATCAACTTATCCACAAGCGAAGCGAAATCCATGACCCGTTCCGGAATCGACGGAGCGAGATCCGTCTTGTTCAAAACCATGACGAGCGGCAGACGGCAAAGCCCCGCCGCAAGCAGAAAGCGGTCCGCAAAACCGTAGTTGAAGGGAGGCTCCGCCACGCTCGACACGACGACAACCTGGTCAACATTTGCAGCGAGCACAAGTTCGCGCCTAGACTTGTCTTTCGGCCCCGGACGCACAAGCGCCGACCTTCGCGGAAGAACCTTCAAAAGCGAATAAGGCGCCGTTTCCTCCGCATCCTTCGCCCGGGCGACGACAACGGAATCCCCGACGACGGGAAACTCTTTCAATTCGCAGACGACAGCGGCCCGATAAGTCGCATCGACAATCTTTCCCGTAGAAATTTGCACGACGCACGTTCTGCGGTGCACGCCTAGCACAAGCCCTTCCACGGAATCGTCCGCATCGAACTTTTCGGACGGATCCTTGATCTTCTTGACCTTCGGCTTCTTGAATTCCCGGCTCCAGCGTTCCCTGACCGGACGGTCGTCCAGTGTTCCGCGCTTCCACATTTCCATCGTGTTTACGCGCCTCGCCCGGGCATCGCGCCGAAACTGCCGCGCAGAGCGTTCTTCCTGTTCGCCACTTTCCCGTTCGTTATCCATCGCCATCAATTTAGAATTTAGAGATTAGGAATCAGGAACGCCAAGCGAAAACTCGACCGTTATCGCGACCTGTCCACACGTCCCCGCAACCCGAAATTCAAATGTCGCCCGACAGGCGACCATTCCGCTTCCAGGCTTCGCTATCTTAGCCTTGGCATCGAAAGATTTTCACCCTTATCGCAAAGGATTCTAAAATGGAAAACGAAGAGACGTCGCAAGAATTCCTCTTTCCTACGGAAGGGGAACAGACATATTACTTCACGGATTTTTTTCAATCGTACTATTCCGGGCGAGAAAGAAATTTCATCGACGACGATTTTTTCAATGAACCCGGCGAACTGAACGTCTCGTTTTCGGACAACGCGTTCAAAATCAAGATTCAGTATAGTAACGAAAAGAAACTGGAAAGTCCCACGCTCCGTTTGGCAGATTCAGAAAGCTACAAGGACGCAAGCGACAACCTGGTAAAATCCTACACCGGTGTCTGGGAAAGCACGACCAATCCGCAGCGATTCATCTTTCAAATCTGCAAAGACTATGCAATCTTCATCAAGGAATTCAACATCAAGCTTTTCCTTGACTTTAACGGACTGTACGCAATCGACAGGACAAGGATAGGAAGCGGATTCGCCATCAACCCGAACACGATTGTCACGAGTACGCAGATTGTAAACGGGAACCGCTTCCTTTACGCATCCAGGGAGGATTTCAGTCTCACGGGGCTAGAGCCAATCTACATCGACTACAATCTGAATCTTGCCATCCTGAAATGCAGGCAAAACCTCAAGGCGTGCGCCATCGACAGAAAGGCTTACGACATCGGCGAAGAAGTATTCGCCTATGGATTTCCGGACCCCAGGGAACGAAGCGTAAAGGCCGCCAGGGGAATCATTTCGTCCCGAAAGGGTTTCGAAGGCGAACCACAAAGCTATCAGCTCGACATGGCGCTTCAGAACGGAAATTCCGGAGGCCCTATTGCCAGGGACGGTAAAGTCGTCGGAATCGCCACGATCATCCCGCCAAACCGCCCAAACGTAGGCTCGGCGATCAAAAGCTGTCTTCTGGGAGCAATCCTCGATTCTCTCGGCATTCCCAATACGGGAATGCGCCACCCGATAGAGAGCACATACGCCATTATATCGCTTGACGAAAACCGTCGCTACAAATAATAACCCCATCACCAAGAGCGTTCCATATGAAACTTCCAACCTTGCAAACGATTCTTCAAAATCAAGCCTCAAAAATCACTTTCTCCATGCCCCGTCTCCTATTCATTCTGCTCGCTTTCGCCGCCGCTTCGTTCGCCACGGAACGTTGCTACTTCATGACGCGCATGTCCTCGCCGGAGAAGTCCGTCACACTCACCGAAAAGAGTTGCGCCATCGTCAAAAGCGCACTTTCCGACATGGATTATTTCGGAAAAGCAATCGGCGAAGAAGGAAACCTCATCATCGAAAACGAAGGTTCGCTCCTCATCGAAAAAATCTACAACGAACGTTTTTCCACGGGAAACAACGCCTACCACGTTTACATGGCGGGAACATTCCTCGGGGCAAATCCCGTCAAATGCGTCGCCTCGACCAATTCCGGCTGCGGAGCGCTCGAATATGTACAGTTTGGAATCATCATCCGAGACTTCTACCTGAACCGGGGCTGGTAAAAACTCTATATTTTTAGCGATGCCACTACAGATTATCCGTTCCGACATTGCAAAGGTTTCCGCTGACGCCATCGTCAATTCCACAAACCCGATTCCCTCTCGCAGCGGACACGGAGGCGCGGACTTTCACATCTACGAAGCGGCAGGCCGAAGCGCACTCGAACAGGCCCGGGAAAAAATCGGCACACTCGACATCGCGGAAATCGCCGTCACGCCCGCATTCGCCCTGAAAGCCAAATACATCATCCTCACCGTAGGACCGCGCTGGAACGGAGGAAGATCCGGAGAACTTTCCGCGCTCGAAAACTGCTACCGGGGAGCGCTCGAAAAGGCGAAGGCGCTAGGGTGCGCATCGATAGCCTTTTCCCTCATCTCTAGCGGTTCCTACCGTTTTCCCAAAGATCTCGCCTTGAAGACCGCCATCGATTCGATCGGAAAATTCTTGCAGACGAACGAAATGGACGTGACGCTGGTCGTCTTCGACAGAAAGTCGTTCGTCATCTCCGCGGAACTCGACAAGGACATCAAGACATTTATCGACGAAAACTATGTACAGAAAAAGGAACATGTCCTGCAAGAGTTTCGGGAAAAGTTCATCTATCCCCAAAACGGATTGACCGAATTTCTCGCCAGTTCATCCGAGACATTCCAGCAAAGGCTTTTTCGCTTTTTCCAGGAAAAAAGACTAGACGACACGGCCATCTACAAGAATGCGAATCTCAGCCGCCAGCATTTCTCGAAGATCCGCAGCAATGTCCAGTACAAGCCGAAAAAGAGAACGGTTCTCGCGCTCGCCATCGCCATGCATCTCGACATCCACGAAACCAAGTCTCTCCTAGCCCACGCGGGCTTCGCCCTTTCTTCCGCAGACAAGACCGATCAGATTCTCTCCTATTTCATTCTTCGGCAAAAATACGATATCTGGGAAATCAATACCGTTCTCGGAAAGTATGGAGAGCAATCTCTCGGCATGTAAGGAAGAATTTCTAGTCTTCCAACGCGAAATCGATGAAAGTCACCACGCGCACATTCTTGATGTAGGGGGTATTTTCGTCCCGGCTTTCAATGGAGAAAAGCCCCTGCTTCGCATTCTGGATTTTCCCTAGCTTGCTGTCGGAATCCTTGGCGAACTTTTCGGCGGCTTCCCGGGCATTGCGGGTCGCCTCTTCTATCATCTGCGGCTTGATTTCGTTCAATCCCGTAAATTCGTATTGCGCTTCGCCCAAAGACAGTGCGATTCCCTGGACGGCGAGTTCCGCGATTTCAAGCTGGAGATTTCGAACCGTATCGACCTTCGATGTCGCTATCGTAAAGGCCGATGTCATGGTGTAACGGTTCTTCGGAAGCTTATCCATATAGGGGTTGGTATGTCCGTCATAGATCTCGGGAGCCTTGATGGTCAGGTCTTCGCGGGAAAGTCCATGCTTCAGGAAAAAGTTCAGCACGACGGAATCCTTCTCCGCAAGACTACGGGAAAGCGCAGCGACATCGTTCCCCACATCCGTAAAGTTCACGGACCAGAAAACCTTGTCCGCCGGAACTTCCTTTTCGGCAAGTCCACGAACGCTTACCGTGCGTCCCCGATTGCCAAGATCCGAAAGTCCGCTATGGATCAAGCCGCCAAAGGCGACGACAGCAAGAGCGAGGATAAGCGATTCCAAGATTCGATTTTTCATGACAGTCTCCTTTTTCCAAAAAAAAATACAAATTTTCCATCGAAAAGATTTTGGAAACAAGCATTTTTTAAATTGATTCTGTACAAATTAACTTTCTAGAGATTCGGTGGAACCGGTTTCGAGACCGGGATTTTAAAGAGTTCCTCGGACAACCTCAAGGCATAAATTTCGCTTCGAGTACGCCACAGGGAAACCGACGAAACTTTTTTACCGATTGCCCTTCCAGAATATTTTCCCTTCTGCCAAAAGCGGAAATCCAAAAGGCATCCGCATATTCCATCGGAATGCCCAGATTGCTATGAGCGAAAGCGAACGGAGAAAGAACGCTGAACAAAAAAACTAGCGAAAAGAATTCTTCACGCATCAGGAACTGGCAAATATCCTATTCCGAAAAGCGACAGATTTCCGGCAACGCGCGGAAACGTTCCGCATAGTCTAACCCGTAACCGACGACAAAAAGGTTCTCGACCTGAAAACCGATATAGTCGGCGGCAAAGTCAACCTCGCGACGACTGGGCTTGTCGAGCAGGGCGCATGTCTTCACCGTCGCCGCGCCGCAATCGCGAATCGCCCGGGAAAGGTTCATTAGCGTATGCCCCGTATCAAAGATGTCATCGACGAGCAAGACGTTCTTCCCCGCGACATCGAGCCTTTCGATGCCCTTCACGGTAAAAGTCGAGCGTTCCGTTCCATTGCCGTAACTGCTCGCCCGCACAAACTGTACATCGAGCCTTTCGGAACCCATCGCGCGGACGAGATCGGCGACAAAGACAAACGCGCCCGTCAATGCCCCGACCACGACATCGATCCGTTCCTTTTCGGATATTTCCTTCGCAAGTTCCGCAATGCGGGTCTTCAGGCGTTCTTCAGAAATCAAGGTTTCCAGTTTTTGCATATTTTCCAGAAATAAAGAAGTCCGCCTTCCATCACGGAAAGCGGACCAGGTTCTTATCGATAGAGCAGGTTCACTCCACAGAATACCGCGCGCATGTTCGCCTTGAGCGTATCGCTCGAAACGCCGCGCCCTTCGACTTCCCTTTCGCCAGTCTTCAGCTCGATGCGGCTGAGTCCAAGACCCGCCCAGCGCCTGTCCGTTTCGGGAACCACGACCTGGCGATACTTGACAAGCTCGACAGGCAATCCGATTTCCCGCATGAGAACGATGGACGCTTCGACCGGTCCCTCCGACGTGATGGATTTCACCATGGATTCGCCGTCTTTCTTGAAGTGAAAAATGAAACGGTTCTCGTCCGGAATCACTTCGACATTGTCAAAGACCAGGCGACCGTTCACGTTGACAAAGTGTTCGCGAAAAACGTCCAGGACGCGTTCTCCCGAAAGTTCGCCTTCCTTCTCGCTCACCGACTTGAGAATCGGCTGCAATTCCGAAGCTTCGGCAAGAGAGAGCTTGTAGCCGAACTTGGTGATGATTTCATAGACCGCCGTCCGACCGCTCTGGCTCGTAAAGCTCAAGGAATCGTTCTGGTGACGCCCGATAATCGAATAGTCGATGGGACGGTAGGCGCCCTTCTTCATGTTCTTTGTCTTGCTCGCCCCGTCCTGGTGAATGCCGCTGCGATGCACGACCGCTTCGGCTCCGATCAGCGGGGCGCGGCTGTAGATGTTTACGCCCGACCACTGCGAAATCAGGATGGCCGTTTCGTAGATACGCTCCAGATGGATATCGACAGGAACTCCCGAATTGAAAAGCGCTACGGCAACTTCATAGAAATTCGTGTTTCCACAGCGTTCGCCAAGCCCGTTCAGCGCGACTTCCAGCTGGGTAGCCCCGGCAAAGAAGCTTTCGACCGTCGCCGCGGTCGCCATTCCCAGGTCGTTATGGCAATGGACCGAAATCGTGATGTTCTTCGGCAACGCTTCATAGACTTGCCTTATCTGGTTCACATAGAGCGCCGGGCGGTAACGCTCGACCGTATTCGGCAGATTGATCGTGGTAGCGCCTGCCTCGACGACCGCCTTCAGTTCGTCAATGACAAAATCCATGTTTTCGAGGCAATCGCCAAAATGCTCCACGCTGAACTCGACGTCGCCCTTGTCGCCTACCAGGGACTTCGCAAGCTTTACGCACGATACAGCCCTTTCCTTTACCTGTTCCGGTGTCATATGGAGAACATGTTCCATCGACAGCGGGCTTCCCGCGAGGAATGTATGGATTCGCGGATGCGGTGCATATTGGACCGCTTCCCAGCAACGTTCGATATCGCCAGGCACACAGCGGGCAAGTCCCGAGACGACGATTCGCTTCGCTTCCTCGTTGCCTTCCGCGGCCATTCGGGCGGTGAGCTGTGCAAGTTCCTTGCACGATTCGAAATCCATTTCGGACGATGCCGGAAACCCGACTTCCGCCCCCTGCACGCCGAGCTTCAAAAGCTGGAGATAGACATCCTTCTTTTGCGCATTGTTCCACGGACGGGGCAAGGCCTGGTTGCCATCGCGCAACGTCACGTCGTAGATGAACGGTTTTCTCGTGTTTCCTGTCATTTCACTCATGTTTTCTCCTTGCCCGGATCTTTTGCGCGGCAAGCCATTCTTGTATTCGCGTCCAAAAATAACAAAGCCCGCAACAAGATGAAGCGGGCTGTCTTGAATTCAATACGTCAAAACCTCGCTTCAGCGATCTTTCCAAAGTCGAAGTAGAAGGTTTGTCATATTTTGCATGACACGAATATATAAAACCAAATGTAAAATGGCAATCCCGATTTTGCGAAACAGCAAAAGTTCCTTCGGGAAACCTAAAAATTGCCTTGGTAAAGAAAATTCGAGCGAAGCCTAGCGATGGCAGAATCTAGAAGCGGCCTTTAAAACGAAGAAGGCGGTCCTTTCGAACCGTCTTCTGGAGAACCCTTTCCGCGAAACTAGCTCACGAGCATCATCGAGAACACCATCACGAACAGCGCGACGGTTTCCCCGACGCCTAGAACCATCAGGTAGTTTACAAGTCCCTTGCCCGTTTCGCCTAGCGCACTGCAGGCGTTCGCCGACGACTTGCCCACATACCAGGCGCTAGCCGCAATACCAATGCCGCCAAAAATGCCGACACCCAGGTAAGCGGCCCACATCGCGGCCGTCGGATCCGTGCCGCCTTCCGGGCTTATCTTGCCCAGGATGTAAAGCATCAGGAGCATCCCGTAAATTGTCTGCGCAATCGGTGCGCCTACGAAAATCAGCAGCGTGAAGAGCGCGTTCTTTCCCTTCAGATAGGCCTTTTTCCAGGCTCCGATCGCAGCCATGCCAGCAGTTCCGCAACCAAGCGCAGACCCCACCGCGGAAAGCCCCAGAGCGGCTACCGCTCCGAGCTTCGCAAGCGTTATCATCGTATTCTGATCCATATAGGTCTTGCTCCTTATGGACTAAAGAACCATCATGGAGAACACGAGCACAAACAGCGCGACCGTTTCGACAATGCCAAGCACCATCAGGTAATTGACCATGCCCTTGCCCGTTTCGCCCAAGGCGTCACAGGACACCGCAGCGTCCTTGCCCTGGAACCAGGCGCTCGCCATCAGGCCGAGACCGCCAAAGATTCCCGCGCCGAGGCATCCCCCCCAGTTGGCAAAATCAGCCGTCTTGGCAGCGTTCAAGATGAAATTCATCAGAAGCATTCCGTAAATCGTCTGGGAAATCGGAGCGCCCACAAAGACGAGCAAGGTGAAAAGGGCGCCCTTTCCCTGGGCATAGGCCTTTTTCCAGACAGAAATAGCCGCCATGCCGGCCGTTCCGCAACCAAGGGCGGAACCCATGGCACTGATGCCCAGAGCGGCCGCGGCACCCATCTTCGCGAGAGTCACTATCGTTTGTTGATCCATTTTGTTATCCTCTTATGGTAACGGGAAGTATCCCTTGGTTAATTTTTGCTCTTGGAGAAGGGTGCGAAAGCGTAACCGCTCCACTGCAAGTCCAAGCCATTTGAAAATTCCAGAGTATTGAGACGTACGGCATGAACCGCAACGCCCATGATGGCAAGCGCGATGTTCAATCCGTGCACGAACAAAAGTACCAGGGCGGCTCCGGCAATGCCTACCGCCGAACCGAAGAGCGGCGAAAGCATCCCGTTGAACGCATCCGCAATCGCCGCACCGCTCATTCCGACAGCGAACAGACGGATATAGCTGATGACATCGGTAAAGCTGTTCACGATATTCAGCACGAGCATCGGGATGGAAATCCATTCCTGCTTCAGGCGGCTAGGCGGCACCGAGAACAAGACCAGCAGGACCGCAGCCACAATGAACATCGGCATTACGAACCCGGGCATATCCATGCCAAGGACCATGTTGTTCGCGAGCGCGAACATGCACCAGCAGCAGAGCAGCCAACCGACCTGCGCCATGAACGTGGAATCCTTGCGAGTCAGGCGAACGACGATATTCCAGGCATGGGCAATCGAGAGATGCACGACCGCGATACAGAAGCAGAACAGCTGGATATGCTGCATCTGGGATTCGCCCGCTTCGAACGGCACGAACGACTTCGGAAAGTACGAAAGTCCGGAGACCCATTCATGGTAAGCGGCGAACTTCGCGGGATCCGCCGGAGCGGATGTGCGAATCCAGAGCATCGCGTTCCGAACCGGTTCCGGCAAGAAGCCATAGTTCGTCACGTCCAGATAATAGCTCCAATGCGCCATTTCCGGCGAAAGTCCGAGGAAGCTCGCATTGATAAGCCCCCAGAAAATCGTCATCCCGCTCATCAGGTACATGAAATGGAATCCGGAAGGATTCGCCTTCGGCATTTTTCTGCGCATCGCGACGGTGATGGCGAGGAACAAAAGACCGTAAGCCGTGTCCCCGACAATCATCGCGAAGAAGATGCTGAAAAAGCACAGAAACACGCTCGAAACGTCCACCTCGCGGTATCCCGGACAAATCCCGATAATGTCATAGAGAAATTGCATCGGGCGGGAAAGCTTGCTGTAAGAAAGCAACGTCGGGACATTGTCGTCTTCAGACGGCTCCTCGACGCGAATCCCCCAGCCTTCCGACTTGGCCGCTTTCGAAAGTTCTTCGACACGGGAAGCCGGGCAAAATCCCTGGATAGCAGCCAAAAGCTTCGAAGAGAGCATACCCGCGGAAGTTTCCGCGAACGTATAGGCGTCAGTCGCTTCGAGAAGGCGTTCCTTGACCTTTTTCCGTTCACGGGAAAGTTCCGAAAAACGGGCTTCCACCGCATCCAGGTCGGCTTTCGCCTCGGATTCTTCCCTGCGGTAAAATTCAAGGGAATGGGCAGGAAGAGCAAGCGGCGTCGCCGTCGTCTTGATCCTAGCGGGTTCGTTCCCGAAGTTCAAGACAGCATAGCATCTGCCTTCCGCGTTTTCCGCAAAGGGAAAAACCATCGCATCGCCTTCGGCCTCTAGCGATGAACCGTGGGCCGCGACATAGAGCCTTGCGAAAATTCCGTGCGCTTCTAGCGACTTGACGCTTTCCGGGTCGATATTGCCGAACGCGCCATACCGGGAAATCGCCGTTTCCGCATCGGAGAGGCGGTCTTCCGCGGCCTTGCGCCTTTCGAGAAGCTTCTGAACTTCCGCGACAACGCTTTCTCCCGAAACGGATTCCCTGGAATCGGCATTCTTTCCGGCTTCCGGAATCGCTTCGAGCGCTTTCTGTACGCGAAGCATGTCGTTCTTCGCGGCGTTCACCCCGTTTCCCGTCGGATTCTTCAACGGAGTCACGTGCAGGATGCCCATGTCGCGAAGCATTTCTAGCGACTTCTGTCTGTCGGAATCCAGACAGAGAATCGTCACTTTTTTCATCGGAGTAATCATGCGGCAGCTCCTTCTTCGGCGAGAAGCCTTGCATTCGCCTTTCCCTTGGCAAGCTTCGAACGCGCGACGCCCGAAATCTGCTGGTCGGAAAGGAAAATGTTTATCGTGCGGATATTCTCCTTCGCCTCGGGAATCTTCACCTTCTCGAAAAGGTTCACCCTCTGGCTCGTGGAGCGCAGTTCGTCCGACAGAAGTTCATATTGCTTTTCCAGGACGCGCCTTTCCAGACGAAGGGAAATAAGCCCTTGCAGGGAACGGATGCCTTCATCGAGCCACGCATCCGTCGTAAAGAAGTCCGGAATCGTCACGTTGAAATCGACTCCGTCGAAAAGCGGGATTTCCACGCCGGCGATGTTTCCTTCGCCTTCCCGAACTTCCTTGACGAAAATATACCGTTTCCAATCGACGGGCTGCGCATAAAGCCCAATCCAGCCCGAAATGGACTTGCGAAGCGTATCCTCTTCTTCGCGCTTAGCCATCACCTTGGCCTGCAGGGAGCGCATTTCCACCTGGAGCTGTTGCTTTTTCAGCAAAAGCGTCGGCAGGTAACGCTCGTATCGCTTGAGCGCGTCGCGTTCCGCCTTCAATGCGTTTTTCGTGAGTTTGACTTTCGCCATATCACCCCTTCTTCTTCGGCCAATACTCGTTCACCATTTTCGAAGGAATGCCGGTTTCTTCGGGGGTAAAGCAGTCGGCAAGGATTTCCCATCCGAGATCGAGCGCCTTTTCCAGCGGGATGTTCACCGACAGGTCCATCATTTCCTTTTCGAAGCGTTCGCCGTATTTCAGGAGCTTGTTGTCCCAGTTGCTCATCCGGAAGCCCATCGACTGCTTTTCGAGCGTTTCCTTGTAGCTTGCGTAAAGCTGGATCATCGTGTTCATGATGGTCCGATGGTCGCTGCGGGTCTTGCCGTTCACCTGCTGCTTCAAGCGGGAAAGCGAACCGAACGGTTCGATTCGACCGTGCTTCAGGTAGAACTGTCCTTCCGTGATATAACCGGTGTTGTCCGGGACCGGGTGCGTCACGTCGTCGCCGGGCATCGTCGTCACGGCGAGAATCGTAATCGATCCGGAACCTTCGAAATCGACCGCCTTTTCGTAGCGGCTCGCGAGCTGTGAATACAGATCGCCCGGATAGCCACGGTTCGACGGAATCTGTTCCATCGTAATCGAGATTTCCTTCAGGGCGTCGGCAAAGTTCGTCATGTCGGTCAAAAGAACAAGGACGTTCTTGCCTCGAGTCGCAAACTGCTCCGCGACGGCCAGGGCCTCGTCAGGAACAAGCAGACATTCCACAATCGGGTCGGAAGCTGTATGGACATACATCACGGTACGCGAAAGCGCGCCATTCTTGTCCAGGTAATCCCGCAGATAGAGATAGTCGTCGTATTTCAGGCCCATTCCGCCAAGCACGATCACATCGACTTCGGCCTGGAGCGCGATGCGGGCAAGCAACTGGTTGTAAGGCTCTCCCGCAACGGAAAAGATCGGAAGTTTCTGGGAAACGACAAGCGTATTGAAAACATCGATCATCGGAATGCCGGTGCGAACCATCTTTTTCGGGATGATGCGCCTTGCCGGGTTTACCGAAGGACCTCCGATAGGCACGGGATTTTCCTCGATGACCGGACCGCAGTCACGCGGATTTCCGGCACCGTCAAAGACTCGACCAAGCAGAGCGTCGCTGAAAGGAACTTCCATCGGATGGCCAAAGAAGCGCACCTGGGAATCCGTCGAAATGCCACGCGCACCGGCAAAGACCTGCAAATCGACCTTCTCTCCGTCAATCCGGATCACGCGGGCAAGAGACTCCCCCTGGGGACTCGTGACACGCGCGAGTTCCTGGTTGGCAACGCCATCCGCCTTGATGGTGATAACGCTACCCGCAATGCTTTCGATACGGTGATAGACCTTAGACATTCTTGGAAACCTCCTTTACGGAGCTAAAAATCTGGCTTTCGAGATTCTTGAATTCTTCGGAACCGAAGGCAACGCGGTTCCAGTCCTTCGTCGCCTGGGTCAATTTCAGGAAGAAACCGCGAGCGGAATCCTTGTCGCCAAAGACGAAAGATGTTTCGAGAATCGCGTAAACGCGGTCAAAGACATACTTCTGGCGTTCCGCGGAACAGGCCGCATCGACTTCATGGTAGGCGTCCTGCTGCAAATAGACGGAATCCAGGTATTCGGATTTCAGATAGACGACAAAGTCGTCCATCGAAGTTCCCTCTTCGCCAACGACCTTCATCATCTGGTTTACGTCGTTGCCGGAAACGAGAATCCGCCGTGCCTCGGCGACCTTTGCGGAATCGATGACGCCTTCGTACTTGGACCAGGATTCCAGCGGGTGAATCGCCGGGAAGCGCCTCTGGTCGGACCGTTCGCGAGAAAGCCCGAGGAACGCGCCGACGACTTTCAGCGTCGCCTGGGTTACCGGTTCCTCGAAGTTTCCGCCTGCGGGAGAAACCGAACCGCCAATCGTCACGGAACCCGAAGAGCCATCGCGCAGCCTGACCACGCCACCGCGTTCATAGAAAGACGCGATCGTCGATTCGAGATAGGCCGGGAACGCTTCTTCGCCCGGAATTTCTTCCAGGCGTCCGCTCATTTCGCGGAGAGCCTGCGCCCAACGTGAAGTCGAGTCGGCAAGCAAAAGGACGTTAAGACCCATCTGGCGATAATATTCCGCAATCGTCACGCCCGTATAGACGGAAGCTTCGCGCGCGGCGACCGGCATCGAGGACGTGTTGCAGATTATGAGGGTACGCTCCATCAGGCTCTTGCCCGTGCGCGGGTCGATAAGCTCGGGAAATTCCCGAAGGGTTTCCACGACTTCGCCGGCACGTTCTCCGCAAGCGGCGAGAATCACGATATCGACGTCCGCATAGCGGCTCATCAGCTGCTGCAAGACCGTCTTTCCCGCACCGAAAGGCCCCGGCGTACAGAACGTTCCGCCTTGCATTACCGGGAAGAACGTATCGATAATGCGCTGCTGCATCGAAAGCGGCTTTGACGGGCGAAGGCGTTCCACGTAATTCCTGATGGGAACCTTGACGGGCCACGTCTGGTACATCTTGACATCGAAAGTCTTGCCGTTTTCGTCCTTCAGCGTCGCAATGACATCTTCGACGACATGTTCGCCGGCAGGAACGATCGATTCCACGGTCATCTGGGAACGTATCTTGAACGGTACCATGATACGATGCTTGAAGATGCCCTCGGGAACGGTTCCGAGCGTATCGCCGCCAGAGACCCTGTCTCCGACTTTAGCCACCGGGGAAAACGCCCACTTGACGTCACGGGGAAGCGCCGGAAGATACTTGCCGCGCTGCAGGAAGAAGCCGCATTCTTCCGCGAGTTCGGGAAGCGGATTCTGCAAGCCGTCAAAGACCTGCGTCAAGAGGCCCGGTCCGAGTTCCACGGAAAGAAGTTCGCCCGTAAAGCGAACCTCGTCGCCCGCCTTGAGTCCCGAAGTGTCTTCAAAGACCTGGAGTTCCGCATAGTCTCCGCGAATGCGGATGACTTCGCATTTCAGTTCCACGCCGGACGAAAGCTTTGCAAAACCGACTTCGTTTTGCGCGACCGCGCCCTCGAACGCGACACGGATCAAGTTTCCGTTCACACCGATTATTTTACCGATACTAGCCATTTGAAAAAAGACCTCCGGTCATTCCTGCCTTGCTGCAGGATCGTTATCGTTAATCACTTTAAGAACAGCGGCGTTTCCCGCCTCGGGCGAAATCTTCGCCCATCGTTCGCAAATTCCGAGCTTGACGGCAAACGCGTAGAGACTTGCCAGGCTCCCTTCTTCGGAAGCCAGCTGATCGACAAGCCAGAAGCGAACCCGATCCAGCTCCTCTTCGCGTTCGAGCGGGTTCGGCTTTGCATAGGCATCCGTCACCATTTTGGCGAACGTGACGTCGTAACCGCGAAACGGGCGTTCCGTAAAGCGCACGTCCTGCCCCCAGGCGGCGGCGCGCGCATGCCCCAGGATATTCTTCAGCTGGATTTCATGGTCCCGGTAGGCGGAAATAAACGGGTCGTCGCAAGGTTCCCCGCCAAGCAGAGCATCGAACGCGGCGAGTTCCTCTTCGCTCAAGACGCTTTCACAGCGGCTTCGAAGTTCCGACAGGGAGAACGGCGGAGTATCTCCAAAGCGCAAAAAGGGAAGGGATGCGGAAATATAGACAGCGTTATTCATCCGCTATTTTCCCTGCGCGGCTTCCGAGACTATCTTGGCGAGTTCCGGACGAACGACGGAAGAAAGCGACGCGGCGATTTCCTCGGAAGTGAATTCGTGGGAAACCTTGCCGCCCTCCACCTTCACGCGAAAGCCGAACTTGATACCCGAGTCGCTTTCCACCTTGACGCCCTTGCCTAGGGCCTTCGCGAATTCCCCGACAGCGAAGGAAGAGAGTTTCGCCTTGTCCGCATCGGAGAAAACGAGTTCCGTATCCGTCGAATAGTTCCTTGCAAGGACAAGGAGCATTTCCTTGATCGTATCTTCCGAAAGATTCTTCTCCACTTCGCGGGAGAGTATTTCGCTTATCATCTTTTCGATACGGCGACCGACAGAAATCAAGACATCGCGGGCGGCTTGCTGGATAGCGCGCTCGCTGCGCTCCGCATAGGCTGCGGAATCCTTGTCCGCCTTTTCGAGTACGGAAGCGGCTTCCGCCTTGGCGTTTTCCAGAATGCGGGAAGCTTCTTCGTTCGCCTTCGCGATAATCGCCGAGGACTTTTCGTCGGCCTTGTTCACCGCTTCTTTCTGGATGCGTTCAATCAGGTTCTGTAAATCTTCAGCCATAAAATCTCCGAATTTCAAGGCGTTTTTTTTTAGCGCCATTTGTAATATACAAGAAAATTTTTCAAAAAAACGGGATTTTTCTGTTAAAAATGAAAAACTTTCGACAAATTTGCGCCTTTGGGAGACAAAATGCGTTCTTTGGGGATTATTTGATTTAGCGTGGACGGTCCGCCGCCGAGCTGTCGGAAACGAGCGAAAAGAGCCAGGCGACCATCAGGGAAGCCTCCGCGTCGGAAAGCTTCCCGATTTCCATCGGACGATATCTGTCGGGATGAATCGGCCTGGGATCCTTGAGATATTCGAAAAGGGCCTTGGGGCGTCCCTCGTAGCGAAGAACGTTCCCTTTCATGTCGGGACCGGCAAAATTCCGGTTCCAGCGGTGGCAGGCGTAACACTCGCGGTCATAGAGTTCCGCGGCGGAGACCCGCGCCTCGGCGGTGAGTTCCGGCAAGCGAAACGCATCCGCGGCAAAGAGTACCGTCACAAGCGCGCCGCACAGGCAGGCGATTTTCAGGCGGTTCGACATTTTTTTCCTCGATGCAAGATGCGGGATATCGCCCTTACGACCAGACGGCGCGGAAGAAACCTTTCGACAAACAGAAGAAGCCTGTCGAATTTTCCGGGGACGACGATTCCGGACGCGCCTCCGAGAATGGCTCGGACGGCTTCCCAGGCGACAGACCGCGCGGACGAGCGGAAAAGGCAGCGAAGAAAACCTTTTCGGGAACCTGCATGAAGATGAAATTCCGTATCGACAAATCCGGGACAAAGCGCAAGAACACGCACGCGACTATCCCGAGATTCTTCGGCAAGGGCCTCGCTGTAAGAGAGTACAAAGGATTTTGTCGCATAGTAGGCCGCCATGTAAGGTCCGGGCTGGAATCCCGCCATGCTCGCCACGTTCAGGATGACGCCGCGCCTATTCCTTTCCATTGCCTGGAGCGAAAGCTTCGAGAGAATCATCAGGCTTTCGACGTTCACCCGGAGCATCCTGCATTCCGCATCGACCGGAATTTCGGAGGCTTTTCCCTGGAATCCCACTCCGGCATCGTTTACGAGGATGTCGGGAGCGTCTCCGGCAAGCTCTACCGTCTTTTCGAAAACCCGGGAGGCTTCGCCGGAAATGGAAAGATCTGCCGAAAGGGCAAAGGCGGAAACGCCAAACCGAACGGAAAGATCCCGAGCGATTTCTTCGATTTTTTCGGTTCTCCGGGCGATAAGGACGATACGCTCCGACTGGGGAGCGATCACATACGCGATTTCCTTGCCGATTCCCGAGCTTGCGCCCGTCAGAAGAACTATCCGGAAACGTTTCATGGACCGCCTTTTGGTCACCTCTAAAAATTCAATTTTCAAAAATTTGGTTGCGACGCTTCGCGCTGGTTCGTCATTCAAAGAGGCAAATACATCCAGTATTCGCCACTTTTCATTCCTGCCTTCGCTTGGTCTCATT
>CAVKYI010000008.1:0-78239 GCA_963660435.1 Sodaliphilus sp.
GCTTGGTCTCATTCAAATTTTCTTAACCAAAGCAATTTTTAGAGGTGACCTTATGGCTTCTATGTTCACATTCAAGAAACGGAGGCGTGAAGGATGAAGGCTCTTCGCATTGTCGGAATTTGCGCGGCCGTCCTGTGCGTTCTGTTTTTAGCCCTTTGCCTTTTCGCTCCGCGGCTAGCGAAAGGCTATGTCGAAAACCACTCGAAGGAACTGATCGGTCGGCGCGTCCAGATAGAAAGCGTCTCGTTCAACCCGTTCCGCTTTTCCGTATCCGTCAAGGGCTTTGCCGTTTTCGAAAAGGACGATTCGACGACATTCGCCTCTTTTCGGGAATTTTACGTCAATGCCGATCCGCTGCGGCTTTTTACGGGGAACATCTCTCTTTCGGAAGTGCGTCTGGATTCTCCCTTTGCGCGGATAGAGAAGAATGGGGAGCTTTTCAACTTTTCGGATATTCTCGGGCGCCTTGCGTCGGATTCGGCGAACGCTTCCGTGGAAAGCCGGGATTCGTCGAAAGCGAACTCGTTCCCGTTCGGCATTTCCATCCGGCAGATAGCGATTCTTTCGGGCGACATCCTCTATGACGACAGCGAAGTGAACTCCCATATCGGCATTCGGGATTTTTCCCTGCGCATTCCCGAAATCTATTTTTCGAACAGAAAGACATCGCTCGGGGTGAATCTTGAATTTGCGGACGGCGGTTCCCTGCATGTGGAAAGCGACTACGCGATGGAAAGCGGGGATTTTTCGCTGGATGTCGCGCTTTCGGGATTTTCCCTGTCGGCGGTGAAGCCCTACCTGGAATCCGCGCTGGATTTCAAGGAACTTTCGGGAAAGGTCGGGATTCGGCTTTCGCTTTCGGGGAACGCGAACGACGTTCTCGCTTCCGTCGTGCGGGGAAACGTTTCGCTCGACAGCGTGGTCCTCACGGAAAATTCCGAAAAGACCATGGGCGTGGAAAGTCTGGAGATCCAGATTGCCGAGGCGAATCTGAAGGATAGGCGCTTCGTCATCGATTCCGTTTCCGTACGCGGAGCCTCGGCCCACTTCGATCTCTTCAAGAATTCGAACAATATCGATGCGCTTCTCGCGGGGAAAAAGTCCGCGGAGCGTCCCGCTTCGGATTCGACAGCTTCCGCCTCGGATTCTTTGAATTCGGAAGGTTCTTCGGAACAAGTGAAGCCCGATTTGCTAGTCAAGCGGTTTTCCGTTACGGATACGCGCTTTGCCGTGGAAGATCATACGGTTCCCGGCGGCTTCCGCTATGCCGTTTCGGGAATTTCGCTTGCGGCTTCGGATGTTTCGCTCGACAGGGAAGCGAGAGTCGATTTCAGGGCTTCCCTTCCGCATGGAGGTTCGGTGAAGGCCTTTGCCAGGTTCAATCCTGCAAACGTAAATCGCCTTGACGCGAACATCGCGGTGAAAAACGTATCGATGAAGGATTTTTCCGTCTATTCGGAACATTATACGGGATATCCCATCACGGCGGGCGCGTTCGGCTTTGCCTCCGACAATATTCTTCGAGACGGGGAAATCGACAGCCGGAACAACATCGACATCTACAATCTGACAGTCGGGGACAAGCCTTCCGGGGCAAAACCCGAATACACGGTGCCGATGAAGATCGCTCTCTACATTCTCAAGGACAAGGACGGAAAGATAGCGTTTGACGTTCCCGTGAAGGGAAATCTCCGAGACCCGAAGTTTTCGTATGGAAAGATCGTCTGGCAGACGGTCATGAACCTGATGGTGAAGGTGGCGCTTTCTCCGGCGAAGTTCCTGCTCGGCGGTTCGTCGCCAAGCGACTTCTCTTTCGACGTCGCCGCGGACGACTTTACGAGCGAGCAATATGGAATCGCTTCGGGGTGGACGCGTATCCTTTCCGAGAAGCCCGGCGCGGTCCTCACGGTAGTCGAAGCGTTCCGTCCCGATAGGGAACTCGAGAACTTTGCGCTCGGCATGGAAAAGCTCGATTTCTACAGGTTCGAGACTGGTCGCGCCGAACTCACCCCGGTCGATCGGAAGGCGGCCCTCGAAACGGACGTTTCCCTCGAAGCGTTCAAGGCCTTTGCCGCTACGTGGTCCCGCCCGTCGGATGCGGAACTTTTCGCTTCGATGGAAGCGCTTTCCGGCCTGCGCCGTGAAAAGCTCCTGAAGGCTCTTTCCGCACAGCCTGGCGTGACGGCGAAAAACCTGGTCGTCCGGAAGGCGACGGCGAAGGAACAGGCGGATTTCGGAAAGAAGGCTTCTTACCGCATGATGGTTGAATTTCCGTGAAGTGGACGCTCTGGATACTTCTAGCCTCGATGGCTTTTGCAAGGACGCCTCTCGTCGAGCGTGTACTCGCGCGCCCTTCGGCGGATTCTCTCGTCTATTTTCGGGTGGATTCGATCGTTGTGGAAAACGGGGACGCGTTTGACGATTCCAAGGCCTATTCGTGGGCGGACAGTCTGGTCTATGCTGCCGGTAACGTCATCCATATCGAAACGCGGAAATCCGTCGTGGAAAGGCTTGTCCTCTTTGATGTCGGGGATTCGGTTAACTTGTACGAACTCATCGAAAGCGAAAAGAACCTGCGCAGCCAGGCCTACATCGCCGATGCGCACATCACAAGGGAAGTTTCACCGTCGGGAAAGAACATCGTCCGGGTGAAGACGAGCGATACGTGGACGCTCACCATTCCTCTATCGGTGGAACGCCCGAGCGACGGTCCGCTTTACTACGGAATAGGCGTCTGGGAAAACAACTTTCTGGGATTCGGGCAGACGATTGGAATCTACTATTCGCATGACGAGTTTCGCGACCGCTTCATGGGGCTTTACAACAACAGCAACTTTCTCTTTCGGCACAACGCGTTCGAAGCCTCCATTTCGCGGAACACGGACGGTTACACGCACTACGCGACGATGTACAGACCCTATCTTTCGCGAAGCAGGAACGAATGGGCCTATACCGTGGCGGGCTACCTGAATAAGTCGGACGCGAAGTACTACTGGACGGGGCGGCTCCCGACAGGGACGGAGCATGTTGCGCTTTCGGACAGCGCGAAGGAAGATCTCCCGACGTTCAACCGGAAGCATGGAAACGAAATTCTCCGGGTAAATCGCATCGAGGAGGATTCGGCGAGCTTCCGAGTGGGGCGTTCCCTCGGCGGCGAGGAATTCAGGATCTATCTGGGATTAAGCTACGACTACCATCGGCTAGGACGTTCCTACGCGTCGGTTTCGCGAAAGGCCTTTCTCTTGAACGGGGAACCGACCGCCCTGGATTCCGCCACGGTCCGGGACTGGATTCCCGAAATGCTCGATTCGCGCTTTGGAGCGAGCGTCACGCTTTCGAGGATTCGCTATGACCGCCTCGTCAACTTCAAGCACGCCAAGTGGACGGAAGATGTCGATAAGGGCTATTCCGTAAAGATTGGAATTTCGAAAAACTGGAAGTCACTCGGGGCGATGGACGACGATTTTCGCCTGGACTATTCCATCTATCTTGCGCTCGGTTCGAAAAAGCACCATCTCGTCCTGAACGCGAAGTCTCGTTTCTATTTCGATTCGGATTCGCGTCGCGACATTTACGAATTCGCTTCGGCGGAATACATCTGGCGTTCGAACGAATGGTTCTCGACGCAGGTTTCGGGCTACGCGGATGCCTTCAAACGATCCGCCTATGGCAGACAGCTTTCGCTCGGCGGGCTCCAGAACCAGGAATTTTACGGATTCCCGACCTATCTCTATACGGGGCAGGCGCGCTTTTACGGGCAAATCGAGGAACGCTTCTTTCCCCATTTTGAAATCGGGACCGTCGCTCCGGTGCTTGCCGCCTTTTTCAAGGCGGGAGAGACCGCCGCCAAGGTTCATCTCTTTGAACCGGACGATCTGACTTACATCGCCGGCTTTGGGATTCGCTTCGCGATGACGAAATCCGTATCGGGGCTGGTCAACCATCTGGACTTCAGCTGGCCGCTCAACGGACCGCTTGTCTCGCCCTATCCGCGGATCGCCCTGATCGGGCTTTTTTCCCTTTGAATTTTCGAGGTTCTATGCACCGGAAGCTTTATCTCGTCGAAATCGGAGTCGGAATCGTCGCCATGGTCCTCGGAACATGGATAAGCGTTCTCGTCTTTCGGGAAGGATTCTTTGCGGGAGCCCTGATGCTCGTGGTGACGGGGGCCTTGAGCGCGCTTCTCGGATTCAAGGAATACAGAAACATCCACGGTCCGGCCTGGCAGGAATCGTTCTTCAAGATTCTGCGGCGGACGATGCTGTTCTTGAACGCGATGCTTTCCGCTATCGTCGCGGGAACTCTCGTTTCGATGCTCGGAGGCTAGCTATTCCGCGTTTGCCGGGGTGAGCTTCTTGAACTGTTCCCGGTAGGAGGCTTCGTCGATACGCGCATACTTGGAAAGAATCGTTCCGAACAGGTAGAAGGCGGAATCCTTTTCGACGCGCATGGAAAAGGGCATGTCGAGCGAATTCTTTCCCGTGAGGACGGTATCGCCTTCGATGTGGGCGGAAAGATCTCCGTTGATGTTGCGGATCGTGTAGAGGTTCTCGCCGGGCGCCGTCTGGAAGACTTCGAAAATCATGTTGTCTTCGCCTTGCCAGAAGCCCGTGAAAACAGGCTTTTCCTTCGTCGAGCAGGATGCAAGGAACGAAGCCGAAAGAATTGTCGCTATCCACAGAACTTTTTTCATGTTTTTCTCCAATCTCTAGATAAAATAACAAACTATTTTGAAAGGGATGAAGTCTTTTGTCGCCTGTCTGCTTTTTGCCGCATCGTTCGCCTTTTCGGAATGGGGACCGAAAGAGGTTCATGCCCTGCTGCTCTCGCGGACCGCGCAAAAGCACGGCGTGCAGACGGGAAAGCTCGATGCGGCGATGGACACGGCTGGGCTGGTCGTGGTTGCCGAGTTTCATCGGGCGATGGGGGATTCTTACCGGCCGACGATCACGAGCGCGAACGATTTTGCCTGGCATGCCCGCTTTTCCAGGCATTATTACAACAAGGCGCTGGATTTCAGGCTTTTCGACGTTCCCAGGGAAAAGCGTTCCGATCTGATTCTTTCGATTCGCCGCAAGCTGGGAAGTCGCTTTCTCGTCCTGTGGGAAAACGCCGGGAAGCGGGGCGAGCATCTGCATATCGAGCTGAGGGACGACGACCGGAACTGAGTCGCGCTTCGCTTTTTCCTGCGAACCGTTATCTCCGCGGGGCATTTTGGAACACCGAAGGGAGTGACCCGCCTGCTGCGGGCAGGCCCGCCTGCTGCGGGCAGGTAGAATCCATTCCGAGCATTATGGATCCTACCTGCCTGTCGGCAGACAGGTCGGTCGCTGTGCTCCCTCCAGGATGACGATGTAACGAAACTTTTCACGCTAGGCAAGTCTCAGGCCTGTCTCTGAAACAGGGCGTTTCGATCCATCGCCGGCGATTTCCCGGACAAGCTTCGGGACGAGGTATCCCGGCAGGGCGTTTCGCAAATCTTCCATGATCTGCAGGGCTCTTGCGTCGGAAACTTCAAAGTGTGCCACTCCCGTCGCATGGTCTAGCTGGTGCAGGTAGTAGGGGAGTACGCCTTGTTCGAAAAGCCTTCGCGAAAGTTCTCCGAGAATTTCCGCGGAATCGTTCACGTCTTTCAGGAGCGCGGACTGGTTGAGAAGAAGCGCGCCGATTTTCCTTAGCGAATCGAAAACGGCTTTCGATGAATCATCGAGTTCCTTCGGATGATCGACGTGCGTGACAACTACGAGCTTCCTTTTTTCCGCGACCTTGCCTAGCGGTTCGAGCAGGGAATTCTTGCCGCCTTCAAGAAGGACTTGCGGATAGGTGACGGGAATGCGCGTGTGGATGCGAATCGTACGGACATGTTCGTGAAGCAGGATTCCCTCGACAAGAGCTTCGAAGGCTTGCCGGGAAAGCATCAGGGGATCTCCGCCCGAAAGAATCACCTCGGAAATGTCGGGATGTTTCGAAAGCCAGTCGGAAAGGCGTGCCGGGAAGTTTTCGGGAGCGCGTCGCGCTTCCGCTCTCCGGAAACAGAACCGGCAATGCAGGCTGCAGGCGAAAGTCGGCTCGACGAGGATTCGTCCCCTGTATTTTTGCAGAATGCCCGGTTCCCTCTCGCTTTCTCCGTCGCCGACCGGGTCGTCCGAAAACCCTTCGACGATACGGTTTTCCTCTTCGGTAGGCAGAATCTCCCGCAAAAGCGGATCGTTCAGATCTCCTTTCCTTATCTTGGAGGCGAAATGTCGCGAGACAAGAAAGGAAAATCGAGAGTTGGCGACCTGGATTTTGGGTTCCGGAAGTTCCAGAAAGGCGAATAGTTCTTTCAAACTGGTAAAAAAAGGCGTTGCTTGTGTCATATTTTTTCTATTTTTTAGCCCAAATCTAAATCTTTTCGATGAGGCATATTCTATGGGTACAGTCAGTACAAACGAGTTCCGTAAAAAGCTGAAGATTATCGTCGATGGCCAGCCATGGATGATCGTCGATAACCAGTTCGTGAAACCCGGCAAGGGCCAGGCGTTTAACCGGGTTCGCATCAAGAACCTGATTACGGGCCGTACTCTCGAACGTACGTGGAAGAGCGGCGACACGGTCGAAGAAGCCGAGGTCACCTATACGGAAATGACCTACCTCTACAACGACGGCGCGACCTGGTTCTTTATGGACAACACGTCGATGGAAACGATGGAAATCCCGAAGGACGCCCTGAACGGTGCGGAAGTCTGGCTTCTGGACAATGCGACCGTCCAGGTCACCTGGTGGGATGGCAAGGCTATCGAAGTGATCCCGCCGACATTTGTCGAGATGACGATCACTTCCGCGCCTCCTGCGGTCCAGGGCAACACGAGCGGCAACGTTCTGCGCGAAGCGGTCCTCGAAACGGGTGCAAAGGTCATGATCCCGCTCTTCATCCAGGAAGGCATGAAGATCAAGGTCGATACGCGCGACGGTTCCTACGTGGAACGCGCCAAGTAATTCTTTGAAAATACTCTTTAGCGAGAGAAGCTCCCGGATTCTTCCGGGCGTTTCGCGTTTTCCATCAGAAATCGGCGAATCGCTCCAGGTCACCTCTAAAAATTGCTTTGGTTAAAAAAATTTGAATGAGACCAAGCGAAGGCAGGAATGAAAAGTGGCGAATACTGGATGTATTTGCTACTTTGAATGACGAACCGGCGCGAAGCGTCGCAATCAAATTTTTGAAAATTGAATTTTTAGAGGTGACCAAAAGTCTTGGACCGCTTTTCCGCGAAACCGGAAGAAACGTTGAATTTTCCCCGCCGAATCCGCCAAAGAAGCCGATAGCAGGCCAAGCGCAACCTTTGGAAGACGCTTTTCCAAAAGGACTTCTTGAATTCCAGAAGCCATTTCATGTCAAAATCGCTGTCCGGGAACCCGAAGCGTTCGATTTCCGCGATATAGTCCGTCAGGAGTGCAGCCCGGGCGCCCTGGTCAAGGAAAAAGAAAACTTCCAGTCTGGTCCATCGGCATTCCAGAAGCTTTCGCTTTACAAATCCGCATTTCGCCCGAACAAGCTCCGCATACGAAAAAAGAACGGGTCTTTCGGTGTGAAAAAGCGACGCGAGGGAAAATCCCCGTCCGCGCAAGAAGACGCTCGTTCCCACTTCCAGGCGCTTTACCGTATCGTAAAAGTTCTCGCCTTCGGGTTCGTCGAGAAGCCGTTGGCAAAAAGGCGAAATCGCCGCCGTCTTGAAATACAGAAAGAACGATTGCAGGTGTGGCGCGAATTCGTCGTTTTCCGTAAGCGATACGACATCCGCCGGACTTTCTTCGGCCGCGTTGAAAAAGGCGAGAAATCGATTCTGGAAATAGACAACGGAATCGTTCACGAGGACAAGCCGCTCCCATTCCTCGCGGCGAAACCTTGCCGTGTACTGGATGTAACGTTTCCACATGCCAAAATCGTAACCGCGATTTTCGGTGAAAAAAAGTTCGATGCGGTGCAAGTCCAAAAAAGCGTGAGACGAAGGGTCGAGATCGCGCTCGTTGGTGAGGTAGGCGACCGTGTAGCCCGTCGAGCAGAGGCTTTCCAGAGCGTATTTCACATACCCGGGCAGGGCTTCTCCCGTCTGGAACGAGGCGTAGAGAATCTTTCGCAGGGGTCTTGTCTTCTGTTCCGGCATCGGCTAGCGTTTCTTCGAATGGATTCGACCGGAATCGCGACGGGAATTGCCAAAGCTGCCCGTTTTCTTCTTGCGCCCGAAAGCTTTCCCTGAACGGGATGACTTTCTTCCCGGACGTTCCGAATCAGACGCTCCACGGCGGTTTCGTCCAAATTCAGTCCGCTCGGACCGGGAAGCCTGTCTCTTGCTCGCCTTGCGGTCTCCCCCATAGGATTCGCGAACCTTTCTGCGCTCTCTCGGACGAAGGGAGGAAAGTTCGCTTTCATCGGGCTGCGAAACGAGACCAAGCTCTTCGGCGGCTTCGTCCCGCGACTTTCCTTTCATCTTGCCGAGCTTGCCATCGGAAATCTTGGAAAGAATCGCAAAGTCCGCTTCGCCGCGAACCGGATTCGTGCGAAGCAGGCGAACCCGAACCTTGTCTCCGCGCGCAAAGGTCTTTCCGTTGCGTTTTCCATAGACAACGCCCTTGTCCGGATTGAAAATGTAGTAGTCGGAACCGGCAATGTCCCGGAAGCGGACGAGGCCTTCCGCCTGCGGATCATCAACCCCGACGTAGATGCCCCATTCCTGGACACCCGTCACCGTGGCATCGAATTCCTCGCCTAGATGCTTTCGGAGAAGCCATGTGGCGCAAACCTTGAGCGACATGCGTTCCGTCTTTTGATTCTTTACTTCGTTTGCGGAAATTTCCGAGCATACCGCAACGACATCCCAGGCGCGCTTTGCGTCCGTCTCTTCCTGCGTCTTGCGCGAAAGCTCCCGATGGCACCACAAGTCCGCATAGCGGCGGATAGGACTTGTGAAGTGCGCATAGTCCTGCCAGTTCAGGGCGAAATGTCCAAAGCAGTTGCTGTCATAATGCGCCTTCTGCATACTGCGCAAGATTCGCATGATGATTTCGTCATCGCCCTTCGCCCGAGCGATCAGATGCTGGTAAAGCTTGAAGATTTCCGGATTCAGGTTCGTATCGCCACGACGCGGCTTTCCCAGTTCGCGAAGAGAAACGGGACTGTCCTTGAACAGATCGGGCATCAGGTAGTAAAGTTCCATGATGTCCTTTGTGTCAGGGGCTTCGTGGATGCGGAAAACGCCCTGCAAATGCCGCCGTTCGAGTTCCTTGGCGCAGCACTGGTTCGCAATGAGCATACACTCCTCGATCCAGTGGTCCGATTCGTGTTCTTCGCGCGGTACGATCCTTGCCGGTTCGCCCTTTTCGTCGAACTCGCACCCGAGTTCCGTGCTGCCGAGCTCCAGGATGCCGGTCTTGCGGCGGTTCGCTCGGAGAAGATCGGCGACTTCCTGCAAGGTCTTCACGTGTTCGTCGCCCGCAGCGAGCCGTTCGACCGCTTCGCCGTAGGTAAGACCCGCGGTAATATTCACGAGACTCTTCTTGAACTCGAACGATTCCACGTTTCCCTTCGGGTCAAGTTCCATCAGGCAGCTGAACGCCAGACGGTCAACGCCCTGGTGCAAGGAACACAGATCGCTCGAAAGGCGATCGGGAAGCATCGGAACCGCCGTCCACGGCAGATACTGCGTAAAGCTGCGCGTAAGCGCTTCGTCATCAAGTTCGGAACCTTCCGGCACGTAATGGCTCACATCGGCAATGTGAACGCCCAAGCGAAAGCCTCCATCCGCTCTCTTTTCAACGGAAATCGCATCGTCATGATCCATGGCGCCGACCGGGTCGATGCACAGAATATATGTTTTCCGCAAATCTACCCGACCGTCCTTCAGATCCTTTTCCGAAGGCTCCTCTTGCCTGTTTACAAATTCCATGATGGAAGCGGAGAACGATTCCGGAAGAGACGCATCCTTCATGAACTGCTTCTTGACGCTATCCCAGGAAAGTTCGCCTTCCATCGCGGAACGATCGATCTTGGCGAGCATGGAATGCTTTAGTTTCGGATGCGGATAGAGCGTGAACGCTATCGAGTCGCCATCCTTGCCGGGAGCCTTGCTGCGATGCGCCATTTCATAGACTTTGCCCGAAGCGGAATCGGTGACTTTCCACCAGTCCTTCCCATCGGGACTCAGGACTCCGCGATGAATGCGGCTTTCGTCATCGTCAAAAGTGGCCTTGCGGCGACTTGTCGCCGCCGGTCTGCGATTATCCTTTTCAAGATTGTCCGGAGAGATTTCGCCCTTGCCCGGCGTGTATTCCTTGTTGCTTGTACGGGAAAGCGACCCTTCGCTCACCATCTCGGCGAGAAGCTGCTTGAAAGCAAGCTTGTTGTGCTTCGAAATGCCCATTGCGCGGCGCAGCTGGCTTCCGACCATCGGCTCGTCCCGAACAACGGCGACGATTTGTTCTTTTGTGGGCAAACTTGACATGAAAATACTCCTTATTGCATTTAGAAAATAGGTAAATCGCGCCTCAAAAAACAAAAAATCTCAAAAAAAAATCGGCAAGCGTTCCCGCAGCCAAGCTCCGAACAGCCATCCCGATTGTTACATTGTAAGCATGAACTTTCTGACATTTCTCCAAGACGTTCCCGTCGTGGGCATTTTGCGCGACATTCCGGAAGGCGCCGAAGAAGCCTGCGCCAAGGTATCCGCGGAATGCGGTTTGAAGGCGATCGAAGTCACCATGAACACGCCCGCGGCAACAGCCATCATCAAGAAGTTAAGAGACACCGCAAGGCCCCTCGGCATCTCGGTCGGAGCGGGAACCGTGCGCAACCGCCGAGACCTCGAAAGCGCCCTTTCGGCAGGCGCGGAATTCATCGTTTCGCCGAACACGGTCAAGGAAGTCATCGAAGAATGCGCAAGAAAGAACATTCCGAGCATTCCCGGCGCACTCTCCCCGACAGAGGTCCAGTTCGCTTGCGACGCAGGCGCGACATGCGTCAAGGTTTTTCCGGTAAACTGCGTCGGAGGGCCCGCCTACATCAAGGCTCTCCGCGGACCGTTCCACGACATTCCGCTGCTCGCTTGCGGAGGCGTCTCCGCGGAAAACGTCAGGGAGTTTATCCTGGGCGGAGCGGATCTGGTGGCCTTCGGAGGGAGCATTTTCAAGCCGTCGCTCATGCGCGAAAACGCCTGGGAAAGCATCGCCCGAAAGCTTTCGGAATTTATAGAAAGCGCAGTGGCGGCGCAGCGTCAAGCATGCCTTCCGCCGCGCAAAGATTGAAATAGATCTGGAGAGAACGCTTGCGCTCTTCCGTAAATTCGTAATCCAGCGAATCGTAATAGGCTTTCAGTTCCTCTGCCGTAAACGGAACCGCATAGCGTTCCTTCCAAAAGACAAGGGCCCGACCGGGATCTTTTCGAAACGCTTCAATCGATTCCTGCACAAGCGCAAGGAACCGTTTCGTCTTCGGGAGCATCTCGGGAGAAAGCGCCGACCGATGGACGCTCCAGGCTCCAAAGACAAAGGGAAGCCCCTGCCATTCTCGCCACAGAAGCGCCAGGTCGTAGCGAAAGGGCCACGCTTTTTTCGCCTTTTCCCGCAAGGCCTCGTCGCCGATGAGAAGTTCGGCATCGCAAAGCGTTCGTTCGTTCGTGTATTGCGGACAGATCTTCAGATACTGCGAACAGATGATGCGCAGAAGCGCAACGGACGTTCCGCTCTGCGCCGTCAGATAGATCCGCCTTCGCGAAAGTTCATCGAGAGGGAACCGGGAAAAAAGTTCCACGGAATGGACTTCCAACCGGCAGGACGTGCAAATATCGGGAGCGAGCACCAGATCGTTCGGAGCCTTGGCGTAGGCGATCGACGAAGCCGGCGCCAGATGAATCTCACCGTTCCAGAGCTTTCCGTTCAGCGCGCTAGGCACGCCGTCTTCAAAGAAAATCTCGCGCCCTAGCGAAGGTTCGCGCAAAAAAAGATGAAAAAACGGCGCACAGACCAAAAAAGGGATTCTTCCGACAACCAAGTCCATGAGAATAATTTAACTTTTTGCCGTATGGCAAAATTTTACGTGAAAAGAACTCTGTTCGGTGAAGACCAGAAAAGCCTGATCTTTCGTGGTTCCGTTATGGAAGGCGACATCGCCAAGGGGATGAAAGTCAAGATTCCCATTACGGACAAGGCGATTATCGATGTCACGATTGACGACATCGTCGAGCTGGAATCTCACGAAAATCACGAGAAGCGTACAGGCCTGGTCGCCAAGTTTCAGGAAGAGCCGGAAGCTCTTGAAATCGTCGCCGATTTGAACGTCCAGAACGAAGAACTGACAGTCGAATAGACGAGCGAATCTTGGGGAGACAGCGACCTTAGGATCGGCTTGATTGCGTACAAACGAATCAAATCAGTATAAGGGAAACTCTAGGCAATCTCTAGAAATAGCCTAGGTTTAGAATTGGCCATAAATTAAATTTCAACCAGAAGCCCACAGCGGAGATACACAAAGTCTCCCGCCTTTTTTAGATTCTGGTATCCCAGAAGAGCGAGCAGGGATGATTTCCGCCCCAGTTTCACGTCCAGGCCTCCACCCGCACGCCAAATCATCTGGGCGTCATCGCCAAAGGCGAATCCCAGGTCAAAAGTTCCCACGGGCATCACCAGGCTTCCAAACGGGAGATAGACATAGGCGCTGCCGACAAGCGGGAAAAGGGAAATGGAGCCTAGACGCTCGTAACCGAATCCCGCACCGAAAAAGACCATCTGATCGACGGGATACCACCAATGGCCGGATATGTCGAAGTTGAAACTCGACATTTCTTCCGTCGCATTGACCGTTCCCGCAGAGATATCCGCCGTAAAGGCCTGGGCCTGCGCAGGCAAGAACGTCGAGATTCCAAGTCCAAGCGCACAAAGAAGCGAAAGAGTCTTTCCCGCGGATGGATTCGTTTCGTTTTCGTCCCCGCGCGTCTCCCGTTCCCAGCCACCGCCATGCTCCTTTCTGAAAGAAAGCAGGCTGCCCTTGAACATGGCGAAGTTCATCAGCAAGAAGTAATACGCACTGCCCGAAATCTTAAACAGCGCGACTACCAGGAAAAGAAGCATCAGGCCAAAAGAGACGAAATAGACAGGCTGCATCTTCCATAGAAGAACAAAGTTCAAGACGAACAAGGCTAGCGCGATATGCGGCGTAAGCCAGCGAAGCAGCTTGTGCGAAACGAAAAGATACGCAAGCAAGGGACGGAACGGATTCAGAAGGGGAAGATAGGAGAACAGGTAGTTGTAATTTGCCCGGCCAATTCGAATCTTGCGGCGATATTCTCCGGCGCCTTCCTTCGATGTTTGTTCCGTACCTATCGCGCTAGGGTCGAATGTACAGAAGAATCCCTTCTGCAGAACTTTTACGGCGATAAAGAAGTCGTCCATGACACTTTTCTTCACGGGCAACTTTGTGTATAGCGAATTGCGAATCGCATACAAGGCGCCGTTGCCTCCGATCAAACGGTCAAGAACGCCTTCGAACTTCTTGATTTCTGATTCAAAGTCCCAATAGCTCAATTCGCCGGAACCCAAGAGGCTTCCGCTCTTGTCCGTCAAGATCAAGTGTCCGCAGACGCATCCGATTTTCGGGTCGGCAAACGAAGAGACCAACTTTCGAATCACGTTCGGAAAAAGCATCGTGTTGGCGTCGCAAAAGACAAGGATTTCACCGGTCGCTTCCGATTGCAGACGATTCAGCATCGCCGCCTTTCCCGCATTCTTGACTGCCCGGACAAGACGAATCCCCTTGTCCGCATAGCGCTCGACGATTTCCGCGGTTCTGTCCGAAGAACCGTCGTCCCCGATCAGGATTTCGAGCAATTCCTTCGGATAGTCGAGTTCCAGAAAATTCAAGATTTTCCTTTCGATTACCGCTTCCTCGTTGTATGCGGAAACCAGGACCGAGACTTTCGGGAGCGTCGCCGAGGAATCGATCCGGCGGTTCCTCCGCGCGAACAGTTCGCTCAAGAAAGGAAGCGTCACCGGAAAGAGGACATAGCAATGCACAAGCAGGAACAAGAGAATCCAAAAGGCGATTTCGATCGGCGTAAAATTCATTTTTGAACCCATTCCTCTTCCTTGGCAAGGAATTGCATCAGGAGCATTCTCATCTCGTCGGCGGAAAGTCCCTGCGAATACGTCAAGATGGAAAGCCCTTTCGGTGCGACAAGTACATACGAAGGCACGGCGGAAAGCTGCCAGACATCGAAGAAGCAACGTTCCACGGGCAGTTTCTTCGTATCGCACTCGATCGTATCCTGGGAAGCCTGGTCTAGCCGTACCGGATGAAACCTGGAATTCAAGATCGAAGCTACGGTCCTGTCGCGATATGTCGTACGGTCCATTTCCCTGCACGGCAGACACCAATCGGCGACGATATCCACAAAGAGCATCTTGCCGTCAGCCTTTGCCGAGAGGAGCGCATCGGAAAAGTTTTCCCACCGAACCGCAGACGAATCCGGCGCAGCCGGCGAGACAGAAAATCCGCACAAAAAAAGAGCTGACAGCAAGGCTTGCTTCATCTGGCCCCCTTAGCGTTGCCGTTCCTTGCAGGCGGGGCGATAGCCTTCGCTTCGGTGGCGACGGAATCGACATAGGCGACAACGGAATCCTGGAATGCGCTCCAGACATCCGGACTTGCCTGAATCCATTCCGCGACAGAATCGAACTTTTTGGCCGAATAGCCGTATCTTTCCAAGATGATGATTCGAGCTGCACGACCGTCGGGGGTAGTTTCGCCATATTCCCGTTCCGCAATGCGCAAGTCTCCATACAGGCGGACGAATTCCGCAGGAACAGAAACGCTCTCGGTGCAGGCACAGACCGAAAGCGCAAGGAAGCCGAACAGGAACCTATCCCTTGAAAAGCCCCTCGACATATTCCGCCTTGTTAAAGGGCACGAGCTGGTCGATACGCTCTCCCATTCCCACCCAGCGGATAGGAACCTTGAGCGAACTCGCGATCGAGAGGACCGAGCCTCCATGCGCCGTACCGTCTAGCTTTGTCACGACAAGCCCCGTCAACGGGAAGCTCTGGTTGAAAATCTTCGCCTGGCTAATCGCGTTCTGTCCGGTATTTCCGTCGATGACGAGAATCATGTCATGCGGGTAGGCGGCGTCCTGCTTCTTGAGAACGCGCACTATCTTGGCGAGTTCCTCCATCAGGTAATCCTTGTTCTGCAAGCGACCCGCCGTGTCGATGAAAACGATGTCGCAACCGCGAGCCTTTGCCGCCGCACAAGCGTCGAACGCGACCGCGGCCGGATCGGAGCCTTCCGCATGGCGAACGAACTCGGCTTTCGCGCGTTCCGCCCAGACCTCGAGCTGCTCGATTGCCGCGGCCCGGAACGTATCCGCAGCGGCGATCATCACCTTGTGGCCTTCGTCCGCAAACTTTTTCGCGAGCTTCCCGATAGTCGTCGTCTTTCCGGCTCCGTTCACGCCGATGACAAGAACCACGTGCGGCTTTCCCTTTAACTCGAACTTCGGCGGATCCACGAGAAAGCGTTCCGCCTCGGATCGCAAGATGTCCAGGACTTCCGGTTCCGAAAGCGACTTTCCCAGAGCCTCTTCCCGGAGCGCATCCGTAAGCATAAACGCGGCAGAAGTTCCCACGTCCGCCTTGATCAGGCGCTCTTCCAAGTCTTCGAGCATCTCGTCGGTAACCTTTCCCTTGCCGGCAATGCCCTTGATTTCACCGAGAATCGCGTCGCGGGTCTTGGCGAGTCCGCTTTTTATCGCCGAAAGGAATCCCATCAGACGACGCTCTTCACTTCATCGACAAGACCGTAGGCCTTCGCCTCTTCCGCCGACATGAAGTTGTCCCGTTCCGTATCCCTATCGACTTCTTCGATCGACTTCCCGGTCGTCTTCGCGATGATTCCCGTCGTAATCGAACGGATGCGGAGCATTTCTTCCGCCTGGATCTTGATGTCGCTTGCGGGACCTTCCATCTGTCCCTGGATTAGCGGCTGGTGAATCATTATCCGCGCCGATGGCCACGCGAAGCGCTTTCCCTTTGCGCCGGCAGTCAGAAGCACAGCTCCCATCGAAGCGGCCTGTCCGCAGCAAACCGTCACGACATCGCTCTTGATGGCGTTCATGCAGTCGTAAATCGCGAGCCCGCTCGAAATCACGCCGCCCGGGCTGTTGATAAAGAATACGATGTCTTCGTGGGAAAGCGAATCGAGATAGAGCAACTGCTTTACGATTTTCACCGCGCTTTCGTCATCGACCTGGTTCCACAAGAAAATCTTCCGGCTGTTCGAAAAGAATTCCTCGGCCTTCTTCATAAAATCCGGGGACTGTTCCTTTTCCTTTTCATCGTCTTTCTTCTCGACGGTCATTCAGAACTCCATAAAGTAAAATGTTTTCCCGACAATTTAAAAAAATCCCTTGCGAAAAATTTTGACCAACGCCGTTTCGCAGACGACTATCGGCAAGAACCGGCGCCCCCAAATCTCTATGCGTTTTTTTATATTTCCGCATAAAGCAAACCGAAGAGGATTCGATGGAATACAAAGTCAAGGATTTAAATCTCGCGGTCGAAGGCCGCAAGGAACTGGACCTCGCCGAAACGGAAATGCCCGGTCTGATGGCGCTCCGCAAGGAATACGAAGGAAAGTTCCCGCTCAAGGGCGCGCGCATCATGGGAAGCCTCCACATGACCGTACAGACGGCGATTCTCATCGAAACGCTCACGGAACTCGGCGCGGACGTGCGCTGGGTAAGCTGCAACATTTTCAGCACGCAGGACAACGCGGCGGCAGCCGTAGTCGTCGGCAAGAAAGGAACGATCGAAACTCCCAAGGGAACGTCCGTATTCGCCTGGAAGGGCGAAACGCTCGAAGAATACTGGGAAAACACGGCAAAGGCTCTCGTTTGGCCCGACGGCGAAGGTCCCGATCTGATAGTCGATGACGGCGGAGACGCGACGATGATGGTCGTCCGCGGCGCGGAATTCGAAGACGCGGGGCAGGTTCCCGTATTCAACCCCGAGACGGATTCCGAGGAATGGGGCGCATTCCTTTCCGTCGTCCGCAAGGAAATCGAAAAGGACCCGAAGCGTTTCACGAAGCTCCGCGCAAAGATCAAGGGCGTTTCCGAAGAGACGACCACCGGCGTCCACCGCCTCTACGAAATGGCTCGCGACGGACGCTTGCCGTTTGCCGCCATCAACGTGAACGATTCCGTCACCAAGTCCAAGTTCGACAACCTCTACGGCTGTCGTCATTCGCTCATCGACGGTCTCAACCGCGCAACGGACGTGATGATGGCGGGGAAAGTCGCAGTCGTCTGCGGATACGGAGACGTGGGCAAGGGATGCGCGCAGTCGCTCCGCGGACAGGGCGCTCGCGTCATCGTCACGGAAATAGACCCGATTTGCGCCCTCCAGGCCGCCATGGAAGGCTACGAAGTCAAGACTCTCGACGAAGTCGTCTCGCTCGCGGACATCTTCGTCACGACGACAGGAAACCTGGGAATCATTTCCGCAGCCCAGATGGGCAAGATGAAGAACCGCGCCATCGTCGGAAACATCGGGCATTTCGACAACGAAATCGACATGGCGGGCCTCGCCAAGGTTCCCGGCATCAAGAAGAACAACATCAAGCCGCAATACGACGAATGGATCTTCCCCGACGGGCACAGCGTACTCGTTCTCGCCGAAGGCCGTCTCCTGAACCTGGGCTGCGCCACGGGACACCCGAGTTTCGTGATGAGCGCAAGCTTCACCAACCAGACAATCGCGCAGGTCGATCTGTGGCTCTCCGCAACCGGAAAGCCCACGGCAAGCGGCTACAGCTACGAAAAGGGAAAAGTCTATCGTCTGCCGATGATTCTCGACGAAAAGGTCGCGCGGCTGCACCTCGAAAAGCTCGGCGTTCACCTTTCGACGCTTCGCAAGGAACAGGCGGACTACATCGGCGTGAAAGTCGAGGGTCCCTACAAGCCGGAATTCTACCGCTACTGATTTCGTCCTCTTTCGGAAATCCAGAAAGTTCCACGCCATATGCGCGGAACTTTTTTCGTTGGAGCGAGCAGCAAAAAACCCGGCATTCGCCGGGTTTTTCGAAAGGAGAGAGAGTTTCTAGAAAATATCAGGCGGCGTCAAGGACCTTGTCTATCTTTGTCGTGCGCAGCTTGGCGAGAGCCTTTTCCTTTACCTGGCGCACGCGTTCCTTCGACAGTCCGACCATCTTGCCGATTTCCTTCAGGTTCAGGTCCGCGTCCATGTCTAGCCCGTAGTAGAGGCCGATTACGCGATGTTCCTGGTCGGTCAGGTTTTCCTTGAGCAAAATATCGAGTGAAGCCTGTTCGCCGTTCTTTGCCGCAAGCGCATCCGTCGCGTCGCTCGAAGAGGCGAGACAGTCTCCGAGCGTCATGTCGCCATCGTCGCCGACCGGAGAATCGAGCGAAGTCGTGTGGGAACCCATCATCAGGATTTTCTCTATATCCTTCGCCTTGTAGCGGCTTTCGCCTTCGAGACTTTCCGGGTCGATCGTCATCTGGCCTCCGATGACCTGGCGGGTCGTCGTCGCGGCACGGTTAAAGCGCCGAAGCACGAGTTCCTTTTCCGCGCTGATGCGTACAAGGCGCGCCTTTTCGGAAATCGCACGGGTGATATTCTGACGAATCCACCAGACCGCGTAGCTGATGAACTTGATTTTCTGGTTCGGATCAAAACGACGGGCCGCTTCGATAAGGCCCATGTTGCCTTCGTTGATAAGTTCGTTTACGTCTAGGCCCTGGCCCTTGTAGAGATTCGCGATGTTCACGACAAACTTTAGATTGGACTTGACAAGGAGATCCTGCGCGCGACGATTTCCCTTGGCGGCAAGCTGGATCAAGATTTTTTCCTGTTCACGGGAGAGGAGCGGATACTTGGAGATGTCATTCAAGTATTGAAAGTAAATGGAATTCATCTGAAGTTACCTCTTTTTTTTGTCGTAGCGTTCCTTTCGCTACGCCTAGAAATATAAAGCCTCGCTTTTTTCCAAGTGTCAGAAACAACCTTCGTTTTGGCAAAACATTCATCGTCTTTCCGTCTCCATTTATCGACATTTTGTCATTTTTTTGTCATTTTCGGGGAAAAAGTCCCTATATTGGGGGATATGGAAAACGTGATGCGCCAAGAGAAGCTGTCCCTGAGCGATTTTGAAAATCTAAACGCGGTCAATACGCAGTTCGGCGGACGCGTACCAAACTGGCTTTGCGGAAAGAAGTCCCCGTCTCCAATCCTCCTGCGCGTCATGATGGCCCTCTTCTTTCTCGCCTTGGGATATGTCGCCGCATCCACCGGCATGGACGCCGAAAGCTTTTCACGAAAAAAGATCATCGCCGCGCTCATCGCCGCGTCTAACGTCCTACTGGGATTTTTCCTAAACCAGCTGGTTTTCATTCCGCGATTCTTCTTCAAGAAGCGCTTTGTCGCCTTCGCGCTCTTCAATTTTCTCTTTATGATCGAAGCGTCAATGCTCCAGGACTTCTTTGTCTATTGGGTGTTGGGAAGGAACGGCCCCCTTTACGAGTCGATTTTTGGACATTCGCCAATCGGGAACACCATTGTCATTCTTCTGGTTTTCCTTTCGCTCACCATTATCGTCTGCGCGTTCAATGTCCTGTTCCGTCTCGGAGGAATCCATGCCCGCGACGCTTACCTGAAACGCATCCAGGAAAACTTCTACCTGCAGGCGGACCTCGCCTTTCTCAAGCAGCAGCTGTCGCCGCACTTTCTTTTCAACACGCTGAACAACATCACCGCCCTGGTCGATATCGACCCGAAGCTCGCCCAGAAATCGATGATCCAGCTGTCTTCGGTTTTGCGGCAAATCCTGAACGAATCAAAGGAACGGGAAGTCCCGCTTTCGCAAGAACTGGACGTGCTTTCAAAATACTGCGAGCTGGAAAAATTGCGATTCGGAAGCAATATGGACTTTTCGCTAAAAACGAGCGTGGAAAAACCCGACACGAAAATCGCGCCGCTCTTGATAATGCCCTTGATCGAGAACGCGATGAAATACGGCGTCCACCCGAGCAATCCCTGCTTCATTTCCATCGACATTTCGGAAGTTCAGAACAAATTAACATGCCGCGTAAGGAATTCCGTTTCGCCGCAGACCGCTTCGACGAAGGTGAGCAGCGGAATCGGGCTTTCCAACCTGATGCGACGCCTGAACATGTGCTATCCGGGGAAATATACCTACGTCACGGATTCCACGGAAAATTCATACGCCTGCGAACTGCAACTCGACCTGACGGAACCGATGAAAATGGGAAGTTTTAGCTAGGCGGTTTTCCGATTGGATTATTTCAACAGCAGACTTTGCCCGCCCAGTTTTAAAACCGCGGGCAACTGCGGAACTTGAAGATTTTCACCAGCATTCAAAATTCCAAATCTTAACAAGACACCGTTGATATCGAAAAGCCGATAGACCGTTGGACGTGTAAGACCTTCGACGGTAAATTGACGAAAGGCGATTTGACGCACCTTCAAGCGAGAAGGAACGATTCCATTCGGAAGGGAAACGGTCCCGCTACAAGTCCCCAAGGAACCGAACTTTACCAGTTTAAATTCACCCGAATCTCCAGAATCTCCCGAGAACAACAGGTAAACCGCTGCCGTTTTGGCAAGGATTTCTTCTTTGGTTACGCTGGGTCCCCAACTTTCAAATTTGAATTCACTCCACGGAATATCGACTACAACCATTGCATCCGAGCGGCTTATCTCCGCTTCAAGATTATTTTCGTAAGATGAAGATCCATCGGATTCACTTTTCAGTTTCAATAAAAATTTCACGGAAGTCTGATATTCCAGGCAAAATCCCTCCCAGCCAGAAATATCGCCCCCTTCTTGTTCCGAATTCCAAATATTAAATCCAATTCCGACATACGGCTTTCCAGAAATCATTTCTCCGTCAGGGGCAGGCCCGCCAAGAATCATTTTTCCCTGGATACTTTGATAAGCCTTGACCATCTGCCCAAAGAAATCCCCAAGTTCGTTTTCCTTTATATCCGAAGGCCACTCCCAAGAAGAATTTCCGTCGCTAAAAGCGTACCAATACCCAGACGATTCATCAGCAGAACCCGTGATGCCCCGTCCCACCGAATCCATCGAAGCATCCCATAAAAACGGTTCCTTCGCTTCATACGCCCCGAGAACTATAGGAATAAAAAGCGTCAGAATGGAAGCTTTGCATGTTTTCAATTCCATATTTACCCCAAACAAAGGTTTACTTCCAATATAACTTTTCCCTGTCAAAACGCAAGAATGCCCCGGCACGCCGGGGCATTCTTCGAGAACCTTTTCTCTTCGGTTAAGCCTGAGCCTTCACCTGCGCGACGACGGCGGCAAATGCTTCCGGTTCGCTCACGGCGAGATCGGCAAGGACCTTGCGGTTGATGCTGATGTTCGCCTTGGACAGCAAGTGGATGAACTGGCTGTAGCTCAAGTCAAATTCACGCACCGCAGCGTTGAGACGGGTGATCCACAGGGAGCGGAAAGCGCCCTTCTTGTCGCGACGATGAGCGTATGCGTATTGGCCTGCATGGGCGACGGCTTCTTTCGCAAGGCGAAGATTCGACTTGCGGCGTCCGTAGTAACCCTTGGCAGCCTTGAGAATGTTCTTGCGGCGGGCGCGAGAAGGAACTCTAGTCTTGGAACGTGGCATTCTTACCTCTCCTGTTAAGCTTTGACAAGCAGACGCTTGACTCTGTATTCATCGGATTTCTTGATGGTTCCGGCCTTGCGCAGATTGCGCTTGCGCTTAGTCGTCATCTTGGTAAGAATGTGGCGCAGACCAGCGCGCTTGAACTTCACGTGGCCGCTGCCGGTCACGCGGAAGCGCTTCTTGGCACCACCGTGCGTTTTCATCTTAGGCATTGTTTACCTCTTGGGTTTGTTGTTTAGCCTCACCTGCTGCCTTTGGCTCGGTTGCGGGCTTTTGCGCTGCGGCCTTTTGGACTGCACCGCGCTTGGGACCGTAGATGTAGAGAAGCGTGTTCCCTTCCATCCGCGAATCCGTTTCCAATTCGCCGACATCCGCCAAGTCCTGCTTGGCGCGTTCCATCAGCCGGCGACCGTAGTCCATGTGCGCCATTTCGCGTCCACGGAACTGCATAATCAGACGGACCTTCATGCCATCTTCGAGGAAGCCGCGCATCTGCTTGACGCGATACAGATAGTCGTTCTCCGCGGTCTTCGGGTGCATCTTGATTTCCTTGAGCTTCACGACGTGCTGCTTCGCCTTTGCCGCCTTGCTGCGCTTGAGCTGTTCGAACTTGTACTTGCCGTAGTTGATGATGCGGCAGACGGGAGGTTTCGCGTTCGGCGAGACTTCCACCAGGTCCAGTCCGGCGTCCTTTGCCATCTGCAAAGCTTTGCGCGTATCAATGATTACCTGCGAGCCGTCATCTTTCACCAAGCGGATCGGGGAGATGTGGATGGCCTCGTTGATACGGGTTCCGTCCGCGGGACGGTTCGGCATTTGCCGTAGGCGGGGATTGGGATACAAGTTATGCTACCTCGTGAAGATGGTTGATTTGGCGAGAAATTTAGCAAATCTCGGGAAAAAGTTCAACTTTTCCGCAAGTTCCCCTTTGGAAACCGCGCTTTTTTTTGTATAATTGGTAGCGCTGCGGCGGTAGCTCAATGGTAGAGCTTTAGCCTTCCAAGCTAATGGTTGCCGGTTCGATCCCGGTCCGCCGCTCTAAGAACTCCGATTTTTCGGAGTTTTTTTGTTTTTTAGGATTCCGGGAAACCTTTAAAAGGGAAAAACCGCCCTTGCCGGGCGGTTTCCGCAAATCCGAAACGAGACTAGATCGTGTCCATCCGTTCGACATCCTGGTCGTAGTCGATGCCTTCGATGTCAAAACCGTTCGTCGCGAGGAAGTCGTGCCGGTAGCCTTCGATATCGCCGAGTTCCGCGATGTTGTCTTCGTTCACGATCGGCATGTACTTCGCGACTTCGTCCTGGACTTTCGGATCGAGTTCCAGTTCGTCGATGCGGATGCGGTGCTCGTCGTCGGTGGGAACCGCGCGGCCCGTGTAGAGGCGTTCCGCGAAAAGGCGTTCCATCTGTTCGATGCAGCCTTCGTGCGTGCCGTTCCGCTTCATGATCTTGAAGAGGATGGAAATGTAGAGCGGAATCAGCGGAATGACCGCCGAGGAACGCGTGACAAGCCCCTTGTTCACGGAGATGTACGCTTCGCCGTGGAGGTTTTTCGAAAGTTCCGCGTCAAGTTCGCGAGCGGTCCGTTCGATGTCCTTCTTGGCCGATCCGATGGTGCCGTCTCGGTAGATGGCGTGTGTGTAGGTCGGTCCGATGTAGGAATAGGCGACCGTCTTGACGCCTTCGGCGAGAACGCCAGCTTCGGAAAGCTGGTGAATCCAGCGCGCCCAGTCTTCACCGCCCATGACCTTTACCGTCTGGCGCTTTTCCTCTTCGTTTGCGACTTCCGCCGTGATGATGGAGAACTTGCCCGTGACGACATCCATCGTCGCCCCGGAGAACGTCTTTTCGAGAGGTTTCAGTACGCTGCGATACTTTTCGCCCGTAACCGGATCGACGCGAACCGCGCTTGCCACGCTGTAAATCACCAGGTCGAACTTTCCGAACTGCCTGGAAGCCTCGATGACCTGCTTCCGCATTTCGTCGGAGAAGGCGTCGCCGTTGAACGTTACGCAGCCGAGGCCCTTCGCCTTTGCCGCTCTATCGAAAGCCATGTTGTTATACCAGCCGGGAGTCCCGCTCTTCGATTCGGTTCCTTCCCTTTCGAACGAAACACCGATTGTGTTCGCTCCGCATTCGAAGGCCGCGGCGATTCGGCTAGCGAGTCCGTAACCGGTGGAACATCCCAGGACGAGGACATTCTTCGGAGCGTTCGGAAGCTTGCCGCGAGAAGCCGCCTTCTTTTCCACATAGGCTATCTGGTGTTCGACTTCCTTGGCGCATCCCTTCGGATGAGCGTTGATGCAGATGTTGCTGCGAATGAGAGGCTTGATTATCATGGAGAATCCCCTTGAATTTAATCCTTGAATTTTTTGATGATGACGACGCCGTTGTGACCGCCAAAGCCCAGGGACGCCGAGGCGGCGCAGTCGATGTTGCCCGGAACGCCTTGGTTCGGAACGTAATCCAGATCGCAAGTTTCGTCCGGATTTTCCAGGTTGACGGTCGCGGGGAAGAACGAATCCCGGATGGCGAGCGTACTGATGATCGCTTCGATGGCGCCGGCCGCGCCGACACAATGCCCGGTCATGCTCTTCGTGCTCGAAACCTTGATCTTGTAAGCGTGCTTTCCGAGCGCCGCCTTGAGCATCGCCGTTTCCGTCGAATCGTTCAAACGGGTGGAAGTTCCGTGCGCATTGTAGTAGTCGATTGTCTCCGGGGAAATTTCCGCATCGTCAATCGCCCGAAGCAAAGCCTTGGCGCAAGTTTTTCCATCAGGACGCGGGCTCGTGATATGGTAGGCGTCCGCAGAGGCTCCATAGCCGGCGAGTTCCGCGTAGATATGCGCTCCGCGAGATTTCGCGTGTTCGAGTTCCTCGAGTACGAGAATCGCGCCGCCCTCTCCCATGACAAAGCCGGAACGGTCCCTGTCAAACGGGCGAGAAGCCTTTTCGGGAGAATCGTTGAACTTGTCCGTCAGAGCGTGCATTCCGGCAAAGCTCTTGATGGAAAATTCCGTGATGCCGCTTTCCGATCCGCCGGCAAGGCACACGTCCAAGCGTCCCGAACGAATCGTGTCGAGCGCAAGCCCGAGCGCATCCGTGCCCGAGGCGCAGGCCGTCGCGATGGTCCAGGCGGAACCCGAAATTCCAAGCGCGATGGAAACGTTCGCCGCGGCTTCGTTCGGAATCAGCTCCGGCATGGCAAGAGGCGAGGCACGGCGTTTTCCGCTTTCGATATATTTGGAAAAGGACGCGTCGATCACGTCCATCCCGGAAAGCCCGTTCCCGGCGACGATTCCCGTCTTGTCTCCGGCAAGTTCTTCTTTCGAAAGTTTCGCATCGGAAACGGCCTCGTTTGCGGCGGCGAGCAGGAACTGGGTGAAGCGTGCCATGCGACGCGCTTCCTTCGGATCGATTCCATGTTCTTCTGGCGCGAAGTTCTTGATTTCCGCGGCGATTTTCACCGGCGAGGAACTCGCGTCGAACAGGGTAATCGGTCCCACTCCGGAGGCGCCTTCCCGGATGGACTTCCACAGTTCGGGCACCGAGTTTCCGACCGGAGTGACCGCACCCATGCCCGTGATAACAACTCGTCTCTTCGTCATGAATTATTTCGCCTTTTCGGAATCGCGTTTCTGTTGTTCCTGCTTGTCCTTTTCGCGAATCGCGACGCGACGGATCTTTCCGCTGATAGTCTTCGGAAGTTCCAGGACAAAGTCGATGATGCGCGGGCTTTTATAGGAAGCGGCAACCTTCTTCGTGAACAGCTGGATGTCTTTCGCGAGTTCCTTGGAAGCCTCGTAGCCTTTCTGCAAGACGATCGTCGCCTTGATGGCCTGTCCGCGCGACGGATCCTCTACGCCGGTGACCGCGCATTCGAGAACCGCCGGGTGCTTTAGCAGAACCTCTTCCACTTCGAACGGGCTTATCCGATACCCGGAACTTTTAATCAAGTCGTCCGTCCGTCCGATAAACCAGCAGTAGCCGTCCTTGTCCTTCCAGGCCGTATCGCCCGTGTGATAGACTCCGCCCTCGAAGACCTTTTGCGTGCGCTCTTCGTCGCGGTAGTATCCGCCGAACATGCCGAATGGCTTGCCGCCATCGATGCGGATGATGATTTCGCCGACTTCTTCCGGGTCGCAGGTAGAACCGTCCGGTCGCACGATGTCTATCCGGTAGCCGGGAGAAGGCTTTCCCATGGAACCGGGACGCGGTTCCATCCACGGAAAGTTTCCCTCGGTGAGCGTGAGCTCCGTCTGGCCATAGCCTTCGTGCAGTCGGTGTCCGGTCTTTTCGAGCCAGCGGTTGTAGATATCGACGTTCAATGCTTCGCCCGCCGTGACGCAATACTTCAGGTTCGAAAGATCATACTTGGAAAGATCGTGCTGCAAGAGGTAGCGGTAAACCGTCGGAGGCGCGCAGAACGTGGTGACCTTGAACTCCGCCATCTTTTCGAGAAGCTTTCCCGGGATGAACGTGTTCATGTCGTAGCTGAAAACCGCGGAGCCCGCGATCCACTGTCCGTAGATTTTTCCCCACAGAGCCTTGGCCCAGCCGGTTTCCGCCACGGTCAGATGGATTCCGCCGTCGATGACGTTCTGCCAATACTTCGCCGTCACGATATGGCCCAGCGGATAGGTGAACGTATGCGCGACCATCTTCGGATTGCTCGAAGTTCCGCTCGTAAAGTAGATGACCATGATGTCATCGTTCGTCGTCGCGGCTTCGCCTTCCCTCCGCGGAAATTTCGGCGAGCAGATTTCGTAGTCGTCATAGAAGGAGGTCCATCCCTGGCGCGGCTGCCCGATAGTCACGAGCTTTTCGACCGACGGGGACTTGGCGCGGGCCGTTTCGATTTCCTTCTGGAGCGCCGGGTCGTCGTAAGTCACGACCATCTTGATGTCCGCAGCATGGAAGCGGTATTCCAGATCCTCGGCGGTGAGCATGTTCGTCGCCGGGACGGCAATCGCCCCGATGCGGTGCAGAGCAAGGAGGAAGAACCAGAACTCGTAGCGGCGACGGAGCATCAGCTGGACACGGTCGCCCTTCTGGATGCCCTGTTCCACGAGGAAGTTCGCCGTGCGGTTCGAAGCGACGGCAATGTCCTTGAACGTAAACGTGTGCCGTTCGTCGTTGTCGTCACACCAGGCGAGAGCGATTCTTTTCGGATCGTTCTGCGCGTAGTCATCAACGACATCGTAGGCGAAGTTGAAGTTGTCGGGGATGTGAATCTTGAAGTTATCGTATAGATCTTCGTAGGAATCGTAATCCACCCGATCGATGAATTTTTGAAGCAGAGACATAAAGGACCTCTATCGATTTCCGCGAAACTACAGGTCGCGGTAGAAAATTTTTTCCCGTTTGGAGAGCGCGTAACGGACAAGGTTCAGAATGCGGGTTTCCCCGATCGTGGTGAAGTCCGCGCAGTGAATCGTAAGGCGCGGAGTTCCAAGCGGCGCCTGGATAGTGAGGCAAGCCGAGGTCTGCGCGACGCCGAGAGAAATTTCCGGGAGCCCGGCAAAGCTGATGCCGAACGAGAGAAACTTTTCCACGTCGTCCTTCTTGTCCGGTTCGGGTTCCATCTCGTTTTCGTCGAGCGAAACCACCAGGTCGTGCTTCTTGAAGATGGACGTCCTGTCCTCGTACGTGTTGAACTTCGCAAGGACCTGCTCCTTCAGGAAGTTGTTGTCATACCAGGCCGGCGGAACGAATCCGACGGGAAGCGCATCCTGCCCGAGACCGCGCCACAGGGCAATCGAGCGGTCGAGAAGAGCCTGGGATTCCTGTTCGGAGAGGCCCGCAAATTCCGCGACGTTTCCCGAAAGCATCAGGGCGCTCTTGCCAAAGACCGAACGTTCCTTGCCGAGGTTCGCAAAGTGGCGCGCTCCGTGGAGAAGAAGTTCGTGACCGTCCGACTTGAGTTTTTCTATCGAATCGCAGAACCGTTCGCGCTCGTCTTCGGGAACCGCCCCGACCGAGGGAACGACCGCAACGGAAACGGGAGAAGCCGTCACCGAAGAAATCTTGTCTATCTGGACCAGCGCCTTTTCGAAATTCTTGATGTTGAAATCATGATAGCAGAGGATGAATCTCTTGCCTTTGAAATTTTCCGCTTCGGCGGCGGAAATGTCGGCGATGTCCTTGTTGAGTTCCATTCAAAATTCTCCTATGTTTTGACTTAAAATAGAAAAAGCCGCGGCGATTTGCCGTCAAAATAAAAGCTCGCTCACAAAAGCCACTTCGTCGTTTTTCTTTCCGACGACGATATGCCGATTTTCGCCCGTTTTCGCCAAAAACATTTCGACGTTATCGCCGAGCAGCAGCTCCTTGGAATAATTTATGCGGAATTCAATTAGCGAGCGACGAACAAGTTCCGCGGGCAAGGCGTTCACGATAAAGGCGCCGTAAAAGGCGTTGTCCGTATGATTGTTCCCGTCGAGATGCGAGGGCATTATCTTCTGTTCCCCGACTTTTTCGAGCGTATCCGGGACAAGGATCTTCCCGCAGGAAAAGCCTTCCGAGTCAAACGGCTCCGTGTTCAGTTTCCGAAACGGGAGAATCGCCTTGACCGGGAGAATTTTCCGGGTATTGAAATCGGTCAGAAGCCACTTGGAAAGCCCCGAGACCAGAATCTCGCCGCTCTCGCTCCTAATCTTGTAATCGCGTACGAACTGCCACGATTCGGGTTTCCACTCGGTCGTCACCCATTCGACGCGTTCGTTGATCTTCGGCATCCGATGAAAGCGAAAGACCGACCGCGCAAGGAGTCGCGCGAAGCCATGCTCCACGAGAAAGGGCATCGACGTTCCGCGGTGGAAAATGTCTTCCGAAGAGAGGTCAGTTGTCTTGCGCAGAAAATCGAACAGGGTGAGCTTTCCGTCCGGGCCGCATTCCGTGTAGGCCACGCGGCTTTCGACATGAAAGGTAAAACCGTCGTCATCGTAGCGACGGGAAAATGTTTCGCAATAGGGCATAGCGAGAAATCTAGAAAATCCGAATTTTCATAATGGAGACTTTAAAAAGACGATTTTTTTTCAAAACCCCTTGACGGAGCTTTTTTTTTGCTTATATTTAAAAGGTCGTCCATTTGGATGGCGGAAAATAAAATGCTCAGGCTTCGAACCAATTCTCTATTTTTAGCGAAGTGATTTTTGCGATAGGTTCGAAATCTTTTGTATTCCGCGTTACAAGAATTAAATCATTCGCCAAGGCAGTTGCCGCAATCTGAGAGTCGCATATCGGTCTTGGCAGCCCAGCCCTGTTGCATTTGGCAACCACTTCGGCATAATACGCAGCTGCTATCGCGTCATACGGAATGACATCAAATTTCCGCTTTACGATTTCGACATAATCTTTCAATCTATTCTTTCGAGACCCGCCGGGCAGGAGTTCAACGCCGAAGAGGGCCTCTTGTAAAGTTATTGCCGAAATTGCACATAAAGGCTCGAATCTTTGTATGTTTGTCAAAACGTTGGCGTTTGGCAGAGGCTTGGAAAGCTCGGAAATAAGATTGGAATCCAACAAGAATCTCTTATCCATCTTGCTCCCAAGTGTTGGCCCTATTTGCATCGGGATATTCTACGATGCGCCCGGCATCGAGATCTTTGGAAAAATCGTCATCGGGCGAACATCCTTGGCGCCAGCTTTTGAGCGCATCGAGAAACGACTCTTTACGACCGAGAGCCTCGTTCATTGCGCACTCAATCTTTCCAAATTCCTTTTTCAATTTCAGATAGAGAACAAACTTTTCTACCAGCGAGATATCCTCGCTGGGCAGGTCTCGAATTTCCTTATTCAAAACATCCGTAGTCATGACTTTGTCCTCTTTTTCAATAATTTATCTTTTTTGAAGAAAAAAACAAGGTCACCTCTAAAAATTGCTTTGGTTAAGAAAATTTGAATGAGACCAAGCGATGGCAGGAATAAACGAGCCAGCGCGAAGCGTCGCAACCAAATTTTTGAAAATTGAATTTTTAGAGGTGATCACTACTTATTTTCCCTATCTGGCGAACTTCACGGATACACATCCTCAACCGTTTCGGTTCGCACGAATTGTGGTAGAATCAAAGTTTACGATGACCGTGGCCATTATAAGTTCTCGAAGTAGCAAAAAAAGCGGGCTTTATGGGGCTTTGCTCCATAAGCCCTATTTTAAGACCAGCCGAGACACCGCTTTCCGTTTCGCCGCGGCAGGCTCATATACCTCTTGGAATTTAAAAACTTTCTGTCTAATAATCCTTTTCGTTTGCGATTGCGGAATCCAGCTTGTCCAACGGGAACTTGAGAAGTTTTTTCCAGTTTGCCACATAGAGAGTGTCTCCGATGACATCCATGGAATAGGTCGTCCCACCCGCAAAAAGGCAATGAGACAATCCCGCACACCAGCTCCCGACTTTCCGCCAACCCTTGTGGATGTTGCCGTAAGGCTCCCCGTAATCCCCCATATAGACATACGGGATTCCATCTCCACCAGCCACGAAAAGATGCGTCCCATCAGAAACCAAACATTTTGCCGGATAGGGAACATTACTGATAAGCCTATAGTTATAGCCCGTCGTGTCCCCGTCTAGACGGATACTGTCTATCGAAGTCCACTTCTCTGCAGAATCATCCAGGTTGTAGACCCGGTCCGAAACAAGCGCATACAGTTTTCCTTTATGAGCAACAAGATCGCTTACAGCCTGCGTGGACCACGACTGCGGTTCCGGAAATTTTGGAAGTTGCTTCCATCGGCCAGTCTGAGCGTTCCAAGACCAAACTCCATAAGTTGTTGCAGAATAAAAATTATTCTTTAGCGATACACCTTTATGAAATTGAGCTTTTATGTAATCGTCAAAATCTTTTGGAGTCGTATCAATCCATCCCGACTCACTGAGAAAGAGCAAAAAAACGCGAATACTGTCATAGACTTGAGCACTTTTGTCGTGATATCCACTCATGCTAACAAAAAGATTTCCATCTAGATTCGAAATTCCAAAAATATTATATCCTTCATTCCCTTTTAATTTATAAGGTTCTAGATTTACCCATTCACCACTAATTTGGTACCTCCACAGTTCACCAGAAACATATGTTCCTACAAAAATCCCAGTTGAATCCGCATACAATGATTTTATGTTTGCTTTTGTCGGCGGTTTAATCGTGTCCCAGCTGTCGGGACCGATTTTTGAGATAAAAAGCCGTGGCGTATAGGTAGAATTACCAAATAATGCATCGCTGCTATCAACCGGACCGGTCCATGCATCTTCAAGCACGATCCAGTCCCCGGAATGCGCGATTTTTTGCAAACCTCCGCCACGTGAAAAATCGATGACCGGCGTAAAGCCGCCCTCAAGCCATCCGAAAGGCGCACTGTCTTCCTGAACATCGGGGGGAAGATGTCGAACTCTCCGAACAGGCAAAAAGCACAAGCAAAAAAATGGACAGGAAACAAGATCTAAACATTCTCACCTGGATCCTCCTTGCGCATATTCCACTAAAAGATTTGGTCCGTTATAAGATTTGCATTCCGCGACTGAAGGAATTTTTCCGAAAATCACGTTTCCTTCTGAATCGACCAAGGCGATTCCACATACGGTTTTATCGAACACGCTCGAAACTTTCTGCCGAACCCAAGCTTCTTTTAGCGAATCCTGGTTAAACCTTGCGTAGTTTTCAAAACGAAAATCCGAAGTTGAGTCAAAAAATACACCTTTTTCACTGAGATAGTTTAGCGGCTTTTCCCGCCAGCCATGGGCATGCGCCTTGAATTCGTCCCGTTTCGAATCACTTAGAGATATATCGTTTTCCAGTAGCTTGCGGTCGCTGACCAGATATGATTCGCCCTTGTATTGTAGCTTGTTCTTGCAGGTTACATTGTATGTCACCCGCACCACGCTAAACAACGCATAAAAATGGTCGCTGTAAAAATGAGGCGCATGGCCATAATAATATTTCACCCTTTCTTCGAGCTTTACGATGGAAAAATCCTTAACCTCGCCACACACGCCATACGGAAGATAGGTTTCGTCATAAGGTTCCGACCATCGTGCCGCCTCCGCACCGTTTTTCGGGCTGTTTACGAATTCCGCCCGGGCCTCGTCAAAATCCTTTTCCGCAAACGAAAATACGGAAAAGACAAGGACAAACCATAGTATTTGCTTGGACATTCCTCATACCTCATCAGAAAATGTACTAGAAAGATAATTTTTTTTTGTTTTACAAAACCACAAAACAGGCTTTTGAAAAAAGGAAAAAAGCGATGTCGCTCAAAAATTCCCCTTAAAACCCAACGCCCAGATGGAAGAGGTGGTTCCCGTCTAGCACGGGATTCGACGCGTAGGCGTAATCGAAGCGAATGCGACCAAAGACAAGCCCGAGACCTGCCGAGACACCGCTTTCCGTTTCTCCGCGATATGCATACCCTACCCGAAAGGCAAGGGTCTTTTTATATAGAAGTTCGGAACCGAAGCGCCATTCCGCGTCGTAATCCGCCCGGCGATAGGCATCCGCATGGAGAGCCAGGTCGAAGATATCGAAAATGGGATGCGTCCCCGAAATTCCCGCCGAAAGCGCCATCGGCGCGGATTCTCTTTCCGACTCGTATTCGGAAACCCAGCCGAAATTCGTAACGGTCGCGCCGAACGTGACGAAGCGATTCAATTTAAAGCTCGCGCCTCCGTCCGCCAAAACCGCAATCGCCGTCGAATTGTCGATTGTCTGCGAAGCGAACCGCGCGGAAACCGCCCAGTTAAAGACCGAAGGCTTGCTGCCGATGCCAAGCTGGAGAGCCCAGGCCATCGCCCCGTAATCTTCCGTCTTGAAACCTTCCTCGTCGCGACCCTCGATATCCCCGTAACCCAGGTATTCCACCGCCGCGCTTGCGTTCAGATATTTAAAAGGCAATCCGAAATAGACGGACGTGAGCTTCGCATCGATGCGGTTCGAAAACCGGACATGTTCAATGCCCGCCTGGGGAACATCCGACGAGGCGGTCGCCAAGGGATTTCGGGAAACTTCCGAAAAGCCGCTCGGCATGGAGACGCCCGCTCCGGCAAGAGCCGCCGAACGCGGAGAAGTCGAAAGCGATAAAAACTTCATCGTCGTCCCGCCCTGATCGACATTCCAGAATCTGCCGCCGGCAAGGCATGTCGCGGCGCAGAGGAACGCAAGAAAGACGGATCGCTTGAAGTTCATGGAGTAAACATATAAAATTAAAACGGACGATGCGGGAATTTACGCGGTTTTCCATTCCCGCATCACGGCGAGAACCTTTTCCTTGAGTTCCTCGGCGCGAGCCGCAGAATCGCATTCCACGTAGCAGCGGAGTTCCGGAGCGTTTCCGCTCGGACGCAAATGGATGATGTCGCCACAGTCGAAGGTCATCCGGTAACCGTCCGTCATGTCGGTCGAGACGATTTTTCCGGAAAGCTTTCCGAAACAGGCTTCGCCCAGGTTTCTTTCGGCGATTTCGGCGACTTTTTCCCGACTTTTTTCCGTGGGAAATTCCTTGACACGGTCGCTCGCGGTAAAGCGTTTCGGCAAGGACCTGAACAAGTCTTCCACGCCGAGCTTCTGGCGTTTCGCGTCGAGGAGAACGGCTATCTGCGGGAGAAGCGCATCGCGCGTCGGGAGTGCCTTCAGAATCTTTCCGCCGAGAGAAATGTCCGTTTCGAGCAGGAATCCGCCGTTCGCTTCATAGCCGGCAACCGTCTTTCCGTCGCCATCGAGTTCCTGCATCCCGGCGATGACGTAGGGACTTCCGATGCGCGTGCGGAGCGTCCGTTCGAAAAATCCGCACTTTTCGAGAGCCGTGTTGCAGCTTACCGGTGTCGCAATCCGTTCGATTCCGAGAGCCTTCGCCGCGAGAATCCCGAGAACGTCGCCGCGAATCCACTTGCCCGTCGCATCGGCAAGGAGCGGACGATCGCTGTCTCCGTCAGTGCTGACAATCGCGTCGAAGCCCTGTTTCGCCCATTCCGCGCCAAGCTTCACGTCTTCCGGACGGACCGCTTCCGTATCGACCGGTACAAAGACTTCGGAACGTCCGAGCGGAACGACAAAGGCTCCGAGCCTCTTCAAGATATCCGTAACGATGTCGCGCCCGACAGCCGAATGCTGGTACACGCCGACAGTCAATCCGGACAGAGCGTTTTCTCCAAAAAAATCCAGATAGCGGTTTTTGTAGTTTTCGCGAGCCTCTATATTTTCGCTCGGCAATTCGACAGGATTTTCGAGCATTCCGTCGTCGCCGAATTTCGAAGCGTCCAGTTCGAAACTCTCGGAGCGGATTCCGGCTTCGTCCCTTTTGGAAATTTCGCCTTTCGGATGATTGAACTTGATGCCGTTCCGGTCAGCGGGAATATGGCTTCCCGTCACCATGATGGTCGGAAGCGACTTCTCGATTCCGTAAAGAGCGATCGCCGGGCTGGGAATCCGTCCGCCGTAAACCACGTTCCAGCCCATGTCATCTGCCGCCGTCGCAACGGCCCGTAGAATTCTTCCTGTACTCGGGCGCAAGTCGCCCGCGATCGCGACCGTCTTTTCGGAAGGAAAGCTTTTTTCGCAGTAGGCAAGGAATGCATGCGTATAACTGTAGCAGACCAAATCGGTCATCTGGGAAACAAGTCCACGGGCTCCGCTCGTTCCAAAGCCGACCCCGCTCGAAGACATCATGTCGTTTACGGAAATTTTCATACCGTCAAATATAGCTTGTCCAGAGCTAGGTCTGGAGTGCTTAGGGTCGCAGAGCGGGCCATTACTTTCTGCCGAAAGGCTTTCGACGTTTCACGTCTAGGCTTTTTCGTCAAGCGACCCGTTTCCGCCTCTCAGCGGATGGGGCGCCTACCGATGTTCAGAGCTTAGTTAGGAGATCTTGGAGCTTAGAAAAGCGAAGCGATCTTCTTTCTCAACTTTTCTCACTCCACTCTTCACCCTTCACTCTCATCTAAGTTCTCAGTTCCAAGTTCCGGCTATGGATCCTACCTGCCTGTCGGCAGACCGGTCGGTCGCGGTGCTCCCTCCAGGATGACGGTGTAACGAAACAGCCGTTCAACGTAACGAACCTTTACCGCCCGACGTCATTCTGGAGAGGCGAAGCCTCGACCCGCCTGCTGCGGGCAGGTAGAATCTATTCCGCAGTTCAGAGTTTAGTTTAGAGATCTTTGAGCTTAGAGTTGCAAAGCGGTCCGCTTTATTTGAACCTAGATGTTTGCGATTCCAAGTTCCAAATTCTAAGCTCTGACCATGGATCCTATCGGTCGCGGTGCTACGCTCCAGGATGACGGTGTAACGGAACTGCCGTTCAACATAATGAACCTTTACCGCCCGACGTCATTCTGGAAGGGCCAAAGGCCCTGATAGAATCCATTCCGAATCTTTAGGATCCTATCCCCTTGCAGGGTCCAGGATGACCGTTTGAAGAGAATGGGCACGACAATGCCCGCATCCCCTTCACCGAGTCCCGTTTCCCCTCTAACAACTGATTCCCATCCGCTAACCTTCCGCCGACTGTAAAATTTTTCTTTACGGTGGATTTTTCGGGATAAAAAGCGTTTAAACAAAGGAACATTCTTAAGGTCACCTCTAAAAATTGCCTTGGTCAAGAAAATTTGAATGACGAACCAGCGCGAAGCGCCGCAACCAAATTTTTGAAAACTGAATTTCCAGAGGCGACCTCAAAACAGGAGAACTCGACATGCAGGAAAAAAGCCAAAAGGCGCCTTCGTTCAAGGTAGGACTTTTCGTCGATGGATTCACTCTCCGAAAGGTAAACGAGTATTACCGCGGGTTGAATCCGGAATGCGCGGGAATCAACTTTCTCGGTCTCAGGAACTGGGTCGCGGTCCACGTTTCGCGTTACTTCTGGCCGGGGAAGTCGGTCGAAATGATGGCGCATTACTATCATCCCTACCGCAATCCGGAAGCGGACAACGACTTTCGCCATGCGGGAGTAAAGCATTTTTCGGGAGAACTGTCCAAGGCCGGTTTCGACGTACACTTTGCCTCGATCAATTACGCAAACAGTCTCTGCCCGAACCTGGAACTGAAGGACGATGTCCTTCTATATGCGGAATATCGGGAACTGGACGCTCTTGTTCTTGCCAGTACGCAGGGGCAGTACGCGGAGATTCCCGCAAGACTCGCCTCGATGGACATCCCGACGCTCCTTCTCGGCTGGAATTTCACCTATCGCAACCGCGAAAAGGAAGTCCATTGGCACACCGACCAGAATCTGAAGCGGCAATCGACCTTTTACGTTCCCATGGAACGCGTCATGGAAAAAGCCAACACGGACGTGCTGGCTCGAAATCTCTTCCTTTCTCCCCGAACGAAAGTTACAGCTTGTCGCGGAGCTTTTTCTGGTTTTCCGAGAGGAACGTCCAGGTTATCTTAGCGCCGAGGAACCAAGTGTCGCCGTTGTTGTCCGAATCGCCGAGGCGGTGGTCTTCGAAATCGAACTCGTTGAAGCGGACGACGCGGTACCCCGCATAGGCGCCGACGGAAATCGGGTCGAAGGAAACGCGGAATTCGACCTGTGCGTTGAAGGTCGGGGAGAGCGTGCTGTAATAGCGATTATTCGCCTGCACATAGGTAGTATCCGTCCCCGATTCGATGAAGTCATAGTCGGACGCCAGATGGATGTTCAAGAGGTTTAGACCGATGCCCGCAGATGGAATCAGGTTGATGACCGTGTTTTCGCCAAAGAGCTTCCAGCCAAACATCCAGTCGATGCCGTAAGCGAACCACTTGACGTCGTAGAGGCGCTTGCCGGTCGTGCCGCTGTAGCTTGACGGCCGGTCCGAGACCTGGGTCGGCATGAAGTTGATGTCGAACCAGGTGAGGAACTGGTGATACTGGGCGCCGACTTCGATGTGGAGACCCAGGTAGTAATCATTGAAATGCTCGTAACGCGAAATGTCCTTGTCGGGAAGCATTCCCTTGGACGTATCGCCATCCGCGGTGATTTCCTCGACGACAATTCCCTGGTTCTTGCTGAAGAGAAGCCGGTTCAGGTAGTTTGCGTATGCGCTACGCATTCCACGGTAATCCGCACCGACGGAAACAAACCCGCGGATGTCGTGCTTCTCGTAGAATCCCTCTTCGGGTTCGGCAAGGGCGGAAGCCGTTATCGCAAAAAGACTTGCAACGAAAATCAGGAGACTGGAAAAGTTTCGCTTCATAACCTTAAAATAGCTTAAAAATTTAGTCGGTGGATAATTTCTTGCAAAAATTTGACTTTTTGGGGGTTCCCCGCGCGTTTCGGTCTGGAAAGCTTCTCGTTCCGCGTTCCGAAATCCCGTTTTCTAAATTTTAGCCATGAAAAAGCTCATCGTCGCCCTGGTCGCCATCGCCCTGTTCTGCCTGTATCTTGCGCAACGGGATTCCTTTGGCAAGTCCGAAAAGGAATCGACCGCCGCTTGTCGGGAAGTCTCGGCGAGGTCACTTTCCGACGCAAGGAACTTCGGCGTCGATTCTTGCGGAAGCTTTCGAATTCTCTGGGTGAGGAACGGGAGCGCAGCGCCGCTTCGCTGGATTCTCCAGGACTCCCGGACCGAGGAACCTCTGCCGCAAAACATCGCCGAATACCCGAGGATAAAGGTTCCCGCGCATCGGATTGTCGCACTTTCTTCGACATATCTGGGCTACCTGAAATCCCTAGGCGTCGAAGACCGGATAGTCGGAATGGATTCCAGAAAATACATCGCGGACAGTTCCTTCTACGCCCGGGTAGAAGCGGGAATCGTCAAGGAAGTCGGCGGATCGGACGCCTTGCCCGAAACCATCCTCGAACTTTCCCCCGACATCGTCCTTGCGTTTTCGACGGGAGGATCCGTCTATGACACATACCCGAAGCTCGAACGCTTGAAGATGCCCGTCGTGCTTACCGCGGAATGGACAGAACGAACGCCTCTCGCCAAGGCGGAATGGATTAGGTTCTTCGGAATCCTGGCGGGAAAGGAGGCTCTTGCCGATTCGCTTTTTTCCGGGATAAAGACCCGCTACGAGTCTCTGCGCGCGCACATGGATTCCGTTTCCGCGCGCCCTGTCGTTTTTACCGGCACGCCTTCCTATGGGACATGGTACGCTTCGACCGGGGACAGTTACATGGCGAACCTGGTTCGCGACGCCGGAGGGAAGTATCTCTGGTCCTCGGACTCTTCGGAAGGTTCGCTCTCGATGCCGTTCGAAAAGGCTTTCCAGGATATCCAGGCAGCGGATATCTGGCTGAATCCCGGGGGTGCTTCGAGCTTCGAGGAGCTTTTGACCAAGGAATCCAGGCTAGAGCGCTTTCCCGTGTGGAAGACCGGAGAGATTTACGAGTACGATTTGCGGAAGGGGCCGGAAGGCGGCCTGGATTTTTACGAAAGCGCCGTCGTCAAGCCCGACTCCCTATTGTTAGACGTGGCAAAAATTCTTCATCCGGCGGATTTTCGCTCCGCGAATTCCAAATGGTATCGCAAACTTTCTAATATTTAGGCGATATGGCAGTGAATTCGAGCATCGGTGACTGGATTTCGGCTTCCTACGAACGGGAAGTTCCGTTTTTGCAGCAGATTCCACGCGAATCGGCGGATTTCTTTCTGCTGAACTCGCAAATCCGTGAATATGAAGCGGGCGAAGTGATAATCACCGGCCAAAGCGAAGGCGAAACGTTCTGCGTTCTCCAGAGCGGCAGAGCGCAAATCTGCGGCAAGATGCTTTCGGACGGGCATTACAACGTGCTCGCCTGGCTCGAAGCGGGGGCGTGTTTCGGCGAGATGTCCATCATCTGCAACGAGAGGACGAGCAACACGGTCGTAGCCGCCGAGGATTGCACAGTCCTTCACCTTTCGCGCGACGCGTTCATCAAGTTTCTCGAAAAGAATCCGAGCATTATGGTGTGCCTGTACAAGATTGCCGCGGACAGGCTCCGCGCAAAGAACCAGGCGCTCGACGAATTCGAAAGTCTTTCCCTTCTCGCAAGCGCAAAGGTGCTGCCGTTTATCGATTTCGCGCAGACTCTCGAAAAGAGTCGCATCACGGGAACTGTTCTCTTCGAATGCAACGGGACTACCGGCTTTATCGCGTTCAAGGATGGAAGAATCTGCTGCGCGAAATGCGGGAGACTTACCGGTCCGGACGCTCTCGAGCAGATGCTTTCCTGGAGCGACGACACGCTCTTCAAGTTGGACACCCACCTGATGCCCGACACGGTGAACATCAGCCAGGAATCCGACACGACCAGCTTGATATTGGATGCTTTGCGAAATATCGACGAAAAGCAGAATCAAAAGAAATAAAACAACAAAAGGAAAAACGTATGAATTATGCAGACGCAGGTGTTTCCCTTTCTCGCGCGGACCAGGCGATGGTCGGCGTGAAAAAGTCCGTCCGTTCCACGTTCAACCAGGGAGTCCTGGGCGATGTCGGAAATTTCGGAGGTCTTTTCACGCTCAATCATCTCGGTCTCAAGGACCCTGTTCTCGTGAGTTCCGTCGATGGCGTCGGGACAAAGCTCAAGGTCGATATCGAAATGGGAACGCACACGCTTCCGGGACAAGACATCGTGAACCACTGCTGCAACGATATTCTGGTCCAGGGCGCGCGCCCGCTGTTTTTCCTCGATTACGTGGCGATGGGAAGTCTTGAACCCTCCGTGATGGACAGCATCGTCGTGGGCATGGCAAAGGCCTGCCGTGAAAACGACATGGTCCTCATCGGTGGCGAAACGGCGGAAATGCCGGGCTTCTACGCAAAGGGCGATTACGACATCTCGGGAACGATTGTCGGCGTCGTGGAGCGAGACAACATCATCGACGGTTCGCACATCCATCCGGGAACCAAGATCCTTGGACTTCCCTCGACGGGGCTCCATACGAACGGCTATTCGCTCGCCCGCAAGGCCCTTTTCGATGTCGCCGGCTACACGGTGAAGAGCAAGGTCGAAGGCCTAAAGGGAACGATCGGCGAAGCGCTGACCGTTCCGCATCGAAGCTACTACAAGAGCCTCATCGACCTGACGAACGAAAAAAAGATCGACGGCATGGTGCACGTCACCGGTTCGGGCTTCCAGGGAAACATCCCGCGCATCCTTCCGGAAAGCGTGGACGTGGTCATCGACCGCTCCGCTTGGCAGGTCCCCGCGATTTTCAAGCTCATCCAGCAGGCGGGAACGGTCGAAAAGGACGAGATGTATTCGACTTTCAACATGGGCATCGGGATGCTCCTCTTTGTCGATGACGCGAATCTCGCCGAAGTCGAGGCGCACCTCAAGGCGAAAAACGAGCCGTTCTACATGGTCGGCGAAGTCGTGAAAGGTTCCCGCAAGGTTCTTTTCCGCGACTAGAAATTTCGTACAAACGAAAGGCTTCCGAACAGGGAGCCTTTTCATTTTCTTTTGAGCTCTCGCCCTGTCGGAGCATGGTTGGAAATTCTATATTCGTATATTCTTAGCGGGTCCCGTCTGGGATTCGAAGAGTTTGTCTTATTTAGGAGTTTTAATGGCTATTCAGAATTCGAAGCGTGGCATTTTGATCAGCATGACACCCTATGAAAAGAGAATTGCCGTCATGGAAGGCGGAGAACTCGCAGAACTCGTCGTCGAGAGTGCGGAGTCCAACCGTGTCCTGGGCAATATCTACAAAGGCGTCGTGCAAAAGGTGCTTCCCGCGCTGAAAGCCGCGTTTATTGACATCGGGCTTGAAAAAGCCGGATTCCTCCACCAGGAAGATGCCATAGACCGGAACATTCTGCTGTCTCGCGAATACGGGGACAAGGATGACGAAAATACAGTCGGGGAAGAACTTTCGATCGATCAGATCTTGCACGAAGGCGAGGAAATCATGGTGCAGGTGGTCAAGGAACCCATCAGCACCAAGGGTGCCCGTTTGACGACGCACCTGAGCTTTGCCGGCAGGTTCCTCGTCTGCATGCCGAACACGAACTTTGTCGGCGTTTCCAAGCGCGAGCGCGACCCCAAGAAGCGGCGCGAGTTCAAGAAGGTCGTCCGTCGCCTGAAAGGTCCGGACGTAGGCTATATCGTCCGCACGAACGGTCTTTCCGAAAGCGAGCTGGAAATTTCAAAGCAGATGCGCGAGCTGGAAGCAAAGTGGGATGCGACCAAGTACAACTTTGCGCACCAGCCGGCAGAAACTTGCATCTACAAGGAATCGGATTCCGTCGGCCAGACGATTCGCGAATACTTCAGCGACAACACGGACTACGTCTATGTCGATGACCGCGACGAGTATTTCGCGATTCGCGAGGAATTGCAGAAGCTTTCGTCCGACAAGATAAACAAGGTAAAGCTCTGGAGTTCCAAGGAAAGTCTTTTCGAGTATTTTAAAATCGAGGACGACTATGCGCGCTCCTTGCAGCGGTCCGTGCCACTGCCTCACGGCGGGAACCTGGTAATAGACCAGACGGAAGCCCTTGTCGCCATCGACGTGAATACGGGACCGAAAGTCCACGGCAAGGATCAGGAAAAGATTATCTTCGAGACGAACATCGATGCGTGCTACGAAATCGCCAAACAGCTCCGCTTGCGTGACATCGGCGGACTTGTCGTCATCGATTTCATCGATATGGAACTTCAGGAAAACCGCGACGCCATCTACCAGGAATTCCGCAAGGCTATCCGCAAGGACAAGGCGCCGATAACGCCATCCCCGCTTAGCCAGTTCGGGCTGATGGAAGTGACGCGCAAGCGCGTCCGCACGAACCTGATGACGGAAAAGACCGAAATCTGCCCGGTCTGCCGAGGCACGGGACACGTGTTCCGCCTGGAGACAACGCTTTCGGCCATCGACCGTTGGCTGTCGCGCGCCCGCACAAAGGGACGTCTCAAGAAGGTCAAGATGGTCGTGAGCTCGGAGATGGTCGATTTGCTGTGCAAGGACATGGCGCGCATGTTCCACTATCTCGAATACAAGCACGAAATGAAGCTTGAACTTGTCGAGGACGAAAAGATGTTCCCGAGCCAGTTCTACATGTTCAACGATCGGGACGAGGACATCACGGAGCAGTATAATTTCGCATAAATTAATCTATGCGGGTATCGCCCGTTAAAAACATTCAGAAAACGCTCGAAAGTTTCGGGCGTTTTCTGTTTGAAAGACGGCTGGTCGCTTTCTTGATTAAAGGCTCCACGACGTTTGCCGTGAAGCCTTTAGGTGTGTGATAAACGTTCAATTTCTATTTGAAAAAGCGAACCTTGTAGCGAGGCTTTTCGGAAATTTGCCGTCCGCGGGAGTCAAAGCTCTTTTCACTATGCGACTAGGCCGTTCCGTTCTGGAAACCACGGCGGATGAGCTTTGTCACCTGCGGAACGGTATCGATAACGCTTATGCCAACAAGAGTCGTAATGGATTCCCTGTCGAGCGAAACGAAGAATTTTCCGTCGTTCTGGAGAACTTCACTTTCTTCCTTGACGTTTTTTGTCTCCGACGTGACAAATTTTCTGAACGAAGGAACTGTTTCCGAACCCGAAAGAGATATTTCGACATTCTTGGAAGAAGTGTAATCGCGATTGATCAGGACGACGATGACGCTGTCCTGCTTTTTGTAGGCGGAGACGAAAACATTTGCTTCCGGATTGGATGTTGCGCCGACGCGAACGGCCCCGGGCCGGACGAATCTCGAAAATTGGGAAAGGACATATCCGCGCTTGGAAGGCTTGCCGATTTCCGCTTGCGAAACGGAAAGCTTGCCTCCGAAATCTTTCTCCATGATAAGACCGTAACAGCGGCGGATATACCACCAGGTGTACAGATTGAAGTTTCCGACGGCAAGCGCGCGGTGAATTTCATAGCCGACATCCAGGGCGCGAACCGTATCCAGCTTGGCGGTCTGGTCCTGGTCGCCTGTCGAGATGAAGCCTCGCCACATGTTTCCGCTTCCCTGGCTTTCTGTGTAATGTTCCGTCATCCAGCGTTCTTGAATCGTAGCCTTTTGGTCCGCAAGCGCATACTCGAAGTAGCTGTTGGCCGTAGAAGCGTTGCTCCCATAGAAGTGAGCCCCGATGATATCCAGATTTTTCAACGCATCGGCATCGTTTAGAATCTTGTCGTAGAGCGATTTGCCGTAGGCGAAAGATTCCGCGGAAATGACTTTCGTCCCGTTCTTTCGTAGTTGCCCGGCATAGTTTCTGGTGAACTTGTACAGATTGTCCGCAGTCCAGCATGTCCAGGAATCGCACCAGTCCGGCTCGTTCTGGATGGAGATGGCATACAGGGGAACGCCCTGGTCTTTCATGTAGGCGGCGAAATCGTTGAGATGGTTTACGTAGGCCTGCCAGTTTCCCTCTACGATTTGCGTCGAGTTGTAGGTCGTTCCCCAACGGTTAAACGAGTAGGCGGTTTGCAGGTCGGTTGGCGGTTTCCACGGACTGGCATAGACGATAGCGCCGTAAGATTTCGCAAGCTTGGCGGCCTCCACGTCTCGCCCCCAGTCCGAGGAATTTTCGTTTACGGGAATCCGCAGCGCGGAAAGTCCCAGCTCCCCTTCGCCGGTCCCGAAGGCGATTCTTGCGTCTTCTGCGGATAGTCCCTTTCCGCCTTGCCATATATTGTGGACCATTCCCCCGAAACCTCGGATGACCTGGTGTTCTTCGCCCAGATCGACTTCGACGACGGACGCGTTTGCAAATCCAAGACCGATCCCAAGGACGAACATTTTTCTCAGGATATTCATGTTTCCTCCGTAAGAGTTTTTTTCGGGATTCATTCCACGACGATTTTCCGGACAAGGCGAGCATCGCTTCCGCGAACTACATAGATCCCTGGATGCCGGAAATTTTTACGTACAGATTCCGAAAGATTTTCCACATTCGAACGGATTGACTGCAACCGGTTGCCGTTCAAATCGAATATCTCGTATCGGTCTTCCGTTCCGCCGTCAAGAAATCTCTGGGCTCGCGGCAATCGGGATGGCGGGATTTCGGAAAATCCCCATTCGAGGATTCCCATCGTGGAGTCCGCCGATCCCTTGAACACGATGAAAAGCGCTTCGATTTTTCCTTCCAGTCCGGAAACTTCGCACGAGACGGTTTCGTAAGCGTTCCAGCTGCCCGTTTGCGGGATTTCGCAGGTCCCCGCCACGGTTCCCGAAGAACCGCCGGTGCGAACTTCTACCCGATTTTCGCCAGAAACGCTTGCTGCCTTGACGGAAAAGCTCGCTGCACCGTTTTTAAAATCCACTCCGGAAACGCGAATCCAGGAATCCTTGCTCGCGTATGGCGTAAGGACATGTAAAACGGGTTTCCCTCGGGTCCAGTCCGTGCGACTGCGGACATTTCTTTGTCTGGAACTTGTCAGCGCGGGGTATGTCCGATACGGATCGAAGCTTTCGATCTGTTCGGGGCCTTCGTTCGTGTAAACCAGCTTGTCCATTGCACTTCCGCTGTAAGTGAACTCGTCGATGCTCACGCTGCGATGATACGCCGGTTCGGGATTTTCGGCTCCCAGGGAAGCCGGATGTTCGCTCGCCTGGACCAATCGACGGTCGTGATAGACGGCATACCATTTTCCCTTGAACTGGGCGATTCCATGATGATTGTTGTTGTAGGCGTTAATATTCTTTCCACCGATATTCGGATTGTCCATAAAGATTCCCTGGTAGGAATAAGGTCCCGTTACCTTGGCCGATGTCGCATAGGCGATTCGCAAATCCGCCGTGCTGTATGTCAGGTAGTAGAGGTTCCCTTTCTTGTGGATGTAGGACGCTTCCATCGCCCGCGGCCCGCCGAATTTCAGTTCGACTTTGGAATTCAGGTCGAAGCCCTTCATGTCGTCATCGAACCGATACATGTTGAAGATGTTGTTGTTTCCGTCTTCTGCGGGTCGAGCGTCCGATTTTCCGCCGCCGAACGTGAAATAGCCCGAGCCGTCATCGTCAAAGAAAATCGCCGGATCGAAGCACCAGGCTATCCCGTCGCAGTCGGCAAGTCCGCCGCCCCAATTGTTGATAAGCTTCTTGTTCCCGGGAACGGGATTCTCGTAAGGTCCGTCGATATTTTCGGAAACGACAAGTCCCACGCCTCCGCCTCCACCGTCTGGAAAAACGATGTAAAAGGTTCCGTCGTGAACGGCGATTCCGGAAGCCCAGATATCGTTTATATTGTCGTATTCCCGTTTTGCCTCGAAGACGATTCCATGATCCGTCCAGTTTTTCATGTCGCGGCTGCTGAATGCGTAGAGCGATTTGATCGTGTAGCCGCTCGCACCGGCGGGATCGTCGGAATCGGTCAAAATGTAAAAGACGGAATCCGAAGCGGCTGCCGCGGGATCCGCCAGATAGTGATAATTGCTGATGGGATTGTCGGCAACCGCTCCCGCGAAAAGAGCGCCCAACGAAAGAATGGCGATTCGAAGACTTTTCATCGGCATGGAAACTCCTTGACGTTAAAGTTATTTTCCCCGTTTTTCGAAAATCATCCGATCAAAAAAATCGCATGGACATTTTATCCACGGCACGGAAAAATTATTCCTGGGTCACCTCTAAAAATTGCTTTGGTTAAGAAAATTTGAATAATTGAATTTTTAGAGGTGACCCTGAAAATCCACGCCATAGAAAACGATGTCGTCTATCCAGAATTCCCCGCCCGCACCGCCAAAGACAGAAATATTGGTGACATGGCTCTTGACATTTTCCCAGCCGACATTTCCTCCGACGCTGTCCGCGACAAGCAACATTCCGGGCTTTACCGTGTAACGCATCCATGCGGAATCCAGCTGGATATGTTCCCACGCCTTGCCGCTTTCGTAGGAGGCGGAAGAGTCCGCGATGACATCGAACGAAAAGGAGATTTTACCCTTGACGCTTCCCTTGGCGAGGAACGAGACCGAATCCAGACCGCTCATGTCGATGGCGCGCCCCAGATAGCGTCCCATCAGAGCCCAGTTCGCGCTGGAATCGTTTTGCGAGACAAAATGCGCGGACTTTCCGTTAGGGCTTTCGGTACTGTCGAGTTCAAGATTCGCTGTCGCATATTTTGACGCAGAACGGTACCAGTTCGCGATGCCGTTTTCAAAATCGTCAAGGACAAACGCGCGGGTTGCGGTATCCTGCAGAATGACTTCCCTTTCCCTGGTGGAAATGTCAAAAATTCCTTCGGCGAGCGGAACGTTCTGCGAATCCGCAGTGTAGAGCGCGACCCATTCCAAGTCTCCGCGTGGCAGGGAAGGAAATTCGAAATGCCCGCCGGAATCGGCCAAGGCCGCGTAATCGGTTCCCGGGAGCAAAATCCACACGGGCGATTTTTCGGTCAGGATAGTCCCGGAGAGTTTTGACGGTGCGTCGGTGGAAACAAGAACTTCCATTCCCGAGTCCGCCAAGTTTCCGGGAACGCTGAACTTCCGAATTCCCTTTTGGAGCGTGTCCGCCGACAGGCTTTGCGCCTCGACGGTGTAATCCCCGACAGGGAGAGAATCCAGCCGAAGCGTTCCCAGCGAATCCGTTTCCAGCGTTTCGCCCGGGATTCCTTCCAGATTAAGAAAGCCTTGTTGCCGAATGTTCAGACGGCTCTTGGCTGCTGGCTTCCCATCGTGACGGATGACGACAATCGCAACCGAATTCTCCGTTTCGAATGTCGAACCGGCGACATCGCGAGAACAGGCGATCCAGAGTCCGCCAAGGATAATTCCGAAAATCCCAATCCACCGCTTCATTTTTTCCTCGCGACCGGATAGAACGCCATGGAAAGCTGCATTACGCGATCCGGATTCTTTACCGAATCGATTCTCTTTTGGACCAAACGCCGAAATTCCCGCAGCATATCCTTCAGGTCTTCAAAGGCAGACTGATCGACGGAAACCGTGAGCGTCGAAACGTTCCGTTCCTCGACAGGAATGTTTTCAAGGGAATCGCTTGCAAGGCGAAGAGCCTCCTTCTGGAAATTTCTGATAGCCTTTGCCTTTTCGGTTCCGCAAACCGTCAAATGCGCATCGGTGAGACCGAGTTTTCCCGAGGCGCATTTTTTGACAAGCCCCGCATCCTTTAATGTTTCGATGGCTTCGCGTGCCTGCTCTTCGGAAATCGGCGGACACAGCGCATTTGCAATCTGCCGAATGTTCGCGACGCCGCCGTTCAGTTCCAGGTAAGCGCGCACGGCGGGAATCCACCAGTTTTCAAGAACTTTCATCTCCGCAGACAGCAAGGTTCGTCTTTCCACGTCGCGGAGGGCTATCGCCCGTCCCATCAGCTCCTCTTTTTGCGCGGCATCCTTGGAAACATTCGAGGCGTAGAGCAGGTTGAAATACTCCGCCGAGCGACCCGTCATGCCGACGAGCTTCTTGGCTGCTTCCAATGCGCGGGCTGGCAGATGCTGCTTCTTGCGAAGCACCCGATAGAGCTGACTTGAATCCAGACCGATACGGTCTCCCATCATCCGATAGGAATAGAACGGCATCTCGCGCTTGCGCCGTTCGTAGTAGGCCTTTAGAATGTCGCGATAGTCCGTCAAGTCGGAAAACAGGTTCATCTTGCTAAAATACATTCAAAACTCCAGTATGATGCATGGCAAGAAATTTACCGTGGATTTTTTGTCCATGGTTTTCTTTTTCCGGACAAATTCATATTTTAGAAGAAATCCCGTTTCCAAGAGGTCGCATGAAATTTCTCGTCGGATTCATCTCCCTTTGCCTGACCATTATCGCCATCGTCTATATCGTCCATGCGCCGAAAGCTCCACGCGGAGCACCCGAAAGATTCGCCGTCCTGACCGTTTCGGCTTCGCATTCGAAAAGCTTTGGCCCGACAAATATCCGATATGAGCTGCGCTTTGAAAAGCGCGGTGCGGAAAAAGGCGCTCTCGTCGAAGCGAACCTTGGGGCAAACGCCGCTCTCGTCGAGTTTGCCAAGACGCTCGACATTCCGAAAGACAGCGTTTCCGCAAAGCGGTTTTCGCTAGAAAAGGCATGGAAGTGGGAAAACAACAAGCGGATTCCCGATGGGTTTGAAATTTCGCAGAACATCTCCATCGACTTGCCCGACCCGGACAAGGCTCCGGCTTTCGTCGAAGGCATCGCGGCGATTCAAGACATGGAAATCATCCAGGTGACACCGGTTCTCTCCGACGCGTCCGAAAAGAAGAACGAAGTCTATCGCACCGCCGTGAAAGAGGCGACGGAAAAAGCGAAAGTTTTGGCCGAAGCATCCGAAAGAAAGCTCGGAAAAACGCTGTCGATAAGCGACGAAATTTCCTCGACGAACCCTTTCGAGAACACGGCCTATTACGATGGCGCGACAATGCTTGGCGGATCGCGAAAAATGGTCGGAGCCTCGATTCCGGAACAGAAAATCGAAATCGGCGCCAGCGTGACGATGAAATTCCAGCTGAAATGAACCCGCTAGTTGTCGAGCAGCGTTCTATAGAGGAGCAGCAGCTCTTCCGGCGAAAGTTCCTCGGCGCGGGAATTCGGCGAAAGCCCGGAACGTTCCAGCGCCTTTAAAACCTTTTCCTTTTCAAATCGCGCGGAAAGGGAATTCGTGATGACTTTCCGTTTCATTGAAAACGCGTCCTGGACAAATTCAAAGAATTCCGGCGGGGCTTCGAGCGGATCGGGCCGCGGAGAAAAGAGGACCGTCGCGCTGTAGATGTTCGGGCGCGGCGTAAAATGTTCCGGTCCGATTTTCCGGACGATCTTCCCGGTCGCATGGGCGCGGATCCAGACCGAAAGGCTTCCATAGCTTCTCGTATGCGGTTCCGCACAGAATCGCTCGGCAACCTCGAGCTGTACCATGCACATGAAGCCGAGGGTCTTTTTCAGGAGCGGCATCACGTTGGCAACGATTCCCGTCGAAATGTTATACGGCAAGTTTCCAACGAGCCACGGCCTTGGATTTGTCCTTAGCCACTCGTCCATCGGAAATTTCAGAATGTCCTGGTTCACGACTTGAAAATTCGGATTTCCGGAAAACTTTTCCCGAAGAATCGCGACGCATTCTTCATCGACTTCGACCGCCGTGACGGGAACGCCCCGAGCGAGCAACGGCTCCGTAAGCGCACCGTGCCCTGGACCGATTTCCAAAATGGAATTTTCCGCATCGAGCGGAATGTCCGATGCGATAAGGCTTGCGGTTTCCGCATCCAGAAAGTTTTGTCCAAAACGGCGCCGACGGTCTCTGTCCATAATGCAAAGATAGGAATTCAGGTCTTGTCGGGATTCTGGAATTCCAACAAAAAAGGCGAAGATTCGTCGGGAACCTTCGCCGAGAATACAAGCGGACCGCTTTACTTCAAGCGGACAGGTATCGCTACGCGATTGCCGTTCTGCTTCAAGATTAAAAAGCCCGGGCCGCGGTAGTTCGCTTCGAGCAAGACGGAATTCGTGCCGCGATTCATCGAGAAAGTCTTCGAGGAGACGATCTGGCCGTTCGAATTGACAAGGGAAAGCGAAGCGCGACCGGAAGAACTTGCGACAAACGAAGCGTTCACCGCACCCGGCTGCACGTTCACGGACATCTTGCCGAAAGTCCTTGCCGCAGGGCGCTTGACGGCATTTGTCGAAGCGACCAGTTCTCCGCTCGCGATTCCTTCTAAGTCCGGAAGCTTCTTGTTGAAGTTTTCAAGGACCACTTCGGAACCGTCCGCCTTGTAAAGGACGATGTTGTCCATTTCGATCGTGCCTGAGACCTGCGTTCCATAGACGTTAAGACCAACCGCTTTCACGTCGCTCTTGTCCTCGAGCACAAGACCGCTTGCATCCAGGGAAACCTTGTATGTCTTCCATGCGGACGAAATCTCTGACGCGTCGATGTTCGCTTCTTTCCATGTCCAGTCCGAACCGCTCATCGCAAAGAGGGCAAGGGACGTCCAGCCATACTCGCTACAGGAAGCATTCGAGCAGGGGCCGTTCGACGTCACGCCGACCTTTGCCTGGAAGGAAATCGCGACATAATCGCTCCAGTTTGCACCATTCAGATTGATGCGCAGCGTTCCCGTTTCCGCGGAGTCCGACCGGGTGAAAGTGTAGGTAATCCTCAGCATCTTGTCGCTCGTGTCGAGGCTCGCTTCCACGAACTTGTCAATGGAGTTTCCCGCCAGCGTGTCCATGCCATAGACCTTGCGCATCGCGTTCAGAACTTCATAATCCACAATGTCGCCGACGTTTCCCGCAAACTTGTCTGTCTGGCGGCGGATGACGGTCATGTTCCCGTTGCCCTCGTCACCGGTATCCCAGATGCAAGGAATGATTCCGCGGCTCTTGGCTGCAGACGCCACATAGCCATACCAGGCGGCGCGACCTTCGAGATGCAACCGCAGATTGTCTCCGACGATCTCTTCAAGACGCTTGATGGCGCCCATTTCGCCGATGACGACCGGAATGCCCTGCGAAGTGAATGCAGACTTGAGCTTGTCGAACTGGGCGTCGATATGCGCCTTGGAACCCTGCGATTCCGTTGTCGAGCCCATATTATACTTCGTATCCGTCGTGGAATTCATCCCGTCAAAATAGTAGAAGCAGCTTCCATAGTCCGCATCTGCGGTCATCAGGGAATACTGGTACGGATAGAAGTGCGCCTCCGCCATCGTGTAGCCGCTCCCGGCAGGATCCGTCGGATAGAAGTTCGCAAGATACGAATACTTGTCGATTTCCGTGCGCGGCATCTGGACCACGACCGTACGGGTCGCGTTGTTTCCGCCCGTCGCGCGAACCGCCTTGAGGCACGCTTCGTGATACTTCTGGAGAACCTTGGCGCGGGCATCGTCGAAAGCCCACTGGCCGTTGTCGGCTCCGCCATTCCACGGATCGTTTACGCCCGGTTCGTTCGCGCTCGAAAAGACCAGATGCTCGTCGTAGGCGGCAAACTTCGTCGCGATTTGCGTCCAGTAGCTTCCTTGAATCGCGGCGATGGAATCGGCATTGATCGTAATCGCTCCGTTCTGGTCATAGCCATCCCCGTCAAAAACATGGTCTTCGAGCCAGCCCGAATCCCAATGGATATTCACAATCGCATACATGCCTTCGTTCACGACCAGATCGACGACCGTCTTGACCGAATCGAGCCACCCCGCATTGATGACTCCATCGGTCGCGTGGCTGTTCCAGGCGCAGGGGATACGGACCGTGTTAAAGCCCGCCGCCTTGATGGACTTCACGTATTCAGCGGTCGGGAAAGAGTTTCCCCAGGCTGTCGGATCGCTTGGAACCTCCATCGTGTTTCCAATGTTGTAGCCCATTCCCATCGACGCGACGAGATCCGAGGACGTGGGAAGAGCAAAGGCCGAACCGGCAAAAGAAGCGGCCAGCGAAAGCGAGATCCAGAGTTTCATGCAGAAACCTCATAAAAAATGTGGGATGACCTAAATCTACCTTTTTAAGTCAATCTTCGACCAAATGTAAAGTTTTGTTAATCGCAAAACCTTAGCCTCAAAGTGCGCTAGGCTTCGATTTTTTGCCATTTTAGCGTTTTCCCGGCAAAAAGCGGAACCGCTCCATCGATCGATTCGGGAACGTTCCACGGCTTTTCGCCGTACAGGCAGCGCGTTTTCGCCCTCGGAATCCCGTAGAAGTCCGCTCCGAATCCGGCGACGAAATCGGCAAGACGTTCCAGGTGCCCGCCTCGTTCGAAAATTTCAATAAGAAGCGGAAGCGCGACCGGAGCCGAATATACGCCCGCCGCGCCACAGGGACCTTCCTTCCTTCCCCTCTCGTGCGGAGCGGAATCCGACCCGAAAAAGAACTTCGGGTTTCCGCTGAACGCGGCATTCCGCAGAGCCTCGCGATCTTCGGGACGTTTCGGAAGAGGCTTGCAAAAGTGGTGCGGCAAAAGCGATCCGCCTACCACGTCGTCGAGCGTATGGAGCAGATGGTGCACGGTGATCGTCGCCGCGACATTTTTTGGCAAGCGGAGAACGGCTTCCACCGCCGCGCATGTCGAAAGATGTTCAAAGACGATCTTTAGGCGGGGAAATTCTTTCGAAAGGAATTCCACGCGACGAATGAATTCCTTTTCGCGGTCAAGGCAGAACGCTACAGGCTCTTCGCCGTGGACGCAAAGGACAAGACCGAGCCTTTCCATTTCCGAAACGACCGGAAGGACGGATTCGAAGTCCGATACGCCGTCTTCGCTGTTCGTGGTAACGCCTGCCGGATAATACTTTCCTGCGACCGCGCCGGCGAGCTTCATCCGCTTCAGGTCATCCGGCGTGTATTTCGCGTTCAGCTTGAACGTCATCAGCGTTCCGAGTCCCGGCGCAGCGTCTTGAATTTCCGCGCGGTATTTCTCGATAGCCTCGGCACTCGAAATCGGCGGAACGGTATTCGGCATCACCAGGATCCTTCCGAATTCACGCGCAACGGTCCTTGCATAGTTTTTCAGCAAGTCGCCCTGGCGCAAGTGCACATGGAAATCGTCGGGTATGGGAAGTTCAAGCGTTTTCATGGAACGCAATCTAGGAAATGTCAGGAGCCGGGAGTAGGCTGTGCCGCTATCCAGTTCGACGGTTCATGCCCGGAAATTCCAAAATCGACACGATTCAGGCTGTAGCCGTCTCCATCCGCCTCTTCGGGCCAAAGACCGTCATCGGAATACAGGATGGCGTCCGAAACGCGGTAGAACGTGCGGAGCGTGTCCGACGAAAGCGTCTTCGCGAGAGCTGCCGGTTCCTCGACGGAAATTTTCTCTCCGCGATTCGAAAGCTTTCCCGGATACTGGAATATCTGGATGTCGTCGGACAGGTTCCATTTCGCGCGGAACTCGTCAATCGTTATCGAAAGGCTCGTGTAGCCGTCTGCCGCCGTATAGACTTTCGGGATGAGCAACGCGAATTCCCCCGGGGCGAGAGTCGCCGAATCCGCCCATTCAAAACCGATACCCGCAATCTTCCAGCCGATAATCCTTGACTCCAGATCCGCTCGGAGCGAAACCACGGAATCTCCCTTGTTCACGATTTCGAGAAATTCCACGTCGCCGTCCGGAGGGTTGTAATAGACCTCGCTGATAAACACGGGACCGAGCAGGGCATTGGAATTCTCTTCGCCCGGAGTCGGTTCGAGAAGCGTTCCCTGTTCCGTCGTGGAATCCGAAAGGGCAATGACGCCCGCCGACTTTCCACTCGGGACAGCCGAAAATTCGAGACTCGATTCGACACCCGTCAAGACGCCATCTACCGCTTCGCGCAGATAGACGGACTCGCCGCGTGCGACAAAGGCGACATCTTCCTCTTCGCCGCTTTCCGAAAGCAGCGTCTTCAAGACGAGAAAACCTTTCGCGGGGACAACGGATCCGCTCGGAACATAGCGAACGCTGTCTTCGGCATCTGCCCGGACAACCTTCCAGCCGCCGATATCCGCATCGTTCAAAGCGTCGTTGTAGAATTCGATCCAGGATTCGGAGCCTTCGTGATAGGGCATGATTTCATTGATTCGAACCGACGAGTGCTCGTAGTAAGGATCGTCTTCCGATCCGGGGTTTCCGTTCTGCGTCTTGCTAGCCGCCCAGGAACTCGCATAGACGGAATTGCCTCCGATATAGACGAGCGAGCTTCCGTTGCCGTCGGCGAGATTTGGCCAGGGTGGATTGTCGTCGAAGCGGGCGTCGAAATCTCCCGGACCGTCCAGCTTGATTTCCAGCACGTCGCCGGAATTGGAAAGCTTGAATCCGGAATCCCACTGGAAAAGGCGCCCGGAGAAATTCGGATACCTTGTCTGAAACAGGAACTTGTCGTTTGTCACCACGATGATTTCGTTTTCGGCAAGAGGCTCGTCGGGGAACGTAAATTCCACGGCACCGTCAAGGCGCAGATTTACCGCCGACATGCTTTCGAGAGATTTTCCCGTGAGCTTCAGCTCGACAAACTCGGGCCATCCGTTTTGCGGATGATACATCAGCTCGGTACACGTCATTGTCGCATAGGAAACGGATCGGGACTTTCCGCTGCTCGAATCCGAGCAGGCGAAAAGCGAAAGCGCTAGCGGGCAAACGAGAACGGGTAAAAGCTTTTTCATGCGAAAACCTCCTTGGAGTCGTCAAAATTTCCAGCCAGATAGGGGAACCTCGCGTCCCGAAAATCGCGCGGCTTTTCATAGATGCGCTTCCATTCGGCAGCGGCGTTTCCAAACTTTGAAAACGCTCCGTGCTTCAGGTTGAAGCGATGAATCAGGTCGAGCATCCAGAAGGGGACCTGGAGAGCGGGGCATTTCAGTTCGAGCACCGCGTTGCAGTCACGCTGGAAAAAACGGGGAAGTCCCGTCGAGCTCATCTCTTCCGGACGGACCGTATAGTCAAAGCCGTTTTCTTCCCGAAAGCGCATTCCCGTGTCGATCGTCACCCGGGAATATTCTTCGCGAAGCCCGAACCAGGCGCGTCTTTTGTATTGGGTGAGAAGACGCGGGCTTGCGTTATACGTCCAGGTCTTTCCGATAAAGTCCCGGACATACTTTCTATCCTTCTCCGTCTTGCAAGGCCATTCGGATTCCGGATGGTTCCACACAAAAGAAGGATTTACGCCCTTGATGGTTCCGCGGCTCTTGTAGCCGATATTCGCCACCTTGCGCTTGACTTCGAAATGGAATGTTCCTTCCTGATCGGGATTTTCTCCGTAGGCCCGGACGCGCATATTGAACCTGTCGAGGCGACCCGCCTTTTTCCAGCTCAGGAATGTCCAGCGCGGAGAATCCAGATACAGGTTCGTAATCCAGTAGAATCCGCCGGGAGTTATCTTCGAATAATAGTCCTCTTCGCAGTATGGCCGAAGAAACGCGCCGATTTCGTCCGCAAGGGAAACGGGAATGTGATACTTGAGTTCAAACCGTTCCAGCAAGCTGAATCCGCGCGCTTCGCTCATTTTCCGGCCCCCGCCTTGAGATGGTTCGTCACGTCGGTCCGCGAAAGAACGCCCGTTTCATAGAGCAGGGTAAGATAGACGGAAAAGATATCCGAATCGAGCTGGGCGATTTTCAGACGGCTTTCGAGCGAAACTTCCCGTGCGCGCAAGAGAAGGATCGGATCGTTTCCCGCCTTGTTCGCGAAGTCCTCGAAAAGCGCACCCTGATCGACCTGTTCCACGAACTTGCTCTGCACGTCACGTTGAGCGATCAGCCCCATGATCTCTTCGCGGCGGCGTTCCACTTTCTGCTGCATGTCGCGCTTCTTCGCCTGGTAGTCGCGTTCGTCCTCCAGGACGTCAATCTGACGCTTCAGTCCCGCGGAAGCCCCGTCCGAAAAGAACGGCAGCCGAAAGGCTATCGACGCGTAAAACTTGTCCTGCGTACGGCGGTCGTCATCGGAACGCTTGAGTTGCCATTCTTCCGTGCAGCTCGACCCCTTGCATTCCGTCGTCACCCATTTATACTTGTATTTCGCATAGACATACTTGTAGCCGATTCCGATTTTCGAAATGTAGTTCCTATCCGAGGCGGCGTCCTGCTCGGCGCGCCTTTCGCTCAGCTGCCACTTGGCCTTGGCGATTGCGACCTCGTTGAAACTTTCCGCATCCCGCGAAATGTTTTCGAGAATCGCCTTGATTTCCTCTACCGTCGGGAAAAAGTTCGTGTCGAGCGAAACGGAATCGAACTCCGGAGCCCAGGAAAGCAGCTTGAGCCTGGAATCCTTCAACGCGTTGGAATCCGCAATCATCTTGGCGGAAAGGTTTGCCTTCTCTTCGATTGCCGTCACCAGGTCCTGCAACCGGAAAGTCTCCGTTCCGCTCAGCGCCTGGAGAACTTCTATCCTGTCCGAGGCGACCTGCGCAAGCTCGCGGTGAAGCTGCTGGATTTGCAGACGCTTCACGTAGCGAAGCGCATGTTCGTAGCGCTCGTACAGAACCGCGGCCCGCTCCTCCGCGAGATGCAGCTTCTGGTATTCCGACTGGCTTTTCAGGTAGGCATCCGACGCGGCGCCTTCGCCAAAAGCCTTCGGCTTTATCTTCAGCTCGAAGTCGTGCTCCAGAAAGCCGAATCCGTCGAGCGAATACTCCAGTTCCAAATCGTTCCAGAGCTTTGTTCCCGAACGTTCGCCGATTGCCGTGAGCTTTTTTTGGGAAGCCTGCAAGACCGGATCCTTTTTGATCGAAGCGACCAGGGAGTTCCATGTCAGCGGCTCGGCAAGGGCACAGGCGGCAAATATTCCGCAAAGGGCAAGGGTTTTCATGGCGCAACCTCGTCCAGCGCGGACTTTTTCAGGATGCCGGGCATTTTCACCTTTTCCGCGATCGAAACCTTTTCGCCGAGCAAAAGAGAGTTTCCTTCGGGAATGCGAATCATCACTTCGCGCCCGTAGAGAGGCATATCCACCATCTTGAGAAGCCTCACCGGGTATGGGACAATGCGGCTAGACATGCCGATAACCAGACCGTTCATCCGTTCCCCGCTGCCGCCGATCACTTCGATTTCGTCGCCGACCTGAATCTTCGCGTAGATTTTTTCGTTAATGTATCCGCGCACGAGGGAAACCGCCTTGTGCGTCAGCGTGAGAAGCGGACTGAAGCTCGAAACCTTTTCCCCGTCGCGAACTTCGACTGTTCCCACAATCCACGTTTCCTTCGCAAGAATCGTAAGCTCCGCCTGTTCCCTTTCGAGCAATTCTATTTCCCTGCGCAAGGCTTCCGCTTCGGTCTTGCTGCTCATCTTCGCAAGTCCCTTGCTTCCGCGGAGAAGCTTTATCTGGGAAGCCGCGTTCGACTCGGCGACATTCAGTTCCTTCTTCAAGTTGCGAATGCTCAGCAGGATTCCGCTGTTGCTGTCCGCCTTGACTTCTCCCGCGATGCTCTTCAGACGCGAGGACAGCGCCCGGTTCTGCTCATACTGCGTCGAGAGCTTGTCGATTTCGAGAAGAATCGTATTGCGCTTCACGTTCAGGTCGGACTGGATTTCCGCCACTTTCTGGTCGATGTCCGCCGAGTTCAGGTTTCCGCGTCCCTCGGATACGTCTAGCTGCCTTTTCAGCTCGTTCATGCGAAGAGCGAGGTCCGGTCTGCGGAGTTCCACGAGCGTATCTCCCGGATGCACTTCCTCGCCAGGTATCACGTGAATCTTTGCCACCTCGACCGCTTCCGGCATGCTGATGGTCGTCTCGGCGGCTTCCGCTATTCCGGAAAACACGACGTTCTGCCCATGAAAGAAATAGCCCAAAAGAACAATCGAAACGACCGCGAGAATCCACGCAATCAGCATCTTGTGCGACTCGATCGCATGGAAACGCGAAGAATTCAAGTCCGCAAGTTCGTCCAGCTTTCTAAAGAATCCCATAAAACTTCTCCTAGACTTCCGTCGTCGCGTCCTGCATCATAAAATGGATGTCCGATATCCCGGGAACCGCCGTCAGCTCCTTGAGCACGTCGCCGGCGGGCCGTTTCTTTCGCAGACGGACCTGGTATGCCACATCGACACGCGCGCCTCCGTCGATTTCCCGCATCGTTATCAGCACGAAAGTCTTGATGTTCGCCCGCATCACCTTTTCGAGCTTTTCGCGAGATTCGGATTCGTTCGGCATCGCAAAGCGGAGCATTCCGTCAAAGAAATTCTTCGTTCCAAGTCCCGACCGGGAAAGCACGAACGCGACGACGCAAAACGCGAGAGTACCGCCGGCGGCGATTCCCCAGGCAAAGACGCCGCAACCTATCCCGGCCCCCAGGGCCGCGAACAGGAACATGATGTCTCGCGGATCCTTGAAACTCGTCCGAAAGCGTACGATCGAAAGCGCGCCGAGCATTCCGAGACCGCGCCCCACATTGTCGCCAATCGCCTGCATCACGGTCGCCGCCACCAGGGAACTGAGCACCAGCGCCTGGACAAAGTTTCGCGAATAGGAAAGTCCAAGGAACGTATGCTCGTAGGTAAAGCCTATCGCCGTCGAGCAGACAAAGGCGAGAAGGAGCGTAAACGTCATCGTGATGAGCGTCGGGTAGGCCGTGCTGGACTGGACGGTGAGAAGATCAATCATTTTTTACCAATACCTCGTGAAAGTGCCTATTGAAATTAGTTTCCATCGTCCCGGTTTGCACCTAAATAAAAGTTTAAATAGCGACTTTTTACCCCACTCAGAAAGCCATTTTCCTCGTTTTGGGGCTTTTCACCCCTTTTCTTTCGAAATTCGGGCAAAAGAAAAGCGGCCTAGACCGCTTTCCTTTCCAAAAATTTACACAGCCTTTAGGCCGGATGTTCCGTCCGGGAAATCAGGCGACTTCCTTTTTGTTCTTCGACACGAGGCACATATAGACGATGCCGAGAATCGCCGAGAGAACGCTTCCCGAAAGGATTCCCACCTTCGAACCGGCGAGGAGAACCCCATGCGCGCTATCCGAGAACGCAAGGTTCGCGACAAACAGCGACATGGTAAACCCGATACCCGCGAGCATTCCGCCGCCGAGAAGGATCTTCCAGTTCACGCCTGTCGGGAGCTTGCACAGCTTGCTCTTGATAGCGAGGAAGGAAACGATGAAAATGCCCATCGGCTTTCCGACGATAAGTCCCGCCGCGACGGAGAGCGTTACCATGCTGACAGAATCCGGTTCAATCACGACGCCCGCGTTCGAAAGGGCAAAGAGAGGCATAATCACAAAGTTCACCCACGGCTGCAAGTGCGAAGTCAGGCGACCCTGCAGAGACCCGCTTTCGCGCGATGTCCGCTCCAAAATGTCCAGGACTTCCTTTCGCTGGTCGTTCGTCATCGGGTGGTTGCCCTTGACCGCGTCGCCGACCGTAACGATCAGCTTGTCCATGTAGCCCTTCGAAACCATCGGATTCACCGGGGTGAGAAGCCCGATAATCACGCCGCAGATGGTCGGATGCACGCCGCTTTGCACAAAGCAGAACCAGGCGATGAGCGCGAGAACGCCGTGCACGAAGATGTTGCGAATGCCGAGCTTGAAGGAGAGCCACGTAAAGAAGAGGAAGATCGCGGCGACGCCCAGGGCCGAAAGTTGCACACCGCTCGAATACCCGACCGCCACGACGATAATCGACCCGATGTCGTCCGCAATCGCAAGCGTGAGAATCATCACGCGAAGACCGCGCGGAACCCGCGAACCGAGCAGCGCCATGCAGCCCACCGTAAAGGCGATATCCGTCGCCATCGGAATTCCCCAGCCATTCGTTCCTTCGGACGGGCAAAGTCCCAGATAGATGAGCGCCGGGAAAAGCATACCGCCAGCCGCCGCGAGAACGGGAAGCAAAGCCTTGCGGAAATCGTGGAGTTCGCCATCGACGATTTCGCCCTTGACTTCGAGCCCCACCGAAAAGAAGAAGATGGTCATCAAGGCGTCGTTCACAAACCATCCGAGGGTCGGAACATGTCCGCCGAGCGCCTTGTCAAGACTCCACGGGCCAAGCGTAAAGTTGAACGGCAAATGCCAGAACGCGAGATATGTCTCGTTCGATAGCTTCGCCCACAGAAGGGCGATTGCCGTCACAACGATAAGGCTGACCCCCGCAGCGGACTCCACCTTTAAAAAGCGTTGAACAGGAGCAACAAACTTGTCGATTTTAGCGAGAGGCACCTTCGCGCCCAGAATTTCCTTTTCGGCCATTGCGTGTCCTTTTTTAATGCCGCCAAAATTTAAAAAAAAGACTTCCTCTTGGGAAGTCTTCCATCGCTCGAAGGCGACGATTCATCAATAAAGATGGGGAGGCGGCCAACGCGGATTCTTCGAACTCATATCGACCTTGTAGAAGTTCTTGTCGAAGCGTCCGTCGTCTTCGCCATAGAGGCGCATCACGTAGCGGGACATCCACTTGGCGAGCTTCAGCACGGTGAGCTTGTGGCGCAGGCGCCCCTGGCAATCGCGGTTCATGATATCCGGGAGCGTGCTCGTCGTGAGAATTTCGTCGATAGACGGGCTGTTCAGCTTTTCGCGGGCTTCCGGGCTGGAATTGAAGTGCGTCACGCAGAAGCAGACGCGGTTCGGGGAACCGGTCTTCAGGTAGTCGCAACAGCGGACAATCGTCGAACCCGTGCGGACCATATCGTCAAACACGATCACATCCTTGCCCTTCAGATAGTCGAGCTGGACTTCCGAATCCGGGCTGAGCGTCATGCTGACTTCGCGTTCGCCCGTGCGGACCTTGCTCATGATGACGCGCTTGCACTTCGAAAGCTGGAGCGCATCGTACATCGCGTTCACAAACGGGGTCGCGCCCTTGTCCGGAGCGACGATGACCAGGTTGTCGCCGTCCTTTCCGGTCTGCACGAAGTTCGACGTCTTGATGTAGTGCGCATATACTTCCGTCGGAATCATGTTGTGGAAGTGACCGCCGAAAATTTCGCCGTAGAGATTCTGGACCTTGACCGAGTGGTTGTGGACGGTTATCACGGAATCGACTCCCGAGGCCTTCAGGAGCTGCGCATAGAGAAGCGCCGTAAAAGGCTGCCCATCGAACTTTTTCAGGTCCGCCGTCGGACGTTCCTTTTCCAAGTCGCCGACCCGGTGGGCACCGCGGTCCTGTGCGCTGTAGAACAGGTCCGGCTCCATCAGAACGACGCTTTCCGCCCCGTTTTCCTTGGCGGCTCGGGCGAGAATGCACGCCCGCATCGCGAGGTCGTTCCGGCTCCATTCGTGCGTCGTCGAGGAGCAGATGAGGACAATCTTCCCCTGCAAGCGCTTGCCGATATTTTCATCGTCGAAAACGTCGATCATGTAGCGGGGGCAAAATTCGGAATTCGCGTAGGTTTTCAGCGAAACCGTATCGGAAATATCTTCGCGGAGCCCGATGTACTGCGCAATGTCAATCGCAAACGGATCGTCCGTAAAGGTACCTGTGACAATGAATCGATCTTGCATCCAAGAATCCTTTTTTGGGTATTCGGAAAGATAAAAAAGCTTTTCCGCTTTGGCTAAGAGTTTCCGGAGCGCGACTGCGGAATCCCTCTATCCGGATTACAAAGCCAAGGTCGATGTGCCGATCCAGGAGAAGGCAGGCATGACAAAGCCCCTTCGACAGGGGCTTTCACACAAAAACGCGCTTCGCTACGCGCTAATTTTCGCTAGCGGCCGTTCTGTTCTTCAGATACAGATCAAAGCATTCCTTTTGCGAAATTCGGCGGGCCGGAGGATTCGATACGCAATCCGTCTTGAGTTCCGCATCCTTGCTAAACTTGGTTTTCATGATCATTTCCCTGGTCTTTGCGTCGTAGTAGTTGAACTGACCATGCTTGCGATTTCCGTCGCATCTTCCGGACACTAAAATTTCAAGATCGCCAAAGGCCTTGACCTCCGCGCCTTCGAAATGCCCGTCCGAACGGACAGAGCAGACATTTTCATAGGAAACGTCGCCCGCAACTCCCGCCTCGGCGGTAACGTGGCTTATCTTTCTGTGGCAAGCCAAGGCCATTGTGCAAGCCGCCGCGACAACTGCGAATTTCAGAACATTGGATTTCATGATATCTCCTTGTTTAACGCTCCAAAATTAAAAAACTCCGCTCCAGAATGAAAGCCCCGGACTATTTTCTATCCGCTTCTTTTTTCTTCATCTTTCATTTACAGGTGACCATTCATCGAAAGAAACGTTCCTCCCTCAAAACGCCTACCGCGAATGCGACGTGGATTACAGCGCGGCGAACCGCGGAACAAGGCGGTTGGTTTATGCGGAATCGTGTCAAATCTTCTACACGGCAAATCATTACCGAAGCTTCACGGAAATTCACTAAAAGTCCAGGCGTCTCACGCTTTAACCCAGTCCGCAACCTTTAAGCCTTTCACCCCGGAAAATTCACCGACATTGTGCGTGACCAACTTGACTCCCAAACACTTTGCCGTAGCCGCAATCAACAAATCATTTGCGCCGATTTTCTTTCCCGCAAGTTCCAAATCGCTCCTGATTTCCGCATACACGGGAGTCATCGCATCGGTAAAGTCGATGATTTCAAAAGGTTCCAAAAAGCGTTCGACCTTTTTCAGAGTCTGCCTTTTCGCCTGGCTTTTATAAGCGCCCAGCAAAAGCTCCGCCTTGACGATTGCGGAAATTTTAATTTCGCTCGGAGAAACCGACAAGAACTTTTCGTAAACGGACCGATATTTTCCATTCAAAAAATAAATGCACGTGTTGGTATCCACGAGATATATCATATTTTTTCCCTTCTCTCAATCACCGGCTGTTCCGGTCTGCCGAGCAAATCTTCTCTTACCGAGCCGAATAGTTCCGCCCATCCCTCCGGATAACTGGGTTTTACCCGAGCCATTATTTGCGACACAACCCACTTTGAAATGGATGTCTTTTGGGCGCGCGCCCCATTTTCAACGATTGAAAGCTGTTCATCGGTCAAATAAAGCGAAAGTTGCGGCATAAAGGCACCTCCTTTGCTTAATATACAATTTTTGAAAAAGCCAAGTATATCCGCAAGTATATTACAAACGAAAAAGCCCCGCCGGAAAGCGGGACTTTCGTCAAGGGAGATTCCCTTACTTGAGAGAAATCGGACAAGCCTTCGCGTGCCAGATTTCGTCGGCGTATTGCTGGATTGTGCGGTCCGAGCTGAACTTGCCCATGCGCGCCACGTTGAGAATAGCCATCTTTGCCCAGGCATCCTTGTCCGCATACGCTTTCGCGACCTTTTCCTGACATTCGATGTAGGAGCGGAAATCCGCAAGAAGCAGGAACGGATCGCTAGAGAGCAGCTTATCGACGATCGGGCGGAACGATTCCGGATGATCCGGGCTGAAGAATCCGCTGTTGACAAGGTCGAGAACGCGGCGCAGGTCGTCGTCCTTTTCGTAGTAGTCGCGCGGACGGTAGCCCTTGGCGAGAAGCTCCTGCACTTCTTCGACCGTGAGACCGAATAGGAAGAAGTTTTCCTTGCCGATTACCTCGAGCATTTCGACATTCGCGCCGTCGAGCGTACCGATGGTCATTGCGCCGTTCATCGCGAACTTCATGTTGCCCGTGCCGGAAGCTTCCGTACCCGCCGTGGAAATCTGCTCGGAAAGGTCCGCTGCCGGGATGATCTTTTCGGCAAAGCTCACGCGGTAGTTTTCGAGGAACACCATCTGGAGCTTTCCCTTGCAGGCCGGGTCGCTGTCGATGATCGCGCTCACCGCATTCGCGAGACGGATAATCTGCTTTGCCATCCAGTAGCCCGGAGCCGCCTTTCCGCCGATCATGATGGTCCGCGGTGTCACCTTCTTGCCGTCCTTGATCTGCAGGTAGAGATAAATCGCGTGGAGAATGTTCAGAAGCTGGCGCTTGTATTCGTGAATGCGCTTCACCTGCACGTCGAACAGCGTATCGACATTTATATCGACATTCTGCGTGCGCTTGAGATAGGCCGCGAGACGCTTCTTGTTTTCGAGCTTGACCGCCATGAATTCCTTGCGGAACTTCGCGTCGCCAGCAAACTTTTCGAGCTTCTTGATTTCTTCAAAGTTCTTGACCCAGCCGTCGCCGATCTTCGACGAGACTAGTTCGGACATCGCCGGATCGGCCTTGCGGACCCAGCGACGGGGCGTGACGCCGTTCGTCTTGTTGTTGAACTTTTCGGGCCAGAACTCGTAGAAGTCCTTGAAGAGGCTCGTCTTGAGCAGGTCGCTGTGAAGCGCCGCGACGCCGTTCACGAACGAAGAACCGACGATCGAGAGATACGCCATGCGAATCATCTTCTCGTTGCCTTCCTGGATGAGAGACATCCGGGTGAGACGCGCCGTGTCACCAGGCCACTTGAGAGCGACCTTCGCGAGGAAGCGGGCGTTGATTTCGTAGATGATCTGGAGATGCCGCGGAAGGAGCTTTTCGAAGAAGCTGACCGGCCACTTTTCGAGCGCTTCCGGCATGAGCGTGTGGTTCGTGTAGGCGAAAGTGCGGGTCGTAATGTCCCACGCCTCGTTCCATTCGAGGTTCTCTTCGTCGAGAAGAATCCGCATGAGTTCCGCGATCGAAATCGCCGGGTGCGTATCGTTCAGCTGAATCGCGACGCGTTCCGGGAAGAGCTTCCAGTCGCCGGCGTGGAGTTTCTTGAAACGACGGACAATGTCCTGGAGAGACGCCGAGCAGAGGAAGTACTGCTGCTTCAGGCGGAGGATCTTCCCGTTCACCGACGTATCGTTCGGATAGAGAACCTTCGAGATCGTCTCGGAAAGTTCCATGTCCTGGACCGCGGCCAGATAGTCGCCGTTGTTGAAGTAGGCGAGTCCGAACTCGTCCGCGCTCTGGGCGCTCCAAAGACGGAGGTTGTTCACCGTATTGTTCCGGTAGCCGGGAATCGGCGTGTCGTAGGGGAGCGCAAGAACGTAATCCTTCGTTTCCCAGCGGTTGCGGAGCTTGCCCTTCTCGTCGGTCCACGTGACGACATAGCCGCCGAACGGAACCTTGATCGAGTTTGCCGGGCGGGCGATTTCCCACGGGTTCGGAAGGCGGAGCCAATTGTCCGGAAGTTCTTCCTGCTGGCCGTCCTTGATCTTCTGGTTGAACATGCCGTATTCGTAGCGAATGCCCATGCCCGTCGCCGGGAGTTCGAGCGTCGCCATCGAATCGAGGAAGCAGGCAGCCAGGCGACCAAGCCCGCCGTTGCCGAGACCAGCATCGACTTCTTCTTCGCGGAGCTCTTCGAGCGTCATGCCCAGTTCGGAAACGGCATCTTCCACCGCCTTTTCCACGTCCAGGTTCAGGACGGAGTTCCCGAGCGTGCGCCCGATGAGAAATTCGAGAGACAGGTAATAGACGCGCTTTACGTCCTTGTCGTAGTAGGTCTCCTGCGTCTTGATCCAGCGATCGATGAGACGGTCGCGGACGGCATACGCCACGGCGAGGAACTTTTCATGACGCGTCACCGTGTGTTCGTCACGGGCAAGCGTGTGGTGAATGTGGTCGTCGAAGGCCTTCTTGAAAGCCTGGACGGTGTTTTCCAGAACGTCGGAATGCGACTTGGATTGTTCTTTTTTCGGAGCCATTTTATCGCCTGTAAAAAGTGGAACGTTAAAGTTTCGGGAAAAACCTAGCAAAAATTTTCGGGCAAAAAAAATACGAGCCAAAAGTTTAAAGTCCATCGGACATTATGTAAAATTGTAAAGTTATTTTTACAAATGGTTTTAGGAAAGCGATTTCCGAATTTAAATATGTACCCCAGATACCTTTAGGTATCTGGGGTACATTCTTAAATTTTAAATTTTGACAAATTTTGTCATACGGAGGAAAGTAGATTTTCTATGCCTTGCCTTTCATTTTCCGATTGGCTAGATTGCTGGCAAAAAGGAGAAAGCTTATGACAAATTCAAGCAATCGATACAAAGAAATCTTCCCAACTTTTCCGGGTGAATATCGGCGAAATGGACAGGACCGCGTAAAATTTTTACCCTACAGCGAACTTCAAAAAACGTGTAGGGCTATCGACAAAGGAAACAAAGACCCGAATAAAACCTACGCAGCTTGTACCAAGCAATACTTTTAGCAATAGACGAAATCATCCTCCAGATGGACAATCAAGAATACGCCAAATGCGATGATTATGGAAATCGCTCATTCACTAGGAGCTTTGACATGCAACAAAAACTCGAAGAAGCCCTGAACAGATTCGTCGATGCGATTGAGCGTGAAAATTTGAAAAAGAAAACGAACGAGCTTTTCAAAAATTTCCAGGAGAGCAAATTTTGAAACGGTTTCTTCTTTTTCTTTTCCTTGGCACGGGCTTCGTTTTGGCAGAGAATTTCAACAAAGAAGAATTGACCAAAGAATGCATGTACACCCTAGACGACTTTGGCGTTGCGGATACATTCTTTACATCGAAGGAATGCAAAAACATCATTGCCGAGATGGAAGATGAGCGACACTACGGCGACAGTCTCTACAGTCTAAAGCAATACGGCAACTGCATCGCCCAAATGATTGAATTCCATGTCAAGGACACGGCCTATTATCAAAAACTTTGCAAAGATTTTGTCATTGAATCGATCGCGAACCGGGATTCGGTTGACGAAGAGCGCAGAGCAAAAATAATAGATGACTGCGTGAAACGGTATGCGTCCCCCGACGGAAGCGACTCCTCCCATTTCAGAAACGTCTGCAATCGGGCGACAAATAAATTGCTACGACGCCAAAAAGCACGCCCACATAAGCAAGCTGCCGAACGCCCAATCGTCTTGGCAACGGATTCAAGCAAAGAAGAACAGACCAAAGGATGCATGTCCATGTTAGATGAATTCGGTATCGCGGATACGTTCTTTACATCGAAGACATGCAAAAGCATCGCCGTCGAAATAGAAGACGAACTGCACTATGGCGACAGTCTCTTTCCCATCAACCAATATACCCAATGTGCGGCCTACCTAAAGGACGATCATGGTATCACGGATACCGTTACGATTCAAAAAGTTTGCCAAAAAGCCGCTGAACAAATGGTGAAAGATCGGGACTCGGATGAAAAAGAATATAAAGAAAAAGTGATGAACCTATGCTTAAAGCTAAAATTCTCTTTTGGCGCAAGCGAAGATTCCGCACATTACAGGCGGGTTTGCGAAAAATCGACCAACAAATCTCTGCGACACCAAAAGGCACGACCACACAGACGATAGGCCTTCTCATAGCACCACTTATCTTCGCTTTTTCAAAATGTCGCAGCATCTAACAGAAACAAATTTTCTAAGTTTCCTATATGGATTATATAGACACCATTGATTCATTAATAAAGCAAGTACACACAGAACTACTCGATCTTTCTATTCCGCGAGAACATGGGAGAATGCCGTCACAAGTATCCTCAGAATTTTTAAAGAATAAAGAACAAGGCGATTGGGCCGAAAAGACACTGTTAGAAACGATAAACAACAATTCCCAAAATTATATAGCCGTAAAATATGGACGAGCCGATGACATTATCGCTGGCGACGAGAATTTTCCTAAATTTTATAAAGAATATCAAAAAGAATTAGACACTATAGGCAAAAAACCGGACATCCTCGTTTTTCGCAAAAGCGACCTCTCCGGGAAAAATTTTGAAACGTTGTCTAACAGCGAAAAGGAACTCTTGATTGCTAAAGCAAAATGCGGAATCGAAGTTCGTTCGAGTTCTTTTATCAGTGAAAAATACGAAACGCAGATGCAGCAAAAACGGAATGCATTAATCCAAATAATTCAAGACCAAAAAAACACGATCCTTCTCCAATACGCAACGCTTCTTCAAGAAAAAGATCCCGAATTATTCTTTACGATAAAAAACATCACCCTAGAAAACATCCACTGTATTTCTTTTAGAGTTCCAACTTGGAGAAGTTCCAAAGAGCTATTCGATCTGGCAACGCATCTAAAACACCTTAAAAACGCAATCAAGGACATTCAAACCACGCACTTTCACTTAAGCATAACACCAAAAATAGAAGACTTAAAAGTCGTATATAATTGGGTGAAGAAATATAATGTCCCACATTACTACGTCCAAGTATTTTTTGACAAAGCGTATGGCATTTCTTTAAAAAAGATTTTGGAACTCATTTCCAATCCTGCGAACGAAGGTGAAAAATTCTATATCGAAGGCGATGTAAAAAATCAAAACAAGACGGTTATCAAAATTCAAACTACAGCAGAAAAGCAAATCCTAGACCAAGTAGAAATACCAGCTCATTATAGCCAGATGAAAGAGTTGGCAAGAGGAAATCTTTTGTTCTATGTAAAATTTAAAAGAAGCCAGGCAAAAATTCTCAAGGAATCGTTCAACGAACTTTTCGGGATTGATTTATGACAAGATCAATTCAAAAGCAATATGGGCAATTTTTTACAGACCCATTTATTGCCGATATGATGGTAAAATGGGCCACAAAAAACAACCCTCGTTATTTTTTGGATCCAGCCGTCGGTCCTGGAATTTTTCCAAAAACCGCATTTCGCATTAATTCACAAATGAACATTTCCGTTGTTGAAATCGACGAAGAAATGGCAAAAAAATTCAAAGAAGAAAATTCATACCCCGTAAATTTCATCCAAGGCGATTATTTAACCTGGAAACCTTCCCAAAAATTTGATGCCATTGTGGCAAATCCACCATATAATAAATTTCAGGCCATTCCAAATCGAGGACAATACTTAACGGATTTTCTGTTTGAATACCAAGCTGATTTGAGTGGTTATACAAATCAATGCATCTATTTTTTTATCAAAAGTCTCAACGAATTATCAGTAAACGGTCGTTGTTGTTATATCGTTCCCTACGAATTTTTAAACACTGGCTATGGCATCGCTGTTAAAGAATACCTACTAAAAAAAAGGACTCTCAAGGGAATTTTAAAATTCGACACAAAAGAAAGCCTTTTTTCAGATGCCATCACAACATCCTGTATTCTTTTTGTCGAGAACAGGTCCTTGGACGGTTGCTTTTTCATCAACTCTTCAAACATCGACAATTTGACAACATTTGACTTTGATTCATATATCAAAAAAAATCCTCAAGATTTCCAGCCGTACAAAACATTAAACCCAGCCGAAAAATGGCTAACCTATTTCAAAAAAGATTTTCCGGCTCGCTACCAAAATCTCATAAAACTATCGGACATTGGAAAAGTTCAACGAGGAATCGCCACGGGAAACAATAATTTTTTCACGCTCAATCAATCATCGGTCAAAAAACTCGGCCTGAGCGAAAACGCCTGCATTCCCTGCATTACTAAATCGCCAGACATAACAAGCATTATCTTTGACAAATCAGACTTAAAATTTTTAAAAGAACAGGGAAAAAAAGTTTATCTATTTGATGGAACAAAATCTCAAAATGCAGCAGACTTCGCCTATATCAACTACGGAGAGTCAAAAGGATTTCACGAGACATATCTTACACGACATCGGAATCCATGGTATTCCGTAGAAAACAAGCCCATTGCACCTATTTGGATTTCAGTTTTTAGCCGGGGGAAAATCAAAGTCATCCGCAACGAGGCTGGCATTAAAAATTTAACCAACTTCCACGGTTTTTTTCCACACAATCTGAACAACGAAGAGATAAATGTCTTATTCTGTTATCTGCTTACCCCCATCGCCAACGATATCTTGAAGCAAAATAAACGAGAATATGGCAACGGATTAAACAAGTTTGAGCCGGGAGATTTAAACGAAGCGTATGTACTCGACATTAGAAAGCTTTCCGCTAAAGATCGCAATTTCATTTTAAGCCAATATGAATTGTTGCGAAAAAAAGAAGCTAAAGAAGAAGGCATTATATTTAAACTAAATGAGCTATTTAAACGATATTTAGAATCGCCATCTTCCAATCGATATAAGACCTAGGCGGCTTCCGCTCCACGAATTTTCTAACTTTGCGCGCATGGAAAAAGTCAAGACGACATTTTCGGTTCTTTTCATTGTCAGTTTCTGTCACTTTCTCAACGATACGATCCAGTCGATGCTGCCCGCCATCTATCCGATGATCAAGTCGGAATTTGGACTTTCGTTTTCACAGATCGGCCTGATTACGCTCGCGCTGCAGATAACGTCTTCCATCGTCCAGCCGCTCGTGGGCATCTATGCGGACAAGCACCACCATTCTTGGCAGCTTTCTGTCGGAATGCTCTTCACGCTGTCCGGAATAGCGCTCCTTTCCGTCGCGTCCAACTTTTCGATGATTCTCGCGGCGGTATCCCTGTTCGGATGCGGTTCGTCCATTTTTCACCCCCAGGGTTCACAAGCCGCACAGCTCGCTTCCGGCGGAAGAAAGGGCCTCGCGCAGGGAATTTTCCAGGTCGGAGGAAACGCTGGATTTGCCCTCGGACCGCTTCTCGCGGGGCTAATCATCTTGCCGCACGGAATCCAGTCCGTCCGCTGGTTCGGCGTCCTCGCCATCCTGTGCGCCATCCTCCTTTCCTACGTCGGCTGGTGGCACGTCAAGGAACTCAAGAACTTTTCAAGGAAGATTCGGGATCGCTGGAAAATCGCGGAATCCGCATCCCATCGGAAAATCGCCTTCTTCGTTTTCGTACTGTTCGCGCTGATGCTTTCCAAGAACTTCTATTCCGCAAGCATGACGAACTATTTCACCTTCTTTCTCATCGACAAGTTCCATCTCACGGTCAAGCTTTCACAGATCTGTCTCTTCGTCTTTTTGGCTTCGCAAGCCGTCGGAACCGTTGTCGGCGGTTTCGTCGGCGACAGATTCGGAAGAAAGCGTGTCATCTGGTTTTCGATTCTCGGCGCGGCGCCTTTCACCATGGCGCTTCCCTACCTCGATAGCCTTGCGGGAACCGTCTTGCTTTCCGTCGTCATCGGGCTAATCATATCGTCCGCGTTTCCCGCGATTCTCGTTTTCGCCATGGACCTCTTGCCAAACCATACGGGCATCGTCGCCGGAATTTTCTACGGGCTCTCCTTTGGGCTCGGCGGTCTAGGCAGCAGCTTTTTCGGATGGCTTGCGGACAAGACAAGTGTCCAGTTCATCTTCCAGGTCAGCACGCTCCTTCCGCTTTTCGGAATCATCGCCGTATTCCTTCCCAAGATGAAAAGGCAGTAGGCGACCAATCGTTTAGCGAAAAACCCGTTTTTGCAAGGCATGGAAAAGGCGCATCCAGTTTTCGGATTCCGTTCCGAAAAGGAAAATCACTTCATCGATACTGCCGATTAAAGGCAATTCCTCGCTCCCGAAGACGGGGCAGCAGACGTCCGAAAACGCTCCCGGCTGCTCGAATGCGGCGTCCTGTATTTTTTCTCCGTCGGCATAGACATGGATGCTGTCGCCAGCGAGCGTGAAGGCGTAATTGCGCCACGAACCGTCAAGAATCGCGGATCTTCCGAAGAGCGCATTGTAGGAACCTTCTTCCGTGTCGATGCGAATGTTTACGCTTCCCGTTGCACCGCGCCGCTGGATGACAAATCCGCCGGCATCGCTCCTTGCTTCGAGAATCCGCGCATAGGGATGCACCTGTTCGGAGGAATCCGCCCGGATCCATAGAGAAACGCCCGTCGAACGACTTTCGACAAAGGGCTCGAAATCCGGCACGACGAATGACGCGTTTACCGAATCGAGAACCAATGCGCCCGCCCCGAAATGTTCGGAATGCCTGCCAAGCGAAAGCGCGATGTCGTTCGTTATCTGGCAATTTTCGACAATCTCGAAATCGAGCGTTCCCGCATCCGAAAAGACCGCCTGCGGAACGACTCCCCAGTAGAGAGAATCTTCTCCCAGAATCTTCCGATGACTGTCAAGACGCATCAGGTTTCCGCTCCTGTCGAGAAGGCACGGGCCTTGAATCTTTGCAGGCACGGGGAAAAGCGCGGGAACATTTTCAAATATCTCCGACGCAATCGCGAGATCTTCAAAACCTTTTGGCAAGTCTAGCGACAAGACGCCCACAGAATTCGAACCGAGCGCCGGATCGAAGAAAACCTCTCCCTTCACGCTCTCCCACTTGACAGCGACAGTCCGAAGCTCTCCGTTTGCCGTATGCACTTCCGCGGAATCATAGATTCCCACAGGAACGCTGTCGAGAGACATCACGCCGGAGACGACGGCGAGCGAGTCCACGGCTTTTCTGTAGGCATGTCCGGAAACGAAAACGGTGTCGCCAGCACGAAGGGAAATCGCCGCGGTCGAAATGAAGACCCGCGAACATTCCTTGTTTCCCGTATTGGTTTCGATGATTGTCCCTGCGGTTTTCGCGTTTTCTCCACAGGAATAGCAGAACGCCGCCACGGAGAACGACAAGGCCAAGCGTTTAAAAAAGCCGAGTATTCGAAACGAGAACTTCATGCGAATCACCCCTTGTCCTTCAGATTGCTGAAAACATGCAGATTGATATGTTCGACTTCCGTGGGCGGAAGGGAATCTTCCCGGACAATTCTCCGGATGCGTTCCTTAAAGCGTTCCACTTCGCGGTCGATGCGGTTCCGTGCCTTTCGGGAAACTCCGACGGAAAAAGTCGTCATATCGCGAGACTCCTTTCCCGTGGATTCGATGGCCTCTTTCGAAAGTTCCAGACACTGTTTCTGGTATTGCAGCACCATATCGTTCTTGCATTGGCGAACCGTCGCGAATCCTTCGCGCGTAGGACGCCAAAAACCGTTCACATCCTTTTGGATGAGCGACAGTTTTCGAAGAACCTGCAGAGCGCTTTTGATTTTTGTTTGCGAGACCGGCGGGAAAATGCGTTTTTCGATTTCCGACAGGTCGTCGCCGACCTCGATGACTCCCAGAAGATTGAAGAGAACCGCGTTGTACCAGTTCGAAAAAAGTTCGTAGCTCGTCGGATCGGCAATGATTTCGGGGTTCGGGTTCAAGGACATCATCTCCTGGAGAGCCCTGCTCCGCGCCTCCTCGACCTTCGACTGGTCAAATCGGACCATGGCATCGAAATATCTGGATTCCTTGCCGGAAAGTCCGAGAACCTTTTGAAAGCGTCGTTGCATTTCGAAAGTGAGCGTCTTTCCGCGAACGACATCGTTAAAATAGCTGCGCGTGTGCGGAAGCCCGAGCAGGTTGCAAAATTCCGTCCGGGTGAACTTCGGTTCGATCGCCTGCCGCTTTTCCTGGTACGCCGAAAGAAACTTTCGAAAATCGGAATAGTCGAAGATGTCTGCATATTCGCTCATAGACCACAATATACCTAAAGAAAGGCAAAAATTATAGAACATTGCATAGCACATACCGAAAAACGACAGAATTTAGTCCATAGAACTTTTTGTAGAACATTTTATAGTATATTTCATAGAACATTATAGAACCATAAAGGAGACATGATGACAAACACCCGCCGAAGCACGCTTTTCGCCGATGCGTTTTTCGCATATCTTTTTCTCGCCTGTCTATTTTCTAGCGCCAACGCGGCCCGACAGTTCGAGTATCTTGACCGCGGCATCGTCGCAGTCCGAAAGAGCGACACGAGGTCGCTTGTCTCGTGGAGAAGCCTTGCGACAGACGAAGCCAATCTAGGCTTTAACGTCTATCGCACAACAGACGGGAAAACAGTGAAACTGAACGAATCCGTTCTCGTCGGAGGAACGAACTTTTTGGATGAAAGCGCCGACTTTACGAGAGAAAACACCTATTTCGTGAAAAAAGTCCTGGACGGCGTGGAACTCGAAACGACAGGAAGCTACACGATGCCCGCAAACAAGGCGGTAGGCCCCTATGTCACGGTTTCGGTAGAAAACATCGATCCATCTTCCACGGTGCACTTTGTCTGGGTCGGCGACCTCGACGGCGACGGAGCCTATGATTACGTACTCGACCAGCCCGCACTAAACCACCAGCAACTCCAGGCCTACACAAGCACGGGCAAGTATCTGTGGACACTCGATCTCGGCGCAAATAGCGAAAACAAGAACAACATCAGTCCGGGCGCATCGACAATCGACGTCGGGATGTGGGACGGTGCGACGGTCTATGACATAGACGGCGACGGCTACGCGGAAGTGATTGTCCGCATTGCCGACGGCGTGACGTTCGGGGACGGCAAGAAGTACGGCAATTCGAAGAAAAATGCCCAGGCGATAGCGGTGCTTTCGGGAAAGACCGGAGCTCTCAAGTATATCGCGGATGTCCCGAGCGACTATATTTCCGTGGGACCGCTCGCGGTAATGATGGGAATCGGCTACCTTGACGGGAAAACGCCAAGTCTTGTCTGCTGGATGAAGAACCGAAATTCGGACAAGAGCTTTAACAGCATGACGCTAGCCTACCATGTTACAGATGGAAAGCTCGTGCAACAATGGAAGCATGACGCCGGAAAGAACGGCGGGGGCGCGGAGGCGCACCAGATCCGCATCGCGGATGTCGATTACGACGGAAAGGACGAAGTCCTGCACCAGGGATACGCGCTAAACGGGGACGGAACGCTGCGCTATCAAATTTCGCTCGTCAACCACGGGGATCGCTGGTATGTCGGAGCGTTCAACAAGGGCGAAAAGGAAATGATGGGATACGGCATCCAGCAAGACCATCCGCAAAACCTTCTCGAATACTACTACAACGCCTCGACTGGCGAAATTCTCTGGACGCACTACGGCGACGCTTCCTGCAACGGGCAGTGCGACGTGGGCCGGGGAGCCGTCGGCGATATCGACCCGAACTACGACGGACTTGAAGCGTGGAGTTTCCAGGGGACATACAACGCAAGGACGAACGCGAAAATTTCGGACAGCTATCTCTATCCGGTTCTGCGCTATTGGTGGGACGGCGATCTCGGTGCGGAAAGCTATAACGAAGGGAAAATCGAAAAGTGGAATTACGAATCCAAGACTGTTTCTCGGGTAAACACGACATGGAAAGTCTATGCGTCAAGCGGAAGCGACCGCGGCGTCGCCATGTTCCACGGAGACATTTTGGGAGACTGGCGCGAAGAATCGGTTCTCGTAAACTATGCGAACAAGGAACTCGTGATTTTCACGACGGACATCGCGAGCGACGAGCGTATTTATTCGCTGATGCAGAATCCGTGCTACCGAAACGGTACAACGACAAAGGGATACGTACAGGCAAGCATGTTGGACTATTTTCTCGGATACGGCATGGAAAAGCCGGCAAGTCCCGACATCGAAATCGTCGGCGGAACGCGCGAACCCAGTTTCAGCGCAAAGGCCTTCATTCGAAAGTGCGGAGCGGGATCAAGCCGGCAAACGTTGAAACCGGGAGATTCGCTTGCCGCATTCTGCTATCGATACGGAAACGGAGTAGTTTCTGCAGAAGGTCTTCCCGACTGGGTGACAACAAGCCTTTCGACAAACGAAGACGGTTCCGAAATTTGGCTTCGCGGACAAGTCCCGGAAAACGCGAAGGCGACCAGATACGCTTACGCGATGAAGGTTGCGGGAACGACAGGCGACACGACCGCATTCGGTATCATCACGATCGATATTCCGGATTCAATCGAAACTTCAAGTTCTTCAAGTGCGGAAGACGCTTCGAGTTCTTCCGCCGACAGAACGCCCTTGGACGTTGCGAAACCAATCCAGGGCTGGACCCTTGCGCAAGACGCGAAATTCGTCACGTTTCAAAACGGGAGCGCAATTTCCCGGATTCGCCTGTTCGACATAAACGGAAAACACCTCGAAACGAAGGTTCTGCCACCAGAGGAAAGCTGGAACATCCCACGGAGAAACTGCGAAACGATTCTGCAGGTCGAGTCCGCAGGAAAAATTTCCATACGGCGCCTGGCGAGGACGCGCTGACATCCGCAAACGGAAAATCACTTGAATCGCAGATAGTTCACGGCGAATTTCAGCACTTCGAGCGGCATTTTCAGGAACGCCACAGCGTGCTGGTCGCCATCGAGATAGGCCTTGATGATTTTATACAGGCGAATCTGATCCTCCCGGCTTCTTGTGGTCAGAAAGCGACGGAATTTCATAATCTGCAGATGCTTCTTTCCGAATTTCCGCATGCAGAGCTTTTCGTAGAGATGCAGATAGTCCTCGGAAAGGTTTCCCAGGCGAAGCCCCATCCCGACGACGTTTGCAGCAAGAAGTCCGCCACGCATCGCCGTCGCGATTCCACCTCCCGTCAGCGGATTCGTATGGTGCGCCGCGTCCCCCACAAGCAGAAGATTGTCCTTGACCGCATGGGGAAGGTTTCCGGAAACGGGAACGAGACCGCCCACTACATGATGTTCCACGACCCTAGCGTCCGGAAACAGCCGATGCAGCCAGTCAAAAGTCACCTCTTCGATGCACTTGCCGTCAAAATCCGAGACGAGAAAGCCCGCGCCAAAATTCGTCACGCCGCTCTTCCGTTTCGGAAAGCTCCAGATGTAGCCGTTGTTGATGTAATCCGCGCCTTGCCAAAACGTAAGATAGTCGGATTTCGTCAAGATCCCTTCGACCTGGATATCGACGCCCGAGCAAGTCGCTCCGGGCCTTTGGAGCGTATCGAGTCCGACCATGCGCCCGATGCGGCTTTCCACGCCGTCCGCCGCGACGACCATTCTTGCGCGAACCGTTTCCGTTCCCCGGGCCGTCACGATGGAAACTTTCCGAAATCCGTTTTCCACGCTTTCCACGGCAGAGGCTCGCGCAAAGGTTTCGACTTCCGCACCGTCTTCTTCCGCGAGGCGCGCAAGATGCGGATCGAACTTTTCCCGGTTGAGCATCACGCCGACCCCGGGCATTTTGCAGTCGAGCTCGATTCCTCCGGGACCATAGACATAGAGCCCGTTCAGTTCCGTTTCGATGCAATCCAGGTCGATCGGGCCGAATTCCTCCTGGAGCCTGTCGAGCTTGGTGCTAGCTTCTCCGCAGCGCACGGGATATCCGATTCTTTCGCGCTTTTCGACGAGCAGGACGGAAAATCCATTTCGCGCCAGATTTCGCGCCGCGACACTTCCGCCGGGTCCCGCCCCGACAACCAGGACATCGTATTCCGCTCGCTTCACTTTTCGGCCTCCTCGAATATCAAGGCTCCCGCCGGGCAGGCGCGCGTGCAGAGGCCACAGCGGATGCATTTCGTCCGATCGATTTGCAGGTCGAGTCCATACATGTCCAAGGCCATTTTCGGGCAAACCCCGACACAGCCCGCACATTCCAGACATTTTTCGCGAAGATGCACCAACTTTTTCATATACGAGAGAATATAGAAATTGTCGAAATCCAAAGCCTAGAGATTCTTGCCGATTGTTAAAAAGCGAAGGGTTCGTTTTAAAATTTTGCATTCCCTTGTATTGACTTTTTAATTTACTATATTGCCCCCCCACTATGAAAATGAAAAACACAAATAGAGATTCCCTGGATTTTGGGAAAATGGACATCCCCCAGCTATTCGTGAAGCTTTTCGTTCCGACCCTGATCGGGATGATTTTCATGGCGATGTTCAACGTTATCGACGGGATTTTTGTAGGCAAGGGCGTTTCGAGCGATGCCCTTGCCGCAGTGAATATCGCTGCGCCGGTCTTTCTCTTTTCGACCGCGGCAAGCCTGATGTTCGCTAGCGGCGTGAGCATTGTCGCGGCGACGCATCTCGCCCAGGGAAACACGAAGGCGGCAAATATCAATGCAACGCAATCCATCATTGTTCCGCTGGTTTTCATGATTGCCCTTGCCTGCGTCATCTTCTTTTTCCCGGAACGGCTGAATTACCTCTTTGGAGGCTCTGACCGGCTCTTGCCCTATGTCCGGGACTACCTGCGCGGAATCTACCTGTTCCCCGTTCTGGGCGTCTTTCTGATGGTCGGGTCCTTTCTTATCCGGCTAGACGGCTCGCCGAAAATGGCGATGTCCGTAAATATCGTTTCCGCCTTGCTGAACATTTTCCTCGACTGGCTTTTCATCTTTCCCCTGAAGCTCGGCGTGTGGGGCGCGGCGGTAGCAACGGTTCTTTCGGAAGCGGTCGGCGTCATCATGGTCATGACCTATCTCTTGAAATTCTCTAAGACCTTGCACTTTTACCGGCTAAAGCTGAGCCTCACGAGCTTCTATCTCACCCTTCGCAATGCCGGATACATGATGAAGCTCGGATTCTCGACATTCCTCGGGGAAGTCGCCGTATCGGTAATCATCATCATCGGAAACTACATGTTCATCAAGTATCTGCACGAAGACGGCGTCGCGGCCTTTAGTGTCGCCTGCTACCTTTTTCCCCTGATTTTCATCTTCGGAAATTCAATCGCGCAGAGCCAGCTTCCGATTATCAGCTACAACAACGGCCTCGGCAGTACAGAACGAGTCAAATCGACGATAAGGATTTCCCTTGTGGCGACGTTCCTCCTCGGCCTCCTCATAAGTGTCGGCTGCGCGCTTTGGTGCGATCCGCTGATTACGCTCTTCCTCGATCGCGGGACAGCTCCCCATACAATCGCGATGCACGGATTTCCCTTCTTCGCGATGGGATTTGTCTTCACTTCAATGAACCTCGTGGGAATCGGCATATACCAGGGTCTCGAAAAGGCGAATTCCGCCATCGCCTTCATGTTTCTGCGCGGAATCGTTTTGGTCATTCCGTCGTTTATTCTCCTTCCCGCGATTCTCGGCGAAAAAGGTCTGTGGCTCGCCATTCCCCTCGCCGAAGCGGTCACGTTTGCCGTCATGGTCATCTACTCGGTGGTCAAAACGCGAAAATTCCGGAAAACGTCCCCACCTTCCAAACCCTGACTGTACCTTTTCGGCTTTTTCTTTGTAGATTAAAAATCAGCAACAGCCTTCAATCCCTTCCAAGGAGACAAATATGGAATTAAAAGGATCCAAGACTGAAAAGAACCTGTGGGCGGCTTTCGCCGGAGAATCCCAGGCGAGAAACAAATACACCTATTACGCGTCAAAAGCCAAAAAGGAAGGCTTTGTCCAGATAGCGAATATTTTCGAGGAAACCGCCGGCAACGAAAAGGAACACGCCAAGATCTGGTTCAAGTACCTGATGGGCGGAGAGATCAAGGACACCGCGGCAAATCTAAAGGACGCGGCGGACGGCGAGAACTACGAATGGACCGACATGTATGACCGTATGGCCAAGGAAGCCCGCGAAGAAGGCTTTCACGAAATCGCGGCGAAGTTCGCCATGGTCGGCAAGATCGAGAAAGAACACGAGGAACGTTACCGCAAGCTCCTGAAGAATGTCGAAGAAGGACTTGTCTTTTCCCGCGACGGAGACTGCATTTGGCAATGCTCGAACTGCGGCCACATCGTCATCGGCAAGAAAGCGCCCGGCATGTGCCCGGTCTGCGGCCATCCGCAAAGCTACTTCGAAATCAAGAAGGAAAACTTCTAGGTCACCTCTAAAAATTGCTTTGGTCAAGAAAATTTGAATGAGACCAAGCGAAG